>NZ_JBICVH010000001.1:97711-918394 GCF_043198905.1 Kitasatospora sp. NPDC048715 | reverse complement strand
TCCGCCGCGAACGGAGCGATCTTCGCCTCGGCCAGCGAACGCACCGCCTCACGGAGCATCCCGTGCTCCTCGGAGATCCGGAAGAGATCGAAGTCAGCCGCCCCTGCGCTGCCCGCCATGATGCCTGCCTCGTCGTTCAGTGACCGGTGCCCGATCGAGGTCCGATCGGCGCCCGGTGCGAGTCGAATCCGCGGTTAACTACCGTTCAGTAGAGATCCTAGGGCGCCGACCTGCGGCTGCCTAGCGTTCAGGGCGGCCCCTCGGGCGTGCAGGTGATCCCGGCGCGCCCTCGACGGGCGGATAGCATCAGGGCATCCGTACTGGTCGCGTCCGCATCCAAGGAGAACCCGTGACCCTCCGCATCTCCGTGATCGGCACCGGCTACCTCGGCGCCACGCACGCCGCCGCGATGGCCGAGTTCGGCTTCGAGGTGCTGGGTCTGGACATCGACCCCGACAAGATCGCCATGCTGACCGCGGGTCGCGTCCCGATGTACGAGCCGGGGCTCTCCGAACTGCTGCTCAAGCACGTGGCCGGGCACGAGGGTTCGACCGGACGGCTGCGCTTCACCACCTCCGCCCAGGAGGCCGCCGAGTTCGGCGACGTGCACTTCATCTGCGTCAACACCCCGCAGCGCAAGGGCGAGTTCGCCGCCGACATGTCGTACGTCGACACCGCGATCGACGAGCTCGCACCGCACCTGACCCGTCCCGCGCTGGTGGTCGGCAAGTCCACCGTCCCGGTCGGCTCGGCGGCCCGGCTGGCCGAGCGGCTGGCCGCGCTGGCGCCGGTCGGCGAGGGCGCCGAACTCGCCTGGAACCCGGAGTTCCTGCGCGAGGGGTTCGCCGTGCAGGACACCCTGCGGCCGGACCGGATCGTGGTCGGCGCCCAGAGCGAGCGGGCCGAGCGGGTGCTGCGCGAGGTGTACGCGGAGCCGATCGCGGCCGGGGTGCCGTTCATGGTCACCGACTACGCGACCGCCGAACTGGTCAAGGCGGCCGCCAACTCCTTCCTGGCCACCAAGATCTCCTTCATCAACGCGATGGCCGAGGTCTGCGAGGCGGCCGGCGCGGACGTCACCCAGCTCAGCAAGGCGCTCGCCTACGACGAGCGGATCGGCGGCAAGTTCCTCAACTCCGGCCTCGGTTTCGGCGGCGGCTGCCTGCCCAAGGACATCCGGGCGTTCATGGCCCGGGCCGGTGAGCTCGGCGCCGACCAGGCGCTGACCTTCCTGCGCGAGGTCGACTCGATCAACATGCGGCGCCGTTCCCGGATGGTCGAGCTGGCCCGCGAGCAGTGCGGCGGCGGCTTCCTGGGCCGCCGGGTCGCCGTCCTCGGCGCCGCCTTCAAGCCCAACTCGGACGACATCCGGGACTCCCCCGCCCTCAACGTGGCCGCCCAGATCCAGCTCCAGGGCGCCCAGGTCACCGTCTACGACCCGAAGGCCGTGGACAACGCCCGCAAGATGTTCCCGTCCCTCACCTACGCCCACTCCGCCCTGGAGGCCGCCGAGGGCGCCCACGTGGTCCTCCACCTCACCGAGTGGTCCGAGTTCCGCGAGCTGGACCCGTCCGCGCTCGGCGCCGTGGTCGCCGAACGACGCCTCCTCGACGGCCGCAACGTCCTGGACGCCGAGGCCTGGCGGGCCGCCGGCTGGACCTACCGCGCCCTGGGCCGCCCGAGCTGACGAGTCCGCTCCCGAGCGCCCGTCCCCGACCCCGGGGGCGGGCGCTCGCGCGTTCCCGGACCCAAGTATTTGAACATGTTCAACTCTCGTGCGAGGATCGGGCCACCCGCTGTCCGCGGTGGTCCGAAGACCGGGGGGTCCTTCATGCGCAAGTCGTTCGTCCGGTCGGCCGTCGGCTGCGCGGCGGTCGCCGCGCTCCTGCTCTTCTTCGCGAGCCGCTTCGTGCTCGCCCTCGACGACCTCGCCTCCGGCGAACCCGTCAAGGCCGACTGTTCGAAGGTCGTGGACTTCGCGGGCGGATCCATGCCCGCGCAGGCCACCGGGGCCCGCTGCACGGACACCAGCGGCTGGCAGGAGCAGGGGTACACCGGCGAGTTCCGGATGCCCCGGACCGACCTGGCCGCCCGACTGGTCGCCGCGTTCCCGCGCGTCCGGCTGATCAGCGACGAGACCTGGGGAATGACCCTCCGGAACCGCGACGAGACCGATGGGAACCGGCCCCGGGGGAAGGCCTGGGTCGTCGAACTGGAGATCACGTACGACAACGACACGACGGCCCTGGTCAAGCTCAACGCCACCAACATCTGAGCCCAGGAATCCGGCGCCCGCGAACGTCGTTGGTACCGGCATGACGAGCTACGGCGACGAAGCGGCGGTCCGCGAGATCCTCACCCGCACCGGCGACACCTGGGCGGTGGTGGGCCTGTCCACCAACACCGCCCGGGCCGCGTACGGGGTGGCCAGGGTGCTCCAGGAGTACGGCAAGCGGATCGTGCCCGTGCACCCGAAGGCCGAGACGGTCCTCGGCGAGCAGGGCTACGCCTCGCTCGCCGAGGTGCCGTTCCCGGTCGACGTGGTGGACGTGTTCGTGAACAGCGCGCTGGCCGGGGAGGTGGCCGACCAGGCGGTGGCCGCCGGGGCGAGGGCGGTCTGGTTCCAGCTGGGAGTCGTCGACGAGGCCGCCTACGGGCGGACCCGGGCGGCCGGGCTCGCCATGGTGATGGACAGGTGCCCGGCCATCGAGATCCCCAGGCTTCAGGCCTGAGGGCCGTCCAGCTGCGCGATGGTGGCGATGGACGGGCGGCGGCTCGCGCGCAGCCCGGCCGCCGCCGATTCGGCGTCGCGCAGGACGCGCACGGCGTTGTGCCAGGTGAGCTTGGCCAGGTCGGCCTCCGACCAGTTGCGGCCGAGGAGTTCGGCGACCAGGTTGGGGTAGCCGGCCACCGAGTCCAGGCCGTCCGGCAGGAAGGCGGTGCCGTCGAAGTCGCCGCCGATGCCGATGTGGTCGATGCCGGCCACCTCGCGCATGTGGTCGAGGTGGTCGGCGACGGTGGCCGGGGTGGCGATCGGGCGCGGGTTGGCGGCCTCGAAGGCGCGCTGGCGCTCCATGGCCGGCGGGGTGGTGTCCAGCGGGTGGAAGCCGTGGGCGCGCATGTTCTCGTCGGCGGCCCTGGTCCAGTCGATGGCGGCGGGCAGGATGAACTTGGGCACGAAGGTCGCCATCGCCACGCCGCCGTTGGCGGGCAGCTGGGCGAGCACGTCGTCCGGGATGTTGCGCGGGTGGTCGCAGACCGCGCGCGAGGAGGAGTGCGAGAAGACGACCGGCGCCTCGGTCACCCGCAGGGCGTCGCGCATGGTGTCGGCGGAGACGTGCGAGAGGTCGACCAGCATGCCGAGCCGGTTCATCTCCCGGACGACCTCCTCGCCGAACCGGGTCAGCCCGCCGGCCACCGGCTTGTCGGTCGCGGAGTCCGCCCACGGCACGTTGTCGTTGTGGGTGAGCGTCAGGTACCGCACGCCCAGCTCGTACAGGGCGCGCAGGGTGGCCAGCGAGCAGTCGATGGAGTGGCCGCCCTCGGCACCCATCAGGGAGGCGATCCGGCCCTCGGCGCGGGCGGCCTCGATGTCCGCGGCGGTACGGGCCAGGCGCAGCCGGTCCGGGTAGCGCTCGACCAGGGCGTGGACGAAGTCGATCTGCTCCAGGGTGGCGCTCACGGCGTGGTCGCCGGCCAGCGAGGAGGGGACGTAGACGGACCAGAACTGCGCGCCGACCCCGCCCTCCGCGAGGCGGGCGAGGTCGGTGTGCAGGCGGTCGCTCTGGTCGGCGGCGAGGTCGAGCGCGCCGAGGTCGTATCCGGCCTGCTCGCGCATCGCCCAGGGGAGGTCGTTGTGGCCGTCCACCACGGGGGCGGTGCGCAGCAGGGCGCGGGCGCGGTCCAGCGGGGTGGGGGAGTCCGTCCGAGAAGTCATACGGGTTGTTCTACCCCACCCCCACCAGGGGATTACTTGCCGAAGCCGAAGGAGGAGGAACCGGCCACCTTGGCGCGCAGCTTCTGACCCTTCTCGGTGGCCTGGTTGTTCAGCTCGGCCTGGAACTCGGTCATCTTCTCGGTGAGCTCGGGGTCGAAGGCGGCGAGCATCCGCACCGCGAGCAGGCCGGCGTTGCGCGCGCCGGCCACCGAGACGGTCGCCACCGGGACGCCGGCGGGCATCTGGACGATCGACAGCAGGCTGTCCATGCCGTCCAGGTAGCGCAGCGGCACCGGCACGCCGATGACCGGCAGCGGGGTGACGGAGGCGAGCATGCCCGGCAGGTGGGCCGCGCCGCCGGCGCCGGCGATGATCGCCTTCAGGCCGCGCAGGTGGGCGTTCTCGCCGTACGCGACCATCTCGCGGGGCATCCGGTGGGCGGAGACGACGTCCACCTCGTAGGGGATCTCGAACTCGTCGAGCGCCTGGGCGGCGGCCTCCATGACCGGCCAGTCGGAGTCCGAGCCCATCACGATGCCGACGAGGGGGGCGGTCGAAGCGGGGCTCATTCGGTGATCGTTCCTCGCAGGTAGGCGGCCGCGTGGCGGGCGCGCTCGCGGACGTCTTCGAGGTCGTCCCCGAAGACGTTGACGTGGCCGACCTTGCGGCCGGGCTTCACGTCCTTCCCGTACATGTGGATCCGCAGCCCGGGGTCGCGGGCCATGCAGTGCAGGAAGGGGCGGTACATGTCCGGGTAGTCGCCGCCGAGGACGTTGACCATGACGGTCCACTTGGCGCGCGGGCGGGGGTCGCCGAGCGGGAGGTCGAGGACGGCCCGCAGGTGGTTCTCGAACTGCGAGGTGACGGCGCCGTCCTGGGTCCAGTGCCCGGAGTTGTGCGGACGCATGGCCAGCTCGTTGACGAGGATGCGGCCGTCCCGGGTCTGGAACAGCTCGACGGCGAGGTGGCCGACGATGCCGAGGTCGCCGGCGATCCGCAGGGCGAGCTGCTGGGCCTCGTCGGACAGGGCCGGGTCGAGGTCCGGCGCGGGGGCGGTGACCTCGGCGCAGACGCCGTTCTCCTGGACGCTCTCCACCACCGGGTAGGCGACGGCCTGCCCGCTGGGCGAGCGGACCACGTTGGCGGCCAGCTCGCGGACGAAGTCGACCTTCTCCTCGGCCAGCACCGCGACGCCGGCCAGGAACGGGGCCTGCGCCTGCTCCTCGTCGTCGACGACCCAGACGCCCTTGCCGTCGTAGCCGCCGCGGACGGTCTTGAGGACGACCGGGTAACCGGAGCCCTCCTCGGCGAAGGCGGTGACGTCGGCCGGGTCGGCGACGATCCGGTGCCGGGGGCAGGGCACGTCGATGGAGTCCAGCTTGGCCCGCATCACGCCCTTGTCCTGGGCGTTGACCAGCGCGTCCGGGCCGGGGCGGACGGCGATGCCGTCGGCCTCCAGGGCCCGCAGGTGCTCGGTGGGGACGTGCTCGTGGTCGAAGGTGATCACGTCGCAGCCGGCGGCGAAGGCGCGCAGGGTGTCGAGGTCGCGGTAGTCGCCGAGGACGACGTCGGACACCACCTGTGCGGCGGAGTCCTGGGGCGTGTCGGCGAGGAGTTTGAACCTGACCCCGAGCGGGATGCCCGCCTGGTGTGCCATGCGGGCCAGCTGCCCGCCACCGATCATGCCCACCACTGGAAAATTCACATTGCCCGGGGAAGTCACGCGGCCCAGGATATCCGGGCCGGTCGGGGGCGGTGGAGCCGCCGGTGGGGCCGTCGGGGCGGACGCGCGTAGATGTCAACCTGTCGCCCTGGGGGCTGAGCCGTTCGATGGAAGCGGGTAGCCTGGACGGCCAGGTCCTGGTCTGCGCGGTCCGATCATGTGCGTGCACGCAGGGCTCAAGGGGTGGCCGCGCCGTCGCGGCAGGCCCTTTCGTCCCGCAGGCACATGGAGGCAGTCCGGTATGGCGACGACCGCAGCTTCGAACCCCCCGCTCGCACAGAAGATGCGTGGGATCACGGGCGAAGTCGTGAAGTTCGGCATCGTCGGCCTGAGCGGCGTGGTGGTCAACTTCGCCGTCTTCTGGGTCTGCATCAACGGCATGGGCCTGGCCTCGGTCCGGTCGAACATCGTCGCGACGGTGATCGCGATCGCGACCAACTACCTGGGCTACCGCTACTGGCTCTACCGGGACCGCGACGCCGCCTCCCGCAGGCGCGAGATCACGCTCTTCCTGGTCTACAGCGGCATCGGCATGCTGATCGAGACCGGCGTCCTCGGCTTCTCGGTGTACGTACTCGACCTGCGCTCGCACTACGAGCAGATCGGCGCCAAGGTGATCGGCCTCGCCGTGGCCACCGTGTTCCGCTTCGTCTCGTACCGCACCTGGGTGTTCAAGGCCGTGCCGGAGCCCGTCGGACTGCCCGCCCAGCAGGCGGTGGACGCCACCAGCGGCCAGGAGCTGGCCGCACAGGCCGAGCTGATGCTGGCCACCGAGCGGATCCGCCTCGCCAAGGCCGAGTAGGCCCCGCGCCCCGCGCCCCTCGCACCCCCCTTCGCTCCTCGCAGCCCCGGCAGCCCGAACGCGGCCGCCGGGGCCTGCCGTGTCCGGCGGGCTTGCCGGGTCCGCCGGGCTTGCCGCGTCCGCCGCGGCCGGAGGAGAGTGGTTACCGAGGGCGAGCACGGCCGGCGGACGATCGTGGCCGAGGGGGTCCAGGAGGCTCGCCATGACGTTCGTCCAGATCATCGACTGCAGGACCGACAGGCTCGACGACCTCAACCGGCTGCTGGACACCTGGGTCGAGGCGACCCGGGGCAGGCGGACCGCTTCCCACGCGGTGATCGGCACCGACCGTTCCGACACCGCGCACGTGGTGCAGATCGTGGAGTTCCCCTCCTACGCGGCGGCGATGGAGAACTCCGCCCTGCCCGAGACCGACCGGATCTTCCGCGAGATGGTGGCGCTCTGCGACGCCCCGCCCACCTTCACCGACCTCGACGTGGTCCGCGACGCGCAGTTCGACTAGCCAGGCCCGGGCCCGTTCAGTCCTGGTGGCTGCGTCCGAGGAAGAGCGCGAACACCGCCGGCTTCAGCGAGAGCAGTTCGAGCCGCCCGCCGTCCGCCTCCGCGAGGTCGCGGGCGACGGCCAGACCGATGCCGGTGGAGTTGCGCCCGCTGACCGCGCGCTCGAACACCCGGTTGCCGAGGTCCGCCGGCACGCCCGCGCCCTCGTCCTGGACCTCGACCACCGCCGAGGTGCCGGACGGCCGGACCCGCAGGGTGATAGTCCCGGCGCCGTGCATCAGCGAGTTCTCGATCAGGGTGGCCAGCACCTGGGCGACCGTCCCCGGGGTGCCGACCGCGGTGACCCCGTGCAGCCCCTCCAGGGAGAGCACCCGGCCCTGCTCCCGCAGCGTCGGGCCCCACTCCTCCACCTGCTGCTTGATCACCTCGTCCAGGTCGAAGGCGACGGCGGTGGGGCTGCGCGGGTCGCGCTGGGTGGTGAGCAGCCGCTGGACCACGTCGGTGAGCCGCTCGACCTGCTGGAGGGCGATGGTCGCCTCCTCCTTGACCGTCTCCGGCTCCTCGGCGAGGGCGGTGATCTCCTCCAGCCGCATGGAGAGCGCGGTGAGCGGGGTGCGCAGCTGGTGCGAGGCGTCGGCGGCGAGCCGGCGCTCGGCGGTGAGCATCCGGGCGATCCGCTCGGCACTGGTGTCCAGCACCTCGGCGACCCGGTCGAGCTCGGGCACCCCGTAGCGGCGGTCGCGCGGGCGCGGGTCGCCGGAGCCGAGCCGCTCGGCGGTCTCGGCGAGGTCGGTGAGCGGCCGGGCGAGCCGCTTGGCCTGCCAGACGGCGAGGGCCACCGCGGCCTGGACGGCGAGCAGGGCGACCACGCCGAGCAGCAGCAGGTTGTTGGCGATCTCGTGGTCGACGTCCTCGCGGGACTGTTCGACGGTGACGGTCTCGCCGCTGTTGCCGCGCTCGACGGCCTTCAGCAGGTGGTTCCCGGCGGGGCGCTCGCCCGCGGAGACCACCGGCTGGCCGGGCACCTGCACCTCGACGTAGCTGCCCTCGGTGATCTGGCTCTCGAAGGCCCGCCCGGTGACCGGCTCCCCCGCGGCGAGCCGGCTCTCGACCAGGGCGAGCACCCGGACGGCGGCCGCGTCCACCCGGTCCTGGGCCGAGTTGACGATGGTCCGCTTCTCGACCAGGGCGAGCGGTACGCAGAACACCACGACGACCACCAGGACGACGCCCAGCAGCGAGTTGATCATCCTGCGTTTCACGCTGCCGCTCCCCGGGGTGTTCCACTGCCGCGGGCCGAGGGCCCGTTCTCCGTCAGGGACTAATTCTTCTCGAACCGGAACCCGACTCCGCGCACGGTGGCGATGTAGCGGGGGTTGGCCGCGTCGTCGCCGAGCTTCTTGCGGAGCCAGGAGATGTGCATGTCCAGGGTCTTGGTGGAGGTCCACCAGGTGGTGTCCCAGACCTGCCGCATGATCTCCTCGCGGGTGACCACCCGGCCGGCGTCCCGGACCAGGACCCGCAGCAGCTCGAACTCCTTGGCGGAGAGGGTGAGCTCCTCGTCGCCGAGCCAGGCGCGGTGGGACTCGATGTCGATCTTCACACCGTGCGCGCCGGTGGTGAGCTGGTCGACGTTGCCGCGCCGGAGCAGGGCCCGGACGCGGGCGAGGAGTTCGGCCAGGCGGAAGGGCTTGGTGACGTAGTCGTCGGCACCGGCGTCCAGGCCGACCACGGTGTCCACCTCGTCCGCGCGGGCGGTGAGCACCAGGACGGGGCAGCTCTTGCCGTCGGCACGCAGGCGGCGGCAGACCTCCAGGCCGTCCATCTCGGGCAGGCCGAGGTCCAGGACGACGAGGTCGACCTCCTCGGTGAGGCCCGCGGCCAGTGCGGTCGGACCGTCCTCGCGGACGAGCACCTCATAGCCCTCGCGTCGCAGGGCCCGGGCGAGCGGTTCGGAGATCGCCGGATCGTCCTCGGCGAGCAGCACACAGGTCATGTGGTGATGGTAGTCCGCCGGGGTAACGCCGGACGCCCTGTGAGGTAGTTCACAGAGCGTGATCGTTATACAAGGCCCCGATCGCACCCAACGGGCCGCAGCGGACCGGCCGTTCGGCGAAGAATCTCCGTTTGGATCTTGAAACCGAAGGAAGACGCGCCCATCTACCATCGATAGATCGGGAAGATCTGGCGCCGACTTTGCCATTCCCATACCTGATTCAAGGCTTTTGTCATCTGATAAAGCCAAATGTCGCCACGTAGAGTGGTTTCGTCCACGTCCGCCGCCACCCCCCTAGGCGGACGCTGTCAGGCAAGGAACCACTACTCATGGCGTCGAAGACCCTGGACGCCGACATGACGTCGGCCTCTCCCGGCGGCAAGACCTTCCTCGGGCATCCCCGAGGTCTTGCCACCCTGTTCATGACCGAGATGTGGGAGCGCTTCTCCTACTACGGCATGCGCGCCCTGCTCATCTACTACCTGGTCTCCGGTGGCGCCGACGCCGCCGTGGGCAGCCAGGGCGGCGGCCTCGCCATGACGGCGACGACGGCGACGGCGATCTACTCCGTCTACGTCTCGATGGTCTACCTCATGGCCTACCCCGGCGGCTGGTTCGGTGACCGGGTCTGGGGTGCCCGCAAGACCGTCGCCATCGCCGGGTTCGTGATCATGTTCGGCCACATCGCGCTGGCCGTCCCGGGCCAGGCGGCGTTCTTCCTCGGCCTGCTCCTCGTCGCGCTCGGCTCCGGGCTGCTGAAGGCCAACATCTCCACGATGGTCGGCCAGCTCTACAACGGCCCCGAGGACCCGCGCCGCGACGGTGGCTTCACCGTCTTCTACATGAGCATCAACCTCGGTGCCTTCGTCGCCCCGTTCATCATCGGGACGATCGGCAAGGAGTACAGCTGGCACCTGGGCTTCGGTATCGCCGCGGTCGGCATGGCCTTCGGCCTGGTGCAGTTCCTGCTGGGCAGCCGCCACCTGAGCCCCAAGAGCAGCAAGGTCCCCAACCCGCTCAAGCCCGCGGAGCGCAACAGCCTGCTGGTGAAGGCCGGCATCGCCGTCGCCGCCACCGCCGTCTTCTACGCCGTGATCGTCGGGCTGGGCGTCTACACCCTGAACTGGGCCCTCGTCCCGCTCACCCTGGCCGGTCTGCTCATCCCGATCGCCGTGCTGGTCCGGATCAAGCGCGACAAGGACCTCAGCGCCGGCGAGCAGTCCAAGATGTCCGCCTACATCTGGTTCTTCGCCGCGGCCGCCATCTTCTGGATGATCTACGACCAGGGCGGGTCGACCCTCTCCCTGTTCGCCGACAAGAAGACCGCCGACAGCCTGTTCGGCCTCGGCTTCTCGGCCACCTGGTACCAGTCGCTCAACCCGCTGTTCGTGATGGCGCTCGCGCCGGTGTTCGCCTGGCTGTGGCTGTGGCTCTCCCGCCGCAACAAGGAGCCGAACACCATCGTGAAGTTCTCGATGGGCCTGGTCCTGGTCGGCGCCTCGTTCTTCATCTTCATCATCCCGATGAACATGGCGGACGGCGGCACCATGGTCTCCCCGATGTGGCTCGTCTCGATCTACCTGATCCAGACCATCGGTGAGCTCTGCCTCTCCCCGGTCGGCCTCTCGGTCACCACCAAGATGGCGCCGCAGAAGTACGCCTCCCAGATGATGGGCGTCTGGTTCCTCGCCGTCACCGCCGGTGACTGCACCACCAGCCTGCTCTCGCTGGCCGGCGTCAACCTCGACGGCAACGGGATCATCGCGATGCAGGCGTCGCTCGCGGTCCTCGCCGGGCTCGCCGTCTTCGGCTACCGCAAGCGCGTCCAGGCCCTCATGGGCGACGTGCGCTGACGGACCGGCCTACGGCTCACGACTCCGGGGCCGCCGTGGATTCCTGAGATCCGCGGCGGCCCCGGCCGTCTTTCCCGGCCCCGCCCGTCCTCCGCCCCGGCCGCCCCGGCTGCCCGCCCGCCGAGGCCGCCGAGGCCGCCCCCGCCGCCGGGCGTTGTGCGCTCGACACGGACCCGGCGGCCGTGCCTATGGTGCCCCGCATGACGACCCCCTCCTTACCCCGTCAGCTGGCCCGCACCCGGCGGTTCACCCTGGGCGTCCCCGTCCAGCCGGAGCCCTCGCCGGACGGCACCACCGTGCTCTTCCTGCGCGGCCGGTCCGGCACCGACCCGCTCGCCTGCCTCTGGGCCCTGGACACCGCCACCGGCGAGGAACGGCTGATCGCGGACCCGGCCGTGCTCGGCGCCGCCGAGGGCATCGCCGGGTACAGCACCGACGCCGCCGGCGCGCTCGCCGCCTTCGCGCTGGACGGCGCCCTGTGGCTGGCCGACACCGCCCGCGGCACCGTCCGCGCCGTCCCCGTCCCCGTCCCGCCGCAGGACCCCCGGCTCGACCCGACCGGCCGCCGGATCGCCTACGTCGCCGCCGGCGCCCTGCGGGTGGTCGGCGTCGACGGCACGGACGACCGTCCGCTCGCCGAACCCGAGGCCGAGGACGTCTTCTACGGACTCGCCGAGTACGTCGCCGCCGAGGAGATGTTCCGCGACCGCGGCCACTGGTGGTCCCCCGACGGCACCGCGCTGCTGGTCGCCCGGGTCGACAACCGCCCGCTCGCCCGCTTCTTCCTGGCCGACCCCGCCGACCCGCACCGCCCGCCGCGCGCCGTCCGCTACCCGCTGGCCGGCACCGCCAACGCCGAGGTCTCGCTGCGGCTGCTCGGCCTCGACGGCACGGACACCGGGGTCCGCTGGGACCGCGCCGCCTTCGAGTACCTCACCGCCGCCGGCTGGGACGGCCACGGCCCGTACGCCGCCGTGCAGAGCCGCGATCAGCGCACCGTCCGCACCCTGGCGATCGAGCCGGACGGCGCCTCCCGGGTGCTCGCCGAGCGGCAGGACGCGCACTGGATCGAGCTGCTCCCCGGCCTGCCGGCCCGCACCGGGGGCGGCGCCCTGGTGGACACCGCCGACCTGGGCGACACCCGGCACCTGACCGTCGACGGCAAGCCGGTCACCCCGCCCGGGCTCCAGCTGCGCGCGGTGCTCGGGACGGACGGCGAGCAGGTCCTGTTCACCGCCTCCGACGAACCCACCGAGACCCACCTCTGGACGTACGGACCGGACACCGGCCCACGACGGCTCAGCAGCGGCCCCGGCCTGCACACCGGGGTGCGGCGCGGCGGCACGCTGGTCCTCATCACCTGTTCCCCCGGCCACCCCGGCGGCTTCACGACCGCTCTACGGGAAGGGTCGGCACCCCTCCCGCTCACCTCGTACGCCGAGCCGCCCATCGTCACCCCGCGGCCCGAACTGCTCCGGCTCGGCCCGCACGCCCTGCGCGCCACGCTCTTCCTGCCCGCCGGCCACCGCCCCGGGGACGGCCCGCTGCCCGTCCTGCTCGACCCGTACGGCGGACCCGCCGTGCAGAAGGCCACCACCGGCGGCCTCTGGTGGGACCAGGTCTCCCAGTGGTTCGCCGACCAGGGCTTCGCGGTCCTCGTGGTGGACGGCCGCGGCACCCCCGGGCGCGGGCCGCTTTGGGACAAGGCGATCCACGGCGACAAGGCGGGGCCCGCCCTCGACGACCAGGTCGAGGGCCTGCGGGCGGCCGACCGGCTGCGGCCCGGGCTGCTCGACCTCGACCGGGTCGGCATCCGCGGCTGGTCCTACGGCGGCTACCTCGCCGCCCTCGCGGTGCTGCGCCGCCCGGACGTCTTCCACGCCGCCTCCGCCGGGGCCGCCCCCACCGACTGGCGGTTCTACGACACCCACTGGCAGGAGCGCTTCCTCGGCCACCCCGACGAGCACCCCGAGCACTACGACAGCGGCTCGCTGATCGCCGAGGCGCCGAAGCTGAGCCGCCCGCTGCTGCTGGTCCAGGGCCTCGCCGACGACAACGTCTACCCCGCCCACACCCTGCGGCTCTCCGCCGCCCTCCTCGCCGCCGGCCGCCCGCACGAGGTCCTCCCGCTGCGCGCCACCGGCCACCGGCCGACGGACGAGGCGGTGGTGGAAAACCTGCTGCACCACGAACTGGAGTTCCTACGGCGCTCGTTGGGCCTGGAGTGATCAGCGCCGCGCCACCAAATGCCCTGAGGTTTTCGGCAGGCTGAATAGCTACCGGATCCCAAAGTCCATGCATTTCAACTGCCTTTCTGCGTACGGCAGTTGAGTGCTAGCGTTCATTTCCTCCACTCCAGCGGCTACTGTGAGGTGCCCGTCATGACTCAGGCCATGCCTCGCCAGAAGAATCCCCTGGCCCCGCGCTTTCAGGTGGCTTTGCGACCTGCGGAGCTGCCCGACCATGACTTCGAGGACGACGCCACCATCAAAGGCAGGCAATACAGCGGACTGAGCCTCGTCGGACGATCGGGCGAAGCGGTCGAGGTCGAGCAATGCGCCTTCGAGAACGTCCGGTTCACCGGGATGCACCTGGTCCGGTCGGTGCTCGCTCACATCGCCTTCGACACCTGCGACTTCGCCACGGTCCGGACACAGGACGTATCCGTCCTCCGCGGCACGGTGACCGGGTGCCGGCTCACCGGGTCGTCCTGGAGCAACGGCAGTTTCCGTGACGTCCTCTTCGAGGGCAATCGGACAGACAGCACGCTGTTCCGCTACGCGAAGTTCAAGACGGTGGTCTTCAGGGAGTGCAATCTCTCCCAGGCCGACTTTCAGTTCGCCGAACTCCGTGATGTCCGATTCGAGAAGTGCGACCTCACGGGAACCCAGTTCGCCAACGTCGTCATTCAGCCCGGTGTCAGCTTCGACAACTGCACACTGATCGATGTCGGAGGCGCCGCGCACCTCAAGGGTGCCACCGCGTGCGAGGCCCGGGGTCCATGGAACTGGCCCTGAGCCTCGCCAGGGAGGCCGGCATCGTCTTCGAAGCCTAGGCTGCGGCAGGCAGGTCGTAGTGCGCGAACTCCCGGCCCGAGATCGACCGGGTGACGAGATCGAAGTCGATCGTCTCGGCGAAGTCCGCGAGTTCGCGCACCATCCCCTGGCCGTACGGCGTGAACAGGTCCAGCTTGTCCAGCAGGCCGTCCGCGCACTCGCGGATCGAGTGGCGGAACGTGTCCACCAACTCCGTCTCACCCCTCAGGTGCTGCATGAGCATGAGGGGCGGGGCCACCACCGCACTGTGGAAGGCCTTGTCCAGCGGGCGCATCTGCCCGAACTTCACCGCGGAGACGACCCGGTACTCGTCGGCCCCCAGCTCCTTGGCCGGCCGCGTGTAGAGGCGGTACACCATGTCCGCCAGGAAGACGTTCAGGTGCACGGTCTCGTGCACCAGGGACTCGGCGTAGTCGTGGGGCCGCCACTCGTCGCCCGGGCTCATGCTCACCAGGCCCGGGAGCGTCGAACCGGTGCCGCCACCCTTGTTGGTCGAGCTGAACATCACGACGTCGGTGACCACCAGGTCCACGAGGGCGCCCAAGTCGGGGACGAGGTCCCTGGTGTGCAGGAGCGCCACGGAGAAGTCGCGCTTCCACCGCTCCCGCAGGTCGGGCGGGGTGTTCTCCAGCCCCTCGATGATGTTCTCGAAGGTCCTGTTCTCGATCAGGTAGCTGCCCCACTCGCTGTCCTCGAAGGACAGCGTGATGCCCGCATCCTCGACCGGCAGCGGACGGAGCGCGGAGACGACCCTCCGGTACGCGGCCGGGAGGTCCACGGCGGTCGGCGGAGGCTGCTCGTCGACCGCGCTCACGAGTCGGCCGATCGTCTCCTGGGTGTGGTGGATGTTGAGGAACCGCATGGAGGAACACTCCTTCGCTGGAATGCTTGGGAACCACGCGCCCGGCCCCAATTGAGGTGGGGCCGGGCGCGCGACTGCTTCAGGCGCTCAGGTCGGCCGTCAGTTGGTCCAGCCGCCCATCATCGAGGTGTTGTCCTCGTCCAGGAACGCCCGGACGTTGCCCCGGATGGTGTTCGTGGCGCTCTCGTCGAGCGTCACGGACTCGGCCGCCTCGGCGCTCTCGGTGTCGCTGGTGATCACGGACATTGCGATCTCCCTTCATCGGATGAATGGAACAACCTCCCCGGAAAGGGAGGAACCTGCGGGGGGGAGTCGGTGATCCGCATCGGCCACGTACTGCTTGGCCGATGCTGGCCAGGCTACGGACGGCGAGACATCGCTCTCTACGAACTTGCATGAGCTTGCACAGCATTCGACCGGTCAAATAGCGGCGTTGACTACATATCCGCTGTTCGGAGAAGCTTGTGCAAGCCCGAGCAAGCACCTAGATCAGGGAGCCGGCCATGGCCGTGGAGTTCGTTGGCATCGACCCCAGTACCGATCGGGACCACTGCCCCACCGTGTGGGTGGACCCGGATGCTCAGGAGATCCTTTTCCAGGGGTGGAACCCGCGCCCCGAGACCCAGGCGGATTGCGAAGGAACGAGTCCTGCGAACGGGCCGGTCCCCGACAATGAGGCCATCGTCAGGCTTCCGGCCCGGATGGTGCCCATGATCAGGGAGGCATGTGATGCCATCGAGCGTGCCCAGCTTCGCTGAGCTGCTTGAGCAGTGTCAGCGGTCCGCCGTCCATCTGGAGCTGCGGGATTCGTACGCCCCGACGGATCGGTTCGAGGCCTGGCAGCGCGGTGAGCGGATCAACTGGGAGGACCAGGCGTCCTGGTGGCATCCCTATGACCAGTTGATCACAGACGCCGTGGCGCGGGGCGTGGTCATTCGCCGAGCCCGGGTGGTCTCCGAGCCCGTGTCCGAGTACATCCGGTGGGAGCACTACGTCACCCACGCCAACGTCACGGCGGGCGAGCAGGTCCGCTGGCTGCCACGGCGACAGGCCACGAGCATCCCCCTGCCGGGGAACGACTTCTGGCTGTTCGACGGTGCACTGCTTCGGGTGCACCACTTCTCCGGGGACGGCGCCGTGGTCGAAGATGAGATCACAACAGACCCGGACACCGTGAAGCTGTGCACCACCGCGTTCGAAGCAGTCTGGGAGCGGGCGCTCCCGCATCATCTGTACGAGATCTGACGAAGGCCGGCTCCATGCCCGCGCACCCCTCACCGAACGTTCAGAAGGCCCGCGAAGCTCTTGCCGGTCGGCTGAGCGAGATTCGGAAGGACGCGGGGATCAGCGGGCGGGAGCTGGCCGTCAGGTGCGGTTGGTCGGAGTCGAAGTCGTCCCGGATCGAGAACGCCAGGACACCTCCCTCCGACGCCGACATCAGGGCCTGGTGCCGCGCCTGTGACGCCGACGATCAAGCTCCTGACTTGGTTGCCGCCAACCGGCAGTCCGCCGACGCCCATGTGCAGTGGCGACGGCTCCAGCGGAGTGGGCTCCGCCGGCTGCAAGAGTCCACCGGAGACCTGTACCGGCAGACCAAGGTGTTCCGGGTTTACGTCTCCGACGTGGTCCCAGGGTTCCTCCAAACGCCCAGGTACGCCGCCGCCTTGCTGTCGTGCATCGCGGACTTCCGGGGAACTCCGAACGATGTGAGTGACGCTGTGGCAGCCCGGATGAGACGCAACGCGGTGCTGGCCAATGGTGCACGCCGGTTCTCGTTCGTCTGACGAGGGTGATGTCATCGTCCGCACCACCCGCCCCCAGTTCGCCACGTTCCTCCAGGGCGCCAAGGCCGGCGAGTTCGACCACCTCACCGTCACCCCCTGAACAGCACGTCGCCCCGTCGAGCAGCTGCTCGACGGGGCGACGCGAACCCACCGCTCAGACCTCGCGGACGCCCGCGCGCCAGACCGCCGCCGTCAGCGGCACGCCCGGGCGGTAGGCCAGGTGGACGTGCGAGGGGGCGTCCAGCAGGAGCAGGTCGGCGCGGGCGCCGACCGTGACGGTGCCGACGTCGCTGCGCCGGAGGGCGCGGGCGCCGCCCGCGGTGGCCGCCCAGACCGCCTCGTCCGGGGTCATCCCCATCTCCCGCACCGCGACCGCGATGCAGAACGCCATCGAACTGGTGAAGCTGGAGCCCGGGTTGCAGTCGGTGGACAGCGCCACCACCGCGCCCGCGTCCAGCAACCTGCGCCCGCTCGGGTACTCGGCCCGGGTGGAGAACTCCGCCCCCGGCAGCAGGGTCGCGACCGTCGCCGACCCCGCCAGCGCCGCCACGTCCTCGTCCGTCAGGTGGGTGCAGTGGTCCGCCGAGGCGGCCCCCAGTTCGACGGCCAGCTGCACGCCCGGCCCGTAGGTGAGCTGGTTGGCGTGCACGCGCGGCGTGAGGCCCTTCTCGATCCCCGCCGTCAGAACAGCCCGCGCCTGGTCCCCGTCGAAGGCGCCCTTCTCGCAGAACACGTCCACCCAACGGGCGTGCGGCGCACAGGCGTCCAACATCTCGCCGGTGACCAGGTCGACGTACCCGGCCGGGTCCCCGGCGTACTCGGGGGCGACCACGTGGGCGCCCAGGTAGGTGGTCTCCGGGGTGTGCGCGGCGGCGATCCGCAGGGCGCGCGCCTCGTCCTCGACCGTCAGCCCGTAGCCGGACTTGCACTCGATGGTGGTGGTGCCCTGGCGCACCGCCTCCCGGACGAACCGGGCCAGGTTGGCGTCCAGTTCGGCGTCGCTCGCCGCCCGGGTGGCCGCCACCGTGGTCCGGATGCCGCCCGCCGTGTACGGCTGCCCGGACATCCGGGCGTTGAACTCGGCGGTGCGGTCGCCCGCGAACACCAGGTGGGCGTGCGAGTCGACGAAGCCGGGCAGCAGGGCCCGGCCCCCGGCGTCGAAGCGCTCGTCCGCCGCCGGTGCCTGCGCGGCCGGGCCGGCCCAGGCGACGGTGCCGCCGTCGACCACCACGGCCGCGTCGGTGAGCAGGCCGAGCGGCCCGGCGCCCTGCCCGGGGTCGTTGGTGACCAGGCTGCCGATGCCCGTGATCAGGGTGGTCGTGGTGCTCAAGGCAACGCCTTCCGAAGGGAGTTGAACGGGGTCAGTAGTCCAGCGCGCCGATCGCGGAGCGCAGCGCGCCCGGCACGTCGGCCACCAGCCGGTGCACGCCGTCCCGGACGACGTGCCGGCCGCCGACCACGACGTGCCGCACGTCCGCCGCCGAGGCCGCGAAGACCGCGATCTCGGCGCCGAGCCGGGGCGGCGGTCCGGCCGTGCGGACGGTGTCCAGCGCGATCACCGTGAAGTCGGCGAGCGCCCCGGCCTCGATCCGTCCGGCCTCCGGCCAGCCGAGCGAGGCGTGGCCGTCCTCGGTCCCGGCCCGCAGCAGCGCGTTCGCCGTCCAGTGGCCGCGGGTGCGGGTGCGCAGCCGCTCGTCCAGCTCCAGCGCGCGGGCCTCCTCGAACGGGTCGATCACCGCGTGGCTGTCGCTGCCCAGGGTGATCGGGGAGCCCGCCGAGGCCAGCCGGCGGGCCGGGCCGATGCCGTCCGCGAGGTCCCGCTCGGTGGTGGGGCACATGCAGACCGTGGTGGAGGAGTCGGTGAGCAGCCGGACGTCCTCGTCGGTGAGGTGGGTGGCGTGCACGGCCGAGGTGCGCGGGCCGAGCGCGCCGTGGTCGGCGAGCAGCCTCGTCGGGGTGACGCCGTGCGCGGCCAGGCAGGCGTCGTTCTCGGCGGTCTGCTCGGAGAGGTGGACGTGCAGCGGCGCCCCGCGCACCGACGCCCAGTGCGCGACGGTGCCCAGCTGCTCGGCCGGGACGGCCCGCACCGAGTGGACGGCGGCGCCGATCCGGGCGTGCTCGCGCGGCTTGAGCGCGTCCGCCCGGACCGCCCAGGCTTCCGCGTCGCCGTCGCTGAACCGCAGCTGCGGCCTGGTCGGCTCGGCGCCGAAGCCGGAGGAGAGGTAGCAGGTGTCCAGCAGGGTGATCCGGATGCCGGCCCGGGCGGCGGCCTCGATCAGCGCCTCGCCCATCGCGTTCGGGTCGGTGTAGCGGGCGCCGCCGGGCGCGTGGTGCAGGTAGTGGAACTCGCCGACGGCCGTGATGCCGGCCAGCGCCATCTCGGCGTAGACGGCGGTCGCGAGCTCCAGGTAGCGGTCCGGGTCCAGCGCGCCGGCGAACCGGTACATGGTGTCGCGCCAGGTCCAGAAGGTGCCGGAGCCGACCTGGACGTGCCCGCGCAGCGCCCGGTGGAAGGCGTGCGAGTGGGCGTTCGCCTGACCGGGCAGCAGCAGCCCGTCGAGCCGGACGGCGTCGGGCGGGCAGGGGCCGCTGTCCGGGGTGACGGCGGCGATCGTGCCGCCGGGGCCGGTGGTGATCAGCACGTCCGACTCGACCACCGGCCCGTTGTCGTGCGGCAGCCAGGCGTACTGCGCCCAGTAGCGCACGTGCTCGTTCACTGGCACGCCAGGTCCTCCAGTACGTCGGCGAGGGCGGCGACCCCGGCCAGGCAGTCGGCCTGCTCGGCGTGCTCGGCCGGGGAGTGCGAGACGCCGGTGGGGTTGCGCACGAACAGCATGGCGGTCGGGATCGCGGAGGCCAGGATGCCGGCGTCGTGTCCCGCGCCGGTGGGCAGCACGGGGGCGTCCAGCAGCTTGGCCAGCCGGTCGCGCAGCGGCCCGTCGAAGTCCACCACCGGGGTGTAGGACTCGCGGGTCAGCTCGACCCGGACGCCGTCGCGCTCGCCGCGCTCGGCGGCGGCCCGCTCGATCTCGGCGACCAGCTCGGTCAGGGTGCGCTCGTCGGCGGCCCGGGAGTCCAGCCAGCCGCGCACCAGCGAGGCGATCGCGTTGGTGCCGTTGGGCTCCACCGCGACCTTCCCGAAGGTGGCCAGCGCGCCCGCCAGCTTGGCCTTCTTGCGGGCGGCGAGCACGGTGTTGGCGTAGGTCAGCATCGGGTCGCGGCGATCCTCGATCCGGGTGGTGCCGGCGTGGTTGGCCTCGCCGTGGAAGTCGAACCGCCAGCGGCCGTGCGGCCAGATCGCGCCCGCCACGCCGACCGGCTGCCCCTCGGCGAGGCAGCGGCCCTGCTCGACGTGGAGCTCGACGAAGGCGCCGATCCGGGCCAGCCGGTCGTCGTCCGCGCCGATCGCGGTCGGGTCGTAGCCGGCCTTCTCCATCGCGTCGGGCAGCCGCAGGCCGTCGGCGTCGCGCAGCTCGTACGCGGCCTCGCGGGACAGCACCCCGGCGGTCAGCCGGGAGCCGATGCAGGCCACCCCGAACCGGGCGCCCTCCTCGTCGCCGAAGTTGACGATCGCCAGGGGCCTGGTGAGCTCCGTTCCCCTGGCGCGCAGTTCGTCCAGTGCGGCGAAGGAGGAGACCACCCCGAGCGGGCCGTCGAAGGCCCCGCCGTCCGGGACGGAGTCCAGGTGGGAGCCGGTGACGACCGCCCCCCGCCCGTTCGGGTCGCCCAGCCAGGCCCACTGGTTGCCGTTGCGGTCCAGCTCGTACGTCAGGCCGCGGCTGCGCGCCTGCTGCTCGAACCAGGCGCGGCACTCGGCGTCGGCGGAGTTCCAGGCGAAGCGGCGGTAGCCGCCGGAGGAGGCGGAGCGGCCCACGGGGAGCAGCTCCGCCCACATCTCTTCGAACGACGGAACCGTCACAGCTCACCCATGGGAACGCGCACGCCGCGCTCGTCGGCGACCTCGACCGCCCGGTCGTAGCCGGCGTCGACGTGCCGGATGACGCCCATGCCCGGGTCGTTGGTGAGCACCCGGCGGATCTTCTCGCCGGCCAGCGGCGTGCCGTCGGCCACGGTGACCTGACCGGCGTGGATCGAGCGGCCGATGCCGACGCCGCCGCCGTGGTGGATGGAGACCCAGGAGGCGCCGGAGGCCACGTTGACCATGGCGTTGAGCAGCGGCCAGTCGGCGATCGCGTCCGAGCCGTCCAGCATCGCCTCGGTCTCCCGGTACGGGGAGGCGACCGAGCCGCAGTCCAGGTGGTCGCGGCCGATGACGATCGGCGCGGACAGCTCGCCGGAGGCGACCATGTCGTTGAAGCGCTCGCCGGCCTTGTCGCGCTCGCCGTAGCCGAGCCAGCAGATGCGCGCGGGCAGGCCCTGGAAGTGCACCTTCTCCTGGGCCATCTTGATCCAGCGGTGCAGCGACTCGTTCTCCGGGAAGAGGTCGAGCACGGCCTTGTCGGTCTTGGCGATGTCCTGCGGGTCGCCGGACAGGGCCGCCCAGCGGAACGGGCCCTTGCCCTCGCAGAACAGCGGGCGGATGTACGCGGGGACGAAGCCGGGGAAGGCGAAGGCGCGGTCGTAGCCGGCCAGCTGGGCCTCGCCGCGGATCGAGTTGCCGTAGTCGAAGACCTCGGCGCCGCGGTCCAGGAAGCCGACCATGGCCTCGACGTGCTTGGCCATCGACTCGCGCGAGCGGGTGGTGAACTCCGCGGGCTTCTCGGCCGCGTAGGTGGCCATGTCGTCGAAGGCGACGCCGATCGGCAGGTAGCTCAGCGGGTCGTGGGCGCTGGTCTGGTCGGTGACGATGTCGATCGGCGCGTCCATCGCGAGCAGCTGCGGGAAGAGCTCGGCGGCGTTGCCCAGCAGGCCGATGGAGAGCGGCTGCTTCTTGTCGCGGGCCGCGGTGGCCAGCTCCAGCGCGTGCGCGAGGTTCTTGGCCTCGACGTCCAGGTAGCGGTGCTCGATCCGGCGGGAGATCCGGGACGGGTCGCAGTCGATGCAGATCGCCACGCCGCCGTTCATGGTGACGGCCAGCGGCTGGGCGCCGCCCATCCCGCCGAGGCCGGCGGTGAGGGTGATGGTGCCCTCCAGCGAACCGTTGTACCGCTTGTTGGCGACGGCGGCGAAGGTCTCGTAGGTGCCCTGGAGGATGCCCTGGGTGCCGATGTAGATCCACGAGCCGGCGGTCATCTGCCCGTACATGGTGAGCCCGAGGCTCTCCAGCCGGCGGAACTCCTCCCAGTTGGCCCAGTCGCCGACCAGGTTGGAGTTGGCGATGAGCACGCGCGGCGCCCACTCGTGGGTCTGCATCACGCCGACCGGCCGCCCGGACTGGACCAGCATGGTCTCGTCCTGCTTCAGGCCCTCCAGCGTCCTCACCATGGCGTCGAAGGAGCGCCAGTCCCGCGCGGCCTTGCCCGTGCCGCCGTAGACCACCAGCTTGGACGGGTGCTCGGCCACCTCGGGGTCGAGGTTGTTCATCAGCATCCGCAGGGCCGCCTCCTGCTGCCACCCCTGCGCCGTCAGCCCCGTCCCACGCGCCGCGCGCACCTCACGCGGCCCGCTCGCCTGCTGCACCATAGTTCGGCCTCCCTGCGGATGGATTCATTCAAGCTATGTTCGATTGAATATAACTAAACAGTCGGCTTTCGACCAGACCCCGAAAGCATCCGATCAACGCCCGAACCGGAACGCCTGCCGCCAGTAGCCTGCGGCCGGAAGCACCAGCCGATCGGCCCAGCGGAGGACGCCATGGCAGCTGTTCCGGCACGCTCCGGCAGGCTGCGCCGGACCGCCGAAGGGATCGAGCGGCGCACCGGGCTGCGGGTCGAGATCATCGGCGGCACGCTGCTGATGTCGCCTCCCCGCCGAGGGAAACACGCCGGCACAGTGCGCCACCTGCGCGAAGACCTCGGACCGCAGCTGCCCGCGAACCTCGGCGCCTACGAGTCGTCATCGGTCGCCCTACCGGACGACGAGGACGACTACGCCACCCCCGACCTGATCGTGCTGCCCGTCGCATGGGAGAACGAGGACGACCGGCGAGCCGATCCCCGCCGTGCCGCTCTCGCCGTTCAGGTCGTTCCCGGCCCCTCGCTCATCACCCACATCGCCGCCAGGACCAGCTGGTACGCGATCGCAGGCGTTCCGGTCCTCCTCACGGTCGACCCCCGCAAGGGCGCCTGGACACTCCACACCCGCCCCCGCGACGGCGAGTACCAGGGCGTCCTGCGCGGCACGTACGGCGAGGCCGTCCCGCTGCCCGCGCCGCTGCCCGCCGAGCTGGACACCTCCGGCCTTCCGCTGTACGCGCCGCGCGGCTGAGTCAGGCCGCCGCGCCGCCGTCCCAGTCGATGCCGATCTCGGCGAGCCAGCGGCGGTCGTCGGCGTCCGGGGCGGGCGGGGACGGCGGGCGGGGGATGTTCTGGACGGGGCCGAGGCCGTACTTCTCGGCGGCCGCGACGGCGCGGGCGTCGGGTTCGATGACGCCGACGTGGACGGCCGACTCGTCGCCCGGGTCGAGGACGGTCAGTTCGGGTTCGGGCAGGCGCCGCAGGGTGACGCGGCGTCCGCAGGCGGGGCAGGACCATTCGTCGGCGCCCGAGGAGAGGCGGGCGACGAACTTCATCTCGTGGATCACGTGCATGGGTGGCACCCCCTGCAGGAGGGGATGCCCGGGTTCGTGACGGCTACTCCCCCGCCGCCGTTCCGGGCCGTGCTTGTTCCGCGCTCATTCCAGGAAGAGGCCGCGCGCCGCCGCCGACTGCTCGATCGCCTCCAACCGGGCTTCCGCTCCCGGCAGTTCGTCGCACATGGACTGCAGCAGCACCCGGCCGAGCATCATCGGGGCGCACGCGGTGTCGAAGACCAGCCCGGTGCCGACGGCGGCCGGCAGCATCAGGTCGGACAGCTTGGCGACCGGCGCGAAGGCGCTGTCGGCCACGGTGAGCACCGTCAGCCCGCACTCGCGGGCCACCGTCAGCGCGTCCATCAGCTCCCGCGGGTAGCGCGGCAGCGCGAAGCAGAGCAGTGCGCTGGCCCCGGCCGCCCGGGCCTGTTCCAGCCGGTCGGCGAGCATGCTGCCGCCCTCGTCCAGCAGCCGGATGTCCGGGTGCACCTTGGCCGCGAAGTAGGCGAAGCCGCGCGCCTGCGCCGAGGCGGCCCGCAGGCCGAGCACCGGCAGCGGGCGGGAGGCGGCGAGCAGCCGGGCGGCCCGGGTGATCGGCTCCGGGTCGGCGAGGAGTTCGGCGAGGTGGCGCAGGTGGGCGATCTCGGCGAGCACGGCCTGCTGGTGCTCGTTGCGCACCGCGTCGTCCGGGGTCTCCGGCGCGGCCTGTTCGCCGCCGCCGAGTTCGCGCAGCTGCTTGCGCAGCGCCGGGTAGCCGTCGTACCCGAGCGCGACCGCGAAGCGGGTGACGGAGGGCTGGCTGACGCCCGCGAGTTCGGCGACCTCGACGCTGGACAGGAACGGCGCCTCGGTGGCGTGCCGCACCAGCGAGTGGGCGATCCGGCGCTGGGTCGGCGTCAGCCGGTGCCCCTCGAACAGTTGGAGCAGCCGGGCGGAGGGGCCGACGCTGCCGGTCTCGTCGGTGGCGGTCATCAGCGGTACCTCCGGGTGCGAGGGGGTCGGACGACGACTGTGCAGGAGCGGGCCGCACCTGGCAAAGACGTCTCGTACGGCGGGACGTCCGGTGGGACGCCCCTTGGGTCGGACCGGTCGCGCGGGCCGGACCGGTCGGACCGGTCGGACCGGTCGGACCGGTCGGACCCGCGGTCGGCCGCGCCGGGTCGGGGTAACCCTGATTTGTCCCTGAGCCCGCCCGGATTCCTCCTGCGAACGGATGGACCGGGGGCCCCGGCGGCCCCACCCTGGTTCCATGGACACTCGTCAGGACGAACTGCGGCGCGACCTCGACGCCACCCTCCAGGCCCGCAAGGAGCTCGGCAAGGAGTACGAGGACGCACTCGTCGACTCCTTCATGAAGCGGCTCGACGCCCGGCTGGACGCCCGGGTCGAGCGGTCGGTGGCCCAGCGGTTGGACGACTACGAGCCGCGGTCCCCCCACCGGGGGCAGTCCCGCCGTCCGGGCTGGGGCAAGCGCTCCAACACCGGGCTCGCGGTGACCTCGCTGGTCCTCGGCATCCCGCTGACGGCGATCGCGGGCAGCCCGGAGAGCGGCGGCTTCGCCGGTCTGGTGGTCTGCTGGGCGGGCATCGTCGGGGTCAACCTGGCGGCCGCCCTGGGCGAGCTGCGCAACCGCCGGGACCGCGCGGAGCGCTCGCCGCGGAGCGACTGGGACTGAGCCCCGTCACTCCGCGGCGACGCCACGACCCCGGCCGGCCGGGTCTCAGGCCAGCGGGCCGGTGACCCGCTCGACCGCCCGCACCAGCTCGCCGGAGGCGACCAGCTCGGCGGCGGCCTCCAGGTCGGGCGAGAGGAAGCGGTCGCGGCCGGCGCCGCCGACGCCCGCCTCCCGGGCGGCGGCCATGGCGGCCGCGGTGGCCGGGGCGACGCGGCCCGACGCGTCGGCCTGCTGACGGATCTCCAGCGCCCGGGCGGACGCGGTGAGTTCGACGGCGAGGATCCGGCCGAGGTTGGCCACGGCCTGGCGCAGCTTGCGCGCGGCCGACCAGCCCATCGACACGTGGTCCTCCTGCATCGCGGAGGAGGGGATCGAGTCGACCGAGGCCGGGACGGCGAGCCGCTTGTTCTCGCTGACCAGCGCGGCCTGGGTGTACTGGGCGATCATCAGGCCGGAGTCCACGCCCGGGTCGTCGGCCAGGAAGGCCGGCAGGCCGTGCGAGCGGGCCTTGTCGAGCAGCCGGTCGGTGCGGCGCTCGGAGATCGAGCCGAGGTCGGCGGCGGCGATGGCGAGGAAGTCCAGCACGTAGGCGACCGGGGCGCCGTGGAAGTTGCCGTTGGACTCCACCCGGCCGTCCGGCAGCACCACCGGGTTGTCGACCGAGGCGGCCAGTTCGCGCGAGGCGACCAGCCGGGCGTGCTCCAGGGTGTCCCGGCCGGCGCCGGCGACCTGCGGGGCGCAGCGGATCGAGTAGGCGTCCTGGACCCGCGGCGCGTCGTCCTGGTGGTGGCCGGTGAGGCCGGAGTCCTTGAGGACGGCGAGCATGTTGGCGGCGCTCAGCGCCTGGCCCGGGTGCGGGCGGATCGGGGCGTGCAGCTCGGGGGCGAGCACCTTCTCGGTGCCGAGCAGCGCCTCCAGGCTCATCGCGGCGGTGATGTCGGCGGTGGTGAACAGCCGCTGGAGGTCGGCGATGGCCATCACCAGCATGCCGAGCATGCCGTCGGTGCCGTTGATGAGGGCGAGGCCCTCCTTCTCCAGCAGCTCGACGGGCTCGATCCCGGCGGCGGCGAGCAGTTCGGCGGCGGGCTTCTCCACGCCGTCCGGGCCGGTGGCGGTGCCCTCGCCCATCAGGACCAGTGCGCAGTGCGACAGCGGCGCGAGGTCGCCGGAGCAGCCGAGCGAGCCGAACTCCCGCACCACCGGGGTGATGCCCGCGTTGAGCAGGGCGGCCATGGTCCGGGCGACCAGCGGCCGGACGCCGGTACGGCCGGAGGCCAGCGTCTTCATCCGCAGGAACACCAGCGCGCGGACCACCTCGCGTTCGACCGCCGGCCCCATGCCGGCGGCGTGCGAGCGCACCAGCGACCGCTGCAGCTGGGCGCGCAGTTCGGGGCTGATGTGGCGCACGGCGAGCGCGCCGAAGCCGGTCGACACGCCGTAGACGGGGCGCGGCTCGGCCGCGAGGGCGTCGATCCGCGCGCGGGCGGTCGCCATCTCGGCCAGCGCGTCGGGGCCGATCTCGACCCGGGCGTTGCCCCGGGCGACGGCGAGGACGTCCTCCGCGCTGACGTCGGCCTTGCCGACCAGGACCAGCGGAGCGTCGGGGGCCACAGCACTGTGCATATCCATATACACCATCACATCAGGTGAATGAAGATATGACAACAGGTGCTCGCCATCCGGATTCTCCGCCCTCCGGACCGGCGCCGCACAGCGCGGCCCCCGGGCCGCCTCCGCTTCACCTCGTGAGTTCACCTCACGAGCTCGGCCTCGATCAGGTCCGCCGCCCGGGCGGTGCCGCCCTCGGCCCGCCCGGCGGCGGACAGCTCGCGCAGCCGCTCGGCCACCGCCGGGTCGCCGACCAGCTCCAGCAGGGCGGCGCGCAGCGCCTCCGCGGTGGCCTGCTCGGTGTCCAGCCGGCGGGCGACGCCGAGCCCCTCCAGGGCGTCCGCGTTGGCGAACTGGTCGGTGGCCTGCGGCACCGCGATCATCGGCACGGCGTGGAACAGCCCCTCGCTGGAGCCGCCCATGCCCGCGTGGGTGACGAAGGCGTCCGCCTGGGAGAGCACCGACAGCTGCGGCACCCACCGGTGCACCTCGACGGTGTCCGGCACCTCGCCGAGCTCGGCCGGGTCGGTGTGGCTGCCGATCTGGAGCACGGTGTGCCAGCCCGGCAGCTCGCCGAAGGCCCGGACGCAGGCCCGGTAGAAGGCGGGCTGGTGGGTGAAGGCCGAGCCCAGCGAGACCAGCAGCACCTTCTCGGCGCCGGCCGGCCGCTCCCACCGCCCCTGGTGGGCGCGGTCGCCGAAGCAGGGCCCGACGAAGCTGATCCGCCGCTCGTCGACCCGGTCGGCGTTGGGCTGCAGGGCGCGCGGGACCAGGGCGATCGCCCGCTCCGGGCGGTTCTTGAAGGCGTCCACGTCGCGCTGCGCCGCACCGGCCTCGGCCAGCCAGTCGGCGAACCGGCGGTAGTGCTCGGCGCCGCCCGGACCGGTGCGGATCGCCTCGAACACCTCCGCGAGGTCCTGCTCGAAGCCCTCCCAGCCGACGAAGGTGGGCGACAGCTGCACGACCGGCACCCCCAGCCGTTCGCCGAGCGCCCGGGCCGCGAAGCCCGCGATGTCGCAGAGCACCAGGTCGGGCCGGTCGTCGGCGAAGGCCTCCAGGAGGACGGGCCACATGGAGAGCGCGTCGTCCAGGAACAGCTCCTGGATCGCCACCGGATCCTCCATCCAGCCGTCCGGGTCGTCGGCGAGCGGCAGCTTCGTCGGGTACGGGACGAAGGCGGCGCCGGTGGACTCCACGGTTTCCCGGAAGGACGGGTCGTTGACGTAGCTGACCCGGTGGCCGCGGGCGACCAGCTCGGTGATCACGGCGAGGCTGGGGTTGACGTGGCCATGGGCCGGAATGGAGACCATCAGGATGTGTGCGGGGCGGTTCACGGGCACCTCCGGGGCAGCGATGAAGACGAGACGGACCGTCTCGCGGTTGCTTGAGAAGACAATACGGTTCGTCTCGCTGTTTCGCATAGAATTTTTCCCATGGCTTCCAGAACCGCCCCCGACCCCGCCCGCCGCAGCGAGCGCGCCCGCGCCGCCGTCCTCACCGCGGCCACCGAACTCGTCGCCGAGGTCGGCTACGGCAAGCTGACCATCGAGGCGATCGCCGCCCGCGCCGGCGTCGGCAAGCAGACCATCTACCGGTGGTGGCCCTCGAAGGGGGCGGTGGTCTTCGACGCCTTCCTCGCCGCCGGCGAACACGAGGGCAGCCTCGCCCTCCCCGACACCGGCGACCTCGGCGCCGACCTCCGCGCCGTCCTGCGCCCCACCAGCGACGAGCTCGCCGACCCGGGCGCCGACCGCACCTACCGCGCGCTCCTCGCCGAGATCCTCAACGACCCCGCGCTGCACGCCGAGTACCGCACCCGCCTGCTGGACCCGCTGCTGGACGTCACCCGCGACCGCCTCCGCCGTGCCCGCGAGGCCGGCCAGATCGCCCCCGACGCCGACCTCGACCTGGCCGTCGAACTCTTCTACGGTCCGCTCAACTACCGCTGGCAGTTCCGGCTCGGCCCGCTCACCCACGAGCACGCCGACCTCCTGGTCGACGCCGCCCTCCGGGCGCTCAACCCGCCCGCCGCCGACGGCGGCCGCGGCGCCTGAACCAGCACACGGCCACCACCGCGACCGGCACGCGGCACGCGGCACAGCGACACGAGTGCGCGCCGGATGAACGGCCCGCCTGACCCACCGCGGGAGCCGTACCGGCGGCGAGGCGCCCGGGGCGGGACGCCGCCACCCGGTCCGCCGTCGGCCCCGGCCGGGGCCGACGCCTCAGACCGCCGGCGGCGAGGCCGGCCCCGCCAGGGCGACCGAGACCAGGGCCCGCATGGCGCAGGCGGCCTGGCCCAGCGGCAGGGTGGCGTCGTCGGCGAAGAGCTCCACCAGCCAGCCGCCGGCCGGGTTCTGGCCGCCCGCCGCGACCATGCCCCGGTAGCCGGAGACGACGAGCATCGCCTCCTCCGCCGGGTCGTTGCCGGCCGCGCCCGACCGCAGGGCGAAGGCGCCGCCGCGCACGGCACGGCGGGTCATCGGGTAGTGCCGGAGGTCGAAGACCGCGTCGGGGGCCTCGATCCGGGCCCGCTGGGTCTCGGCGCGGGCGTTGGCGGGGCCGCTGGTCATCCGGTAGACGGCGTGCTGGGCGGTGCGCATGAACTGGGAGCCCGGCGGAACGTACGAGACCCACCAGCCGACGGCGTCCAGCAAACGGGCGGCGGCCTCGGCGACCACGACCAGCTTGCCGAGGGTGTCCGCCGGGTGGACGGCCCGGGCCGCGGCGGCCCGGTCGAGGGAGGCGAGCACGGCGGTGAGCAGCTGCCCCGGGTCGGCGCTGTGGGCGGCGCCGCGGAACCGCCGCCGGTCGCCCGCCCCGGCCCGGCCGTTCGGCCCGCGCCGCCCGTCCGCCCGGTGGTGCGGGTCGGCGGCGTCGGCGAGCAGCACGGTGGGGTCGGGCGAGAATCCGGGGCCGTGGCTGCGCCCGGCGACCACCGGGTGGGCGGCCCGGGCCGCCTTGGCCCGGTACTGGGCGGCGTCGGCGAGCCGGAACAGCCGGTCGGGGGTGGTGACGGGCCCGATCGAGTCCCCGGTGGAGGCGACGCCGCAGGCCACGCCCTCGCCCTCGGAGAGCGCGAGCGCCCGGGCGCACAGCTCCTCGGCGACGGCGACCACCTCGTCGGCCTTCTGGCCCTCCACCAGCAGGCAGAACTCGTCGCCGCCGAGCCGTGCGGCGAGGCTGCCGGGGAGCTTGGCGGCGGCCAGCGAGAGCTGGTGGGCGAACCGCTCCAGCAGCCGGTCGCCCATCTCGTGGCCGAGCTGGTCGTTGACCCGTTTCAGTCCGTTGACGTCGCAGACCACCAGGGAGACCACGGTGTTGTCCCGGTTGTGCGCCTCCAGCGCGCTCTCCAGGCGGGCGTCGACGGCCCGCCGGTTGGCCAGGCCGGTGAGCGGGTCGGAGAAGGCGAGCTTGCGCAGGTCGGCGAGGCGCTCGGTCTGCGCCAGCCCGGCCGAGACCTGGGCGGCGAGCAGCGTCGCGTAGTCGGCGTCGCCCTCGGTGAACCCGGGCATCCCGGCCGACCGGGCGAGGTAGAGCTCGCCCCAGGCCTGGCCGTGCAGCACGATCGGCGCGACCACGCAGCAGGCCCGCCCGCGCCGGCGCAGCGCCGCGGCGCGCTCCTGGCAGTACGCACCGGCGGTCGGGTGGGCGTGCCCGGCGTGCGGCTCGCTGTTCTCGGCGCTCTGCAGCCAGGCGCGCGGCAGCCGCCCGGTGGTCCAGCGTTCCTCCAGGTACGTGACGATCTCGGGGAAGTCGGCGACCGGGTACGACTCGTCCTCGGGCAGTTCCTCCTCGCCCGGGGCGAGTTCTCCGTGGTTGACCAGGACCCGCAGCCGGCCGGACTCCCGGTCCCAGACCGAGACGGCGGCCATGGTGGCGCCGAGCGCCTCGGTGGCCCGGGTGGCGGCGGCCCGGACGGCCTCCAGCGGGGTGAGCGCGGCGGCCATGTCCTGGGCGAGCTCGACCACGGACTGCAGCCTCAGGTCGGGCAGCGGGTCGGGGTTCCGCAGGCGGCCGCAGTCGCAGTCGCGGTCCGTCATGATCGCCTCGCTGCTCACCGGCTCGCCTCGCTCCCTGTGCTCGGTCCTGCCAGACCCCCGCCGACCGGCCGCACCCGACCGGCCGCTTGCACCAAGACTATGGCGGGTTCGTTCGGTTATGCCCCGTTTGCCCGGACGGACCCGCAGCCGACCGTACGGGTTTCAACCGTTCGGCACCCGGGAAGCCGCACCCATCGCGGGAGAGCCCCACCCACCACGGAAGAGCCGCACCCACCACGGAAGAGCGAGCGCCCACGGACCTCCGCACCGCGAACGGCTTCTCCGCTCCCACGCCTTCCCCGCAGGCGGAGCGCTATTCGCCTTCCCCGCGGCGGGCCGCTGTTCGCCCTCTCCGCGGGCGGAGCGCTACTCGGCCTTCAGCCGCCGGGTGAGCAGCCACGGCTCGACCAGTCCGAGCCCCCGCACCGGCCGCCGCCACATCGGCTGCAGGTGGAACCGGGCCCCGGCCTCCGGGCCCGGCATCGGCAGCCCGGAGGCGGGCATCCCGGCCGCGGCCGACAGTGCCTCGGCCAGGCCCGGCCCCTCCGAGTCGGCCGGGGCGACGCTGCCGTTCTGCTCCAGCGCGGCGGCGAACTCGCCGTCGATCAGCACCGCGTCCTTGGGGGCGATCGAGGTCAGCCGGCTGGCCAGGTTGACGGTGGTGCCGAAGACGTCGCCCATCCGCGAGGTGACCGTGCCGAAGGCCATGCCGACCCGCAGCGGCGGGATGGTGTCGTCCCCGGCCAGCGCCTCGATCAGGCTCAGCGCGATCTCGGCGGCGGTCGCCGGGTCCTCGGAGACGTAGAGGATCTCGTCGCCGAGCGTCTTGATCACCCGGCCGCCCTGGCCGGCGATCAGGTCCGAACAGGTGTTCTCGAAGGTCTCGACCAGCTCGCCGAGCTCCTCCTCCTCCAGCCGCCGGGACAGCCGGGTGAAGCCGACCAGGTCGGCGAAGCCGACGGCGAGCCGTCCGCTGGTGATCTCGTTGTCCTCGGCGGCCTGCACCACCCGGCCGGTGACGGCCGCCAGCTGGCGCCGCCAGACGTACACCAGGAACTGCTCCAGCTCCGGCAGCAGCAGCTCGACCAGCGGGTACGCGACGTCGGCCCGGGTCAGCCCGGGCTCGGCGGACTGGGTGAGGTTCTCCAGGAAGGTGTCCATCTGCCAGCCGGCCAGCCGGGCCGTGGTCTGACCGGTGGAACGGGCCACCTGGATCGCCATCGACTCGCTGAGCAGCCCGGACTCCACCAGGCCGGCCAGGCGGCGCAGCGCGATCACGTCGCCGTCGGTGAGCGCGCGGGACTGGCCGATGTCGGGGAAGCCCATGGCGCGCCAGAACCGGGTGGCCAGCTCCATCGGGACGTCGGCGGCGCGCGCGGCCTGGTACGGGGTGTAGCGGCGCGGCGCGTCCAGGATCAGGCGTTCCAGTTCGAGCGCGACCGTGGGGTCGTTGCTGCCCGCCGTCGCGCCGCTGCTGCCGTCCTCTGCCACCGGTCCGTCCCCGTGCGATCGCCGCACTCGCCTCGTGTCCTACCTGTCCGGGCGCGCCGTCCGCCACCCGGGCGGACAGTGGCGCGCCTCACACCGCTGCCAGGTGGAATGTTCGCACGGAATCGTCGGATCCGGGGCATCAGCCCGGGTCAAGGGGTGGTGAAGACTGCCGTTCAGCGGGCCTCGGGGCGCACGTGGACGACGTCCCCGGCACCGACCGCCCGGCGTACGCCGTCCGGCGTGCGGACCACCAGCCGCCCGTCGCCGTCCACCGCCACCGCCTCGCCGACCAGCTCGCGGTCGCCCGGCAGGTGCACCTTCACCCGGCGGCCGAGCGTGGTGCAGCGGTCCGCGTAGGCGCGCAGCAGGTCGCTGGCGTGCGGGTCGCCCGCGGCGGCCGTCCACTCCCGGTACAGCTCGGCCAGCTCGCGCAGCAGGGCGCGCAGCAGGGTGCCCCGGTCGGTGGTGGAGGCGCCGGCCAGCGCGAGCGAGGCGGCGGCGGGGACGGGCAGTTCCTCCGTGCGCAGCGAGACGTTGAGGCCCATACCGACCACCACCGCGCCGCCCGACAGCTCGGTGAGGATGCCGCCGAGCTTGCGCTCCGCGCCGTCGATCTCCGCCTGGAGGTCGTTGGGCCACTTCAGGCCGACCTCGACCCCGGCGACCCGGCCGAGCGTGCTGGCCGCGGCCACCCCGGCCAGGATCGGCAGCCAGCCGTACCGCTCGACCGGCACCCCCTCGGGGCGCAGCAGCACGGACAGGAACAGCCCGGAGCGGGGCGGGGCGGTCCACTGCCGGCCCAGCCGGCCGCGGGCGGCACTCTGCGCCTCGGCCACCAGCACCGCGCCCTGGGCGGCGCCCGCCGCGGCCCGGGCGGCGAGGTCGCTGTTGGTGGAGCCGGTCTCGGCGACGACGTCCAGCGAGGTCCACAGGCCGCCCGGGACGAGCAGGTCGTGGCGCAGCGCCTCCTCGTCCAGCGGCGGACGGTCCAGGTCGGTCCAGGGCGACGGTCCGGCGTGGCCGAAGCCGCGCAGTCCGCTGCGGCGGGGGGTCTCGGGTGCGGTCATGGGAAAACCCTAGGACCGATCCGGGACGCAGGCCGCCCCATCGTCCCGCAGAACACCCGTCAACAGAACTGTGTCGATGGTCATGACGCCAGGACGTGCCGCATCGCCCTCCGCGCTGGCTACGCTACCCAGCGGTAGTTCGTAGCGCCGCCCTGCCCTCATGCGCGGGCCCACCACCCGGCCCCGCGCGCACTCGAACAGGTCGCGGCCATGGATCAGGGAGAGCCACCGGATGACCGAGGCGTCGTACGACCCCCACACCACCGCCGGCAAGCTCGCCGACCTGCGGCGAAGGCTGGACGAGGCGGTGCACTCCGGCTCCGCGAAGGCCGTGGAGAAGCAGCACGCCAAGGGCAAGCTGACCGCCCGCGAGCGGGTCGCGGAACTGTTGGACGAGGACTCCTTCGTGGAGTTCGACGAGTTCGCCCGGCACCGCTCGACCAACTTCGGCCAGGAGAAGAACCGGCCGTACGGCGACGGCGTGGTGACCGGCTACGGCACCGTGGACGGCCGCCAGGTCGCGGTGTTCGCCCAGGACTTCACCGTCTTCGGCGGCTCGCTCGGCGAGGTGTTCGGCGAGAAGATCGTCAAGGTGATGGACTTCGCGCTGAAGACCGGCTGCCCGGTCATCGGCATCAACGACTCCGGCGGCGCCCGGATCCAGGAGGGCGTGGTCTCGCTCGGCCTGTACGGCGAGATCTTCCGGCGCAACGTGCACGCCTCCGGCGTCGTCCCGCAGATCTCGCTGATCATGGGTCCCTGCGCGGGCGGCGCGGTGTACTCCCCCGCGATCACCGACTTCGTGGTGATGGCCGACCGGACCTCGCACATGTTCATCACCGGCCCGGACGTGATCAAGACCGTCACCGGCGAGGACGTCGCGATGGAGGAGCTGGGCGGCGCGCGCACCCACAACGCCAAGTCGGGCAACGCGCACTACCTCGCCGCCGACGAGAAGGAGGCGATCGAGTACGTCAAGAGCCTGCTCTCGTACCTGCCGTCCAACAACCTGAGCGACCCGCCGTCCTACCCCGAGCAGGCCGACCTCACGGTCACCGAGGAGGACCTCGAACTCGACACCATCGTGCCGGACTCGGCGAACCAGCCGTACGACATGCGCACGGTGATCGAGCACATCGTCGACGACGGCGAGTTCCTGGAGACCCAGCCGCTGTACGCGGGCAACATCATCACCGGCTTCGGCCGGGTCGAGGGCCAGTCCGTCGGCATCGTCGGCAGCCAGCCGATGGACCTGGCCGGCTGCCTGGACATCAACGCCAGCGAGAAGGCCGCCCGCTTCATCCGCACCTGCGACTCGTTCAACGTCCCGGTGCTGACCTTCGTCGACGTGCCCGGCTTCCTGCCCGGCACCGAGCAGGAGTGGGACGGCATCATCCGGCGCGGCGCCAAGCTGATCTACGCCTACGCCGAGGCCACCGTCCCGCTGATCACCGTGATCACCCGCAAGGCCTTCGGCGGCGCGTACGACGTCATGGGCTCCAAGCACCTGGGCGCCGACCTCAACCTGGCCTGGCCGACCGCGCAGATCGCCGTGATGGGCGCGCAGGGCGCGGTCAACATCCTGCACCGCCGGGAGATCGCCGAGGCCGAGGCGGCCGGCACCGTCGAGGAGAAGCGGGCCGAGCTGATCGCCTCGTACGAGGACACCCTGCTGAACCCGTACCTGGCGGCCGAGCGGGGCTACGTGGACGCGGTGATCGCGCCGAGCGAGACCCGCCGGCACATCGTCCGCGGTCTGCGGGCGCTGCGCGGCAAGCGCGAGGTGCTGCCGCCGAAGAAGCACGGCAACATCCCCCTGTAGGCCCCGTCCCTGTCGGGAGAGAAGCAGCCATGTCCCCGATCCACGTACTGCACGGGCAGCCGACCCCCGAGGAGCTGGCCACCGTCCTGGCGGTGGTCCAGGCCCGGGCCGCCGCCGCGCAGGCCGCCGCCGAGGCGGCGCGCCTGGCCGGTGCCGGCCCGACGTCCCCCTGGAACGACCGTGCCCGCCTGCACCGCCCCGCCGTCCGCCACGCCGTGAACGCCTGGCGGACCTCGGGCTGGGCGCACTGACACCCGCCGCGCGGAGCGGGCGGCCGGCACCGCCGGCTGCCCGCTCCGCGCGTTCCCGGGCGCCCGCTCCGCCCGGAACCTGAGTACGGATACTCAGGCGCCCGCGCCCCTGGCGGCGCACTCTGGACGGGTGCTCTGGTCAGATCCCCGTGACGAGCCCTCGCCCGAGGCCCGTCGGATGCAGGAGCGGATGCAGCGGGCCGGCAGGGTGATCGCCGTCCTGGTGCTGGTCGGCGCCGTGCTGATGATGCTCTCCCAGCCCTTCACCTGAACCGTTCACCCGAACGGCGGATAGGAGCACCCCCTACGCTGGTGGGCATGACCGACCAGCGCGCTCTCGTCCTCGCCTCCGCCTCCCCCGCCCGCCTCGGGCTGCTGCGCCAGGCGGGCCTCGACCCGCGCGTGGTGGTCAGCGGCGTCGACGAGGACGCGATCACCGCCGCCACCCCCGCCGAACTCGCGCTCGTGCTGGCCGAGGCCAAGGCGAAGGCCGTCGCCGCCGAACTCGCCGACGGCGAGCTGGTGATCGGCTGCGACTCCGTCCTGGAACTGGACGGCCGGGCCCTCGGCAAGCCCGCCGACGCCGCCGAGGCGCTGGCCCGCTGGCAGTCGATGCGCGGGCGCGCCGGCGTGCTGCGCACCGGCCACTGCGTGATCGACACCGCGACCGGCCGGCAGTCCTCGGCCACCGCCTCCACCACCGTCCGCTTCGGCACCCCGGACGACGCCGAGGTCGCCGCGTACGTGGCCTCGGGCGAACCGCTGCACGTGGCCGGGGCGTTCACCCTGGACGGCCGCTCGGCGCCGTTCATCGACGGCATCGACGGCGATCCGGGCAACGTCATCGGCCTCTCCCTGCCGCTGCTGCGCCGGCTGCTCGCCGACCTGGGCGTGCGCATCACCGATCTGTGGGCCGACTGACCTGCCGCACCGCGCCCCTGTCGCCCTAAGCTGACCGGCGTCCGAACGGGGAGGGGCGCGGAAGATGACCGACAGCGTGCTCAACGTGGTGCTCGGCCTGGTGGCCAGTGCGATCAGCGCTGTCCTCGGCTGGCTGGCCCAGGTGCTGCGGCGGCGCCGCAAGGTCGAACGGGTGCGGGCGTTCTTCGGGCTGCCGAGCGGCAGCGAGTGCCTGATCGTGGTGCCGCGCAGCATCGGGACGGGCTCGCACGCGCACACCGTGACCCGGCGCGACGCCTACGCGCTGATGTGGCTGGCCGGGCTGGTCGAGGAGTGCGGGGCGCGTCCCGAACTGGTCGCCCACGACGCCGCGCACCGCGGCCTGGGCGCCAAGACCGAGCTGTGCCTGGGCGGTCCGGTCAGCAACGAGCGGATGGCCGCGCACCTGGCCTGGGCCCTGCCCGGCGTGCTCGTCACGTCCGGGCCGGGTCCCGGCAGCAACGTGATCGTGGTGGGCGAGCGCGACTACACCGCCGACCGCGACCAGGCGCACGCCCTGCTCGCGCGGATCTCCACCCCGGACGGCGGCCGCCCGGTGTTCCTGGTCGCCGGCCAGACCGGCGTCGCCAACCAGGCCGGGGTGCGCCACCTGGTCGCGCACCACCGCGAACTCGCCCGGAGGTACGGGCAGGACGGCACCTTCGCGCTCGTCCTGCGGGTGGTCAATCCGGAGGCGTACGGGCCGGACATGGTCGAGGTGGCGGCGGACGTGACGGCCGAGGCGCTGCAGCGGCCAGGCGCCCGCTCAGGCGCCGCTTGAGCGGTCCGCGCGAGACTGTGGCCGATGCCACCTCCCGCCACGCCGCCGGCCGGTCACCCGCCGTGGCCCCGCCCGGTCCGGGCGGACCGGCGCCGACCTGCGGCGTCGTCCGCGGGGCCGCGGAAGGGGCCGGAAAAGCCATCACCGAGCGTGTGGGATAGTTCACAACCCGGGGCTACTCGCCGGTACTGCCCAGGAATCCATAAACTCAACGAGGTTCAAGAAGGGAGCCACAGTGCGCAAGGTGCTCATCGCCAACCGCGGGGAAATCGCCGTCCGCGTCGCCAGGGCCTGCTCGGACGCCGGTATCGCCAGCGTCGCCGTCTACGCCGAGCCGGACCGGGATGCGCTGCACGTCCGCGCGGCCGACGAGGCTTACGCGCTGGGCGGTGACACCCCCGCTACCAGCTACCTGGACATCGCCAAGGTCCTCAAGGCGGCCGCCGACTCCGGCGCCGACGCCGTCCACCCCGGCTACGGGTTCCTGTCGGAGAACGCCGACTTCGCCCAGGCCGTCCTCGACGCGGGTCTGATCTGGATCGGCCCGCCGCCGCAGGCCATCCGCGACCTCGGCGACAAGGTGACCGCCCGGCACGTCGCCCAGCGGGCCGGTGCCCCGCTGGTGGCCGGTACGCCGGACCCGGTCTCGGGCGCCGACGAGGTCGTCGTCTTCGCCCGGGAGCACGGCCTTCCGGTCGCCATCAAGGCGGCTTTCGGCGGTGGCGGCCGCGGCCTCAAGGTCGCCCGCACGCTGGAGGAGATCCCCGAGCTGTACGAGTCCGCGGTGCGCGAGGCCGTCGCCGCCTTCGGCCGCGGCGAGTGCTTCGTCGAGCGCTACCTGGACAACCCGCGGCACGTGGAGACCCAGTGCCTGGCCGACAAGCACGGCAACGTGGTGGTCGTCTCCACCCGTGACTGCTCGCTGCAGCGCCGCCACCAGAAGCTCGTCGAGGAGGCGCCCGCGCCGTTCCTGACCGCCGAGCAGAACGCCGAGCTGTACCGGGCGTCCAAGGCCATCCTGAAGGAGGCCGGCTACGAGGGCGCCGGGACCTGCGAGTTCCTGGTCGCCCTGGACGGCACGATCTCCTTCCTGGAGGTCAACACCCGTCTCCAGGTGGAGCACCCGGTCACCGAGGAGGTCACCGGCCTCGACCTGGTCCGCGAGATGTTCCGGATCGCCGACGGCGAGGAGCTCGGCTACGGCGACCCCGAGGTGCGCGGCCACTCCTTCGAGTTCCGCATCAACGGCGAGGACCCGGGCCGCAACTTCCTGCCCGCGCCCGGCACCGTGACGCTGTTCGCCCCGCCGTCCGGCCCGGGCGTGCGCCTGGACTCCGGCGTGGAGACCGGCTCGGTCATCGGCCCGGCCTGGGACTCGCTGCTGGCCAAGCTGGTCGTCAGCGGCCGCGACCGCAAGCAGGCCCTGGAGCGGGCCCGCCGCGCGCTGGCCGAGTTCAAGGTGGAGGGCATGGCCACCGCCATCCCGTTCCACCGGGCGGCCGTCGTCGACCCGGCGTTCGCGCCGGAGGTGCACGGCAGCGACGAGCCGTTCAAGGTCTTCACCCGGTGGATCGAGACCGAGTTCGACAACACCATCCCGCCGTTCGCCGGCGCGGCCGGTGACGGCGAGGAGGCCGAGACCCGGGAGACCGTGGTGGTCGAGGTCGGCGGCAAGCGGATCGAGGTCTCGCTGCCGTCCTCGCTGGGCGTCGCGACGGCCCCGGCGGCCGGTGCGGCGGGTGCCGCCAAGGCCAAGCGCCGGGTGGGCGCCAAGAAGGCCGGTTCGGCCGTCAGCGGCGACACCCTGGCCTCGCCGATGCAGGGCACCATCGTCAAGGTCGCCGTGGAGGAGGGCCAGGTCGTCGCCGAGGGCGAGCTGATCGTGGTCCTGGAGGCGATGAAGATGGAGCAGCCGCTGAACGCCCACAAGGCGGGCACCGTCTCCGGTCTCAAGGCCGAGGTGGGCGCGAGCGTCAGCAGTGGCGCCGCGCTCTGCGAGATCAAGGACTGACGCCGCCGCGGGGGGCACCGTCCCCCCGGACCGGTCCGTACGCCCTTCGGGGCGTGCGGACCGGTCGCGTTTCCGGGGTCCGCCGGTCACGTCCCGCGGACCCGCCGCGGGCTCAGCGCCCGCGCGGCAGCCCCAGCTCGGCCAGCCGGGTCGGCATGCCGCCCGGGCCGACCGGGCTGCCGTGCGCGCCGGGGCGGCGCTGGCCGGGCAGCGGGGCGCCGCCGGGGGGCGGGCCGCCGCGGCGGGCCATCGGGCCGGGCTGGGTCTGGTGCACCGGGCCGCTGCCGGTGCCGTGCACCGGGGCGTCGCCGCTCGGGCCCGCGCCCAGCGGGGCCAGGTCGACCTGCACCCCGCAGTCGGCGAGCGCGTCCAGTTCGCGGACGGTGGCGTCGTCCGCGGTGGCCTGCTCGTCGGTGACCAGCCGGGTGATGGTCTCGGTGGCGACGGTCTGGAACATGCCGGCCGCGCCGAGCTTGGTGTGGTCGGCGAGGACGATCACCTCGGCGGCCGCCAGCACCATGGCCCGGTCCACGCTCGCGGACAGCATGTTCGCCGTCGACAGCCCGCGCTCGGCCGTCAGCCCGCTGCCGGAGATGAAGGCCTTGGTGACCCTCAGCCCCTGCAGGGACTGCTCCGCGCCGCTGCCCACCAGCGCGTAGTTGGAGCCGCGCAGGGTGCCGCCGGTCATCACCACTTCCACCCGGTTGGCGTGCGCCAGCGCCTGGGCGACCAGCAGCGAGTTGGTGACCACCGTCAGCCCGGGCACCCGGGCCAGTCTGCGGGCCAGCTCCTGGGTGGTGGTGCCGGCGCCGACCACCACCGCGTCGCCCTCCTCCACCAGGCCGGCGGCGAGGTCCGCGATGGCGCTCTTCTCCGCCGCGGACAGGTGGGTCTTCTGCGGGTATCCGGGTTCGCGGCTGAAGCCGCCGGGGAGCACCGCGCCGCCGTGCCGGCGGTCGAGGAGCCCTTCTGCCTCCAGCGCCCGCACGTCACGGCGCACGGTCACTTCGGAGGTCTGGACGACGCGGGCCAATTCCCGGAGCGAGACGGCTCCGTTGGCGCGCACCATTTCGAGGATCAACTGGCGACGTTCTGCTGCAAACACAGAACCGACGGTAACCTGCGTGACCGTCTGCTTTCAGGCGTTTGCAGCTAGTAGCGGGAATTGCTCACGCACGAGCGGCGCGTGACCGTAGAATACGCGCCGCCCATGCCCCCGGAACCGCGCCCGCCGTCCGGGTGACGGCCATGCCCGCGCGAAGGGCGGCCGCCGATCGGCGACCGCCCTCAACTGTGCGCCGGACGCTCAGGATTCGCCGTCGGCCCGCTTGCGGATGTGCAGCTGCCGGGCGGCCTCGGCGGTCGAACCGGAGACGGACGGGTAGACGGTGAAGGCGCTGGCCACCTGTTCGACCGTCAGATTGGCGTCCACCGCGAGCGAGATCGAGTGGATCAGCTCGCTGGCCCGCGGGGCGACGACCACGCCGCCGACCACGATGCCGGTGCCCGGGCGGCAGAACAGCTTCACGAAGCCGTCCCGGATGCCCTGCATCTTCGCCCGCGGGTTGCCGCGCAGCGGGAGCTTGACCACGACGGCGTCCATCTTGCCGCACTCCACGTCGGCCGCCGTGTAGCCGACGGTGGCGATCTCCGGGTCGGTGAAGACGTTGGAGGCCACGGTCTTGAGGTTCAGCGGCTGCACCGCGTCGCCGAGCGCGTGGTACATCGCGATCCGGCCCTGCATGGCCGCCACCGAGGCGAGCATGAAGACGCCGGTGCAGTCGCCGGCCGCGTACACGCCGGGGGCGCTGGTGCGGGAGACCCGGTCGACCTGGATCTGGCCCCAGTCGTTGAGCTTGACCCCGGCCTCCTCCAGGCCCATCTCGGAGGTGTTGGGGATCGAGCCGACCGCCATCAGGCAGTGGGTGCCCTCGATCACCTTGCCGTCGGCCAGCATGACCTCGACCCGGTCGCCGATCCGCTTGACGCTCTCGGCGCGCGAGCGGCCCATCACGTTCATGCCGCGGCGGCGGAAGACGTCCTCCAGCACCTCGGCGGCGTCCGGGTCCTCGCCCGGCAGCACCCGGTCGCGGCTGGAGACCAGGGTCACCTTGGAGCCGAGCGCCTGGTAGGCGCCGGCGAACTCGGCGCCGGTCACGCCGGAGCCGACCACGATCAGCTCGCGGGGCAGCTCCTCCAGGTCGTACACCTGGGTCCAGGTGAGGATCCGTTCGCCGTCCGGCTGGGCGTCCGGCAGCTCGCGCGGGTGGGCGCCGGTGGCGATCAGCACGGCGTCGGCGCGCAGCGACTGCACGGTGCCGTCGGGCGCGTCCACCAGTACCTCGCGGGAGCCGTCCGCGGCCTGCCCGCCGGTGCCGAGCCGGCCGCGGCCGCGCAGCACGGTGACGCCGGCCCGGGTGACGGACTGGGTGATGTCGTGGGACTGCGCGATGGCCAGGCGCTTCACACGGCGGTTGACCTTGCCCAGGTCGACGCCGATGACCCGGGCCGCCTGCTCGACCGGCGGAGTGTCGTCCGCGACCAGGATGCCCAGCTCCTCGTACGAGCTGTCGAAGGTGGTCATCACCTCCGCGGTCGCGATCAGGGTCTTCGACGGAACGCAGTCCGTGAGCACCGCCGATCCGCCCAGACCGTCGCGGTCGACGACGGTCACCTCCGCGCCGAGCTGAGCGGCCACCAGCGCCGCCTCGTAGCCGCCGGGTCCGCCACCGATGATCACGATCCGAGTCACGCTCCCCATTGTCCCGCACGCCGGGACGGCCGCCACGCCGGGGTCCGGGCTCCCGTACGTTCGTCCAGTAGCCCCGGCCCGCCCGCCGCCCGGGCTACGCTGGCCCCCATGCCCCTTTACGCCGCGTATGCCACCAACCTCGATGCCCGGCAGATGACCCGCCGAGCCCCGCACTCCCCGCTGCGCGGCACGGGGTGGCTAGCCGGTTGGCGGCTCACCTTCGGCGGCGAGCAGCTCGGCTGGGAAGGCTCGCTGGCCACCGTGGTCGAGGACGAGAAGGACCAGGTCTTCGTCTCGCTGTACGACGTCGCGCCGATGGACGAGGAGGGCCTGGACCGCTGGGAGGGGGTCCAGCTCGGCATCTACCGCAAGATCAAGCTGCGCGCGCAGACCCTGGACGGGGACATCCCGGTCTGGACGTACGTGCTCAACGACTACGAGGGCGGCCTGCCCGCGGCCCGCTACCTCGGCCTGATCGCCGACGCCGCGGAGAGCGCCGGCGCCCCGCACGACTACGTGATGGACCTGCGCCGCCGCCCCTGCTGAGGGGTTCCCGGGGCTCCGTGCGCCTGCGGGCCGCGCGCCGGGCGTGCGGGTACGGAGGGCGCGGAGCACCGTCTGTGTGGGAACCGACGAACCGGGCGGCCCGGAACCGCCGCCGAGCTGTGTTTTCGGGTCATCCGGGTAACGATCCGGCATGCCGCGGCGGAATTTCTACGCGCGTAGCCGATTCCCGTCTATCCTCGGACCCGTGAACGCTTCTCCTCAGTCGGTCGTCTCCGCCGACCCCTACGCCGCCGCCCAGGCCGCCGCCGAGCGCCTGCGCGAGCTGACCGGTGCCGAGCGGCACGACGTCGCCCTGGTGATGGGCTCCGGCTGGGTGCCGGCCGCCGACGCCCTGGGCGAGACCGTGGCCGAGTTCCCGGTCACCGAGCTCCCTGGCTTCCCCGCCCCCGCCGTCGCCGGCCACGCCGGCACGATCCGCTCGGTGAAGATCGGCGACAAGCGCGCCCTGATCTTCCTCGGCCGCAACCACTACTACGAGGGCCACGGCGTCGCCACCGTCGTCCACGGCGTGCGCACCGCCGCCGCGGCCGGCTGCGGCATCATCGTGCTGACCAACGGCTGCGGCGGTCTGCGCCAGGGCTGGACCCCGGGCCAGCCGGTCCTGATCAGCGACCACATCAACCTGACCGCGGACTCCCCGATCGTCGGCGCCAACTTCGTCGACCTCACCGACCTCTACTCCAAGCGCCTGCGCGCGCTCTGCCGCGAGGTCGACCCGTCCCTGGACGAGGCCGTCTACGTCCAGTTCCGCGGCCCGCACTACGAGACCCCGGCCGAGGTCAACATGGCCCGGGTGATCGGCGGCGAGCTGGTCGGCATGTCCACCACCCTGGAGGCCATCGCCGCCCGCGAGGCCGGCGCCGAGGTGCTCGGCATCTCCCTGGTCACCAACCTGGCCGCCGGCATGACCGGCGAGCCGCTCAACCACGCCGAGGTGCTGGAGGCCGGCAAGGCCTCCGCCGAGCGCATGGGCGAACTGCTGGCGAAGGTCCTTGAGCGGATCTGACGCCCACCAGGCGCAGAATCATGACCGACGGGGCCCACGGGCGGCGTGATCCGCTGATCACGCCCTCTCGTGGGCCCCGTCCGCATGCGCGACCCCTTTTCTTGCGGAACCCTCCGGTCACAGCGGAAACCCTCCTCCCGATCAACCGCGGAACCTCCGGCCGACACACCGACGCACTCCCGATGGAGCTGGCATGACGCAGGCACTCAACCCCGATCTCCTCGCCCGGGCCCGGACCTGGCTGGCCGAGGACCCCGACCCGCAGACCCGCGAGGAGCTCGCCGCGCTGCTGGCCCTGGCCGAGGGCCCGGAGGCCGAGACCGACGCCAAGCTCGCCTGGTCGGAGCTGGCCGAGCGGTTCTCCGACCGGCTCCAGTTCGGCACCGCCGGCCTGCGCGGCGAACTCGGCGCCGGCCCGATGCGGATGAACCGCGCCGTGGTGATCCGGGCCGCCGCCGGCCTGGTCGCCTACGTCAAGCAGCAGGGCCTGGGCGACCTGGTCGTCATCGGCTACGACGCCCGCCACAAGTCGTACGACTTCGCCCGCGACACCGCCGCCGTGGTGGTCGGCGCCGGCCTGCGCGCCGCGCTGCTGCCGCGTCCGCTGCCGACCCCGGTGCTCGCCTTCGCCGTCCGCCACCTGGGCGCGGCCGCCGGCGTCACCGTCACCGCCAGCCACAACCCGCCGCAGGACAACGGCTACAAGGTCTACCTGGGCGACGGCTCGCAGATCGTCCCGCCGGCCGACGCCGGGATCGCCGCCGAGATCGACGCGATCGGCTCGCTGGACGAGGTCCCGCGCGCCGAGGAGGGCTGGGAGGTGCTCGGCGAGGAGGTCGTCGAGGCCTACCTGACCCGGGCCGTCTCGATCATCGACGAGCACGGCCCGCGCGACCTGGAGGTGGTCTACACCCCGATGCACGGCGTCGGCCGCGACACCCTGGTCGCCGCGTTCCGCCGGGCGGGCTTCCCCGCGCCCACCGTGGTCGCCGAGCAGGCCGAGCCCGACCCGGACTTCCCGACCGTGGCCTTCCCCAACCCGGAGGAGCCGGGGGCGATGGACCTCGCGTTCCGCACCGCAGCCACCGTCGGCCCGGACATCGTGATCGCCAACGACCCGGACGCCGACCGCTGCGCGGTGGCCGTCCCCGCCAACGGCAACGCGGCCGGCGGCGGCGCCGGCGCGGCCGGCTGGCGGATGCTGCGCGGCGACGAGGTCGGCGCGCTGCTCGGCTCGGCCCTGGTCGCGAAGAAGGCCGAGGGCACCTTCGCCACCACCATCGTCTCCGCCACCCTGCTCGGCCGGATCGCCGAGGCGGCGGGGCTGGGCTACGCCGAGACCCTGACCGGCTTCAAGTGGCTCTCCCGCGCCGAGGGCCTGCGCTACGGCTACGAGGAGGCGCTCGGCTACTGCGTCGACCCGCAGGGCGTCCGGGACAAGGACGGCATCACCGCCGCCCTGCTGGTCGCCGAGCTGGCCGCCACGCTCAAGAAGTCCGGCCGCACCCTGTCCGACCTGCTGGACGACCTGGCGCTGGAGCACGGCCTGCACGCCACCGACCAGCTCTCCGTCCGGGTCAAGGACCTCACGCTGATCGCCGACGCGATGCGCCGGCTGCGCGAGCAGCCGCCGACCGTCCTGGCCGGTCTGCGGGTCACCCGCGCCGACGACCTGTCGGCCGGCTCCGCGGACCTGCCGCCCACCGACGGGCTGCGCTACTACCTGGCCGGCGAGGGCGTCCGCTCCGCCCGCATCGTGGTCCGCCCCTCGGGCACCGAGCCCAAGCTCAAGTGCTACCTGGAGGTCGTCCTCCCGGTCGCCTCCGCGGCGGACCTCGGTCCCGCCCGCGAGCGCGCCGCCGCCCTCCTCGCCACCGTCAAGCACGACCTCGCCGAGGCCGCCGGCATCACCGCCTGACGTCCGCGCACACGTGAAGGGGCCCGCCGGTCGTGACCGGCGGGCCCCTTCGTGCGGTCGGCGGGGTCAGACCGCGATGACGGTGATCAGCGCGATCAGGCCGGCCAGGGTGGGGGCGATGACCCACCAGCACCAGCGGACCTCGACCGGGCCGGTGGCGGAGGGTCGGGCGGCGTTGCGCTCGGCCGTCTCCTGGAGGACGGCGGTGACCTGGTCGGACCAGGCGCGGGTGGGGTCGGGCGAGCCCTGGACGACCGGGTTGGTCCGCTTGGCCATGCCCAGCCCCAGGCCGGTCCTGGAGGCGTGCTCGGCGGCGCTGGGGCTCTGCGCCCGGGTGGCCCGCTTGCGCTGCCGCAGCGACACCGGCACGGCCCAGAGCTGGAACTTCTTCCCGCCGGCGAGCAGCTCGACCGAGTACCCGGCGCGCAGCGCGTCCACCGAGGCCCACGGCGCGACGACGGTCCGCCACGGGTTGCGCACCACCAGCCGGTCGCGGCCGGCCGTCACGGCCGGGCGCAGCGTGTACGCGATCACCGGGAAGGCGAACACCGGCACCGCCGCGAGCGAGACGTACGGGGTCTTCCCGGTCCCGCTCACCACCGCGTCGCCGATCAGCCAGGCCGCCACGACCAGCAGCAGCACTCCGGAGATCACACCGGGGACAGAGCGGTACACGCGGTCGGCGTACTCGGGCTCCCCGTCGGGGGCGGCGGGGCCCTGGTGGGGCTTGCCGTCGGAATCGGTCATGACGTCGATTCTGCCCCATGCCCCTCACCCCGAGGTCTCGGTCCGGCCACGAATGGCGAGCGCCCTAGCGGTTTGCTACGCGCGTAGATATGCTGCCCTGGTGACTATGTCCACTGTTGCAGCCAATGCCCCCGGCGTTGCGGGCAGCGGCCTTCAGGACGTTGCGGCGTCCGAGGCCTCGCTCCGCCGATTCCTGCACGGCCTGCCCGGCGTCGACCAGGTCGGCCTGGAGGCGCGTGCCGCCGCTCTCGGTACCCGCTCGATCAAGACCACGGCGAAGGCGTACGCCATCGACCTGGCGATCTCGATGATCGACCTGACCACGCTGGAGGGCGCGGACACGGTCGGCAAGGTGCGCGCGCTGTGCGCCAAGGGCAGGACCCCCGACCCGACCGACCCGACCACCCCCCGCGTCGCCGCCATCTGTGTCTATCCGGACATGGTCGCCACCGCGAAGGCCGCCCTCAAGGGCACCGACATCCAGGTCGCCTCGGTGGCCACCGCCTTCCCGGCCGGCCGCGCCGCCCTCCCGGTCAAGCTCGCCGACACCGCCGACGCGGTGGCCGCGGGCGCCGACGAGATCGACATGGTGATCGACCGCGGCGCCTTCCTCTCCGGCCGCTACCTCGACGTCTTCCACGAGATCACGGCCGTCAAGGAGGCGTGCGAGCGCCCCGACGGCAGCTCCGCCCACCTCAAGGTGATCTTCGAGACCGGCGAGCTCCAGACCTACGACAACGTCCGCCGGGTCTCCTGGCTGGCGATGCTGGCCGGCGCCGACTTCATCAAGACCTCCACCGGCAAGGTCGCCGTCAACGCGACCCCGCCGGTCACCCTGCTGATGCTGGAGGCGGTCCGCGACTTCCGCGCGGCCACCGGCGTCCAGGTCGGCGTCAAGCCCGCCGGCGGCATCCGCACCACCAAGGACGCCATGAAGTACCTGGTGATGGTCAACGAGACCCTCGGTGACGACTGGCTGACCCCGCACTGGTTCCGCTTCGGCGCCTCCAGCCTGCTCAACGACCTGCTGATGCAGCGCCAGAAGCTGGCCACCGGCCGCTACTCCGGCCCCGACTACGTGACGGTGGACTGATCACCATGGCCAAGAAGAAGAACACCGAGGAGCCCGTGGCCAAGCCCGCCGGCGGCCTCTTCGCCTACGCCCCGGCCCCGGAGTCCCCCGCCGCCGCGGGCGACATCGCCACCTCCTACGGCCACTTCATCGGCGGCGAGTTCGTCGACTCCTCCGGCAACGAGGCCCTGAAGACGGTCAACCCGGCCACCGAGCAGGTGCTCGCCGAGTTCGCCCAGGGCACCGAGGAGGACGTGGACCGCGCGGTCGCCGCCGCCCGCAAGGCATTCGCCGACTGGTCGGCGCTGCCCGGCAGCGAGCGCGCCAAGTACCTGTTCCGGATCGCCCGGATCATCCAGGAGCGCAGCCGCGAGCTGGCCGTGCTGGAGTCGATCGACAACGGCAAGCCGATCCGCGAGACCCGCGACGTCGACCTGCCGCTGGTCGCCGCACACTTCTTCTACTACGCGGGCTGGGCGGACAAGCTGGACTTCGCCGGCTTCGGCCCGAACCCGAAGCCGCTGGGCGTGGCCGGCCAGGTCATCCCGTGGAACTTCCCGCTGCTGATGCTGGCGTGGAAGATCGCGCCCGCGCTGGCGACCGGCAACACGGTCGTCCTGAAGCCGGCCGAGACCACCCCGCTGACCGCGCTGCGCTTCGCCGAGATCTGCCGCCAGGCCGGTCTGCCGAAGGGCGTCGTCAACATCGTCACCGGTGACGGCCGCACCGGCGCCGCGCTGACCTCCCACCCGGACGTCAACAAGGTCGCGTTCACCGGCTCCACCCCGGTCGGCCGCGCCATCGCCAAGCAGCTGGCCGGCACCCGCAAGAAGCTCTCGCTGGAGCTGGGCGGCAAGGCCGCGAACATCGTCTTCGACGACGCGCCGATCGACCAGGCGGTCGAGGGCATCGTCAACGGCATCTTCTTCAACCAGGGCCACGTCTGCTGCGCGGGCTCGCGCCTGCTGGTCCAGGAGTCGATCCAGGACGAGCTGCTGGACGCCCTGAAGCGCCGGATGGCCACCCTGCGGGTCGGCGACCCGCTGGACAAGAACACCGACATCGGCGCCATCAACTCGGCCGAGCAGCTGGCCCGGATCACCGCGCTGACCGAGGCCGGCGAGGCCGAGGGCGCCGAGCGCTGGTCGCCGGCGTGCGAACTCCCGGGCACCGGCTTCTGGTTCAAGCCGACCCTGTTCACCGGCGTGAGCCAGGCCCACCGGATCGCCCAGGAGGAGATCTTCGGCCCGGTCCTGTCGGTGCTGACCTTCCGCACCCCCGCCGAGGCGGTCGAGAAGGCCAACAACACCCCGTTCGGCCTCTCCGCCGGCATCTGGACGGAGAAGGGCTCGCGCATCCTCTGGATGGCCAACCGGCTCCGGGCCGGCGTGGTCTGGGCCAACACCTTCAACAAGTTCGACCCCACCTCGCCGTTCGGCGGCTACAAGGAGTCGGGCTACGGCCGCGAGGGTGGCCGCCACGGTCTGGAGCCCTACCTGAATGTCGAGGCCTGAGATGTCTGACACGACCTTCCAGCGTCTTGACGTCCTCAAGACCTACAAGCTGTACGTCGGCGGGAAGTTCCCGCGCTCCGAGAGCGGGCGGGTGTACGAGGTGACCGACGCAAAGGGCGAGTGGCTCGCCAACGTCCCGCTGGGCACCCGCAAGGACGCCCGCGACGCCGTCGTGGCCGCCCGCAAGGCGGTCAAGGGCTGGTCCGGCACCACCGCGTACAACCGCGGCCAGGTGCTGTACCGGGTGGCCGAGATGCTCCAGGGCCGGCGCGAGCAGTTCGCCGCCGAGGTGGCCGTCTCCGAGGGCATCGGCCCGAAGAAGGCCGCCGCGCTGGTGGACGCCGCGATCGACCGCTGGGTCTGGTACGCGGGCTGGACCGACAAGGTCGCCCAGATCGCGGGCGGCGCCAACCCGGTCGCCGGGCCGTTCTTCAACCTCTCCACCCCGGAGCCGACCGGCGTGGTCGGGATCGTCGCCCCGCAGGCCGGGTACGGGCACTCGCTGCTCGGCCTGGTCTCGGTGATCGCCCCGGCGATCGCCACCGGCAACACGGTCGTGGTCGCGGCCGCCGCGGACGCCCCGCTGCCCGCGCTGTCGCTGGGCGAGGTGCTGGCCACCTCGGACGTCCCGGGCGGCGTGGTCAACATCGTCTCGGGCCGGACGGCGGACATCGCCCCCACCCTGGCCTCGCACCAGGACGTCAACGCGCTGGACCTCACCGGAGCCATCGCCGTCGACGGTCCCGGCGCGCCGCAGGCGCTGGAAGCGGCCGCCGCGGATACCCTGAAGAGGGTAGTCCGTCCGGTGCTGGACCCGTTCGCCCAGGACTGGACCAATGCGCCCGGTACGGACCGGCTACTCTCGTTCCTGGAGACGAAGACGGTCTGGCACCCGATGGGGATCTGACCTCCCCGCTCCGAGTAACAACTCCACAAGCTGGCCGTCCCCAGTGCCCTCACCCCCCCAGGGCCCGGACGGTCATTGGACGGACCCGCGCCTCTCCCCCCCTGGCGCGGGTCCGTCGGCGTTCCCGCGACTTTCGTCGCCGCCCGGGCCGACTTTCGGGGCTCCCGGTCCGTACGCGTCCGGACCATGATCGTCGGGACGGAACCGGCCGAGGGGGCGCGATGGAAGAACTGGGCGAGCTGATGGCACTCGTCACGGACGGCGTGCTGCGCCGGTGGCGGGTGGCCCGGGCCCGCCGCCGGCTGGCCGCCGGGAAGGCGGTGCGGCTGCCCTGCTCGGCTCGCTCCGACCGGCCCGGCCGACGGCCCGGCTACGTCAACGGGACGCTGGGGATCACCCCCGGGGCCGCCACCGCGTGCTTCCGCGCGCGCGGCGCCGACCCGCTCGAACTGCCCGTCGGGGGCACCTTCCACGAACCCGAGCCCGACACCTGGCACGACCAGGACTGGGCCGCCACCGCGTACCGGCCGCCCGGCGGCGGGGAGCCGGTGTACCTCCAGGTGGACAGCCGCTGCCTGCCGATGGTCCGGTCCGCCCTGTCCGGCCCGAAGCCGCGGCAGAAGGTCTGAGCCGACCGGTTTCGGCAACCGGCCGGGATGCGTCAGACTGATGTCCCGTGAGTGACTCCCCCATGAACCCCGCACCGACCGGGCATGCCCGGGTGATCCTGCTCTCCGGGCCCTCCGGGTCGGGGAAGTCCTCGCTGGCCGAGCGCAGCGGCCTGCCGGTGCTCCAGCTCGACGACTTCTACAAGGACGGGGACGACCCGACCCTGCCGCGGCTGCCGGACGGCGCCGTCGACTGGGACTCCCCGCTGGCCTGGCACCGCGACCAGGCCGTCGCCGCGATCCGCGCCCTGCACGAGCACGGGCGCACGGACGTCCCGGTGTACTCGATCCCGGACAACGGCCGGATCGGCACCCGCGGCCTGGAGCTGGGCGGGGCGGGCGCGTTCATCGCGGAGGGCATATTCGCCGCCGAGATCACCGCCGAGTGCGCCGACCAGGGCCTGCTGGGCGACGCCCTGTGCCTGCGCAACGGCGCGCTCACCACGGCCTGGCGCCGGCTGCGCCGGGACGTCCGGGAGGGCCGCAAGTCGCTGCCGGTGCTGCTGCGCCGGGGCCTGCGGCTGATGCGGGCCGAGCGGTCCATCGTCGGGCGGCAGGTCGCGCTCGGCTCGTACGCGTGCGCCGGCCCGGAGGCCGAGCGGCGGATCCGCGCCGCGGCCCGGACCACCGAGCTCTCCGCGGCCTGAACCCCGGGGCCGGATCCCGCGGCCCGGACCGGCCCGCGCCGTGGGGCCGTGACACCCAGGACATGACGAAGGGCCCGGTGCGTCTCCCCCGCACCGGGCCCTTCGCCTTCCCCGAACGGTCCTCGGCTCCCCCACGGGCGTGCTCCCCCGAGCCGCTGCCCCCGGACCGTGACCGTCCGCTTCCCGTCCCCCGACGGGAGTCCTCGTTACGCGACCAGCTCGCCGAACGCCCGGACGGTGTCGCCCGACTTGTTCAGGTGCTCGTCCTCGCGCAGCCGGCGCAGGGCGCGCCAGATGCTGCTCTTGACCGTGCCGACGCTGATCCCCAGCACGTCGGCGATCTCCGGGTCGGTCTTGCCCTCGTAGTACCGCAGCACCAGCATGGTGCGCTGGTTCTCCGGCAGCTTCGCCAGCGCCTGCCAGAGCACGGTGCGCAGCTCGGTGCCGCCCATCGCGTCGGTGTCGCCGGCCGTCTCCGGCAGCTCCTCGGTCGGGTACTCGTTGACCTTGCGGCGCCGCCAGGCGGAGATGTGCAGGTTGGTCATGGTGCGGCGGAGGTACCCGCCGACCGCGGCCTTGTCGGTGATCCGGCCCCAGGCCCGGTAGGTGCTGAAGAGCGCGCTCTGCAGCAGGTCCTCGGCCTCGTAGCGGTCACCGGTCAGGTGGTAGGCCGTGGCGTACAGGGAGGCGCGGCGCTCGCGCACGTACGCGGTGAACTCCGTGATGTGGTCCTCCGCGACGGCCGGGTGCTCCCCCTGCGCGCCTCCCTGTCCCGCCTCGGTGGTGCGGGCCGCGGCGGGGTTCAGCCGCAGCAGCGTCGCACCGGCGGCCTCACGACCGGTCGGCTCCCCCGAACCGACCGTCCGCAGACCGTTCCCCCCGGTCCCCCGGTTACCCCCCGGGGCGTCCTTGCCCTCGACGCGGACGGGGAGGATCCCCCGCAGCGTGAGGGTGTTGGCGGAGTCGGCCGAACTCCCCAGACGGCCGATCCCGTACAGCTCCCCCGTCCTGCCGCCGCCGCTCACCCGACGGGCGCCAGGGTTTCCACCGGTGCTGTGCGCGCACCCCCGCACGGTCACGGCACCGGAGTTCTCGTCGGTCCTGACCTCGTACCGGGTCCGGTGGGACGTGGCTGACGAACGCGCGGTGCGGACAGCCGGGTTGGTCCGGGTCTGAAGCATGGCGTTCATCGTGCGCCCCCTGGGTCGGTACGAGCGGTTCCGGTAGCCGCCCTTCAGCCGGCCTTGCGGCCCGCTGTCCTGCGGCGACATGGAAAATCCTGCCCGCCGGTTGTGATGGCGCTGTCCGCCGACTGTCACAGGGGTGTCACAGGAGGGGCCCGAACATCCCGGACCGCCTCCCTCCGTACCGGACGCCGGTGGCGTCCGTTCCGGTTCCCGGAGGGACGGTGGGTGATCCGGGGGGTGATTCGGCGCGGCCGGTGGGCCAAAATGGGGCCGTGCCTTTCCTCCTTCTGATCGAGGACGACGACGCCATCCGGACCGGCCTCGAACTCGCTCTCACCCGCCAGGGCCACCGCGTGGCCACCGCCGCCTCCGGCGAGGACGGCCTGAGGCTCTTCAAGGAGCAGCGGCCCGACCTGATCGTGCTGGACGTGATGCTGCCCGGCATCGACGGCTTCGAGGTGTGCCGCCGGATCCGCCGCACCGACCAGCTGCCGATCATCCTGCTCACCGCGCGCTCGGACGACATCGACGTGGTGGTGGGCCTGGAGTCCGGCGCGGACGACTACGTCGTGAAGCCGGTGCAGCCACGCGTGCTGGACGCCCGGATCCGGGCGGTGCTGCGCCGCGGCGAGCGGGAGAGCTCGGACTCCTCCGCCTACGGCAGCGTGGTGATCGACCGCGCGGCGATGACCGTCACCAAGGACGGACAGGACCTCCAGCTCACCCCGACCGAGCTGCGGCTGCTGCTGGAGCTCAGCCGCCGCCCCGGCCAGGCGCTCTCCCGCCAGCAGCTGCTGCGGCTGGTCTGGGAGCACGACTACCTCGGCGACTCCCGCCTGGTGGACGCGTGCGTGCAGCGGCTGCGGGCCAAGGTCGAGGACGTGCCGTCCGCGCCGACGCTGATCCGCACCGTCCGCGGGGTGGGCTACCGGCTGGACCCGCCGGCCTGACCCCGAACGCCTCCGACCAGCCCCACCTGCCCCTGAACTCCCGTACCACGACAGGCTCTTGTGACTGACCATCAGACGACTGCCCGGCGGTTCCCGACGGGCCGGTGGCGTCGGCTGCGCTCCCTGCGGGTGCGGCTGATCGCGGTGTTCGCGGCCGTCGCGCTGCTCGCCGCCGTCTCGGCCTCCGGCATCGCGTACTGGCTGAACCGCGACGCGGTGCTCAAGCGCGCCCAGGACACCGCGCTGAACGACTTCCGGGTCTCGCTCACCCGCAACGTCTCCGAGCTGCCGCTGAACGCGAGCTGCCCGGAACTGGCCGCGCTGGCGTCCAACGTGGCCAGCTCCGGGCTGACGTACGACGTGGTGGTGGTCGACGCGGCGCACCCGGAGTGCACGGCCTCCTCCGACCCCGCGAACTTCACGCTGGCGGACGTCCCGGCGGCGCTGCAGTCCACCGTCGCCAAGCCGCGCGAGATCACCGAGAACAACCCGTACCCGTACCACCTGTACTGGCAGCGGCAGAACCTGGAGGGCCGGCCGTTCGTGATCGGCGGCACCAAGGTGGTGCCGAACGGCCCGACGGCGTACATGTTCAAGTCGCTGGAGAACGAGCGGGCCGACCTCAACACCCTGGGCTGGTCGCTGGCCATCGCCACGCTGCTCGCGCTGATCGGCTCGGCGCTGCTCGCCCAGGCCGCCTCGGCGACCGTGCTGCGGCCGGTCAAGCGGCTCGGGGACGCCGCCCGGAGGCTCGGCGAGGGGCACCTGGACACCCGGCTGGAGGTCGAGGGCTCGGACGAACTCGCCGACCTGGCGCGGACCTTCAACCGGGCCGCGGAGTCGCTGCACGAGCAGGTCGAGGAGCTGAGCGCGCGCGAGGCGCAGAGCCGGCGGTTCGTCGCCGACATGTCGCACGAGCTGCGCACCCCGCTGACCGCGATGACCGCCGTGACCGACATCCTGGAGGACGAGGCCGAGTCGCTGGACCCGATGATCGAGCCGGCCGTCCGGCTCGTGGTCAGCGAGACCCGGCGGCTGTCCGACCTGGTGGAGAACCTCATGGAGGTGACCCGCTTCGACGCCGGTACCGCCAGGCTGGTCGCCGACGAGGTGGACATCGCCGACCTGATCATGTCCTGCATCGACGGGCGGGCCTGGTACGACGCGGTCGAACTGGACGCCCCGCGCGGCATCCTGGCCGTGGTCGACCCGCGCCGGCTCGACGTGGTCTTCGCCAATCTCATCGGCAACGCGCTGAAGCACGGCGGCTCGCCGGTGCGGGTCGGGGTCCGGCAGGACGGGGAGTCGGTCGTGGTCGAGGTCTCCGACAGCGGTCCGGGCATCCCGGAGGACGTTTTGCCGCACGTCTTCGACCGCTTCTACAAGGCGGACCGCGGGCGGGCGCGCTCGGAGGGCAGCGGCCTCGGGCTGTCGATCGCGATGGCCAACGCGCAGATACACGGGGGGACGATCACGGCGGCGAACGGGGAGGTCGGCGCGGTGTTCACCCTGACCCTGCCGCTGGCCCCGCCGCCTCCGCCGTCAGCGGGCGGGGCCGAGGGCGGCCCCGCCGGCGACGCCGCCGAGGACAAGGACACCACGTGACCGCCCCCACCGACACCGCCGTCCCCCGCACCGTCCTGCGCCGCGGCGCCGGCGTGCTGCTGCTGCTCGCGCTGGCCTCCGGCTGCGGCATCCGGCCGACCGCCGTACCGGTCGACGCCGGCGCGCCCGCCAGCCGGACGGCCTGCCCGACCACGCCGCACATACCGGCGGCCCTGGCCACCCCGCCGGGACCGGCCCCGACCGTGACCCCGACCCGCGGCACCAAGGCGGCCGTGAGTCCGAGCCCGTCACCCACCCCGGTGACGCCGGGCAGCCCGCCGCCGGACAACGTGTTCGGCGCGGTGCCGACGACCTCGCCCTGCCGTTAGGGCGTGTCTGACAATTCCCGCTGGGTGCGCGACGCCGGGGAGGAGGGAGCGGACGGGACTCGGGGGGCACGTTTGGGAATGTTCACGCCGGGTGTGGAACCGACGTGCCGTCGACCCACGTCCTTCCCCCCGTGCAGCGAGATGGCACCAGGACACGCGACGAGCGTTCCGGCGCGGGGACCGAGAGCAGCCCGGCGGCGGCCGTCCACCGTCCCCTCCGGTTGGCCGGGCTGGCGGGCCTCACCGGCCACCTGGCACTGGCGCTCTGGCTGGTGCTGAGACCACTGCCGGTGGCCTGGGTGTACGACGCCAACCTGACGCCGCTCGCCTCGCTCCGCTCCTCCAGCGGCTGGCAGGTGGTCGGCGAACTCCTGCTGCTGGCCCCGCTCGGGGTCCTGCTGCCGCTGGCCGGCGGCCGGCTCCGGGCCCCCTGGCTGCCCTCCTTCCTGCGCACCACCGGCGTCTCCGCGCTGCTGGCGACCGCGCTGGAGTTCCTCTCGTCCTGGGCGCCCGGGCACGTCCTCAACGTGGACCACATCCTGCTCGCCGTGGCCGGCGTGGCCGTCGCCCACCTCGCGCTCGTCCCCGGCCTGCGGCACCTGCTGCGGGACCGGCGGCCGCGGGCGCCCCGGATGCCGGTGCTCTCCGTGCCGCCGGTGGCCGCCGTCACCCCGGTCACGGCCGTCGCGCCCACCGCCCGCCGGCGCGCCTACGCCGAACCGACGCCGCCCGCCCGCTGAGCCGGCCCCGGGGCCCGGACCACCCGGCCGCCGACCTCCACCAGCCCGCCCGGGCGCGGTCCGGCCAGCAGCTGCGAGCCCCGGCCCTGGGTGACGGTCAGCGCCCGCCCCAGGCTCGCGGCCAGCAGCAGGGCGGCCGCTCCCGTCGCCTCGTCCTCGTCGATCCCGTCGCCCCGCCCGGGGAAGGCCCGGGCCCGTACGGTGCCGGCCGCCTCGTCCTGCCAGGCCCAGGCGTAGACCCACTCCCCCGGCGGCGGCACCTCCAGCGCCTCCACCTCGGCCGCCGAACCGTACCGCCGCAGCGTGCGCCCCGGGGCCCACTCCGGCCGGGCCGCGATCCGGGTCAGTCCGTCCGCGCGCCGCACCGCCACCTCGCCGGCGGCCGTGACCAGCCGGTCCGCCCCGAGCAGCCAGGCCGCGCCCACGCACGGGTGGCCGGCGAACGGCAGGCGCACCGACGGGGTGTAGATGTCGATCTCCCCGCGCTCCGGGTCGTCGACGAACACCGTCTCGCTGAAGCCCAGTTCGCGGGCGATCCGCTGCCGGTCCGCGCGCCCCGGCACGGCGGCGCCGTCGCGCACCACGCCGAGCGCGTTGCCGTGCCCGCCGTCCGGCCCGCAAAAGACCCGCAGCACCTCAAAATCCGTCATTTCCCACCCCGTCGACTGCCGCTGCGGCACAGCGCAATGACACCGTGACACAAAGGCGGCGACGAATGTCGGCCGCCTTTAGTACTGTGCGCTCTCGTCCCCGAACGGCGCCTGCCGTTTTTCTTCTTCCCTTCCCCAGGAAACCGCTTTGAACAATCTGGACTTCAGCGCCGAACCGCTCTTCTCCTGGTACGTCGTACTGCTGGCGCTCAGCGGCGTCATCATGGTGGCCCTCGGGGCCGCCGCCGGCGGGCTGAAGGTCGGCCTGCGCGTCCTCAACGTCGTCCTCGGCCTCGGCTTCCTCGGGTACGCCTACTACCTGGCGTTCGTCTTCGAGGGCGGCACCTACTACATCTTCTTCAAGGTGTTCATCCTGCCGGTCGGCATGATCGTCGCCTCGGTGAAGGCGCTCGTCGAACGCGGCAACGCCAAGCAGCAGCAGTCCGCCCAGGCGGCCGCCGCGTTCAACCCCAACGCGCCGCAGGGGGCCTTCAACCCGAACGCGCCGTTCAACCCCAACGCCCCGCAGGCCCCGTTCAACCCGAACGCCCCGCAGACCCCGTACGCCCAGCAGCCGGGCGCGCCCGTCCCGCCGCCGGCCGGCGCCCCGGTTCCCCCGGTCGCGCCGCAGGCCGCTCCGCCCGCCCCGCCGCAGGGCGGCGCGCCGTACCAGCCGGGCGTCCCCCCGCAGCCGGTGGCGGACAACCCGTACGCGCAGCCGCAGCCGCCGCAGAACCCGGTCGGCTGACCGCGCCACCGGCCCGTACGCACCGGAAGGCCCGCCCGTCCCCGCACGACAGCGGGGGCGGACGGGCCTTCCGGCACGTCAGGGCCGGTTCCCGGCACCGCCCCGCAGCCGGTTGCGGCGCCGCGCCACCACCAGGGTGCCGACGCCCATGGCGATCGCGGTCGCCCCGGTGATCGCCATCGGCTCCGCGGCCGTGCCGCCACCGGTGGAGGCCAGCCGGGTGTCGGCGGCCGGGGCGGCCACCGTCCGCGAGCCGCCCGTCGCCGGGCTCGGCGCCATCGGGGGAGCCGCCGCCGGGACGACCGGGGCGGCGGACGGCTCCGGCACCTCCGGGCCCGGGGCGGGTTCCTGGAACGCCGGAGCGGCCCTGGCGGTGGGACCCGGCGCGGGCACGGTGATGAAGTCGGCCGCGGCGCCGACCGCCTCGGCCGCGCTCTCGCCCGGCTCCGGCAGGGTGTCCGCGACGGCGACCAGGGACTCGAACAGGATCGGCGCGTCCCTGGTGAAGGCCAGCCGGACCTCGACGGTGCGGCTCCCGCCCTTCGCCAGCGCGATGACGTCGGCGTCCCGGTCCCCGGTCCGCAGCCCGAGGCACAGCCAGGCCGGGTGCCCCGGGCTGTCGGCCAGGGTGGCCTCCCGCCACTGCCCGTCGACGGCACGGAACTCGAACTTGACGGTGCTCGAAGGGAGTTCGGCCGCCCCCTGGAACACGGCCGCGGGCACGACCCGCAGGTCCTTGCCACTCCGGTTGGTGAGGACCAGCGTGAACGGCTTCGCCTCCCCGCCCACCGTGAACGAGGTGGGCACGCCCTCGAACCCGACCTCCACGGTGGCCGCCGGGGTGGCCGGCGCCGCGGTCGGCACGGTGGTCGGCGCCGCCGCCGGGGCGACGACCAGGTCCGGGTGGCCGCTCTCCGCACCGGTGGTGCGCTGCTCCGGCGGCAGGGCCGGGTCCGAGACCACGGAGTCGAAGCCCGGCGTCACCCGCCCGGCAGGGGCGTCGGCGGTGACGGTGAGCCGCAGCCGGTAGACGGCCTCGGCGCCGGCCGCCAGCGACAGCGCGGCGGGCTGGTCGAGCGCCCAGCGGGCGCCGGTCCCCGCGGCGTTCACCCTGGCGTCCTGCCACTGGGCGGCGCCGGGCGACCGGTACTCCAGCCTGAAGTGGCCCTGCCCGGCGTCGGCGCCGACGCCGACGCCGGTGTCCGCGAGGCCGAAGAACGAGGACGGGACGTCCAGCCGGTGGTCCGCGGTGTTCCGGAGCGTCGCGGTGAACTCCACCGCCGGGCCACCCGCCGTGACGGTGCCGGGAAGGCCCCCGAAGGTGATCGTGACCGGCGAGGGACGGGTCCGGGTGCCCGGGACCACCGCGACGGCCTGCGGCGCGGCGAGGACGGCCGGGCCCTCGACGGCGGCCAGGCCGGAGGCCAGCGTGACGGCGGCGGTCGCGGTCAGGAATCTGCGATGCCGAATGCGCAATTCAACCTCACGAGAGAATGCGGGACAGAACCCATCAGGACGTGAAATCGCTTGCGCGAGAGGTTGTTCCACAACGAAGTCGGGCTCTTCGTCCGCCCCCCGGCCGACTGCGATCGGCAGCATCCTACCGAGCCGGCCGGGCCCCTTCGGACGGGCCCGGGCGCACGTTCCGGCCCTCGGCCCTCGGGGTCACCCTGAGGGCTACCCCGACGTCCGGCTACGCCTACCCGGTGACCCTTCGGGGCGGAGAATCACCTGCCGGACGGAGGACCGGGGGCCGCCGGCGACGGAGTATGGAAGCAGCCCGCCGGACCGGCCGGACCGGGCCGCCACCACACGGAGAAGACCATGACCGCGCGCCTCGCCCGTCCCCGCCACAACCGCGTCATCGCCGGCGTCTGCGCCGGGATCGCCGAACGCTTCGGCCTGACCCCGTGGACCGTCCGGCTGATCTTCCTGTTCTCCTGCCTGCTGCCCGGCCCCCAGTTCCTCCTCTACCTGGCCCTCTGGCTGCTGCTCCCCCAGGAGCCGTGAGCCCGGCGGCCCGGCGGACGGCGACGGGCCGCCCGCCCCGGTGATCCCGGGGTGGGCGGCCCGTCGCCGTGCCGTGGGCCGGGGCGTGCCGGTCGGGCGCGCCCCGGACTTCAGCCGGTCAGGCCGGGGAGGGCCGGCAGGGTGCTGGTCAGCGCGCCGATCGGGGTCTTGTCCAGACCCGGGACGGTCGGGAGGGCGGCACGCTGCTGGGTGACGCCGGCCAGCGGGGTCTCCCCGGCCGGGACGGCCTTGCCCACGCTCGGGGCGAGGGTGCCCAGCGTCTCGGTCACCTTGCCGGTGGCGGGCAGCTTGGCGGCGGTGTCGGTGACCGCACCGGTCACCGCCGGGTTCGTCAGCGCGCCGGTGGGCAGCCCGAGGCCGCCGGCCGCCTGGCCGTCGGCCGCGGAGGCGGTACCGGCGCCGACCGCCGCGATGGCGATGCCGAGCGCCGCGGTGCCCGCGGCCTTGAGAGCCTGCTTCATGGTGGGTCCCCTTTGGGTCCTCGTCGGTGGCCGACTTCACGCACGGGACCGACGGACGGGCGACCGCCGCCGAGCCGTATCGGCAATGACGGGCACACCGTAGTGAGCCGGTCACCCGGGAACCAAAGGGCGTTCACTCACCCGAGTGAGTAGTCGGATGAACGCCAACTCTCCTGCGGGAACACGGCGTTCATCCGACCGGGCGGGCCCGGGGCACCGCCCCGGCGGCTCAGTTGCCGCCGGTGCCCGCGCTGAACAGCCACTCCGCCTTCAGCTCGGCGTAGCCCGGCTTGATCACGTCGCTGATCATCGCCAGCCGCTCGTCGAAGGGCAGGAACGCGGACTTCATCGCGTTCACGGTGAACCACTCCAGGTCGCCCAGGGTGTAGCCGAAGGCCTCCACCACGTGGCCGAACTCCCGGCTCATGCTGGTGCCGCTCATCAGCCGGTTGTCGGTGTTCACGGTGACCCGGAACTTCAGCCGGCTGAGCAGCCCGATCGGGTGCTCGGCGTACGAGGCCGCGGCGCCGGTCTGGATGTTGGAGGTCGGGCACATCTCCAGCGGGATGCGCTTGTCGCGCACGTACGCGGCCAGCCGGCCGAGCTCGACCGTGCCGTCCTCGCCGACCGTGATGTCGTCGACGATCCGCACGCCGTGGCCGAGCCGGTCGGCGCCGCAGCACTGCAGGGCCTCCCAGATCGACGGCAGGCCGAAGGCCTCGCCCGCGTGGATGGTGAAGTGGTTGTTCTCGCCCTTGAGGTAGTCGAAGGCGGCCTGGTGGCGGGTGGGCGGGTAGCCGGCCTCGGCACCGGCGATGTCGAAGCCGACGACGCCCGAGTCCCGGTGGCGGTTGGCCAGTTCGGCGATCTCCTGCGAGCGGGCGGCGTGCCGCATCGCGGTGATCAGGGTGCCGATGCGGATCCGGTGGCCGGCTGCGCGGGCGTTGGCCTCGCCGAGGCGGAAGCCCTCCTGGACGGCCTCGACGACCTCGTCGAGGCTCAGCCCGGCCTCCAGGTGCTGCTCGGGGGCGTAGCGGACCTCGGCGTACACGACGCCGTCGGCGGCCAGGTCCTCGGCGCAGTCCGCGGCGACCTTGATCAGCGCCTCACGGGTCTGCATCACGGCGCAGGTGTGCGCGAAGGTCTCCAGGTAGCGGACCAGCGAGCCGGAGTCGGCGGCCTCGCGGAACCACTCGCCGAGCTCCTTGGCGTCGGTGGTGGGCAGGCCCTGGTAGCCGCAGGCGGCGGCCAGCTCGACCACGGTCTCCGGGCGCAGCCCGCCGTCCAGGTGGTCGTGCAGGAGGACCTTCGGCGCGCGGCGGATCTGGTCGGCGGTGGGGATGCGCGGGCCGGTGCCCGCGGTGGTGACGGGGATCTGCTGTTCCATTGCGGAAATATAGCCCCTACGCGCGTAGACCGACCACCGCGAACACCACCGGATGGTCCAAACTCCACGCGGAATTCCACCGCCCGGTCCATACGATCCGCCAAAACGCCGGACCGCCGCCGAGCGGGCGTCAGTCGTGCTGCAGCAGCCGCCCCCGCCGGGACAGCACGAAGTCCCGGAAGGTCCGCGCCGGCGGGGTCAGCGGCCGCCCCGCCGCCCAGGCCAGCCCGATCGCCCGCCGGGTGCGCGGCGCCGTCACCTCCAGCTCCACCACCCCCGGTCGCGGCACCAAGGCCGGCGGCAGCAGCGCCACCCCCAGCCCGGCCGCCACCAGCCCGCGCAGCGTCTCCGCCTCCTCCCCCTCGAACGCCAGCCGGGGGACGAACCCGGCCTGCGCGCAGAAGCCGTCCGTGATCGCGCGCAGCCCGTACCCCTGCTCCAGCCCGACGAACGGCTCCTCGGCCACCTCCGCCAGCCGGATCCGCCGCCGCCCGGCCAGCCGGTGGTCCGCCGGGACGACCAGGTGCAGCCGCTGCTCGTCCAGCGGGCGGGCGGCGAACGCCGGGTCCTCCGGCAGCGGCGCGACCAGACAGAGGTCCAACTCCCCGGCCCGCAGCCGCTCCAGCATCGCCGCGCCGTAGTCCTGCACCAGCTGGAACCGCACCCGCGGGTGCGCCGCGCGGAAGCCGCGCAGCAGCGCCGGCACCGCGTCCGGCCCCATCGTGTGCAGGAAGCCGAAGGCCACCAGGCCCGCCTCCGGGTCCGCCTCCGCCCGGGCCGCCGCCGCACCGCGCTCGACCTCGGCCAGCGCCCGCTCCACCGAGGCCAGCAGCAGCCGGCCCGCCCGGGTCAGCTGCACCGTACGGCCCTGACGGGCCAGCAGGTCCACCCCCAGCTCCTCCTCCAGCCGGGCCACCGAGCGCGACAGCGTCGGCTGCGGCACCCCGAGCAGCGCGGCCGCCTGGGTCACGTGCTCCAGCCGGGCCACCGCCGCGAACCGGGCCAGCCGGGGCGCCAGCAGCACCGCCGGCTCCCGCGGGCCCAACTCGGCCACCCGGTACCGCTGCTCGCCGCCGTCCGCCGACTCCGGACCGGACATCGCGCCACCACCTCGACTCATACGCCAGTGCATCGATCATCCACGCTCCATGCATTGGACGCATCAACGGCGCCAGGCCTACGGTCGACGACATGCAGCCCGCCGATACCGGGGCATCCGTGACCACCCCGGATGCCCCCGCCACCGCCCCCTCCGCCGCCACCGCGGACGACCGCCACCGCCCCGGCCAGCGCGACTTCCGCCGCGCCAACCTCGCCCTGTTCGCCGCCGGGGTCGCGACCTTCGTCCTGCTCTACTCCACCCAGGGCCTGCTGCCGATCCTCTCGGCCGACCTCGACCTCACCCCCGGCCAGGCCAGCTGGACGGCCTCCGCCGCCACCCTCGGCCTCGCCCTCGGGCTGCTCCCGGCCAGCGCGCTCTCCGACAAGTACGGCCGCACCGCGGTGATGACGGCCTCCACCCTCGCCGCCTCCGCCCTCGCGCTCGCCCTGCCCTTCGCGCCGGACCTCACCGCCCTCGTCACCCTGCGGGTCCTCCAGGGCGCCGCCCTCGCCGGGCTCCCCGCCACCGCCATGGCCTACCTCGCCGAGGAGGTCCACCCCAGTGCGCTGCCCTCCGCGATGGGCCTGTACGTGGCCGGCAACAGCATCGGCGGAATGGGCGGCCGGCTGCTCTCCGGCTGGACCGCCGCCGGACTCGGCTGGCGCTGGGGCCTCGCCGCCTCCGCCGTCCTCGCCCTGCTCGCCACGCTCGCCTTCCGGCTGCTGATCCCCGCGGCCCGGCACTTCACCCCCGCCCCGGTGGACGCCCGCGCGCTCGCCCGGACCGTCGGACGGCACCTGCGCAACCCGCTGCTGGTGCGGCTGTACGCGCTCGGGATGCTGTTCATGGCCGTGTTCGGCGCGGTCTACAACACCGTCGGCTACCGGCTGATCTCCGCGCCGTTCCACCTGCCGGAGTCGATCGCCGCCTCGATCTTCGTGGTCTACCTGGTCGGCACCGGCACCTCCGCCGCGGCCGGCCGGCTCTCCGGCCACCTCGGCCGGCGCGGCGCCCTCTACGTCTCCATCGGCGTGACCGCGGCCGGCCTGCTGCTCTCCCTCGCCGAGTCCCTGGTCTGCGCCCTGCTCGGCCTGGTCCTGATCACCGCCGGCTTCTTCGCCGGCCACGCCACCGCCTCCTCCTCGGTCGGCCGCACCGCCACCGAGGGCCGCGCCCAGGCCTCCGCCCTCTACCTGATCGCCTACTACCTCGGCAACAGCCTCGGCGGCACCCTCGGCGCCGACGCCTACCACGCCACCGGCTGGCCCGGCGCCGCCACCGTCGGGCTCGCCGCCATGACCCTCGCCGCCGCCGTCACCCTCTACGCCACCCACCGGGCCCACGCGGCCCGCCGAACGGTCGCGAACGCTTGACAGCCGCCACGGATACACTCCGGAACATGAGCATCGATCCTGCTGTGTACGCCAGGCTGCTCGAGATCGCGGATCAGCTGCCGAAGGTGCCGGGGATAGGGAAGATCGAGATCGCCGACGGCCAGATCGTCATGATGATGTCGCCCGTGAAGCGTCACGAACTCGCCGTGCTGCGCCTCTCCCGACAGATCAACGCCCAGTTGTCGGCCACCCACCCCGGTCACATCGCGTATCACGGTGCGGATCTCCAGGACGCGGGGCTCGGCCAACTGCGCAACCCGGACCTGATGGTGTTCCCCGAGGCGACCCTGGAGGGCGAACAGCGGGCGGTCCTCCCGCACGAGGTGCTGCTGGTCGTGGAAGTCGTCTCCAAGTCGAACCCCGAGAACGACTACCACGACAAGGTCCGCGACTACTCGGCCATGGGGATTCCGTTCTACCTGCTCGTCGATCCCCGCACGGGCACGGGCATCGTGCACTCGGAACCCGGCTACGAGGCCCGGGAGAAGTTCGTCTTCGGCGACAGGATCGCCGTCGGTCCCTGGACGCTCGACACCAGCGGTCTGCTCACGTACGCCTGATCCGGCATACGTGAGCAGACCTCAGGACGCTCAGGCGATGCGGTCGAGGACGATCGGGTTCGGGGTGAAGGCCGTGCCCGCCGGGGCGACCTCGATGCCGCCGGCCAGGGCCTCGACGGCGTAGTCGAAGCGCTCCGGGGTGTCGGTGTGCAGGGTCAGCAGGGGCTGGCCGGCCACCACGGTGTCGCCGGGCTTGGCGTGCATCTCGACGCCGGCGCCGGCCTGGACCGGGTCCTCCTTGCGGGCGCGGCCGGCGCCCAGGCGCCAGGCGCAGACGCCGATCGCGTAGGCGTCCAGGGCGGTGAGCACGCCGGAGGCGGGCGCCGGGATGACGTGCTGCTCGCGGGCGACCGGGAGCGGGGCGTCGACGTCGCCGCCCTGGGCGGCGATCATGCGGCGCCAGTGGTCCATCGCGGAGCCGTCGCGCAGCGCGTCCGCCGGGTCCTTGCCCTGCACGCCGGCCGCGGCGAGCATCTCGCGGGCGAGCGCGAGGGTCAGCTCGACGACGTCGGCCGGGCCGCCGCCCGCGAGCACCTCCAGGGACTCCCGGACCTCCAGCGCGTTGCCCGCGGTGAGGCCGAGCGGGGTGGACATGTCGGTGAGCAGCGCGACGGTGTTGACCCCGGCGGTGGTGCCCAGGCCGACCATGGTGCGGGCGAGTTCGCGGGCGTCGTCCAGGTTCTTCATGAACGCGCCGGAGCCGACCTTGACGTCCAGGACCAGCGCGCCGGTGCCCTCGGCGATCTTCTTCGACATGATCGAGGAGGCGATCAGCGGGATGGCCTCGACGGTGCCGGTGACGTCGCGCAGCGCGTACAGCTTCTTGTCGGCCGGCGCGAGGCCGTCGCCCGCGGCGCAGATCACCGCGCCGGCGGAGCCCAGCACGTCCATCATCTCCTCGTTGGAGAGCAGGGCGCGCCAGCCGGGGATGGACTCCAGCTTGTCCAGGGTGCCGCCGGTGTGGCCGAGGCCGCGGCCGGACAGCTGGGGGACGGCGGCGCCGCAGGCGGCGACCAGCGGGGCGAGCGGCAGGGTGATCTTGTCGCCGACGCCGCCGGTGGAGTGCTTGTCGCTGGTGGGCAGCGGCAGCGAGGAGAAGTCCATCCGGACGCCGGAGCGGATCATGGCGTCGGTCCAGCGGCTGATCTCGCGCGGCTTCATCCCGTTCAACAGGATCGCCATCGCCAGCGCGGACATCTGCTCGTCGGCGACCTCACCGCGGGTGTAGGCGTCGATGACCCAGTCGATCTGAGCGTCGCTCAGCTCTCCGCGATCGCGCTTGGTCCTGATGACGGAGATGGCGTCCATGCGTGCTCCAAGAGGGGTTTCAAAAGCGAAGAGTGTCGCGAGATGACCGGGTTCCGGCCCACTCGCGACACTCTACGCGCGTAACAATTGCTGCGGCTAGGGCCAACCGGGCCCTTAGAGCCGCTCCGGCCCGAACGCGTCGGGAAGGACCTCGCTCATCGGCTTCACGCCCGAGGCCAGTTCGACCAGCAGCCCCGGCCCGCCGTGCTCGTACAGCAGTTGGCGGCAGCGCCCGCACGGCATCAGCAGTTCGCCGGCGCCGTCCACGCAGGTGAAGGCGACCAGCCGGCCGCCGCCGGAGGAGTGCAGCGCGGACACCAGCCCGCACTCGGCGCACAGCCCGAGCCCGTACGAGGCGTTCTCGACGTTGCAGCCGGTGACCACCCTGCCGTCGTCCACCAGGGCGGCCGCGCCGACCGGGAACCTGCTGTACGGCGCGTACGCGCGGCCCATGGCCTCGCGCGCCGCCGCGCGCAGCAGCTCCCAGTCGATCGCGGGCGGCGCCGCAGGCGCGGGGGTGGTCACTTGCCCTGGCCCTTGCGGTAGATCTGACCGTCCGCCTTGGGCATCCGCAGGCGCTGCGAGGCCAGCGAGAGCACCACCAGGGTGATCAGGTACGGCGTGGCGACGATCAGCGGGCGCTGCACCTCGTCGGTCAGCGAGTACCAGGCGATCAGGCCGCCGGCCACCACGAAGGAGACCACCGTCGCGGTGTACTTGCGGCGGTACAGCTGCCAGAGCGCGAACAGGATCATCGCGATGCCGACGATCAGGATCAGCACGTGCACCGACTCCGGGTCGCGCAGCTGGAGGCTGTCGGTGAAGCCGAACAGGCCGGCGCCCATGGCGAGGCCGCCGGGCATCCAGTTGCCGAAGATCATCGCGGCGAGGCCGATGAAGCCGCGGCCGAGGGTCTGGCCGTCCTTGTAGAAGTGCGCCGCGACCAGCGAGAGGTACGCCCCGCCGAGGCCGGCGAAGGCGCCGGAGGCGATGACCGCGAGGTACTTGTACTTGTAGACGTTGACGCCCAGCGACTCGGCGGCGGTGGGGTTCTCACCGCAGGAGCGCAGCCGCAGGCCGAACACCGTGCGCCAGAGCACGAAGTAGCTGACCACGATCAGCGCGCCGGCCAGCAGCACGACCACCGAGATGTTGGTGACCAGGCCGCCGAGCACGCCCGCGACGTCCGAGACGAAGAACCAGTGGTGGCTCTCGATGCTCTTCAGCCCGGAGGACAGGCCCGGGACGGTGATGTACGGCAGCGGGTCCGCCGGCGGGGACTGGTTCTGGCCGGCACCGACCGAGACGTAGTCCTTGTAGTAGATCCGGTTGACGTACGCGCAGATGCCGGGGATCAGCAGGTTGATGCCGACGCCGGAGACGATGTGGTCGACGCCGAAGGTGACCGTGACGACCGCGTGCAGCAGGCCGCCGACCGCCCCGCCCAGCATGCCGGCCAGCAGGCCGACCCACGGGTTGACCAGGTAGCCCGCCCAGGCGCCGCAGAAGGTGCCGGCGACCATCATGCCTTCGAGACCGATGTTGACCACACCGGCCCGCTCGGACCAGAGACCGCCCAGACCGGCCATGCCGATCGGCACGGCGGCGCCGAGCGCGGCGGTGACCTGCCCGGAGGAGGTCAACGAGTGGTTGCCGGTGGCCAGGCCCACGGCGGAGAACAGCATCAGGGCGCCCGCGATCAGGAGCAGGACGACCGGCCAGGACAGCTTGCGCTTCTTCGCGGGTGCGCCCGACGCCTTCGGACGGGCAGCCGTTGCCGTGCTCATGCGGACACCTCCTTCTTCTCACTGTTCGCGGCAGCCTGGGCGGCGAGCTGGGCGCCGACCTTCTGCTGCTGACGCTTCAGGCCGTAGCGGCGCACCAGCTCGTACGCGACGACGACGCAGATGACGATGGTGCCCTTCATGACGTCGACGATCTCGAACGGGAAGCCGCCCTGGAGCGGCAGCACCGAGCCGGTGACGTCCAGGAACGCGAACAGCAGCGCCGCGAAGGCCATGCCGATCGGGCTGTTCCGGCCGAGCAGGGCGATCGAGATGCCCAGGAAGCCCAGACCGGGCTGGAAGCTCTGGCCGAAGTAGTACGAGTTCTGCAGCAGCTCCGGCAGGCCGATCAGACCGGCGATGGCTCCGGAGACCACCATCGAGATGACCACCATGCGCTTGACGTTCACGCCGGAGGCGGTCGCCGCGGACTCCGAGCGGCCGGTGGCGCGCAGGTCGAAGCCGAAGCGGGTGCGGGTCAGCACGAACTGGAAGACCACTCCGACCAGGGCGGCGACGAAGATGAAGCCCCAGAGCGTTCCGCCGGCCGTCTCCAGCGAGAAGAAGTGGCTGGACTGCGAGATCGGCTCGGTCTGGATCGAGTTGGTGGTGCCGCTGGTCTTCGGCGCGAAGATGCCGGGGACGAGCAGCAGACCGATGATCGCGGTCGCGATCGAGTTCAGCATGATGGTCGAGATGACCTCGCTGACGCCGCGGTAGACCTTCAGCAGACCGGCGATGCTCGCGTACAGACCGCCGACCAGCATGGCCGTGACCAGCAGCAGCGGGATCTGGATGAAGGCCGGCAGGTCCACCTTGGCGCCGACGAAGGCCGCGAACAGTGCCGCGACCTTGTACTGGCCCTCGACGCCGATGTTGAACAGGTTCATCCGGAACCCGAACGCGGCGGCCGCGGCGGCCAGGTAGTAGGTGGTGGACCGGTTGAGGATGCCCACCTGGCCGTCCGACTTGCCGGCGTACGTGATCATCACGTTCCAGGCGTCGAACGGGTTCTTGCCCGAAGTCGCCAGCAGGACGGAACAGATCGCGATGGAGAGCAGGACCGCGAGCACCGGCGCCGCCAGCGCGAGCACGATCCGCTCACCGCTGAACCGCTGGGCCAGGCCGGGCTTCGCGGCGGCGGGGTTGGGACTGGTCATGGGTTACTCCCCCGCCTGCGGGTCGTCGGCGGTGTCGGTGGGCTGGTGCCCGGCCTCGGCCTCGGTGCCCTCGGCCGCGACGGCCTGCGCCTCGGCGACGGCCTCCGGCTCGGACTCCAGGTGGCCGCTGGCGGCACCGGTCATCGCGGTGCCGAGGTCCTCGGCGGTGACGGTGGCCGGGTCGGCGTCGGCGACCAGGCGGCCGCGGTAGATGACCCGGATGGTGTCGGACAGGCCGATCAGCTCGTCCAGGTCGGCGGAGATCAGCAGGACGGCCAGGCCGGCCCGCTGGGCGACCCGGATGTGCTCCCAGATCTGCGCCTGCGCGCCGACGTCCACACCGCGGGTGGGGTGGGCGGCGATCAGCAGCTTGGGCTGGTGGCTCATCTCGCGGCCGATGATCAGCTTCTGCTGGTTGCCGCCGGAGAGCGAGGCCGCGGTGACCTCGATGCCGGGAGTGCGGACGTCGTACTCCTCGACGATCCGCCAGGTGTCCGTGCGGGCGGCGGCCGGGTCGAGCAGCACGCCCTTGGAGTTGGGCGCCTCGGTGACGTGGCCGAGGATGCGGTTCTCCCAGAGCGGGGCCTCCAGCAGCAGGCCGTGCTTGTGGCGGTCCTCGGGGATGTAGCCGATGCCGGCCTCGCGGCGGGCCCGGGTCAGGGTGCCGGAGAGGTCCTTGCCGTCCAGGGTGACGGTGCCGGCGTTCAGCGGCAGCATCCCCATGACGGCCTCGACCAGCTCGGCCTGGCCGTTGCCCTCGACACCGGCGATGCCCAGGATCTCGCCCTTGTGGATGCGCAGCGAGATGTCGTCGAGGACGACGCGCTCGATGCCCTCGGCGTCGGTCTTGGCGATCCGCAGGCCCTCGACGTCGAGCATCACGGCGTCGGTGACGGTCGACTCGCGGCTCTCCGGGGAGGGCAGCTCGGCGCCGACCATCAGCTCGGCGAGCTGCCGGGCGGTGACGGCCTTCGGGTCGGCGTCGCCGACCGTGGTGCCGCGCCGGATGACGCTGATCGCGTCGGCCACCGCGAGCACCTCGTGCAGCTTGTGCGAGATGAAGATGACGGTGACGCCCTCGGACTTGAGCTCGCGCAGGTTGTCGAACAGCGCGTCGACCTCCTGCGGGACGAGCACGGCCGTGGGTTCGTCGAGGATCAGGATCTTGGCGCCGCGGTACAGCACCTTGAGGATCTCGACGCGCTGGCGGTCGGCGACGCCGAGGTCCTCGACCAGGACGTCCGGGCGCACGCCCAGGCCGTACTGGTCGGAGATCTCCTTGATCTTCGCCTTCGCCCTGGCACCGATGCCGTGGAGCTTCTCGCCGCCGAGGACGACGTTCTCCCACACCGTGAGGTTGTCGGCGAGCATGAAGTGCTGGTGCACCATGCCGACGCCGCGGGAGATGGCGTCGCCGGGGGTGTTGAACTCGCACGGCTCGCCGTTGATCGCGATGGTGCCCTCGTCCGGCTTCTGCATGCCGTAGAGGATCTTCATCAGCGTCGACTTGCCGGCGCCGTTCTCACCCATCAGGGCGTGCACGGTCCCGGTGCGGACGGTGAGGTTGATGTCGTGGTTGGCCACGACACCCGGGAAGCGCTTGGTGATGCCGCGCAGTTCGACGGCCGGTGTCGCCGTCCCCGCGCTGGGGGTGCCGTCCTTGCGCAGGGGGACGGGGTCGGATGCGGTGATGGCGGTCTCCTGGTGGTCTGGAGGCGCGTCGTTGCGCTCGGAGGGCCAAGGGGGAACGGAGAGACGGAACGGGGCCCGGGGGTACGCGTTGAGCGCACCCTGCCGGGCCCCTCCCGTGAACTGTGTGGATGCGTCGCCCTGCCGGGCAGGCGGCGGGCTCTGCGGCGTCCGGGACGCGCGGTGCTTACTTGACCGGCGCGGTCGGAATGGTGGTGGCGCCGGACTTGATCGCGTCGGCGGCGACCTTCAGCTTGTCCTGGATGTCGTCGATCTTGCCGCCGGTGGTGGCGAGCGAGACGCCCTCGGCCTTCAGGTCGAACAGCTTGACGCCGGTCGGGCTCTGGCCCTGCTTGACCGACTGGACGTACGAGAACACCGCGGTGTCGACGTTCTTGACCATCGAGGTCAGGATGCTGTTCTTGTACTTCGCCAGGGCCGGCTGGCTGGCCTGGTCGGAGTCGACACCGATGGCCAGGGCGCCCGACTTGTTGGCGACGGCCTCGATGGCGCCGTTGCCGGAGGAGCCGGCGGCGGTGTAGATGACGTCCGCGCCCTTGTCGAGCTGACCCTGCGCGGCCTCCTTGCCCTTGTCGGGCGAGGCGAAGCCGGTGAAGTCCGGCGGGGTGGTCAGGTAGGTGGTCTCGACCGTGATGCTCGGGTCGACGGACTTCACACCCGCCGTGTAACCGGCCTCGAACTTCTTGATCAGCTCGGACTGCACACCGCCGATGAAGCCGACGTGCTTGGCCCTCGACTTGTTCGCGGCGGCGACACCGGCCAGGTACGAGCCCTCCTGCTCGGCGAAGAGCAGCGAGGTGACGTTGGCCGGCTGGTCCTTGTCGTTCGAGTCGATGATCGCGAACTTGACCGTCGGGTTGTCCTTGGCGATCTTGTTGACCGCCGGCTGGTAGACGAAGCCGACCGCGATGATCGTCTTGTAACCCGCGTCGATCAGGTTCTTGAGACGGGTCTCCTTGTCGGCCTCGGCCTCGCCCTGCTTGGCCTCGGCCTCGGTCACGCCGACGCCCAGCTCGGACTTGGCCTTGTCGAGGCCACGGGCGGCGGAGTCGTTGAACGACTGGTCGCCGCGGCCACCGATGTCGTAGGCCATGCCGACCTTGAGCGAACCGTCGCCCGAGCCGGAGGAGGAGGAGTCGGTGCTCTTTGCGCCGCAAGCGGCGAGCGAGGCCATGCCCAGGGAACCCGAGAGCACAACCGCGGCGAGCTTCATTGAACGGCGCAAGGGGATATCTCCTTCTACACGCAACCGTTTGGCGTGGTCGGACGCCACCGTAACGCGCGTAGAACACGGTTGTGTTACGGGGTGCCGGAGCATACGGGTTGTTATCAAACCGTGGTCTGATGTTCTCCCCGGGGCTCTATCCCCCGCGCGGACGGTGATCCGAGGTCGGTTCGGTCAGTTTACGTAACCCCGACGGGACCCCGGATCCGGCCGTTCCGCTTCGCTCCGGCCGCACCGCCCCCGGACCTGCCGTCAGCTGCCGTCCGCCTCCAGGGCCAGCGCCGAGAACAGTTCCACGCCGATGCCGATCGCCCGCTCGTCCACGTCGAACCGGCCCTGGTGCAGGTCCCGGACCGTGGCGTCGCCGGGGGCGCGGACGCCGAGCCGGGCCAGCGCGCCCGGGGCGTGCTCCAGGTACCAGGAGAAGTCCTCGCCGCCCAGGCTCTGCTCGGTGCCCTCCACCACCACGGCGCCGTCCCCGCCGAAGCGGGCGTGCATCGCCCCGTCCAGCAGGGCGACCGAGACCGCCTCGTTCACCACCGGCGGCACCCCGCGGTGGTAGTCCAGCGTCCACTTGGCCCGGTGGGTCTCGGACAGCTTGGCGATCAGCTCGTGCAGCAGGTCCGGCGCCTCCCGCCAGCCGTCCAGCTCCAGGCAGCGGACGGTGCCCTCCAGCTCGGCGTGCTGCGGGATGACGTTGGGCGCGGAGCCGGAGGCGATCCGCCCCCAGACCAGGCTGACGCCCCAGCGCGGGTCCATCCGGCGGGCCAGCGCCCCCGGGAGGTCGGCGGCCGTCCTGGCGACCGCGGTGACCAGGTCCGTGGTCAGGTGCGGACGGGCGGTGTGCCCGCCGGGACCGTCCAGGTGCAGCACCAGGCGGTCGCAGGCCGAGGTGATCGCCCCGACCCGCAGGGCGATCCGGCCGACCTCCACCTTCGGGTCGCAGTGCACCGCGAAGATCCGCCCGACACCCGCCATCCCGCCGGCCTTGATGACGTCCAGCGCGCCGCCCGGCATGACCTCCTCGGCGGGCTGGAACACCAGCCTGACGGGGCGGCGCAGCTCACCGGCGCGGGCGGCCTCGGCCAGCACCAGGCCGGTGCCGAGCAGCACCGAGGTGTGCACGTCGTGGCCGCAGGCGTGGGCCCGGCCGGGGACGGTGGAGCGGTACGGCACGTCGGTCTTGGCGTCGTCGATCGGCAGCGCGTCGATGTCGGCGCGGAAGGCCAGGAACTCCGTCCCCGGGGCGGTGCCGGGCGGGACGATGTCGACGAGCATGCCGGTGCCGCCGGGCAGCACCCGGGGTTCGAGCCCGGCGGCCGCCAGCCGGTCGCGCAGCAGCCCGGTGGTTCGGAACTCCTGGCGGCCCAGCTCCGGGTGCCGGTGCAGATCACGACGGAAGGCGATCAGCTCGGGCTCCAGCGCCCGGACCCGGTCGCGCAGATCGGCGGCGGGGCGTGGGACGGCGAGAGTGGTGCCCGGCTGAGCGGGCTCAGGACGGTTCATCTCGCCAATCGTAGGCCTGTTGGGGGGATTTGGCCCGACTTCCGGAAAACTAGTCCCCGGATGGGTGCATACCGGCCGGACACGTGGGTATGACATCTTGTTTCAGCCGCCTTCCCCGGGTTGCGTGCCCTGTGCAACGACCACCCCGGCCGACGGTCACGGCCCGCCACTTCCCCGACGACACCGACGGGTTGACGGCCGTTCAGCAGGACGTCAGAAGCGCTCCACCGGGGAATACGTCCCCCACACTCCGCGCAGCGCGTCGCACACCTCGCCGACGGTGGCGCGGGCGGCCAGCGCCTCCTTCATCGGGTACAGCACGTTCCCCGTCCCCTCGGCGGTGCGGCGCAGCGCGTCCAGCCCCCGGGTGACGGCGTCGGCGGAGCGCTCGGCCCGCAGCCGGGCCAGCCGCCGCGCCTGCCGCTCCTCGATCGCCGGGTCCACCCGCAGCGGCTGGTAGGGCTCCTCCGTGTCCGACCGGAAGCGGTTGACCCCGACCACCGTCCGCTCCCCGGAGTCGGTCTCCTGCTGGAGCCGGTAGGCGGTGCGCTCGATCTCGCCCTTCTGGTAGCCCCGTTCGATCGCGGCCACCGCGCCGCCCTGCTCCTCGATCCGGTCCATCAGCGACCGCGCCGCGGCCTCCACCTCGTCGGTGAGCGACTCGACGGCGTAGGAGCCGGCGAACGGGTCCACGGTGGCGGTCACGTCGGTCTCGTACGCGAGCACCTGCTGGGTGCGCAGGGCGAGCCGGGCGGCCTTCTCGGTGGGCAGCGCGATCGCCTCGTCGTAGCTGTTCGTGTGCAGCGACTGGGTGCCGCCGAGCACCGCGGCGAGCGCCTGCACGGTGACCCGGGCCAGGTTGACCTCGGGCTGCTGGGCCGTGAGCTGCACTCCGGCGGTCTGGGTGTGGAAGCGCAGCATCTGCGAGCGCGGGTTCCGGGCACCGAACACGTCGCGCATGATTCTGGCCCAAATCCTGCGTGCCGCACGGAACTTGGCCACTTCCTCCAGCAACGTCGTGCGGGCCACGAAGAAGAACGAGAGCCGGGGGGCGAAGTCGTCCACGGCCATCCCGGCGGCGATCGCGGTGCGGACGTAGGCGATGCCGTTGGCCAGCGTGAAGGCGATCTCCTGCGCGGGATCGGCCCCGGCCTCGGCCATGTGGTACCCGGAGATGGAGATGGTGTTCCAGCGCGGGATCTCGGCCCGGCAGTACCGGAACACGTCGGCGACCAGCCGCAGCGAGGGCTGCGGCGGGAAGATGTAGGTGCCGCGGGCGATGTACTCCTTCAGCACGTCGTTCTGGACCGTGCCGGTGAGCGCGGCCGGCGCCACCCCCTGGGCCTCGCCGACCAGTTGGTAGAGGAGCAGGAGCAGGGCGGCGGGCGCGTTGATGGTCATCGAGGTGGACACCCCGCCGAGCGGGATGCCGTCGAACAGCACCGCCATGTCCTCGACGCCGTCCACGGCGACGCCCACCTTGCCGACCTCCCCGGCGGCGAGCGGCGCGTCCGAGTCGTAGCCCATCTGGGTGGGCAGGTCGAAGGCGACCGAGAGGCCGGTGCCGCCGCCCGCGATCAGCTGCCGGTAGCGGGCGTTGGACTCGGCGGCGGTGCCGAAGCCCGCGTACTGGCGCATCGTCCAGGGGCGGCCGGTGTACATCGTCGGATAGACGCCCCGGGTGTAGGGGTACTCCCCCGGCCGGCCCAGCCGGGCGCCGGCCTCCCGGCCGGCCAGGGACTCGGGGCCGTACAGCGGCTCGATCGCGAAACCCGACTCGGCGCGGCGCGGTTCGGCTGTCACGGGGGTGCCTCCTCCGGAGCTGGGGAGCGGGTCCTCGCAATGTAGGGCCTGGCCGGCCCGCCGCGGCGGCGACGCGGTTGAGATGATCGGGTGAACGACCGATGAGCCCCAGGGAGTGGCAATGACCGAGCAGAAGGTGGCCGTGGTCACCGGTGCCAGCAGCGGAATCGGCGCGGCGACCGCCCGCCGGCTGGCCGCCGAGGGCTTCGACGTGGTGCTTACCGCCCGGCGCACCGACCGCGTCGAGGCGCTGGCCGAGGAGATCGCCGCCCGGGGCGGTTCGGCCCGCGCGGTCACCCTGGACGTCACCGACCGGGCCGCGGTGGACGCCTTCGCCGCCGCGGTCGGCCGGGTCGACGTCCTGGTGAACAACGCCGGCGGCGCGATCGGCGCGGAGAGCGTCGAGCACGGGGACCCGGCCGACTGGCGGGCCATGTACGAGGTGAACGTGCTCGGCGTGCTGCACGTGACGCAGGCCCTGCTGCCGGCCCTGCGGGCCACCGGCGACGGCACGGTGCTGGTGCTCTCCTCGACCGCCGCGCTGGCCGCGTACGAGGGCGGCGGCGGGTACGTCGCCGCCAAGCACGCCGCGCACACCATCGCCGCCACGCTGCGGCTGGAGCTGTGCGGGGAGCCGATCCGGGTGATCGAGATCGCGCCCGGCATGGTGAAGTCCGAGGGCTTCGCGGTCACCCGCTTCCGCGGCGACGAGGAGAAGGCCGCCGCCGTGTACGCGGGCGTGGCCGAACCGCTCACCTCGGAGGACATCGCGGACACCGTGGCGTGGGCGGTCACCCGGCCCTCGCACGTGAACATCGACCTGCTGGTGGTCCGCCCCCGGGCGCAGGCCGCCAACCACAAGGTCCACCGCGCCTGAGCCCGGCCCGGCGGGCGGCCCCGGAGCAGGGGCCAAGATCGAACACGTCACCCCCCGGTGGTACACACGTGCGATGAGAACCTTCCGGGCCGCCCGCCCACGGGTCCTGCTGACCGCGCTGGCGGCAGGCACCCTACTCCTCGCCTCCGCCTGCGACGACACCGCCGCGCCGGCCCAGGACCGGGCCGCGGGCACCACCGCGCCCGCCGCCGCCACCCCCACGGCCACCCCGACACCGACGCCCAGGCCCACCGGCGAGGCCGACCCGGCACTCAAGCCCTTCTACGGCCAGCAGATCACCTGGGCCGACTGCCCGGCCGACGCCCGGGCGGAGAAGGCCAAGATCGACATATCCGGCCTGCGGTGCGGCACGCTGCACGTCCCGCTGGACTACGCCGCCCCCGCCACCGACGCCCTCGACCTCGCGCTGGTCAAGTACCCGGCCGCCAAGCCGGACCAGCGGATCGGCTCGCTGATGGTCAACCCCGGCGGCCCCGGCGAATCCGGCGTCGGGATGGTCAAGTACGGCGCCAAGCAGTTCGCCGGCACCCTGCACGACCGCTTCGACGTGGTCGGCTTCGACCCCCGCGGCACCGGCGACAGCTCCCCGGTCGTCTGCTACGACGACAAGCAGCACGACGCCGTCAACCAGACGGACGCCTCCCTCGACCCGGCCGTCCGCAAGGCCGAGCACGTCAAGCAGGCCACCGAGCACGCCGCCGCCTGCCAGGCCAGGTCCGGCAGGCTGCTGCCCTTCGTCGGCACCCGCAACACCGCCCGCGACCTGGACGTGCTGCGCGCCGCGGTCGGCGACAAGCAGCTCAACTACCTCGGCATCTCCTACGGGACGTACCTCGGCGCGCTCTACGCCGAGGAATTCCCGAAGAACACCGGCCGGCTGATCCTGGACGGCGCGGTCGACCCCGGCCAGGACCGGCTGGACCACGGGGTCGACCAGCAGGTCGGCTTCGAGAAGTCCTTCGAGCGCTTCGCCGCCGACTGCGTGGAGAACCACGCCGACGAGTGCCCGCTCGGCAAGGACGGCACCAAGGCCGCCAAGAAGGCCGCCGACTTCCTCGACGGGCTGTACGACCACCCGCTGACCACCAAGGACGGCCGCAAGCTCGGCCGCGACCAGGCCTGGACCGGCACCATCTCGCTCCTCTACGGCGACGAGACGACCTCCTGGAAGTACCTGCGCGCCGCCCTCGGCTGGGCGATGGTGCGCGACAAGGGCGACTACCTGATGGCCTTCGCCGACGACTACAACGGCCGGGACGCGGACGGCCACTACAGCCCGGTGGACGAGGCCAACAACGCGATCGGCTGCGCCGACGCCGCCCGCCCCGCGCCCACCCCCGAGCACGCCAGGGCCGCCGTGGACCGGCTGCTCGCCGAGGCGCCGCTGATGTCCAGGGGCGTCACGGTGGACGACTTCAGCGAGGCCGGCTGCGCCTACTGGCCGTTCAGGACGCAGGAGACGCCGCACACCGTCCGGGCCGAGGGCAGCGCGCCGATCCTGGTGGTCGGCAGCACCGGCGACCCGGCCACCCCGTACGCCTCGGCCGAGGCGCTGGCCAAGGGCTTCGCCAACGCCACCCTGCTCACCCGGGTCGGTGAGGGGCACGGCGCCTTCGGGAAGGGCAACACCTGCATCGACCGGGCCATGGAGGCCTACCTGACCGAGGGCACGATGCCGGCCCCGGGCACCCGCTGCGACTGAGTCCCGCGGACCGGACCGGCCCGGCCCGGTCCTCGGTGGACGGCGGCGCCGCGGCTGGCGGCAGGACGCGGGGAGGGCGCTGACGCGCAGGTGTCAACGTCACAACTTGATAGCTCGTCCGGATGAATTCGGCGCGCGCCCTCCCCAACTGATGACCGCTCAACTACCTTTGAGGCGCAGGTCGACCGGCGCCAACGCGCCCCTCGGCAGCCCCCATCCCACCCGTTCACCACCCCACTCCACCGGCACCTTCCCGCCCTCACGAGGAGGACCCGCTGGCCAGCGACATCCCGTCACAGCGGCTCGACGTCAGAACAGAGCCGACCCTCCTCGGGTTGCACCGCTTCAACGAAGCCGACGCCGGCGCTGCCGAGGAGGCCCTGCTGGCCTGCTGCGGCAGCCACCGCTGGGCCCTGCGGCTCACCGCACACCGGCCCTACCCCGACATCGAGTCCCTGCTGGCCGCCGCCAGCGAGGCCTCCTACGACCTCCGCCCGGCCGACCTCACCGAGGCGCTGGCGGACGAGAGCTGGATGCCGCAGCCGCTGCTCGGCATGCGGGCTCCCGGAAGCCAGGCCGCGCACACCGCGCTGCGGGCCGCGCACGCCGCGTACGAGGCCCGGTTCGGCCACGTCTTCGTGGTCTGCCTGGAAGGGGTCGCCCCGGAGGAGATGCTCGACACCGTGCTCTCCTCCATCCGCACCCGCCTCGCCAACGACCCGGACGAGGAGCGGCTGATCGCGTCCGACGAACTCCGCCGGATCGCCCTCACCCGCCTGGAGCACCTGGTCGCCACCCCCTCGGAGGCCGCGGCGCGCTGAGCGCACATCACCCACCCCTCCTCACCCACTCCTCTTCACCCTCGCGGGTGATCCCGCCCGCGAAACCGCCCGGACGAGTGAGGCCACGGCACCATCCGATCCGAACCACCACCGAATCCGAACCCGCCCCGCCCCGCGCCCCTCACCCTCTGGCACGGGGCGCGAGCATGCCGTCACGCATCGTGACACCCTCGGGTTTGGTTCCCGCCCCGCTAGGCCAGAAGTGCCTGATTGATCACACCTGGGGCCCCCGGAGGCGGTTCACGGAAAGGCGTCGATAGGATGCTGGCGGCCGGTGGACCGTACCCGGCCGGGCTGACCGACACCGAAGCCGGCCGAGCCCCCAATCGCTTCCGGAGGGTTTTTCCGTGCCGGCTGGAACGCTGTACCGCGGCCGGGAAGGCATGTGGAGCTGGGTGGCTCATCGAGTCACCGGCGTCCTCATCTTCTTCTTCCTGTTCGCCCACGTCCTGGACACCGCCCTCGTGCGAGTGTCGCCGGAGTCCTACGACACCGTCATCCAGACGTACAAGACTCCGCTCGTGAACCTGATGGAGTACGGCCTGGTGGCCGCCATCCTGTTCCACGCCCTCAACGGCCTGCGCGTCGTCGCAGTGGACTTCTGGTCCAAGGGCCCGAAGTACCAGAAGCAGATGCTCTGGACCGTCGTCGGCGTCTGGGTCGTCCTGATGGCCGGTTCCTTCTACGGGATCCTCCAGCACACGCTGATCTCCTGGTTCGGGAAGTGAGCCGAGACATGTCCACGGAATACTCCGACGCCATCGTCGTCCCCTCCAAGCAGGCGCACACCGGCAGGGGACTGGGCACCGGCAACCCCGCCGACGCGTTCGTCATCGAGCCTCCGCGCCAGCGGACCAAGAAGACCCCGCGTCGCACCCGCACCAACTTCGAGATGCTGGCCTGGCTCTTCATGCGCCTGTCCGGTGTCGTTCTGGTCGTGCTGATCCTCGGCCACCTGCTGATCATGCTGGTGCTCGACGGCGGCGTCTCCAAGATCGGCTTCGCCTTCGTGGCCGGCCGCTGGGCCTCGCCGTTCTGGCAGGGCTGGGACCTCCTGATGCTCTGGCTCGCCATGCTGCACGGCGCCAACGGCATGCGTCAGGTGATCAACGACTACGCCGAGAAGGACTCGACCCGGCTCTGGCTCAAGGGGCTCATGGGCACCGCCACGGTCTTCACCGTGCTGCTCGGCACCCTGGTGATCTTCACCTTCGACCCCAACATCTGAGCCGCGAGCACCATCGACCATCGGCAGAGGCCAGAGGCGAGTTAACCCCCCATGCAGATTCACCAGTACGACACCGTCATCGTCGGCGCCGGCGGCGCCGGCATGCGAGCGGCCATCGAGTCGACGCAGCGCAGCCGCACCGCCGTCCTGACCAAGCTCTACCCGACCCGGTCCCACACCGGCGCGGCCCAGGGCGGCATGTGCGCCGCCCTCGCCAACGTCGAGGAGGACAACTGGGAGTGGCACACCTTCGACACGGTCAAGGGCGGTGACTACCTGGTCGACCAGGACGCCGCCGAGATCATGTGCAAGGAGGCCATCGACGCCGTCCTCGACCTGGAGAAGATGGGTCTGCCCTTCTCCCGCACCGAGCAGGGCCGGATCGACCAGCGCCGCTTCGGCGGTCACTCCCGCAACCACGGCGAGGCCCCGGTCCGCCGCTCGTGCTACGCGGCCGACCGCACCGGCCACATGATCCTCCAGACGCTGTTCCAGAACTGCGTCAAGCACGGCGTCGAGTTCTTCAACGAGTTCTACGTCCTCGACCTGCTGATCAGCGAGGGCAAGACCTCCGGCGTCGTCGCGTACGAGCTGGCCACCGGCGAGATCCACGTCTTCCAGGCCAAGTCGGTCGTCTTCGCCTCCGGCGGCACCGGCAAGTTCTTCAAGGTCTCCTCCAACGCCCACACCCTCACCGGTGACGGCCAGGCCCTGGTCTACCGCCGCGGCCTGCCGCTGGAGGACATGGAGTTCTTCCAGTTCCACCCGACGGGCATCTGGCGCATGGGCATCCTGCTCACCGAGGGCGCCCGCGGCGAGGGCGGCATCCTGCGCAACAAGGACGGCGAGCGCTTCATGGAGCGCTACGCCCCCGTCATGAAGGACCTCGCGTCCCGTGACGTCTGCTCCCGCGCGATCTACACCGAGATCCGCGAAGGCCGCGGCTGCGGTCCGGACGGCGACCACGTCTACCTGGACCTGACCCACCTGCCGCCGGAGCAGCTGGACGCCAAGCTGCCGGACATCACCGAGTTCGCGCGCACCTACCTCGGCATCGAGCCCTACACGGACCCGATCCCGATCCAGCCCACCGCGCACTACGCCATGGGCGGCATCCCGACCAACGTCGAGGGTGAGGTCCTGCGCAACAACACCGACGTCGTCCCCGGCCTGTACGCGGCCGGCGAGGTCGCCTGCGTGTCCGTGCACGGCGCCAACCGCCTGGGCACCAACTCGCTGCTGGACATCAACGTGTTCGGCCGTCGCGCGGGCATCGCCGCCGCCGACTACGCCAACGCCAACGAGTTCGTCGAGCTGCCCGAGGACCCGGCCGAGAAGGTCCAGGCCCTGGTCGACGGCCTGCGCGAGAGCACCGGCACCGAGTCCGTGGCGCAGATCCGCAAGGAACTGCAGGAGACCATGGACGCCAACGCGATGGTGTACCGCACCGGCGCCACCCTGAAGCAGGCGGTCGAGGACATCGCCGCGCTGAAGGAGCGCTACAAGAACGTCTCCATCCAGGACAAGGGCTTCCGGTACAACACGGACCTGCTGGAGGCCGTCGAGCTGGGCAACCTGCTCGACCTGGCCGAGGTGCTGGCCGTCTCCGCGCTGGCCCGCGAGGAGTCCCGCGGCGGCCACTACCGCGAGGACTTCCCGACCCGTGACGACGTGAAGTTCATGCAGCACACCATGGCGTACCAGGAGGTTGCCGCCGACGGCACCACCTCCATCCGCCTCGACTACAAGCCGGTCGTCACGACCCGCTACCAGCCGATGGAGCGTAAGTACTGATGAGCACTCCGACCGTGGAGAAGCACTCGGCCGCTCTGGACGCGGTCGAAGCCGGTGCCGTCCAGCCGATCACCGTCACCTTCCGGATCCGCCGGTTCAACCCGGAGGAGCACCCGGACCCGGTGTGGGTGGACTACCAGCTGACGATGGACCCGAAGGAGCGCGTCCTGGACGCGCTCAACAAGATCAAGTGGGAGCAGGACGGCACCCTCACCTACCGCCGCTCCTGCGCGCACGGCATCTGCGGCTCCGACGCCATGCGGATCAACGGCCGCAACCGGCTGGCGTGCAAGACCCTGATCAAGGACGTCGACCCGGAGAAGCCGATCACGATCGAGGCCATCAAGGGCCTGACGGTCCTCAAGGACCTGGTCGTGGACATGGACCCGTTCTTCCAGGCGTACAAGGACGTCATGCCGTTCCTCATCACCAAGGGGAACGAGCCGACCCGGGAGCGCCTGCAGTCCGCCGAGGACCGCGAGCGCTTCGACGACACCACCAAGTGCATCCTGTGCGCCGCGTGCACGTCGTCCTGCCCGGTGTTCTGGAACGACGGCCAGTACTTCGGCCCGGCCGCCATCGTCAACGCGCACCGCTTCATCTTCGACTCGCGCGACGAGGGCGGCGAGCAGCGCCTGGAGATCCTCAACGACCGTGAGGGCGTGTGGCGCTGCCGCACCACCTTCAACTGCTCCGAGGCCTGCCCGCGTGGCATCGAGGTCACCAAGGCGATCCAGGAAGTGAAGCGGGCGCTGGTCACCCGCCGCTTCTGATCCCCGCCCGACACCGCGAAGGCCCCCGCCCGATCCTCCGATCGGGCGGGGGCCTTCGCCCGTTTCAGCGCAGGGCGCCGACGTCGGTCGGATCGCTCCAGCCGGAGAAGTACAGCAGGTGCCGGTCGGCGGTCTCGGCCCACAGGTCCGGACGGCCGTCCGCGTTCAGGTCGCCCGAGCTGCCGAGCGTCGGGTAGGCGGCGGTGGTGAAGCCGGTGGCGACGACGTTCGCCTTCGGGTCGGCGAGCGAGGAGAAGTCGCGGCTGCCGTCGGTCTGCTTCGGGATCGGATACGCGTGCAGCTCACCGGTGGCCCGGTCGCGCGCCCAGAGGGCGAGGTCGCCGACGGAGTCGGGGCCCGGGGCGACCAGGTCGTAACCGGCCCACGAACCGTTGTCGGTGAGCTGCCGGGCGGTGGACAGACGGTAGGAGAAGCCCGGTTTGGCGAACAGCCAGAGGTTGCCGTCCTCGACGGTCAGCAGTGACGAGACCGTCCTGCCGTCCAGCGAGCCGATCAGCGCCAGCTGGTCGGCCTTGCCCCAGTCGGAGGCGAAGGTCGTGGGGCAGGCGGTGGCGGCACCCGCGGCATTCTGGCAGTTGGTCGGCCGGCCCACCGACGTCTGACTCCGGGTGAACGAGAGGTAGTCCTGGTTGCTGTAGAAGTACAGGGCGGTCGATCCGTTCGCGTGGATCAGAAGGTCGTCCATCGGCGCGTGCGCGCTGGAGTCCCAACCGCGGTGCGGGAGTTGGTACCCGGCCCAGGACGTCCTGTCCGGCGACCAGTTGGCACGGATCGTGGCGGACGGCACGGTGCTGCCCGAGCCCGTGCTGATGATCTGCAGGTTGCCGGCGGAGTCGGGCAGCAGGACGTCCGGAACACCGTCCCCGTCGACGTCTCCGGGAACCCTCGGCGGGTTCGGGTTCGAGGGGGCGGAGAAGGTGTAGCTGCCGTAGCTGACGTTGCCGGCCTTGTCGATCACCTGGAGGTTGAGGATGTTGGTGCCCCAGTCCAGGACACGCACACCGACGGTCGCCGTGCCGTCGGCCGCCGGCTTGACCGCGTCGGACGAGTCGCAGCCGCCGACGCCCAGCGTGCGGAAGCCGTACCGGATGCAGGCGACGCCGGACGCCTGGCCGCCGGCCGGCGCCGGGTCGAGCCCCGTGAGGACGAAGGTGCCGGTCTGGCCCGCGTACTTGGTGGCGGGGCCGCTCGCCGGGAAGTCGGTCGAGGAGGCCGTGACGGTCGGGCTCGTGGTGTCCACGGTGAAGCGGCAGTCCGCCGACGGGGCGGAGGCCTGGGTGTCCTGGAGGGCCCAGGCGTGCCAGGCGTAGCTGTGCCCGTCCAGCAGACCGGGGGCGTTGACGCTCGCCCACTGTCCGTAGGCCCGGGCCTCGCCGGTGTACACCGGGTCCTGGGCGCCCGTGGTCTCGTCCCGGACGCTGAACCGGGCACTGGTGCCGGTGACGTTCGCGACGAGCTTCGGACCGTACATGGTCCGTCCGCTCCAGAGCGGGACGGTGGTCGAGTCGCAGGCGCTGGTGACGTAGTCACCGCCCTGTTCCGTCCCGAGGACGGTCGGTGCCGTGTCGGCCACGGCCGCCGACGGCACGGTGAGCAGGCCCGCGGCCACGGTCACCGCGACCAGCCCCCCGAGCCTGCGTGAACGCGTGTGCTTCTTCAAGGAATCCCCACCCTCTGTCGGCAGATCTGTTCGAGACGTGCACGAGCGGTGAGGATCCTGCCAGTGGGGGCCGACAGTGGCAACGGGGATTCTCAGTCGGTGGCCGGGGTGCGGCGGGTGGTGGCGCGAAGGCCGCGCACGCCGATGGTGCCGACGGCGATGCCGAGGGCGAAGGAGGTGACGGCGAGGAGCAGGTGGACCCAGAAGAAGGCGGTGGGCTGGGAGTGGTCCCCGTTGGTGAAGGCCTGGCCGCCGGAGTCCTTCCAGAGGTTCTTCACGAAGGTCGTCCAGATGATGATCGACCAGACCCCGAAGGCGGTCAGGAACCAGGAGGTGCGGCGGCTGAGCTTCATGGGGGTCCTCGGCGTGTGAAGGCGGTGTGCTTCCCCAGTATGCGCGGGCCGCCGATCGGCGTAGGGCGGGCCCCTCCTGCGGTGGACGGGCCCCGGGGGGAGGGCGCCGGGAACCGTGAGTGGGTACGGTCTGCTGGTGCCCACACCCCGTCTCACGTTCGCGCGCCTGTGCGCCGCGGTCACCGCGGCCCTGCCGGTACTGCTCGCCGCCCCGGCGGGCGCGGCCCCGCAGCAGCCGCCCCCGTCGGTCGCGATCGGCGGCGAGCGGCTCGGGCTCCCGGGGGTGCAGGTCGCCCCGATGGCTGGCGCTCCGCCGCTGCCCTCCGACCTCACCGGCCAGTCCTGGATAGTCTCCGACGCGGCGTCGGGGGAGGTGCTGGCGGCCAGCAATCCGCATCTGCGGCTGCCCCCGGCGAGCACTCTGAAGATCCTCTTCGCGGACACCGTGCTGCCCAAGTTCGACCGCAACGCGGTGCACCGGGTGGCCGACGAGGAGATCCAGGGGATCGGCCCCGGCAGCAGCCTGGTCGGCATCAAGGAGAACCTGGACTACCGGGTCGAGGACCTGTGGCGCGGGGTCTTCCTGAGCTCCGGCAACGACGCGGTGCACGTCCTGGCGCACATGAACGGCGGGGTGCAGCAGACCGTCGCCGAGATGCAGACGCGCGCCGACACGCTCCAGGCCCGGGACACCAGGGTGATCTCCCCGGACGGCTACGACATGGACGGCCAGGTGTCCTCGGCCTACGACCTGTCGCTGTTCGCCCGGGCCGGTCTGCGCAACGCGGACTTCCGGATGTACTGCGCGACCCGGGACGCGATGTTCCCGGGTGCCGTCGACCGGAACACCGGCCAGCGCGGCAGCTTCGGGATCGCCAACACCGACCGGCTGCTGGGCAAGTACCCGGGCCTGATCGGCGTGAAGAACGGCACCACCACCAACGCCGGCTCGACCTTCGTCGGCGCCGCCGAACGCGGCGGCCGCACCCTGCTGGTGACGGTGATGCACCCGTCGAGCTACCAGAAGGTGTACGACGAGACGGCCGCGCTGCTGGACTGGGGCTTCGCCGCGGCCGGCAAGGTCCAGCCGGTCGGCCGGCTGGTCGACGAGCTCCCGCCCGGCGGCGCCGAGCCGACCGGCCAGGCCGGCGGCGGTGACGGCACGCCCGCGCCGCCGCCGCACCCCGCCGAACCGGCGGCCGCGGCGCCCACCGCGGCGGGCGGGGGCGGCCGGTTCGGCGTCGTCGGCTGGTCGGCCGTGGTGCTCGCCGGTGTCGCGCTCGGGTACGGCGCGCTGGTGCTGCGGCGCCGCTCCGCCGGCTGATCCGCCGACGAGGCCGAACCGGCTGATCCGGCAGCTGAACTCCGGCCCGCGGCAGGGCCCGGCCTCAGTCCTGGGGCCGGGCTTTCCCCTTTCCCTTTCCCTCCGTCTTCTCCTTCTTCCGGGCCCGGGCGGCCTGCTCCGCGGCGTCCGCCCGGGCCGCCGCCTCCGCCTTGTCGGCCGCTTCCAGCAGCGTCCGCCCGTGCGCCCTGGTCCGCTCCCGGGCGGCCTGCGGGTCGGCCGTCGCCGTCCAGGCCACGCAGTACATCAGCAGCCGGGAGACGAAGTTGATCCAGAGCAGCAGCGCGACCGGCGTGGCGAACGCCCCGTAGAGGCTCCGTCCGGCGATCGAGCCCAGGTAGGAGGCGAGCAGGATCTTCAGCAGCTCGAAGCCGACGGAGCCGATCAGCGCGCCCTGCACGAGGTCCCGGCGGCGCTGGTCGGTGATGCCGGGGAAGGGCGCCAGCAGGTAGGCGAAGAGCAGCATGTCGCACGCTATGGCGATCAGCACGCCGACGGCGGTGAGCAGGTACCCGCTGTTGAGGCCGATCGCGTCGGCGATCCGGCCGGCCAGCGTGGTCCCGGTGGCGGAGGCGGCCAGTGAGAACAGCGAGACCAGGCCGAGGCCGCCCAGCACCGCCACGTCCCAGGCCTTGCGCAGCACCGGGTTGCCCTCCTCCTGGGGCAGTTGCCACAGGTCCCGGATCGAGGTGCGCATGGTGTCCACCCAGCCGAGGCCGGAGATCAGCAGCAGCGCCCCGCCGACCAGCCCGACGGTGCCCGCGTTGGACACCAGGGCCGGCAGGTTGAGCGCGTCCGAGAGCCCCGGCAGCTGGTCGGAGATGTGCTTCTGCAGCTCGTGCACCCGGTCGTCGCTGAGCGCCGCGGCGGCGATCGCCAGGCCCACCGTGAGCAGCGGGAAGAGGGCGAGGAAGCCGAAGAAGGTGACGGCGCCGGCCAGCCGGTTGCCCCGGGCGGCGGAGAAGTACTCGTACACCCGGTACGGGCGGCTGCGCAGCACCCGGGCCACGAGCGGGCCGAGGACCGGCAGACGGGTCAGGAAGTCCACCCACCGGTTATACCGGCCCTGTCCCCCGAATGGGCGTCAGGCCCCGGGTGGGTGTCCCGTGGGTTTCGGCGGACCCGGCGAGGACCGGCAGGACGCCCCGCGGCTACCGCTTGACGAGTCGACGGGCCTTGGCGAGGGCGCGGACGGCCTGGTAGGCCCCGTAGCGGCCGTGGCTGAGCAGTTCGGTGCGCACGCCGTCCACGCCGGCCGGCGGCCGGTAGCCGGCCGGCCGCAGCCGGGCGCAGTGCCCGGCGGCCCGGCGGAAGTACTCGCGGCGGTCGCCGGGCGGGACCCGGCCGGGCTTGGAGACCACGGTGTTGAGGTGGTGCAGCATCCGGCCGTAGACGACCGGGCGCCAGCGCTCCAGGTCGGGGCGGCGGTCGAGGAAGGCGAAGACCAGGTCGTACTGGGCGAACACGTCGAAGTGCTTGCGGCTGGCGGTGGCCAGGATGTTGCCGCCCTCCTGGCGCTGGCGGTAGTGCACGCCGACCTGGTCGAGCAGGGTGATCCGGGCGGCGGCGAGCAGCGCCGGGTACGTCCAGGGGGTGTCCTCGTAGTAGCCGGCCGGGAAGACCAGCCGCTGTTCGGCGATGAAGCCGCGGCGGTAGGCCTTGTTCCAGACGACCTGGAGCAGGTCGAGCAGGTCGGGGCGGGCGTCGAGGTCGAAGACGTCCGGGGAGGCGGCGCCGAAGACGTGGGCGGAGGCGGCCCGGGTGATCCGGCCGTCGGCGTAGGTGCGGGCGTAGTCGTAAACCAGGATGTCCGGGTCACCCGTGGCGGTGAGCCGCTCGTCGATGCCCTTCAGCAATCCGGGGGTGAGTGTGTCGTCGCTGTCGAGGAAGATCACGTAGTCCCCGGTGGCGACCTCCAGGCCGGCGTTGCGGGCCCGGCCGAGGCCGACGTTCTCCGGCAGGTGCAGCACCCGGACCCTGGCGTCGGCGGCCGCGGCCTCGTCCAGCAGGGCGCCGCAGCCGTCCGGGGAGCGGTCGTCCACGGCGATCAGTTCGAAGTCCGGGCCGTCCTGGCCGAGTACCGAATCGAGGCATTCGGAGAGGTAGTCCTGGACCTGGTACACGGGGACGATCACGCTGAAACGGGACACGGACCCAGCGTAGTGGTCCCGGGGTGGGCGAGGTCCCCGGAGGTAGGATCGGGGGCGCACGTACGCACCGATCCAAGTGCGGCCAGGCCCCGTACGGGCTGCCACGCTCCTCCAGAGAAAGGCCTGCGTAGCCGATGGCTCCCCGCCTCTCCATCGTCGTCCCGATCTACAACGTCGAGCGCTACCTCGTCGAATGCCTCGACTCGATCGCCGCCCAGACCTTCACGGACTTCGAGTGCGTCATGGTCGACGACGGTTCGAAGGACGGCAGCGCGGCGCTCGCCGAGGCGTACGCGGCCGAGGACTCCCGGTTCCGGCTGGTCCGGCAGGTGAACAAGGGACTCGGCGCGGCCCGCAACACCGGCATCCGGCACATCGACCCGGACTCCGAGTTCCTGTGCTTCGTGGACAGCGACGACTCGATGCCGCCGAGCGCGTACGAGCTGATGATCAACACGCTGGACGAGACCGGCTCGGACTTCTGCACCGGCAACGTGCTGCGCTTCCGCGCCGTGGGCTACTACCAGTCCGGCGGCCACCTGAAGCCGTTCAAGGAGACCAGGCTCAAGACCCACATCACCGAGATCCCGGCGCTGGTCACCGACCGCACCGCGTGGAACAAGGTGTACCGCCGCTCGTTCTTCGACGGCGCCGGCCTGCTCTACCCCGAGGGCATCCTGTACGAGGACGCGCCGGTCAGCGTGCCGCACCACTACCTGGCCAAGAGCGTGGACGTGCTCTCCGAGCCGATCTACCACTGGCGCGAGCGCGAGGTCGGCGAGATGTCGATCACGCAGATGCGCACCAACCCCAAGGGCCTGATCGACCGGGTCGCCTCGGTCGAGCTGGTGCGCGCCTGGCTGATGAAGCAGACCGAGCCGCGCTTCGCCGAGTACCTGCGCTCCTACGACGAGAACACCCTCGTCGAGGAGATCCCGATGTTCTTCTCGTCCCTGGTGGAGGGGGACAAGGACTACCGGGACGCCTACCTCCAGCACGTCGGCCGGCTGCTCCGGGCGATCGGCTCCGACCACGTCGGCCGGCTGCGCGCGCCGGTGCGGCTGAAGTACCACCTGACCCTGTCGGGCCGGATGGACGAGCTGGTCGACCAGATCACGTACGAGCGCGAGAGCGGCGGCGGTGTCCAGGCCCGCGGCCTGCTGCGCCCGTACGCCGACTACCCGTTCCTGCGCGGCGGGCGCAAGAGCGTGCCGGCCGGGGTGCTCAAGCTGGACAACTCGCTGGTCATCCGCAGCCGGCTGTACCGGAGCGTCTGGGAGGACGGGAAGCTGCGGCTGACCGGGCACGCCTACCCGGAGCAGCTGGGCGCGGCCGGCAAGCACGACATGGTCCGCACCCTGGTGCTGCGCGAGGCCAAGGGCCGCCGGGTCATCGCGGTGCCGATGAGGACGACGTACAGCCCCGAGGCCACCGCGAGCTGCCAGCACGACCTGTACAGCTGCGACTGGTCCGGCTTCAACGTGGCCATCGACCCGAAGAGGCTCAGGCACCGCGGCCAGTGGAAGGACGGCAACTGGCGCGTCCTGGTGGCCGGCGCCGGCAAGGGCGGGGTCTACAAGGGCCGGATCTCGGCCGGGTGGAGCGACAGCGCGCAGTTCCTCCCGTCGCACTGGGTCGAGCCGGACGTGCGGATCGTGCCGTGGATCCGGGACAACTTCGTCTACCTCCGGGTGGAGACGGTCAAGGCCCGGGTGACCGGCCTGGCCGCGCACGGCGACCGGCTGGAGGTCTCGGGCGCGGCCCGCTCCGGCCCGAGCTTCGCCGGGGCGCGGCTGCGGCTCACCCACGCCGAGTCGGACCGCCACGTGACGTTCCCGCTGGAGCTGGGCGCTCCGGTCGGCTCGCTCCAGCCGTTCACCGCGCTCGCCCCGGTCGCCGAGCTGACCGCCGTCCGCGAGGCCTGGGCCGAGCTGGACCCGGTGGCCGCCGAGCGCAGCCGCGACCACTGGGACGGCTCCCTGCTGCTGGCCGACGGCAGCACCGTCCCGCTGGCCTGGGACGACCGCAACGCGCCCGAGCGGCTGCACCTGGCGCTGAACCCGCAGGCCCCGGTGGCCGAGCGCCGGGCGCTCTACTCCAAGCCCTCCCCCAACGGGCACCTCCAGTTCACCGACCAGGTGCTCCAGCCGCTGGTGGACGACGTGTCCTCGCGCGGCGCCGACGGCTTCCTGCTGAGCGGCTCGTTCCCGCTGCCCGGCGCGCACCGCTGGGAACTGGTGGTCCGTCACAAGTGGCGCGAGGAGGAGCACGCCTACCCGGTGGAGATCTCCGACGGCCGGTTCCGCACCGCGCTGCCCGCCGTGCCGACCGCCTCCTTCGCCGGCCGGGTGCCGCTCTCCCGGGGCACCTGGCACGTCGTCTTCCGCCCGGTCGGCGTGCAGGTGCCCGAACTGCCGGACGCCGCCGCGCTGGTCACCCCGGACTGCTTCGACGTCCTGCCGGTCGTGGTGGAGTCCCGCGGCAAGCGGATACTGCTGGAGCGTCGCGACCACGACGGCCTGTCGCTGGAATCGGACTCGGTGCTGCTGCCCGAGGAGCGGGCCGGTTTCCGCCAGCGCCAGCTGCAGAGCGTGGACTACCCGGCCGCCCGACGGCTGCCGGTGCGCGACACGGTGGTGTACCACACCGGCAAGTACGGCACGTACTCCGGCTCGCCCCGGGCCGTCCACGAGGAACTGGTCCGCCGCGGCCTGCCGCTGGAGCACCTGTGGGGCAACGACGACATGCAGGCCGAGCTGCCGCAGAGCGCGACCGCGCTGCGGTACCGCAGCCCGGAGTGGTACGAGGCGCTGGCCACCGCCAAGTACGTGGTGGCCAGCACCCACCTGCCCGACTTCTTCGTCCGCCGTCCCGACCAGGTGGTCGTCCAGACCTGGCACGGCACCCCGCTGAAGCAGATCGGCTTCGACTTCGAGAAGGTCTGGTTCACCGACTCCAAGTACCTCAAGAGCCTGGCCCGGGAGGTCCCGAACTGGAGCCTGCTGGTGGCCGGCAACCGCTGGTCGGCCCCGGTGCTGCGGCGCGCCTTCGACTTCAAGGGCGAGATCCTGGAGAGCGGCTCGCCCCGGAACGACCTGCTGTTCGCCTCCGACCGGGAGAAGACCGCCGAGCAGGTCCGGGAGCGGCTCGGCCTGCCCGAGGGCAAGAAGGTCGTGCTCTACGCGCCGACCTGGCGCGAGGACCGGCGCCGGCCGCAGGACGGCTACCAGATCGACCTGCGGATCGACCTGGCGGCGGCGAGGGCCGCGCTCGGCGACGACCAGGTGCTGCTGGTGCGCCGGCACCACCTGATGTGCGGCCAGATCCCGGGCGCCGGCAACGGCTACATCTGGGACGTCGGCAGCTACCCCGACATGGCGGAGCTGCTGCTGATCGCCGACGTGCTGGTGACCGACTACTCGGCGAGCGTGTTCGACTTCGCGGCGACCGGCAAGCCGATCGTGTTCTTCACCTACGACCTGGAGCACTACCGGGACAACCTGCGCGGCTTCAGCCTGAACTTCGAGGCCGAGGCGCCCGGCCCGATGCCGGCCACCTCCGAGGAGCTCGTCTCCGTGCTCGGCCGGGTGGACGGGATCACGGCCGAGTACGCGGACCGGGCCACCGCGTTCCGCGAGGCGTACTGCGACCTGGACGACGGCAAGGCCGCCGCCCGGGTGGTCGACGCGATGCTCCGCAAGGAGTAGCCGGGGCGCACGCTCCGGCGGGCGCCCGGCACCGATCGGTGCCGGGCGCCCGCTTGTGTCCGGGCACCTGTGCGTCCGGGCGGAAGGGACCGAAAAGGGCCCGGCGGAAAGGACCGGAACACCGGATCCGCATTCGAACCGGCGTTCCCGGAAATGCATTCCCCGGGGCATTCGAAAAAGCGTGCAATTGACCCCGGCGCCATTTCTGGATGGGATGTTGACTTCCCTTCCGAAGGGCTCCCACCGCCATGCCTGTGCTCACGCGGCTGGTCCTGCCGCACGCCGCCCCCCGGGTGACCGCCGGCCGCCCCGCCGAGGACGAGGACGTCGTCTTCGGGCTGCTGCGCGCCCGCTGGCACGGCCGCGGCCTGGAGCTCACCGGCTTCGCCCGCCCGAAGGGCCAGGACACCGCCCGCCCCGGCTCCGCCTGGACCTGGCTGACCCTGCGCCACCAGAACCGGTCCCAGCCGCCGCTGCACCTGCGCTCCCGCCCCCGCCGGATGCCCGAGGTCACCGACGACAGCGCCCAGTCCGAGCACAACCACGACTGGTCCGGCTTCACCGCGCTGATAGCACCCGGCCGGCTGCGCCGCGGGGACCACTGGCTGCTCGGCGACTGGCGGATCGAGGCCACGCTCTTCACCCGCCCCCGCCCCGCCCGGGTGCGCCGCCGGTACGGCGCCCTCGCCCCGCACTGGTGCGGCTCCGGCGAGTACCCGCCGGCCCACTGGGTGGACGACGGCGTCCGGCTCCAGCCGTTCTTCGCCGACGGCCGGCTGCGGCTGCGGCTGGAGCGCCCGGCCGTCCGGATCACCCGCGCCACCCCCGCCCCCGACGGCCTGGACCTGGGCGGGGTCGCCGACGCCTGCCCCTCCGGCACCGTGCTGCGGCTGCGCCACCGGGAGAGCGACGCGGTGGTCGAGCAGCCGCTCGCCCGCACCGGCAACACCTTCACCGTCCGGGTGCCGTACCGGCCGTTCACCGCCGACGGGCGGGGCAGCGGCAGGCTGGAGCACTGGGACGCCGAACTGCTGCGCCCCGACGGCGGCACCGAACAGCTCTGCCTCGACGAGCGCGGCGGCCCGGTGGCCGGCCAGCACCCGCTGCCCGGCGTCCCGGACCGGGTGCTCTACCTCAAGCACCTCGCCGACGGCCGGCTCCAGCTCTGCGTCCAGCCCGCGGCCGGCCTGGTCGACCGGATCGCCGTACGGGACGGCGGCTTCGAACTGTCCGGCCGCTGCCCGGACCCGGCCGCGGACCGGCTGCAACTGGTGCTGCGGCACGCCGGCTCCGCGAGCGAGGTCCGCACCCCGGTCGCCACCGGCCCGGACGGCCGCTTCCGGGTCCGGGTGCCCGCCGCCCGGACCGGCTCGGACGGCGTCGCGCTGCCGCTGCGCAAGGGCGTCTGGGAGGCCGCCCTGGAGCCGGTCGCCCGCCCCGGGGACGGCCGGCCGCTGCTCGCCGCCCCCGCCGCGCTGTCCGCCGTCCCCGCCGCCACCACCGCCGGCGGCAAGCGGGTCCTGCTGCAGCGCCGGTGGCACGACACCCTGGTGGTGGACTCCACCCCGGTGCTCACCGCCACCGAGCGCAGCGCCTGGACGCAGCGCCGGCTGCGCACCGAGCGCTACCCGGCCGCCCGCCGCGCGCCACTGCGCGAGGCGGTGCTGTACGACGTGTTCGGCGGCCGCGGCTACGCCGACTCCCCGCGCGCGGTGCACACCGAACTCGTGCGCCGCAACGCCCGGTTGGAGCACCTGTGGGTGGTCGACGACGCCCAGGCCGAGGTGCCGCCCGGGATCGTCCCGGTGCGCAGCTGGAGCCCGGAGTGGTACCGCGCGCTGGCCACCTGCCGGTACCTGGTCGGCAACACCCACTTCCCGGACTTCCTGGAGCGCCGTCCCGGCCAGGTCGTCGTGCAGACCTGGCACGGCTCCCTGCTGAAGCGGATCGCCCACGACGTCGAGAGCCCCTGGCTGGCCGACCGCGGCTACCTGGCGGCGCTCGACCGGGAGACGCCGCAGTGGAGCCTGCTGCTCTCCCCCAGCCCGTTCGCCACCCCGATCCTGCGGCGCGCCTTCCGCTACGCCGGCGAGCTGCTGGAGTCCGGGTACCCGCGCAACGACGTGCTCGCCCGACCGGACCCGCGGACCGTCGCCGCCGTCCGCCGCCGGCTCGGCGTTCCCGAGGGCCGGCGGATCGTGCTGTACGCACCGACCTGGCGCGAGGACCAGCAGCGCGGCGACGGCGAGGGCTTCCGGCTCGACCTGCGGCTGGACCTCGACCACGCCCGGCGCCTGCTCGGGCCGGACCACGTGCTGCTGGTCCGCCCGCACGCGCACGTGCGCGAACCGCTGCCCGGCGCCGGCGACGGCTTCCTGTACGACTGCGGGGACTACCCCGACCCGCAGGAACTGCTGCTGGTCGCGGACGTCCTGGTGACCGACTACTCGTCGATCATGTTCGACTTCGCCATCACCGGCCGTCCGATGTACTTCTTCACCTACGACCTGGAGCACTACCGCGACACCCTGCGCGGCTTCTCCTTCGACTTCGAGGCGAACGCCCCCGGCCCGCTGGTGCCGACCTCGGCCGAACTGCTCGGCGCGCTGCGCGGACTCGCCGACGGCGACGGCGGACCGCCGCCCGACTACGCCGAGCGCTACCGGCGCTTCCGGGCCGAGCACTGCGCCCTGGACGACGGCCGCGCGGCCCGCCGGGTGGTCGACCGGATGCTCGAACTCGGCGGCCGGGGAGGCCGGGAGGCGGGGCCGGGCGGGGAGGCCGGGCGGCGGGGCTAGGCGGGAATGCGGGGCCAGGAGACGCCCAGGTTCACCCGAACGGGTAGCTCCGCCAGGGCCGCCAGACCTCGTCCGCGCCGAACCGGGAGAGGCCGAAGCCCTCCACCGGGAAGTCCGCCCGGAAGTCGCGCGCCTGCTCGTACGCCTGGTCCAGCACGTCGTCCGACAGTCCGTGGGCGACCGTCACGTGCGGGTGGTACGGGAAGGCCAGCTCGCGGGCCAGCGGGCCGGAGCGGATGTCCGCCTCCAGCAGCCGGCACTCCTGGGCGCCCTCCTCGACCCGGACGTACACCACCGGGGAGACCGGGCGGAAGGTCCCGCTGCCGTGCAGCAGCATCCGGAACGGGCGGTGCGCGGCCGCCACCGCCGCCAGGTGCTCCTCGATCTTCGGCAGCGCCTCGGCGGGCACCTCGGTCGGCGGCAGCAGGGTGACGTGGGTGGGTATCGACCGGGCCAGCGGATCGCCGTGCCCGGCCCGGGCGTCCTGGACCGCCGCGCCGTACGGGTCCGGGACGCTCACGGACACGCCGATGGTGACGACCTCGGGGAGGTCGCCACCACCGGGCAGGTGCGTGAGGGGAGTCACCGCTTGGCGGCCGGAAGGAAGCCGATCCGGTCGTACACCGTCTCCAGCGTCACCGACGCCACCGCGCGCGCCTTCTCGGCGCCGATCGCCAGCACCCGGTCCAGCTCCGCCGGGTCGTCCAGGAACACCCGGGTGCGCTCCTGGAAGGGGGTGACCCACTCGGCGAACAGCTCGGCCAGCTCGGTCTTCAGGGCGCCGTACATCTTGCCCTCGAAGTGCTCGACCAGCTGGTCCACCGACCGGCCGCTGAGCGCGGAGTGGATGCGCAGCAGGTTGGAGACGCCCGGCTTCTCCTCCTCGTCGTAGGAGACGACGGTGCCGGTGTCGGTGACGGCGCTCTTGAACTTCTTGGCGCTGACCTTCGACTCGTCCAGCAGGCCGACCAGGCCCTTGGCCGAGGAGGCCGACTTGCTCATCTTGATGCCCGGGTCCTGGAGGTCCATGATCTTCGCCGTCTCCTTGAGGATGTACGGCTTCGGGATCGTGAACGTGGGGGCGTAGCGCGAGTTGAACCGCTCGGCGATGTCGCGGGTGATCTCGACGTGCTGGCGCTGGTCCTCGCCGACCGGGACGGCGTCCGCCTGGTAGAGCAGGATGTCCGCGATCTGGAGGATCGGGTAGGTGAACAGGCCGACCGTGGTGCTCTCGGAGCCGTACCGGGAGGACTTGTCCTTGAACTGGGTCATCCGCGAGGCCTCGCCGAAGCCGGTGAGGCAGTTCATCACCCAGGCGAGCTGGGCGTGCTCGGGCACGTGCGACTGGACGAAGAGCGTGCAGTGGTCCGGGTCCAGGCCCGCGCCGAGCAGCTGGGCGGCGGAGATCCGGGTGTTCTCGCGCAGCGTCGCCGGGTCCTGCGGCACCGTGATCGCGTGCAGGTCGACGACCATGTAGAAGGCGTCGTTCTCCTTCTGCAGGTCGACCCACTGGCGCACCGCGCCCAGGTAGTTGCCGAGGTGGAACGAGCCGGAAGTGGGCTGGATGCCGGAGAGCACCCGGGGACGGTCCTTGGCCGGACCGGTGACCGCTGCGTTGACCATGCGCGCCATTGTTCCAGTTCCACCGCTCGCTCAGGAAACCTCCGCCCCCGGAGGTTCGGCCAGTGTGACCGCACTCACCCCGACCCGGGCGATCCTCCGGCCCTCGACCTTGGCCACCGTCAGCAACACCCCGCCGCCGCCCTCGACCGGAACGCGCACCTGGTCGCCGTCCCGGGGCAGCCGGCCGAGCGCGGCGACCAGGCAGCCCGCCACCGTCTCGTACGGACCCTCGGGCAGGGAGACGCCGGTCTCCTCGGCGAAGTCGCCGAGGTTGAGCAGGCCGTCCAGCTCGACGCCGCCGCCGGCCAGCCGGCGGGTGGGGGCGGCCTCCGGGCGGTCGTACTCGTCCCGGATCTCGCCGATCACCTCCTCGACCAGGTCCTCCAGGGTGACGATCCCGGCGGTGCCGCCGTACTCGTCCACCACGATGGCCAGGTGGTGGCCCTCCCGGCGCATCTCGCCCATCGCCTCCAGCACCAGCTTGGTGCCGGGCAGCAGCTTGACCGGGCGGGCCAGGTCGCGGACCTTGACGGCCTGCTCGCCGCGCGCGCCGTACAGGTCGCGGACGTGGACGAAGCCGACCACCGCGTCGGCGCTGCCCTCGACCACCGGGTAGCGCGAGTGCGGGGAGGTGTCGGCCTGGTGCCGCACGGCGGCCAGCGGGCGCTCGGCGTCCAGGAAGGTCACCTCGGTGCGCGGGACCATCACCTCGCGCAGCTGACGCTCTCCGGCGGAGAACACATCGGCGATCAACGCCCGTTCGTCGCTTCCGAGTTCGGTGTTGGCGGCGACCAGGCCGCGCAGTTCCTCGGAGCTCATCGAGCCGCGGCCCGCCGCCGGGTCGCCGCCGAGCAGCCGGACCATCAGGTTGGTGGAGTGGCCGAGCAGCCAGATCACCGGCCGCAGCACCACCGACATCACGTCCACCACCGGGGCGGCGATGACCGAGATGGACGCGGCGCGCTGCAGGCCGATCCGCTTGGGGGTCAGCTCGCCCAGCACCAGCGAGGCGTAGCTGATCACCAGGGTGAGGCCGACCAGGGCCACCGCGTCGGCCACGCCCGCGGACAGCCCGGCCCGGACGAACAGCGGGGCGACCTTGCCGGACAGGGTGTCCGCGCCGAAGGCGGCCGACAGGAAGCCCATGCAGGTCACGCCGACCTGGACGGCGGCCAGGAAGCGGTTGGGGTCGGCCGCCAGGTGCGCGGCCCGCGCCGCGCGCCGGGTGCCGAGCCCCTCCAGCGTCCGGATCTGGCCCTCGCGCAGCGAGATCAGCGAGATCTCGGCGACGTTGAACAACCCGCCCAGCAGGATGAAGACGAGGACGAGCGCGGCGTCCCCGAGTGTTTCGTTCACAGCGGGCCAGTGTAGGACCGCCGCTGCCGCGAGGACCCGGACACGACGGCGGCCCGCCGCTTCCGGGAGGGAAGCGGCGGGCCGCCGGCGGAACCGTGCGGGGCGGGCTCAGATGAGGCCCAGCTCCTGGACCGCGTCGCGCTCCTCGGTCAGCTCCTTGACCGAGGCGTCGATGCGGGCGCGCGAGAAGTCGGAGATCTCCAGGCCCTGGACGATCTCGAACTTGCCGTCCTTGGTGGTGACGGGGAAGGAGGAGATCAGGCCCTCCGGAACGCCGTAGGAGCCGTCGGAGACGACACCCATGGAGGTCCAGTCGCCCTCGGCGGTGCCGTTGACCCAGGTGTGGACGTGGTCGATGGCGGCGTTGGCGGCCGAGGCGGCCGAGGAGGCGCCGCGGGCGTCGATGATGGCGGCACCGCGCTTGGCGACGGTCGGGATGAAGTCGCCCTCCAGCCAGGCCAGGTCGCTGCCGACGGCCTCGAAGGCCGGCTTGCCGGCGATCTCGGCCTGGAAGATGTCCGGGTACTGGGTCGCGGAGTGGTTGCCCCAGATGGTGACGCGCTTGATGTCGGAGACCAGGGCGCCGGTCTTGGAGGACAGCTGGCCGACGGCGCGGTTGTGGTCCAGACGGGTCATCGCGGTGAAGCGCTCGGCCGGGACGTCCGGGGCGTTGCGCTGGGCGATCAGGGCGTTGGTGTTGGCCGGGTTGCCGACGACCAGGACCTTGATGTCGTCCGCGGCGTTGTCGTTGATGGCCTTGCCCTGCGGGCCGAAGATGCCGCCGTTGGCCGACAGCAGGTCGCCGCGCTCCATGCCCGCGGTGCGCGGACGGGCGCCGACCAGCAGCGCGACGTTGGCGCCGTCGAAGGCCACGTTCGGCTGGTCCGTGATCGTGATGTCGCGCAGCAGCGGGAAGGCGCAGTCGACGAGCTCCATGGCGGTGCCCTCGGCGGCCTTGAGGCCCTGCGGGATCTCCAGGAGGCGCAGGTTCACCGGCACGTCGGCACCGAGCAGGTGGCCCGAGGCGATGCGGAAGAGCAGCGCGTAGCCGATCTGGCCGGCTGCTCCGGTGATGGTGACGTTGACGGGGGTGCGGGTCATTTCTACCTTCTCCAGCAAATCGCCAGGCGCCCCAGGCACACCGGCACTGGAGCCAGGATGATCTCTCTCGACGTCGAGAGACCGGCGTCAGGTTATCGCAAAGGGAAGCGTATGCCCGGTGTCCCGGCGTGGCTGATGCGTCACAGAAGCAAGGCGGCCCCCGCCCGGGCCCTGGATTTCCACGGGACCGGGCGGGGGCCGTCGCAGGCCCCGCGGATCAGTGCCTGGGCCGGCCCATCAGCTGGCCGATGTTGTCGAGCAGCGGGATCTGCAGCCACGGGTTCGGCTGCGCCACCAGGGTCAGCAGCACGATCGAGATGCCCAGGAAGCTCAGCACGATCACGTCGGTGAAGCGGCTGCGCACCGCCAGCATCCCGACCTCGGGCAGCACCAGCCGCAGCACCGCGCCGAGCAGCACGCCGCAGCCGAGGATCAGCAGCCCGTACTTGAACCCGTCCTTGAAGTCGGCGAACCAGGTGACCGCGAGGCCGGCGCCGACGACCAGCAGGACCAGCGTGATCGGCCACTGCCGCACCGGCAGCGCGTGCTCGCGTCCGAGGGCCGCGGAGGCGCCCTCGGGCGGCAGGGTGCCGGTCGTCCTGACCGGCCTGCGGCGGGACCGTGCCGGTCGCGGTTCAGTCATGCTCGCCGTCCCTGGGGTGTCAGATGCCGGCGCGGCGCTCGGCCGCCTCGACGATGTTGTTGAGCAGCATCGCGCGGGTCATCGGGCCCACGCCGCCGGGGTTCGGGGAGATCCAGCCGGCCACCTCGGCCACCCCCGGGTGCACGTCGCCGACGATCTTGCCCTCGCTGCGGCTGACGCCCACGTCCAGCACCGCCGCGCCCGGCTTGACGTCCTCCGGCTTGACCAGGTGCGGCACGCCGGCGGCGGCCACGATGATGTCGGCCTTGCGCAGGTGGGCGCCGAGGTCCCGGGTGCCGGTGTGGCACAGGGTGACGGTGGCGTTCTCGCTGCGGCGGGTCAGCAGCAGGCCGATCGAGCGGCCGACGGTGATGCCGCGGCCGACCACGACCACCTCGGCGCCGTTGATCTCGACGTCGTGGCGGCGCAGCAGCTCGACGATGCCGAGCGGGGTGCACGGCAGCGGGCCCTCGATGCCCAGGGCGAGCCGGCCGAGCGAGGTCGGGTGCAGGCCGTCGGCGTCCTTGTCCGGGTCCATCAGCTCCAGGACCGGGTTCTGGTCCAGGCCCTTGGGCAGCGGCAGCTGAACGATGTAGCCGGTGCAGGACGGGTCGGCGTTGAGCTCGCGGACGACGTTCTCGACGTCCTCCTGGGTGGCGGTGGCGGGCAGCTCGCGCTGGATCGAGGCGATGCCGACCTCGGCGCAGTCCTTGTGCTTGCCGTTCACGTACCAGCGGCTGCCCGGGTCGTCGCCGACCAGGACGGTGCCGAGGCCGGGCGTGACGCCCTTCGCCTTGAGGACCGCCACGCGGGCGGCGAGTTCGGACTTGATCGCGGCGGCGGTGGCCTTGCCATCGAGAATCTGGGCAGTCATGACCCCATTCTCCCGGATCGCCGGGGGTCTCCGTACCGAGGGCGTCCGACCGCTGCCGCCGCGCTCGCGGGCGCGCTTGCGGGCCCGGTCCCGGGCGCTGTCCGGGGCGCGGCTCCGGCCCGGTCCCGGGCACGCCTCCGGGGTGGACGAACGGGTGAACGGACGGGTACGAAGGTCCGACGCACGTTGCGGTTGCGCCACAGTCTTGACGCGGCACACGGAACCGGCTGGACAGGGCGCCGCCGTCCGGATGACGATAAGCGCGCATTCCCGCCGCGATACCGGCCCGGTGACGGGCCGACGGACCCCGCGGCGGGGCGTACCCGGGGGAAAGAGCCAGTGAGCCGACCACAGCAGAACGAGCAGTCCGACCGCGGGGGCACCGTTCCGCCCGCGCCGTACCCGTCGGCCGCCTCGCACCCCTGACGCTCACCACGCTGCGAGCCGCGGCGCCCGTCACCGCCGCCGGGCCGTTCCCCGCTCCGCCGACGTCCCCCTCGGCCGGTGACCCGACTCACCGACCGGGACCGTCGGCGTCCCGTCCCCGCGTCCCCGTAACTGCCCGGAGGCATCCATGACGTACCCGCCCGACCCGAACAACCCGTACGGCCAGCCGCCGGCCGCCCCGGGCTACGGCTACCCGCAGCAGGCCCCGCCGCAGGCCGCCCCGGGCTACGGCTACCCGCAGCAGGCCCCGGCCTACGGATATGCGCCGATGGTCCCGCCGTCCATGCCGGGCCTGATGACCACCGCCCGGGTGCTGCTGTTCATCGTCGGCGGCGTCCAGACGCTCGCCGCGATCTCCTACGTGATCATCGGGGCGGCGGCCAAGGACGTCACCAACGCCGCCAGCCGGACCACCAGCGACGACAACCCGTTCACCGCGCTGGGCGACGCCGCCGCCGGTGTCCTGCTCGTCGTCGGTGTGCTGTTCGGGCTGTTCGCCGCGCTCTCCATCACGCTCGGTGTGAAGTTCGGCAAGGGCGGCAACGCCGTCCGCGTCACCACCATCGTGTACGGCTCGCTGGGCGCCCTGGTCGGCCTGCTGATCCTGCTCGGCGCCATCTCCGGCGGCACCGCGGTCGGCCTGGTGATGGCCCTGCTCTGGCTGGCGATCAGCATCATCTGGATCACCGCCATGTGCGTCCAGGACGGCGTCAACTGGTTCAACCGGCCGCGTTACTGACCGGCCCGCACGAACGACGCAGAGCGGCCCGGCTCCCTCCTCGGAGGGGGCCGGGCCGCTCTGTCGTGCCGTCACACCGTCACGCCGTCACGCCGTCGGCGGTACCGGTGGAATCGGCGGGATCAGTGGAAGAAGTGCCGCGCGCCGGTGAAGTACATGGTCACGCCGGCCTCGGCGGCCGCCGCGACGACCTCCTCGTCCCGGATCGAGCCGCCGGGCTGGACGATCGCCCTGACACCGGCCGCGATCAGGATCGCCGGGCCGTCCGCGAACGGGAAGAAGGCGTCCGAGGCCGCGTAGGCGCCCTTGGCGCGCTCGCCGGCCCGCTCGACCGCGAGCTTGCAGGAGTCCACCCGGTTGACCTGGCCCATGCCGACGCCGACCGAGGCGCCGTCCTTGGCCAGCAGGATCGCGTTGGACTTGACGGCCCGGCAGGCCCGCCAGGCGAAGGCCAGCTCGGCCAGCTCGTCGGCGGTCAGCGCCTCACCGCTGGCGAGGGTCCAGTTCGCCGGGTCGTCGCCCTCGGCGTGCACCCGGTCGGCGTCCTGGAGCAGCACGCCGCCGGAGATCGGGCGCACCTCCTGGCGGTTGGCCGGGGCCTCGGGGGCGAGCAGCACCCGCAGGTTCTTCTTGCGGGTGAGCACCTCCAGGGCGCCCTCCTCGTAGCCGGGGGCCACCACGACCTCGGTGAAGATCGGGGCGATCTGCTCGGCCAGCGCGACGGTGACCGGGCGGTTGACGGCGATCACGCCGCCGTACGCGGAGACCGGGTCGCACTCGTGCGCCTTGCGGTGCGCCTCGGCGACGTCGGCGCCGGTCCCGATGCCGCACGGGTTGGCGTGCTTGATGATCGCGACGGCCGGCTCGGCGTGGTCGTAGGCGGCGCGGCGGGCGGCGTCGGTGTCGACGTAGTTGTTGTACGACATCTCCTTGCCGTGCAGCTGCTGCGCGCCGGCCAGGCCTCCCGTGCCGTCGCTGTAGAGCGCGGCGCCCTGGTGCGGGTTCTCGCCGTAGCGCAGCACGTTCTGCCGCTCCCAGGTCGAGCCGAGGAACTCGGGGAAGTGCTCGTCGCTGGGGGCGTAGCCGTCCTCGAACCAGGAGGCGACGGCCACGTCGTAGGCGGCGGTGTGGGCGAACGCGGCACCGGCCAGGCGCTTGCGGGTGGCCAGGTCGAAGCCGCCCTCCTGCGCCGCCTTCAGCACGTCGCCGTAGCGGGCCGGGTCGACCACCACGGCCACCGAGGGGTGGTTCTTGGCGGCGGCGCGGACCATGCTCGGGCCGCCGATGTCGATCTGCTCGACGCACTCGTCCGGGGTGGCGCCGGAGGCGACGGTGGCCTTGAACGGGTAGAGGTTCACGACGACCAGGTCGAAGGGCTCGACGCCGAGCTCGGCCAGCTGGGCGCGGTGCGACTCCAGCCGCAGGTCGGCCAGCACGCCGGCGTGCACCCGGGGGTGCAACGTCTTCACGCGCCCGTCCAGGCACTCCGGGAAGCCGGTCAGCTCGGAGACCTCGGTCACCGGGACACCGGCGGCGGCGATCCGGCCGGCGGTGGAGCCGGTGGAGACGATGGCGACCCCGGCGGCGTGCAGGCCCTGGGCCAGCTCCTCCAGACCGGTCTTGTCGTACACGCTGATCAGCGCGCGACGGATCGGACGGACGTTCTCCGAAACGGGCGTGGTGGAGCTGGCACTCATGCCGGAATCCATACCTTTCGGTCCTCGATGCGGTGACCTTCGCGGGCCAGCCGGCCCACGACGTCGACGAGCAACTGGCGCTCGACAGTCTTGATGCGCTCGTGCAGCGCTTCGCCGCCATCGGCGTGGTCGGCGTCGACGACCTCGACGACGCCCTGCGCGATGATCGGCCCGGTGTCCACGCCGGAGTCGACCAGGTGGACGGTGCAGCCGGTGACCTTCACGCCGTACGCGAGCGCGTCGGTGACGCCGTGGGCGCCGGGGAAGGAGGGCAGCAGCGCGGGGTGGGTGTTGACGGTCCGCCCGGCGAAGGCGGCGATGAACTCGGGGCCGAGGATCTTCATGAAACCGGCCGTGACCACCAGGTCCGGCTGGTACTCGGCGACGGAGGCGGTCAGCGCGCGGTCCCAGGCGGCCCGGTCCGGGTGGTCCTTCACCCGGTGGACGAAGGTCGGCAGGCCCGCCTTCCCGGCGCGCTCCAGGCCCGCGATCCCGTCCCGGTCCGCGCCGACGGCGAGGATCTCGGCGCCGTAGGCCGGGTCGGCGACGGCGTCGATCAGCGCCTGCAGGTTGGTGCCGGAGCCGGAGACCAGCACCACCAGGCGGGCCGGTCCGGGCGTACGGGGCGGGAAGTGCTGGGCGGGGGCGGCGGCCACTGCGCGTCTCTCCGTAGGTCGGGCGCCGTCCGCTGGTACGTCCACCGGTGGTGGGGCCACTACGAACGGCAGGTCGAGCGAGGGGGAACTCCAGGGAAATCCGCCGCGACGCGGGCCCCGGGGAACCTCTGTGGGCTGCTGACCGTCACCACGATAACGGCTGGTCGGAGGGCCTCCGCACCCTCCCGGCGGCGCTACGCGCGTAGTTGAGACGGGGATCTCCTCCGGCCCACCGCACCGGAGTTGCCCCGGGCCGCACCGGCCCCGGCGTCCCCGCCCGCCCCGCGGCACCGGGCCGCCGGTGGCCCGACGGACGACTGCGGGATCATTGGGGGCGCGGGAGACCGCTCCGACGCGAGAACCTCCGAACGAGCCCCGACCGAGAAGGAATGGCTGAACCCATGAGCAGCGGCGACGACACCGGCGAGCGCAACCCCTTCGCGCCGCCGCCGGCGGATGCCCCGGACCAGCCGTGGCAGCCGCGCAGCCCCTGGGCCGGCGGAGGTCACGGCTCCGACGGCCAAGCGGGCCCCACCGGGCAGGGCGGCCCCACCGGGCAGGGCGGCTCCGACGGCAGGGGCGGCGAGCGTCCGCAGCTGCCGCCGCAGTGGGGCCCCGGCGACGGCCGCACCGGCCAGCGACCGCCGTCCCCGCAGCCGCCCCGGCTCGACCTCGCCGATCCGGCCCACCGCAAGGCCCGCAACGCGGCGCTGGCCGGGCCGTTCGCCCTGGTCTGCCTGTTCGCGGGGTTCCACTGGATCGCCCTGCTGATCGGGGCGCTCGGCATCGTCTGGGGCGTCGGCGCGCTGCGGACCCGGCGGCCCGCCCCGTCCGCCACCGTCGCCGGGCCGGCCGGGCCGCTCCCCGCGGCCCCCGCCCCGAACCCGCTCACCCCGGCGGCGCTCGCCGGCATCCTGACCGGTGCGATGACCATCGTGGTCGCGACCTCGGTGATCGGCCTCGGGTACCACTACCGCGACTACGTCACCTGCGTCCAGGACTCGCTGACCAGCGTCGGCGCCCAGAACTGCGACCGGTACGCGCCGCAGTGGTACGTGGACTTCACCGGGAACACCGAGTAGCCGGACCTCCGGGTCCGCCCGGTCCCCCGGCCCCGGTCAGTCGTCGAGGCCCGGTCGGTCGTCGAGGCCCGCGCGGTCGTCCGGGTCCCGCCCGTCGGGGCCCGGTCCGCCGGCGGCGGGCCCGGCACCCGGCTCCGAAAGCCGCAGCACGAGGGCGTACGTACGGGCGCGCAGCCCCAGCGCACCCCGGCGGGCCTGGCGCGCGAGCCGGGCGTACACGCCCACGCCGTCCGCCGGGCCCAGCATCCGGTACCGGACCAGCAACGCGCCCGGGACGGCGACCAGCGCGATCCAGCCCGCCGCCGCCGGACCCGTCCACGGCAGCGGCCCCACCCACGCCAGCCGCTCCCCCGCCAGCGCCCCGCCGGAGAGCCGGCCCAGCACCGCCGCCCCGGCCCCGACCCACAGCGCCGCCGCCAGCGCGGCCACCACCGTCGCGGCCGGCGTCCAGGGCTCGGGCCGCTCCCCGGCCCCCGCCCCGGAGACCGGCAGCCGCCGGCCCGCCGCCGCACGGCCCAGCAGCACCGCCGGCACCACCCCGGCCAGCAGCGGCAGGACCGACGCCGCGAGCCGCCAGCCGCCCGGCCCGTCCGCCGGCAGCAGGGCGAACAGCGGGAACTCGGGCACCGGGCCCAGCACCGCACCGGTCGGCGACACCACCGTCCCGGTGCCGAGCGCGAAGCCCGGCCCCAGCGCGTACGCCGCACCCCACAGCACCGCGTTCGGCAGCAGCGCCAGCGCGAGCAGCACCAGCCCCACCAGTGCGACGGGCCCGCCGCCGAGCAGCGCCATCCCGCGCCCACCGCCCGCCACCGCGTCCAGCACCGCCGAGAACACCACCAGCAGACCGCCCGCCGCGACCAGCCCGGCCCCGGCCGCCAGCGCCGCGGCCCGTACCACCGGCGCACCGTCGACCGGGCGGTACGGCAGCGGGAGGCGGTCCAGCGGGGAGTCGACCGGCACGTCCAGGACGGCCACCGAGCGGGCCCCCGCGGCCGTCGCCAGGCCCGCCACCAGCGCCACCACCAGCACGTCCAGCAGCACCCGGCTGCGGAACGGCCCGGTGGCCGCGCAGTGCAGCGCCACCGCGAAGGCCACCGCGCAGTACCCCGCCCACACCGCCACCGGACCGCCCCAGCGCGGGCGCGGCCCCCGCCGCGCGGCCACCCCGGCGGCCGCGCGGTAGAGCCGGACCACGGCCAGCGCGCCGAGCAGCAGCGGAGTGACCGTCAGCGGGGCGTCCGCCGGCCCGCGCAGCAGCGGCGCTCCGTGCCCCAGCAGCCAGAGCGCCCCCGCCAACCGGGTGACAACGGCCGCGCCGTCGTCCGCGTACGGCGTCGCCACCCAGAGCCCGAGCACCGGCGCCCCGACCACCGCCAGGCCGACCAACGCCGTCCGTACACCCGCCAACAGGTCGGCCAGCGCGGGGCGTCCGCCCAATTCACCGGGCGACTCCAGGATCGGACGGCCCATCAGCTGCGTCATGGGCCACATGGTGCCAAGGCGACTCGCCATGCTCCGTGAAGCGCCAAACCGCCGCCGTGTCCCAGATTATTGGCTTATGCGCATTTTCAGACCTTGCCCCCAAGCCGCCGGCGCCCCGGCCCGGAGCGTCTGATGGCCACGCCACCCACCGCCGACTCCCCCACTCCGGAGCGCCACCGCAGGCCCGCCCGCGCCGAGACCGACCCGGGCCGCCTGCTGCGGAAGCTGACCCCCCGTGAGGCCCAGACCCTGGCCCACCTCGCCGCCGGCCACGACCTCCCCCGCACCGCCGCCACCCTCGGGGTCACCCCCACCACCGCCCGCAGCTACCTCCAGCGCGCGATGCGCAAGCTCGGCACCCGCACCGCGGCGGAGGCACTCGCCCTGCTGGCCGGCACGCCGCCGCGCCCCCAGGACCCCGGCCCGACCGGACACCCGGCGAACTTCGCCGGCCTCGACCCGGCCGACCCGGCCGACCCGGGCCCGGCCCCGGATGCCGGGCTCCCACCGGCCGAACCGGTCCTCCTACGGCCGGACCCGGGCTCCTCCGCCCCGGCCGCCCCCGGTTCCGTGGCGGGAGCAGACCGCCCGCGGGCCGACGCGGCAACGGACGGGGAGGCGACCGGAAAGCGGAGCCGCACCCGAGCCGGGAGACCCGCCCCGGGACCCTCGGGCGGCACCCGGCGGGCGGCCCCGGCCGGGCAGCCCCGGCAGGCCGCCGACGGGCCGACGGCCGACGGGAGGAGCGCCGCCCCCGGGCGCGCGCAGGAGCCACGCACGCCCGGGGGCCGGCCAGGAGCCGCCGCCCTCCAGGCACCTCCGGCCGCGGCGGCGGACGACGGGCGGCGTCAGCCGACCGACACCGGCCACCCGCCGACGGCCCCCGGGGACCCCGACCGGCCCGGCGGCACGCCCGGCACTCCCGGTGCCTCCGCCGCCGGGCCGGCCGGGCAGGCGAGCGCTCCGACCGCGGACGCGGCCGGTGGAGGCGGGTCGGAGGAGGCCCCCGCCGGCCCGGCCGCCGGCCACGGCGACACGCCGCACCACGCCCCGGCCGCACCCGAACCGGACACCGGGCCGGACGCCGGACGGCCACCGGCCGCCGAACCCGACCGGGCGCGGACGGCACGGCCGGAGCCGCAGAACCCTGCCGCCGCCAGTCCCGGCCGGGCGGCGCTGGCCGCCGCCGCTCCCTCGGGCGCGGACGACGACCTCGACGCCGAGCCCCCGGCGATGGGCTTCGACGAGCTCTACGAGACCGCGCACACCCGGCTGGTGCAGCAGGTGTTCCTGCTGACCGCCTGCCGGCACCGGGCGGTGCACTGCGTGCGGCGGGCGTTCGGCGAGGCCCGGCGGTGCTGGGGCACGGCCGCCGGTTCGGGGAACCCGGAGGGCTGGGTACGGGCGCGCGCCTGCGAGCTGGCGCTGTCCCCGTGGCACCGGGGCGGCCCCCGGCGGGCGCACGCGTGGGGGCTGCCGCACCGGCGGATCAAGGTGCGGCCGGCCGACGAGACCCAGGCGGTGCTGCCGGACCACGACCGGCTGACCGACCGGGACCGGGCGCTGCTGAAGGCGCTCAAGCGGCTGTCCCGCCCCCAGCGCCGGGCGCTGGTGCTGCACGACGGGCTGGGGCTGCCGGCCGCGGCGGTCGCGGTGGAGGTGGAGTCCTCCCGGGCGGCGGCCGAGGGGCGGGTGTGGGCCGCCCGGGCGGCGCTGGCCGCGTGGGTGCCGGACCTGGTCGGGCCGGACCCGGCGGCACCGGGCTTCGCGGACGGGCTGTGCGGGCTGCTCCACCGGGCGGCGGTGCGCGGCTGTCCGGAGCCGCACCGGACGCCGGTGCCGGTGCTGCGGGCCCGGTACCGGCTCCGGACGGCGAGCCGGACGGGCGCGGCGGCGCTGCTGACGGTCGCGGTGGGCGGGGCGACGTTGGCGACCCTGGCGGGGGTGCGCCCCGCGGAGCTGTTCCGGCCGACCACCCCGCCGGCGCCCACGCTCTGCCTGGCCGCCACCGCGGCGCAGGCGGCGGAGCCGGCCGTGCCGCTGCTGCCCGACGGGGCGCCGAACGGCATCACCAGCATCTGGTGCAGCCCGGCGCCCGGGTTGGAGGCCGTCCTGGTGGATCCGCAGCCCCAGGCGGTCGCGCGCTGGGAGCTGCCGCCGGCGGCCCGGGGCGCCGCTCCGCCGCCGCAGGGCCCGGCGGCCTGCCGGCAGTGGTCGCCGCTGCCCTGCACCACGGGGCCGGGGCGGCACTGAGCCGCGAACGGCGAGCGCCCCCGCCCGGGAGGGCGGGGGCGCTCGTCACGCGCGGGGCGGGATCAGGCCTGGGCGGCGATGATCTCGCGGGCCAGGCGGGCGGTCTCGGACGGCGTCTTGCCGACCTTGACACCGGCGGCCTCGAGGGCCTCCTTCTTGGCCTGGGCGGTGCCCGAGGAGCCGGAGACGATGGCGCCGGCGTGGCCCATGGTCTTGCCCTCGGGGGCGGTGAAGCCCGCGACGTAGCCGACGACCGGCTTGGTGACGTGCTCGGCGATGTAGGCCGCGGCACGCTCCTCGGCGTCGCCACCGATCTCACCGATCATGACGATGATCTCGGTCTCCGGGTCCTCCTGGAAGGCCTTGAGGGCGTCGATGTGGGTGGTCCCGATGACCGGGTCACCGCCGATGCCCACGGCCGAGGAGAAGCCGATGTCGCGCAGCTCGTACATGAGCTGGTAGGTCAGGGTGCCCGACTTCGAGACCAGACCGATCTTGCCGGAGCTGGTGATGTCGGCCGGGATGATGCCGGCGTTCGACTGTCCGGGGCTGATCAGGCCGGGGCAGTTCGGGCCGATGATGCGGGTCTTGTTGCCCTTGGCACCGGCGTGCGCCCAGAAGGCGGCGGTGTCGTGCACCGGGACGCCCTCGGTGATGACGACGGCCAGGCCGATCTCGGCGTCGATGGCCTCGACGACGGCGGCCTTGGTGAAGGCCGGCGGCACGAAGAGGACGGAGACGTCGGCCCCGGTCTTCTCCATCGCCTCGGCGACGGAGCCGAAGACCGGGATCTCGGTGCCGTCGACGTCGACCGTGGTGCCGGCCTTGCGCGGGTTCACGCCGCCGACGATCTGGGTGCCGGAGGCGAGCATGCGGCGGGTGTGCTTCATGCCCTCGGCGCCGGTCATGCCCTGGACGATGACCTTGCTGTCCTTGGTAAGGAAGATAGCCATGGTGTTAAGTCCCCTTCCTTACTTGTTGGCCAGCTCGGCGGCGCGGTCAGCGGCGCCGTCCATGGTGTCCACGCGCTGGACCAGCGGGTGGTTGGCGTCGTCGAGGATCTTGCGACCCAGCTCCGCGTTGTTGCCGTCCAGACGGACGACCAGCGGCTTGGTGACGTTCTCGCCCTTGCCCTCCAGGAGCGCGAGGGCCTGCACGATGCCGTTGGCGACCGCGTCGCACGCGGTGATGCCGCCGAAGACGTTGACGAAGACCGACTTGACGTCGGGGTCGCCCAGGATGATCTCCAGGCCGTTCGCCATGACCTCGGCGGAGGCGCCGCCACCGATGTCGAGGAAGTTGGCGGGCTTGACGCCGCCGTGGTTCTCACCGGCGTACGCGACCACGTCGAGGGTGCTCATGACGAGGCCCGCGCCGTTGCCGATGATGCCGACCTGGCCGTCGAGCTTGACGTAGTTCAGGCCCTTGGCCTTGGCGGCGGCCTCCAGCGGGTTGGCCGCGGCCTTGTCCTCCAGGGCCTCGTGCTCGGGCTGGCGGAACTCGGCGTTCTCGTCCAGGGAGACCTTGCCGTCGAGCGCGATGATCTTGCCCTCGCCGGACTTGATCAGCGGGTTGACCTCGACGAGGAGGGCGTCCTCCTTGATGAAGACGGTCCACAGCTTCTGCAGGACCTCGGCGACCTGGTCGGCGACCTCGGCCGGGAACTTCGCCGCGGCGACGATCTCGGCGGCCTTCTCCGGGGTGCAGCCCTCGTTGGCGTCGACCGGGATCTTGGCGAGCGCCTCGGGGTTCTGCTCGGCGACGACCTCGATCTCCACGCCGCCCTCGACGCTGGCCATGGCCAGGAAGGTGCGGTTGGTGCGGTCCAGCAGGAACGAGACGTAGTACTCGTCCTTGATGTCCGCGGTCTGGGCCAGCATCACCTTGTGAACGGTGTGGCCCTTGATGTCCATGCCGAGGATCTGCTCGGCCTTGGCGACGGCGTCCGCCGGGTCGGCGGCGAGCTTGACGCCGCCGGCCTTGCCTCGGCCACCCACCTTCACCTGAGCCTTGACGACGGCGCGGCCGCCGAAGCGCTCCGCGATGGCGGCAGCGTCTGCGGCGGTCTCGATGACATCGCCGTCAAGCACGGGCACACCGTGCTTGGCGAAGAGGTCCCTCGCCTGGTACTCGAACAGGTCCACGTGTTTGTCCTTGTTCGTGGTCGCGGATTGTGTCTCTACGAGCGTGCCACGGCAGGATCTTCGCTGCGGGTCGTCGGGGCGGTGCGGGTACGCAGAGGTACGGCCTTGCGGCCCACACAGCCACGGGCGCTCACGTCAATCAACACGCGCGTCACGTCCGTCTGGCAGGTTATCCCCGCGGGACGGGACTGTTCCGCCCGGGGCCTGCCCGGCATGGGTGAGAACCGTCACAGAATGCCCAGGAGGGACGGGGTGGGCGGCCGGTCCACCGATCGGTCCGATTAGCGCGTTCAGGTGAATCCCTCACCCCCCCTGGGCGGCCCCCCTGATCAGGTTCTGCGGGATCGGGCGCTTCTCGATCGCCGCCGCCATGATCTCCGGGAACGCGTCCGGGGTGCAGGCGAAGGCCGGCGCGCCGAGCGAGGCCAGCGCGGCGGCGTGCGCGTGGTCGTACGCCGGGGCCCCCTCGTCGGAGAGCGCGAGCAGGGCGATGAACTGGACGCCGGCCGCCTTCATCGCGGCGACCCGCTTGAGCATGCCGTCCCGGATGCCGCCCTCGTACAGGTCGCTGATCAGCACCACGACGGTCTCGGAGGGCCGGGTGATCTTCGACTGGCAGTAGGCCAGGGCGCGGTTGATGTCGGTGCCGCCGCCGAGCTGGGTGGCGAACAGGACGTCGACCGGGTCGGTGAGCTGTTCGGTGAGGTCGACCACCGAGGTGTCGAAGACGACCAGCCGGGTGTCCAGGGTGCGCATCGAGGCGAGCACCGCGCCGAAGACCGCCGAGTGGACCACCGAGGGCGCCATCGAGCCGGACTGGTCGATGCAGAGGATGACGTCCTTCTTCACGGCGCGCTGGGCGCGGGCGTAGCCGACCAGCCGCTCGGGGACGACGGTGCCGTGCTCGGGCAGGTAGTTCTTCAGGTTGGCCCGGATGGTGCGGTCCCAGTCGATGTCGCGGTGGCGGGGACGGTTGACCCTGGCACTGCGGTCCAGGGCGCCGCCGAGCGTGGCCCGGGTGCGGTCGGCGAGCCGGCGCTCCAGATCGGCGACCACCTTGCCGACCACCGCCCGGGCGGTCTCCCGGGTGGTCTCGGGCAGCGCGTGCTTGAGCGACAGCAGGGTGCCGACCAGGTGCACGTCCGGCTCGACGGCCTCCAGCATCTCCGGCTCCAGCAACAGCCGGTCCAGGCCGAGCCGGGTGATCGCGTCCTGCTGCATCAGCTGCACCACGGTGGAGGGGAAGTACTCGCGGATGTCACCCAGCCAGCGGGCCACCTGCGGGGCCGAACCGCCCAGCCCGGCACCGCGGCGGCCGGTGCGCCCGGCCCGGGCGCCCTCCTCGGGGGCGCCGCGGTAGAGCGCGGCGAGGGCGCCGTCCATCGCGGCGTCGCGGCCGCGCAGGGCGCAGCCGGTGCCGTCGGCCTCGCCGCCGAGCACCAGCCGCCAGCGGCGCAGCCGTTCGTCGGTCGTGGGCGCTGCCATCTCGTCCTCCTTCAGCGGGTCCTGCGGTGGGGCAGGCGTTCGGTGCGGTGGGTGCCACCGCGGCGGGTGTCAGGTGTCGCGGCCGGCGGCCTGCCGGGGGATCCTCGGGCGGATCCCGAGCAGCAGGGCCACCACCGGGACGGCGGCGTCGGCCCGGGCGCGGTCCAGCTCACCGGCCGCGGCGTCGACGGCCGGCGGCTCACCGAGCGGGCCGGCCGCGACCCGTCCGCCGATGGTGGTGCGCACGCCCGCCTCCAGTCCGGCGAAGGTGCGGCGCAGCAGCGGCAGGACGTCGGTGAAGGCCTCGCCGCTCACCCCGGTCAGCCACTCGTCCAGCAGGGCGAGCAGCCGCGGGTCGTGCAGCAGCAGGGCGCCGCCGCCGGTCAGGAAGCCCTCGACCCAACCGGCCGCGTCGGCCGGGGCGTTGGCGGCGGAGAGCACCAGCCGCAGCCGTCGGCCGGCCTCCGCGGAGTCGAGCCGGCCGTCGTCCAGCAGCAGCCGCACGGCCCGGCCGCGCAGCAGCCCGGGGGCGCCGGTGGCCGGTCCGCCGGCCGGCTCGCGGCGGGCCAGCGAGCGCAGGGCGGCGGCCCAGCGGTCGGCCAGGCCGGCCAGGCCGTCCGGGTCCGGCGCGGTGCCGGCGGCGGTGGTGTCGGCAGTGGTGCTGCCGGCGGCAGTGGCGTCGGCGGGATCGGCGGCCAGCAGGCCGATCGCGCCGTGCACCTCGTCGAGGCGGCCGCGCATCGCCTCCGCGCCCCGCGCGTCCAGGCCGACGCAGCCGGGCGGCAGTCCGACGCAGATCCGCTCGGCCAGGCCTGCGGCCGCCTCGGCGAGCGCGCCGTGGTCGGTGCCGCGCACGTCGCCGTAGCGCAGCGCGCGGACCAGTGCGGGCAGCGCGCCCGCGAGGTGCGCGACGTCGGTGTCCAGTGCCGCGCAGTCGGCGAGCACCCGCATCACGGCGGGCAGTGCGCCGGACAGCCCGGCCAGCAGGCAGGTCTCCACCAGGCCGGTCAGCTCGGCGAGTTCCCCGGCGGCGCGGGCGGTGCCGACGGCCTTGTTGGCCGCGGCCTCCTCGACCGTGGTGCCCCACTGGGCGGCCTCGGCGATCCGGACCGCGAACTCGGGCTGCCAGCACAGCCGCCAGCTCTCCCGGAACGTCCCGGTCGAGTTCACCGAGGAGCGCGCGGGCACGCCCCAGTCCACGCCCAGCAGCCGCAGCCGGTGCAGCAGCCGGGAGCGGGCCGCGTCGGTGTCCTTGCGCAGGTCGAGGTCGACGTCCTTCGGCGCGGCCTCGGGCTTGAGCCGCAGCGAGCGCTGCAACCGGGTCAGGTCGCGCTGGAGCGGCACCGCCGGTGCGGCGTCCGGGACCTCGCCGAGCGCGTCGCCGACCACCAGGCGGTCCCGGACCAGCTCCAGGGCGACGTCCGAGCCCTCGCAGAGCACCGCGCGCACGGCGTCCAGGGTCTCGGTCAGCCCGGCGAGCGGGCGGCCGCGCAGCACGGCCAGGGTCTCGGCCAGCCGGACCGCCTCGATCACGTGCGCGGAGGAGACCGGGTGGTCCTCGGCGCGCAGCAGGTCGGCCGCCCGGGTGAGCCAGCGCGGCACCGGGTCACCGTCGGTGGTGAACAGGTGGTGGTACCAGCCGGGCGACTGCACACCCGCGCCGTAACCGGTGGCCTGGGAGAGCCGGCGGTGCGTCCACGGCACCCAGGTGATGTCCGTCCGCACCTTCTTCGGCAGTGCGGCGAGCAGCGCCCGGTCGTGGGCGACGGTGGGCATCCGCTCCAGCGCGGGGACGTGGAAGGCCCCGCAGACCACGGCGATCCTGCGGTGCCCGGCGCGGCGGGCGGCACGGATCTGCTGGCGCATGTACGCCTCGCGCAGCAGGTCCCGGCGGGACTCGCCGAGGCCCTCCGCGCGCAGCGCGCCCATCGCCTCGGCGACGGCGGCGAACGGCGCCAGCGCGTCGTCGCCGGGCGCGCGGTGCTCGACCACGTCCTCCCACCAGCGCTCCGCGTCGTCGTGCCCGGCCGCCTCGGCGAGCAGCGCCAGCGGGTCGGCGACCGGCCCGGTGTCCTCCTCCTCGGCGGCCGTGCCCTCGACGGCCGTCCCCTCCTCGGCCGTCCCCTCCGCGTCCTCCTCGGGGGCCGGCGCGAAGCCGTGCCCGGCGGGCAGGTCGATGAAGCGGACCGGCAGGTCGTGCTCCACGGCGTGCCGGATCGCCACCCACTCCGGGGAGAACTCGGCGTACGGCCAGAAGGCGGCCTTCGCCGGGTCGTCCACCGCGTGGGCGAGCAGCGCGACCGGCGGGACCAGGTCCTTCTCCGCGGCCAGGTGGACGATGCCGTCGGCCTCCGGCGGGCCCTCGATCAGCACCGCGTCCGGCCGCCACTGCGCCAGCGCGGCGGCGACCGCCCGGGCCGAGCCGGGGCCGTGGTGGCGGATGCCCAGCAGGGCGACCTCGGGCGCCGTCATGCCCCCACCTCACGGGCGGCGCGGTAGAAGTCCTTCCAGCCGTCGCGCTCGCGCACCACCCCTTCGACGTACTCGCGCCAGACCGCCCGGTCCGCCACCGGGTCGCGGACGACGGCGCCGAGGATGCCGGCCGTCACGTCCCCGGCGCGCAGCACGCCGTCGCCGAAGTGGGCGGCCAGCGCGAGTCCGTTGGTCACCACCGAGATCGCCTCGGCGGTGGAGAGGGTGCCGCTCGGGGTCTTGACCTTCGTCCGGCCGTCCACCGTGATCCCGGCCCGCAGCTCCCGGAAGACGGTGACCACGCGCCTGATCTCCTCGGCGCCGCCGGGCAGTTCGGGCAGTTCCAGGGAGCGGCCGAGCTGGTTGACCCGGCGGGTGACGATGTCGACCTCCTCGTCCAGCGAGCCCGGAAGCGGCAGCACCACGGTGTTGAAGCGGCGGCGCAGCGCGCTGGACAGCTCGTTGACGCCGCGGTCGCGGTCGTTGGCGGTGGCGATCACGTTGAAGCCGCGCACCGCCTGCGTCTCGGAGCCCAACTCCGGTATCGGCAGCGTCTTCTCCGACAGGATGGTGATCAGGCTGTCCTGCACGTCGGCCGGGATGCGGGTGAGCTCCTCGACCCGGGCGATCCTGCCCTCGGCCATCGCCCGCATCAGCGGCGAGGGCACCAGGGCGTCCCGGCTGGGCCCGCGGGTGAGCAGCTGGGCGTAGTTCCAGCCGTACCGGACGGCCTCCTCGGGGGTGCCGGCGGTGCCCTGCACCAGCATCGTGGAGTCGCCGCTGATCGCCGCCGCCAGGTGCTCGGACACCCACGTCTTCGCGGTGCCCGGCACGCCGAGCAGCAGCAGCGCGCGGTCCGTCGCCAGGGTCGTCACGGCGACCTCGACGACCCGGCGCGGGCCGATGTACTTGGGGGTGATCCGGGTGCCGTCGGGCAGTTCGCCGCCGAGCAGGTACGTCGCCACGGCCCACGGCGAGAGCTTCCAGCGCTCGGGACGCGGACGGTCGTCCTGTGCGGCCAGCGCGGCCAGTTCGCCGGCGAACGCGTCCTCGGCGTGCTGCCGCAGAACGTCGGTCATGGGGGCTCCTTCGGGTCTGCCGCCGGGCACACGGGTGCCCCGGGCGCAAGGGTGATCGGGGGGAGCCAGGTCGGCGTCCCGGCCTGTGGAACCAACCCTGCACCGAGCCACTGACAACCCGGCGGGGCCCCGGACGGACCGTCAGCCGATGTCAGTGCCGCCGCCTACGGTCGGTCGCATGGAGGAACGCTGGAGCACCGAACACGTCCTGTCCCTGGCACCTGACGCCGCCTCGCAGAAGGCCGCGGGCAAGCTGTCCGCGCCCGCGCCGTGGTCCGGCACCGGCACCGACGGCACCGCGCTGTGGGGCGAGTGCAAGGGCAGCGGCCGCACGCCGTACCGCACCGCGATCGAACTCGCCACGCCCGCCTACCAGTGCAGCTGCCCCAGCCGGAAGTTCCCGTGCAAGCACGCGCTCGGGCTCCTCCTGCTGTGGAGCGGCACCCCGCAGGCCGTCCCGGCCGGGGAACCCGCCGACTGGGTGGCCGAGTGGCTCACGTCCCGCCAGGAGCGCGCCGAGAAGCGCGTGAAGGAGCAGGTCGTCGATCCGGAGGGCGCCCGGCGCCGGGCCGAGCGGCGCGGCGCCCGGGTCGCGGCCGGCGCGGCCGAACTGCGGCTGCGGCTGGCCGACCGGGTCCGGCACGGCCTCGCCGACCGGTCCACCGCCGGGCCCTGGGAGGAGGTCGCCGCCCGGATGGTCGACGCACAGGCCCCCGGCCTGGCCGCCCGGGTCCGCGAACTGGACGCGCTGCCGCAGGAGCGGCTGCTGGAGGAGTACGCGATGCTGCACCTGCTCGCCACCGCCGCCACCCGGCTGGACGAACTGCCCGCCGAGCTGGCCGCCACCGTCCGCACCCGGGTCGGCTACACCGTGGAGAGCAACGAGGTGCTGGCCGGCCCGACCGTCCGCGACCGCTGGCTGGTACTCGGCAGCCGCGACACCTCGGACGAGCGGCTCATCACCCGCCGGATCTGGCTGCGCGGCGCCAAGACCGGCCGCCCGGCGCTGCTGCTCTCCTTCGGCCGCACCGGCCAGGCCCCCGCCCTCGCCCTGCCCACCGGCCGCCTGGTGGAGGCCGACCTCGCCTACCACCCGGGCGCCCACCCGCTGCGCGCCACCCTCGGCGAGCGCTACGGCGCCCCCGAGCCGGGCCCCGCCGAACCGCCCGCCGGGCTCACCGTCGCCGAGGCGGTGGCCGGCTACGGCACCGCCGTCGCCGACGACCCGTGGCTGGAGAGCCGGCCGACGGTGCTCGGCGACGTCGTCCCGGTCCGCACCCCGGACGGCTGGTTCCTGACGGACGGCCACCACACCGTGCCGGTCCGCGCCTCGACCGTCCCGGAGACGGCCCTGTGGCGGCTGGCCGCCGTCTCCACCGGCCGCCCGCTGACGGTCTTCGGCGAGTACGGCCACCAGGGCTTCGCCCCGGTCACGGCCTGGGCCGCCGGCCGACCCCCGGTCGGCCTCACCAACGCTTAGACACGCCCCAGACACTCCCCAGGAGAACCCGGCATGACGATCACCCAGGACCCGTGGGAGACCCTGCACACCAGCGCCCTGCTCGGCACCGACCGCCGCCCGCTCCCGGCCACCGCCCTGCCGCTCGCCGACGCCGTGGACCGGGGCGATCCGGCCACCGCCCTGCTGGAGCTGGCCGCGCTGGCCGCCGTCCGCCGCCGGGCCGGAGCGCTGCCCGTACCGGCCGCCGGGCCGCCCGGGCCGCCCGCGGCCGAGGACACCCGCCCGGAGCTGCCCGAGCCGGCCGCCCGCCGGCTGGCCGTCCTGCTCTCGGGGCGGGCCGGCAGCGGCGGCGGCACCCTGGCCAACCTGGCCGAGCTGCTGCCGCAGTGGCTCACCACCGCCCGGGCCCGGGGCCTGCGCCCGCCCGCCGCGCTGATACCCGGCCTGCTCGACGCCGCCCGCGCCCGCAGCGAACTGCGCCCCGACGCCGTGGCCCTGGCCGGTCCGCCGGGCCGCTGGCTGGCCGAGCAGAACCCCGACTGGCGGTTCGTGCTGCGCACCACCGCCCCCGACCTGCCGCAGCAGCCGACGGACGACCGGCTCTGGCACGAGGGCCTGTTCGCCGAGCGGGTCACCCACCTCACGCTGCTGCGCCGCCGCGATCCGGCGGCCGGCCTGGAACTGCTGCGCGGCACCTGGTCCACCGAGCGCGCCGAGGACCGCCTGCTCTTCCTGGACGCCCTCCAGGACGGCCTCTCCCCCGCCGACGAACCGTTCCTGGAGGCCGCCCTCGGCGACCGCAGCAAGAACGTCCGGGCCACCGCCGCCGAACTGCTCTCCACCCTGCCCGGCTCGGCCCTGGCCCGCCGGATGGCCGAGCGGGCGCGGGCCGCCGTCCGGCTCGCCGGCACCGGCACGCATCTGCTGGTCACCCCGCCCGCCGAGTGCGACGCGCAGATGCAGCGCGACGGGATCGCGCCCAAGTCGCCCACCGGGCGCGGCGAACGGGCCTGGTGGTTCGGCGAGGTGGTGGCCGCCGCGCCGCTGTCGCTCTGGCCGGAGAGCACCGGGCTGACGCCCGAGCAGCTGCTCGCCCTGCGGGTCGGCGACAGCATCGACGAGACCAGCAGCAGCTGGGCCGACGACCTGCGGGAGGCCTGGGCGCGGGCCGCCGTCCGCCAGCAGGACGCCGACTGGGCGCGGGCGCTGCTCGGCCCGGCCCCGTCCGGGCGCGGTGCGCGGGCCCGCGCGGCGCGCGCCACCGGCGCCCCGGCCAAGCTGCTGGCCGTCCTCCCGCCGGAGGAGCGGGCCGTCTGGACGGCGGCGTTCATCACGGCGCACGGGCTGGGCGAGGCCTTCCAGCTGCTCGGCGCCTGCGCCACCCCGTGGACGCCGCCGCTGTCCACCGCCGTGGTGACCGCCCTGGCCCGGGCGGCGGCCTCCGGGGCGTACCCGTGGAGCCACAGCGGGGTGCTCGGGATGACGGAGCGCGCGCTCGCCCCGGAGACGGCCGCCGCGGTGGAGGAGCTGGCCGCCGGGGCCGCCCCGGACTCCGCGTGGTCCGAGACCTTCGCCCGGCTGGCCGGCACCCTGCGCTTCCGGGCGGCGATGCTCGCGGAGCTGGCGGGCTGAGCCGGGGCCGACGGGGCCGACGGGCCGGCCCGGGGCTTTCCGGGGCTTTCCGGGCCCCGGAACGGCGGAGCGGGCCGGCCCCGGGGAGGGGCGGCCCGCTCGACGCGCGGTGGTTCAGCCGGCCCGCAGGTTCGACTCGACCCAGGCGACCACGTCGCGGGTCGGCGTGCCCGGGGTGAAGATGTCCGCGACACCCATCGCCTTGAGCTCGGCGATGTCCTCGTCCGGGATGATCCCCCCGCAGAAGACCTTGATGTCCTCCGCGTCGCGCTCCTTCAGCAGCTCCAGGACCCGCGCGCACAGCGTCATGTGGGCGCCGGAGAGGATGGACAGCCCGATGCCGTCCGCGTCCTCCTGGATCGCGGTGTCGACGACCTGCTCGGGCGTCTGGTGCAGTCCGGTGTAGATGACCTCCATACCGGCGTCGCGCAGGGCGCGCGCGATGACCTTGGCACCACGGTCGTGACCGTCGAGCCCGGGCTTGGCGACCACCACACGGATCGGCCCCGACACACTCATGACTGCCTCCTGGACGTCGTCGTCCACCATCCGACCGGGCCTCGTGGGCCGCCGGCGCGGTTAACGGTCAATAACCAACCTGAGGGGAGGTTAGCGCCACCCGGCACGGTTGACCGTGCCACCTCCCAAGAGGAGGGCAAAGTCACAGCTCCGGGCCTTGCCACCGGCGGGCCTACCCCTCCTCCCCGCAACCTCCGCACAGACCCCCCGGCCGCCCCCTTGACATCCGGAGGTTTTTCCGGGGCGTCGGCCAGGGAGCTACAGTCACGGCTGTCTTCCCCCGCCCGACGACGTCCGAGGCCCACCGAGGAGGCAGCCCCCGATGGCTCCCGATGCAGCCGCCCGTCCGACCCGCGCGGAGCTGCGCCTCGCCGCCCGCGAGCAGTCCCGTGCCCAGCGCCGCGGCGCCGCCAGGGCGGCCACCCGGACGGCGCTGCTGCGGGTCGCGCTGCCGTCGGTGGCCGCGCTCGGGGTGGCCGCGGCGGCGGCGATCACGGTGCAGGGGGAGGCCGACCAGCAGCGCGCCCAGGCCGCCGGACAGGTGCCGCGGACCGCGGTCGACAACGCCCCGGACACCACCGCCGCTCAGGCGGCGGCCCAGGCGGTCGCGGCCGGCGCGCCGACCCAGGCCTCGCGCGGCGACGCCCGCCTGCCGCTGGCCGGCGCCCAGCCCACCGAGGCCCCCACCGCGCAGCCCACCGCCGAGCCGGCGCCCGAGCCGGTCGGGCCCAAGGTGGTCATGCCGGTCGCCCGGCACGGTCTCGGCGAACAGTTCGGCGAGGCCGGTACCCACTGGGCCAACCGGCACACCGGCATCGACTTCCCGGTGGACGGCGGCTCCGAGGTCTACGCCGTGACCGACGGCACCCTGCGCACCCAGTGGAACCCGTTCTACGGCTACATGACGATCCTCAAGATGCCCGACGGCACCGAGGCCTGGTACTGCCACCTGCGGGCGTACAAGGTGCGCAAGGGCCCGGTGAAGCAGGGCGACGTGATCGCCTTCGTCGGCACCAGCGGCAACAGCACCGGCCCGCACCTGCACTTCGAGATCCGGCCGCAGGGCAGCGGACCGATCGACCCGCTGCCCTGGTTCCTCGCGAACGGGCTGGACCCGCGCTGAGCCGCCCTACAGCTTCTCGACGGGCGCGTAGCGCAGCAGCAGCTGCTTGCGGCCCTCGGCACCGAAGTCGACGGTGGCCTGCGCCCGGTCGCCGGCACCCGTGACGGCCATCACCGTGCCCAGCCCGAAGCTGTCGTGGGTGACCCGGTCGCCGACCGCGAGCGAGACGGCCTCGCGCTCCGCCGTCCGGCCGCCGCGCCGGGCCGACTGCCCCCAGCCCGCCTTCGGCGCGGCCGCCGTCGACGAGGACCGCGAACCGCCGCCCCCGGACGAGGACCTGCCCCAGGACGAGCCGGAGGAGAAGCCGCGCTGGACCGGCGCCTGCGCCGCCCCGGTGCGCTTCCACTCCACCAGCGTCTCCGGGATCTCCTCCAGGAACCGCGAGGCCGGGTTGTAGGCCGGCTGCCCCCAGGCGCTGCGCAGCACCGAGCGGGTCAGGTACAGCCGCTCGCGGGCCCGGGTGAGCCCGACGTACGCGAGCCGGCGCTCCTCCTCCAGCTCCTTGACCTGGTTGAGCGCCCGCATGTGCGGGAAGATCCCGTCCTCCATGCCGGTCAGGAAGACCACCGGGAACTCCAGGCCCTTGGCGGTGTGCAGGGTCATCATCGTGATGACGCCCTGCCCGTTCTCGTCGTCGTCCGGGATCTGGTCGGAGTCGGCGACCAGCGCGACCCGCTCCAGGAAGTCGGCCAGCGAGCCGACCGGCGGCGTGCCCTCGGCGTCGCCCTCCGGCCGCTCGCCCGGGTCCTGCTCGTACTCCAGGGCGACGGAGGCGAGCTCCTGGAGGTTCTCCACCCGGGTCTCGTCCTGCGGATCGGTCGACGCCTGGAGCTCGGCCAGGTAGCCGGTCTCCTCCAGGACGGCCTCCAGCACCGCCGCCGGGCCCGCGCCCGACTCGACGACCTGGCGCAGCCCGGCCATCAGGGTGTTGAACTTCTTGACGGCGTTGGCCGAGCGCGCGGCCATCCCGTAGGCCTCGTCGACCCGGACCAGCGCCCGGGCGAAGGAGATCCGCTCCCGCGCGGCCAGCGCGTCGATCATCGCCTCGGCCCGCTCGCCGATGCCGCGCTTGGGCACGTTGAGGATCCGGCGCAGCGGCACGGTGTCCTCCGGGTTGGAGAGCACCCGCAGGTACGCCAGGACGTCCCGGACCTCCTTGCGCTCGTAGAAGCGCACCCCGCCGACCACCTTGTACGGCAGGCCGACCCGGATGAACACCTCCTCGAACACGCGGGACTGGGCGTTGGTCCGGTAGAAGATCGCGACGTCGCCGGGCTTGGCCTCGCCCTTGTCGGTGAGCCGGTCGATCTCGTCGGCGATGAACTGGGCCTCGCCGTGCTCGTCGTCCGCGACGTAGCCGATGACCTTCTCGCCGTGCTCGCCGGCCGTCCACAGCTTCTTCTCGCGGCGGTTGGCGTTGCGCTCGATGACGGCGTTGGCGGCGCTCAGGATGGTCTGGGTGGAGCGGTAGTTCTGCTCCAGCAGGATCGTGGTCGCGTTCGGGTAGTCCTCCTCGAACTGGAGGATGTTGCGGATGGTCGCGCCGCGGAAGGCGTAGATCGACTGGTCCGCGTCACCGACCACGCACAGCTCGGCCGGCGGCACCTCGGCGAGCCGCCCCGCCGCCGGGTTCACGAGGTCGCCGTCCGCGGTGCGCCTGGGCGCGGCCGCGACGGAGCCCCCGCTCAGCTCCCTGACCAGCATGTACTGGGCGTGGTTGGTGTCCTGGTACTCGTCGACCAGGATGTGCCGGAACCGGCGCCGGTAGTGCTCGGCGACGTCGGGGAAGGCCTGCAGCAGGTTCACCGTCGTCATGATGATGTCGTCGAAGTCCAGCGCGTTGGCCTCGCGCAGCCGCCGCTGGTAGAGCGCGTACGCCTCGGCGAGCTTCTTCTCCATCGGGTTGGCGGCCTGGTCGGCGAAGGTCTCCTCGTCGATCAGCTCGTTCTTGAGGTTGCTGACCTTCGCCGTGAAGGACTTCGGCGGGAACTGCTTCGGGTCCAGGTCGAGGTCCCGGCAGACCAGCGACATCAGCCGCTGCGAGTCCGCCGAGTCGTAGATCGAGAAGCTGGAGGTGAAGCCCAGCTGCTTGGACTCGCGGCGCAGGATGCGCACGCAGGCGCTGTGGAAGGTGGAGACCCACATCGCCCGGGCGCGCGGGCCGACCAGCGCCTCGACGCGCTCGCGCATCTCGCCGGCCGCCTTGTTGGTGAAGGTGATCGCCAGGATCTCCCCCGGCTGCACCCCGCGGGCGCCCAGCAGGTGGGCGATCCGGTGGGTCAGCACCCGGGTCTTGCCCGAGCCGGCGCCGGCCACGATCAGCAGCGGCGAGCCCGCGTGCAGCACCGCCTCGCGCTGCGGGTCGTTCATCCCCTCCAGCAGCTGCGCCGGGTCCACCACCGTCCGCGCGGCGCCGTTGCGGTACCAGGCGTCCCGCTCCGCCTCGGCGGAGTGGTCGGTCCGGAACAGCCCGTCCGGGATGGCCTCCTCGTACGCGTCGTACGGAACGTCGTCGTCGTACGGCGGGGGCTCCTCGTCGAGGGGAGCTGCGGGCTGCTTCGACCCGGCGGCGGGTGCCTCGAAACCGGGGAGCGGAAGGTCGTCAAAGAGGCTACTCATGGCACATCGAGTCTATGGCCACCCACCGACAAGCCCGCCCGCCCCGGGCGACCGGGCCCGGTGCGGGCCGGTGCGGGCCGGTCGGACGGGCCCGCACCGGCCTTCGGGGGCGCCGGACGCCCCAGCCCCTCAGAGCCTCAGAGCCTCAGACCAGACGGCGGGCGGTGGCCCAGCGGGTCAGCTCGTGGCGGTTGCTCAGCTGGAGCTTGCGCAGCACCGCGGAGACGTGGCTCTCGACCGTCTTCACCGAGATGAAGAGCTGCTTGGCGATCTCCTTGTAGGCGTAGCCGCGGGCGATCAGCCGCAGGACCTCCCGCTCGCGCTGGGTGAGCCGGTCCAGGTCCTCGTCCACCGGCGGGGTGTCGGTGGCGGCGAAGGCGTCCAGCACGAAGCCGGCCAGCCGGGGCGAGAACACCGCGTCGCCGTCGGCGATCCGGAAGATCGCGTTCACCAGGTCGGCGCCGGTGATGGTCTTGGTGACGTAGCCGCGCGCACCGCCGCGGATGACGCCGATGACGTCGTCGGCGGCGTCCGACACCGACAGCGCCAGGAACTTCACGCCCTCCCGTCGCTCGCCACCGCTCTTGTCCGAGCCGCCGCGCGCCGCGCCTCCCGACCCCTCGCCCATCACCCCGGCCGAGCGGCGCAGCACCTCGACGCCGCCGCCGCCCGGCAGGTGGACGTCGAGCAGCACCACGTCCGGCCTGGTCTCGGCGACCACGCGGACCGCCGAGTCCACGTCGTCGGCCTCGCCGACCACGTCGATGCCGGTCACCTCGGTGCGGCCGATCTCGGCCCTGACCCCCGTCCGGAACATCCGGTGGTCGTCCACCAGCACGACCCGCGCAGAACGCTCCGGAGCTGCCTCAGTCATCCGCTCTCTCCATCTCCAACTCGACCTCGGTGCCGCCGCCCGCAGCCGGCCGCACCCGAGCGGTGCCGCCGTTGCGCTTCATCCGGCCGATGATCGACTCCCGTACGCCCATCCGGTCCTCGGGCACCGTGTCGGGGTCGAAGCCGGGGCCGTGGTCGCGGACGAACACCGACACCGTCCTCCCCTCCACCTCGGCGTAGACCTGGACCGGTCCCCCGCCACCGTACTTGGCCGCGTTGACGGTCGCCTCCCTCGCGGCCTGCATCTGTGCCGCGATCCTCTCGTCCATCGGGCAGTCGCCGACGATCACCAGCTCCACCGGGACGCCGTGCCGGTCCTCGACCTCGGCGACGGCGGCCCGCAGGCTCTCCGCCATGGTGTCCGGTGCGGCCTCGGCGGCGGCCTCCGGGCGGTACAGCCACAGCCGCAGCTCGCGCTCCTGCGAGCGGGCCAGCCGCAGCACCTCCTTGGGGTCCTCGGCCCGGCGCTGGATCAGGGTCAGGGTGTGCAGCACGGAGTCGTGGATGTGCGCGGCGATCTCGGCCCGCTCCTGGGCGCGGATGCGGGCCGTGCGCTCGGCCCCGAGGTCCTGCCAGAGCCGCAGTCCGTACGGGCCCAGCAGCACCAGCACGCCGGCCAGCACCGCGAGCGAGGCCTCGACCACCGAGCCGAGCGTGGAACCGCTGCCCTGCATGGCGAGCAGCGCGATGGTGCCGGCCACCGCGAGCAGCACGCCGGCGCCGACCCGGGTGTAGGCGCCGCGCCGCTTCTCGCCCTCCTCGATGCCGAACCAGCGCTGCCAGCGCGAGTCGTCGGCCTGCCGCCAGACCAGCGCCACGCCGACGCCGATCGCCAGCAGCGGCCAGGTGTACGGCTTGGCGGTCTGCAGGCCGAGCACGTTGAGCAGGGCGATCAGGCCGATCACCGTCATCACCAGGGCGGCGAGCTGGCCCAGGCCGCCCTGCCCGGCCTTGCCGGCCGGCGCCGCCTCCTCCCCCTCCGCGGGGGCGCCCACCGGCTCGCCCTGCAGGGTGTGCTGGAGCAGCCGGCGCATCCGGGCCACCCAGCCGCCGGCCTGGCCGCCCTTGCTCAGCAGGCCGCCCTGCACCCCGGGCGAGGCCGGGACGAACACCCCGTTGACGTACACCCACTGGGCGCCGCCGCGCTGCGAGGGCTCGCCGATGCCGATCGGCACCACGAACCAGAACGCGGCGTACAGCAGGGCGCCGATCCCCTGCGCGAAGAACAGCACGACGAAGGCGATCCGCACCCACCGCACCGGCAGCCCGAGGTGCACCGCCAGGCCGTGCGCGACGCCGCCGAGCATCCGTCCCTGCGGGCTGCGGTAGAGCCGCCGGTAGGGCGGCCTCCCGTCGTCGGGCGCGCTCGGGTCGGCGCCGGCCGACGACGCGGCGTCGGGGGCGGTGGGTCGGGGATCGGTACCGGGGGCTGCCACGGCACCGATGGTTCCACGCGCGCGCCCACGGGCGCATCAGGGTGTGTCCCCATCGCGTATCAGGGACAAGTCAGGGTACGGACAGGGATCGACCCGGTTGGGCCGGGCCCGCCCCTGCCGGAAGGATGGTGCCCATGACCGAGGACCCCCGCATCGAGGAGGCCGGGCCCGCCGCCCCGCCGGAACCGGACCGCCCGCCACTGACCCGGGCCGAGCACCACCGCGTGGTGGCCGGCGTCTGCGGCGGCCTCGGCCGGCACCTGGACATCGACCCGGTGGTCTTCCGGATCGTCACGGTGGTGCTCTGCCTCTCCGGCGGCCTCGGGCTGTTCCTGTACGGCCTGGCCTGGCTGATCGTCCCGACCGACGACGAGTCCAAGGGCCGCGGCGGGCGCACCGAGCTCCAGCGGGTGCTCACCGGGCGGGTGGACGGCCAGTCGGTCGGCGCGGTGCTGCTGACCGTGATCGGCACCGGGGTGTTCTTCTCCTCGATGGGCGACGGGGACCAGATGTTCCCGCTGCTGCTGCTCGCCGCCCTGGTCTTCCTGGCGGTGCGCTACGACCCGGAGCGCCGCCGGGGCCGCGGCCGGGGGCGCGACCGCCGCGGCGGCGGGCCGTACGACCGCCACTTCCCGGGGTCCGACGGGTCCGAGGGCACCGAGGGCACCGGGGTCACCGGCGGCGCGGCGGGCGCCGGGAGCGCCGGGGCCTACCGCTGGCCGCGGCCGGAGCAGGACGAGTCCGCCCGGGCCGCCGGAAAGGGCCCCGCCGACAGCCCGGCCCCCGGCGCCGGCGGCTACCTGTGGGACCCCCGCCACCCCGAGCGCAATCCGTACGGGGGCGGCTCCTCGGCCACCCCGACCCCGCCCTTCGGCACTCCGACCCCGCCCTTCGGCACCCCGGTGCCGCCGGCCGGTGGCCCGGCCCGGCCCTGGTGGCAGCGCGCCGACCTGCCGCAGGGCGACCCGCTGCGCAAGGAGCACCCCGGGCGACGCCCCGCGCCCGCCGCCGTACGGCGCCCCCGGGAGCGCTCGGCGCTCGGCTTCTTCGGCTTCCTGCTGGCGATCGGCGCGGGCGCCGCGGTCTGGGCCGCCTCCGCCGACCACCACGACCCCACCGTGCTGGGTGCGACGGTGCTGGCCGCCGCGCTGCTGGTGGTGGGCCTGACGCTGCTGGTCGGCGCGAAGTTCGGCCGGGCCCGCCGGCTGGCGGTGACCGGCCTGCTGCTCACCCTGGCGCTGGCCTTCGTCGGCCACTCGCCGGACTCCGTGCGCAACGCCGTCGGCGATCGCGACTGGACCGTCGCCTCGGCGACCGACCTGCGCGACCGGTACAACCTGGGCGCCGGGCAGATCAGGCTCGACCTCTCCGCGCTCGACCCGGCGGGGGCCACCCTCGCCACCAAGGTCGACCTCGGAACCGGCGACATGACGGTCACCGTGCCGGACGACATCACGGTGAACCTGGTGACCCGGATCGGCCTGGGCAACGTCACCGTCCCGGGTGAGCGGAGCGACGGCACCGGGCGGCACACCTACCTGATCGGCCCTGCCAACGGGCAGCCGGCCAAGGGGACCCTCAATCTCGAACTCGGAATCGGGCTCGGCAACATCAAGGTGGTCCAGCAGTGAGGAAGCACCGGCTCGACCTGTTCTCGCTGATCGCGGGCGCGCTGTTCACCGTACTCGCGGTGCTCTACCTGGTCGCGGCGCTCAACGACCAGTCGGTGAACGGGCGGATCGTCATCCCGGTCACCTTCATCGTGCTCGGTGTCGGCGGCCTGGCCGGCGCGGTCGCGGCGGTGGCCCGGCGCGGCCGGCCCGACCGCGAGGAGTGAGCGGCCGGGGCAGGCCCCCGGACGTCCCGCGCCGCCCCTGACCGGCTCCGGGCCCTCAGCTCTGCTGCGGGCCCAGGGCCAGCCGGTCCCCGTCCTTGCTGACGGCGTACTTGGGCAGCGGCTTGACCGCCGGCCCGTTGACCACCGCACCGGTCGCGGCGTCGAACCGGGAGCCGTGGCAGGGGCAGTACAGCTGGCCGTTCTTCGGCGCGTCCACGGCGCAGCCGGAGTGGGTGCACACCGCGGAGAAGGCGCAGTACTGGCCGGCCTTGGGCTGGACGATGTAGACGGCGTCCCCGGTGGCCGGGTCCTTGACCTGGGCCGATCCGCCGACCGGCACGCTCGCGGCGGGCACCGTGGGCGCCGTCGCCGGGGCGCCGGAGGCCGGGGCCGCGGCGGACGGGACGGCGGAGACCGGGGCCGCCGACGGCTCGGGCGCGGCCGACCTGTCCCGGCCGAAGGTCCGGGTCAGCGAGCCGGTGAGCAGCCCGGCCCCGCCGATCGCGACGGCCGCGATCCCGCCGTCCACCAGGGCCCGGCGCTTGACGTGGTCCTCGCCCAGCCCGCGCGCGCGGTCCCGTCCGGCCCGGCGGGCCAGGTAGCCGTCCACCGACAGGTACGGGGTGCCGGCCAGCAGCAGCGGCGTCCAGGCCATCAGGTAGGCCAGGTCGTTGCCGAGGTAGTACGGCGAGACGCTCCAGCTGACGGTCAGCCACAGGCTGAGGCTGAGCAGCGCGCCGCCGAGCGCGGCGGCCCGGCCCCAGAGGCCGAGCAGGGTGCCCAGGCCCACCGCCAGCTCGCCGAAGGCGACGGCGAGCGCGAACAGGGTCGGGTGGTCCAGGGCGGGGCCGAGCAGGAAGGAGATCGGGCTGCCGCCCGCCTTGGCGGCCCGGGTCTGCGAGACGAAGGACGCCGGGTCGCCCGCCCCGGCCAGGAAGTGGGCGTCGGAGAGCTTGTCGAGCGCGGCGTAGACGAAGGTGACGCCGAGGAAGAGCCGCAGGGGCAGCAGCGCGTACTTGGACGCGAGCGCCCGCAGTTGCGCCGCCCCGGCGGCGCGGCCGGCCGCGCCGCCACCGGCCGGCACCGAGTTGCTGGCCTCCGACATCCCTCACACCTTCCCTCGCCGCCTGCCAGTCCCTGACAGGTCCGGTCCGCATTCTGCCCGCTCCCGGCCGCTTTCGGTGGGAGGTCCTCCCGGAGAGCGACGCCCGCACCGCAAACGGTCGCGCCGTCGCTCCCTCCAGTACGGGAACGACGGCGCGACCGTTCAGGCATCGGCCTCAGGACGAAGAAGCGTCCCGGCGGCCGGCGGGAGTGATCACTCCCACTCGATGGTGCCCGGCGGCTTGCTGGTGACGTCGACGACGACGCGGTTCACGTCGCGGACCTCGTTGGTGATCCGGGTGGAGATCTTCGCCAGCACGTCGTACGGCAGGCGCGACCAGTCGGCGGTCATGGCGTCCTCGGACGAGACCGGGCGCAGCACGATCGGGTGGCCGTAGGTGCGGCCGTCGCCCTGCACGCCCACGCTGCGGACGTCGGCGAGCAGCACGACCGGGCACTGCCAGATCTCGCGGTCCAGACCGGCCGCGGTCAGCTCCTCGCGGGCGATCGCGTCGGCGTCGCGGAGCAGGTCCAGACGCTCCTCGGTGACCTCGCCGACGATCCGGATGCCCAGGCCCGGGCCCGGGAACGGCTGGCGCTGGACGATCTCCTCCGGCAGGCCCAGCTCCTGGCCGACCATCCGGACCTCGTCCTTGAACAGCTTGCGCAGCGGCTCCACCAGCTGGAACTGGAGGTCCTCGGGCAGGCCGCCGACGTTGTGGTGGGACTTGATGTTGGCGGTGCCGGTGCCGCCGCCGGACTCCACCACGTCCGGGTACAGGGTGCCCTGGACCAGGAAGTCGACCGACTCGCCCTGCTCGCCGGCCTCGGCGACGATCTCGGCCTGGGCCTGCTCGAAGACCCGGATGAACTCCCGGCCGATGATCTTGCGCTTCTCCTCGGGGTCGGTGACCCCCTTCAGCGCGTTCAGGAAGCGCTCGGCGGCGTCGACGACCTTCAGCTGGACGCCGGTGGCGGCCACGAAGTCCTTCTCGACCTGCTCGGTCTCGCCCTTGCGCATCAGGCCGTGGTCGACGTAGACGCAGGTCAGCCGGTCGCCGATGGCCTTGTTGACCAGGGCGGCCGCGACCGCGGAGTCCACGCCGCCGGACAGGCCGCAGATCGCGCGCTTGTCGCCGACCTGCTCGCGGATCAGGGCGATCTGCTCGTCGACCACGCTGCCGGTGGTCCAGGTCGGGGCGATGCCGGCGCCGCGGTAGAGGAAGTGCTCCAGGACCTGCTGGCCGTGGTCGGAGTGCAGCACCTCGGGGTGGTACTGGACGCCGTAGAGCCGGGCCTCGTCGTTCTCGAAGGCCGCGACCGGGACCAGGTCGGTGGAGGCGGTGACGGCGAAGCCCTCCGGGGCGGCGGAGCAGGCGTCGCCGTGCGACATCCACACCGAGTGCTGCGCCGGGACGCCCTCGAACAGGGTGGAGCCGGTGCGGGAGACGGTCAGCGGGGTGCGGCCGTACTCGCGGGCGCCGTTGTTGTCGACGGTGCCGCCGAGGCTCTTGGCCATCAGCTGGAAGCCGTAGCACATGCCGAAGACCGGGACACCGGCCTCGAAGATCGCGCGGTCGATCTGCGGCGCGCCGTCTTCGTAGACCGACGAGGGGCCACCGGAGAGGATGATCGCCTTGGGGTTCTTGGCGAGCATCTCGGCGACCGGCATGCTGCTCGGCACGATCTCGCTGTAGACCCGCGCCTCACGCACCCGACGGGCGATGAGCTGGGCGTACTGGGCGCCGAAGTCGACCACCAGGACGGGGTCGTTGTCCGGCGCGGACTGGACGGGAATTGCAGAGGACACAGACGGCCTTCCGGCAGCGGTATCGAGGTGTCACGCGTGGCCGCCTCCCCGGCGGGACTGCGGCTGCGGCGGACGGTGTGGGGTGTCTGGACACCGATTCTACCGGGCTGTCCGGTTTCACTCGTCTGCCCGTCCAATGAACCGTGACCGGGCGGGGCCGCGGTTCGTTGCTTCTGACGAACGTACGGCCGCGCCGCGTCCGCCAGGCGCGCCGCCCGCCCCCGCGGGGGCACCGTACGGCAGCAGGACCACGCGTGGAGCTCCACCCCAGTCCACCGGCGCACGTGGTGCCGCCGCCCGGTCCGCCGGGCGCGCGGCTCCGTGGGACCGTGCGCGGGTGCCGCGGCCGGCGAGCAGGGGACAGCGACCCCGGCCGCGACTGGGCCGAGAGGTGGGACGGCCGGAGTCCGGGGACGCCCGGGACCGGCCGTCGCACCCCCGGTCCGTTCCGGTGCGCGCCCGGGCGCACTCCCCCGTCCACCTCGTGCCGCTACGCGCGTCCCCGTGCGCCACAACCATCCGGACCACTACGCACCGTGATCATCGACGGCGGCCCCGCCGGGAAATGCTCTGTGCCGAACTGTGCCGAACCGGTTGCAGAGCGAGCCCCTCGTCCAGCACGATGCTCGTTGTAAGCGGTTCTCCCGGCGCCTCACGGCCCACCGAGGAGGCCCGCGACGGCGTTCTCCGCAGCCGCGCCGCAGGGCGGTGGCAGCGATTGTCAGTTCACGCTCCGTGAGCGTGGGACCGGCGCAGACCTGCGTGCCGACCCGCCGCGCACGGAGGTGCGCGCCCCGCACGGCCGGCCACCCACGCCGGAGCCGCGCGGCGCACCCGAAGCCGACCGACACGACGGCGCTCCTCCCCCGGCGCCGTCACCCCAGCACCGGCGCGGCCCTGACGCCGAGTGCTGAACGACAAAGGGCCCCGTTCCCCCGCGGGGCCCTTTGCCCTTTCCCCGTGCTCCCGACCTCCGGCACCGTGCTCCCGGCCGCCGGCACCCCGACCGCCGCCCGGGTCAGGGGTGCTTGCGCCAGACGCTCGGGTCGACCGGCTCCTCGGCCGGGGGCGGCGGCACCGCGCCGGGCACCGGCGCCCCGCCGGCCGGGGCGGGCGGCTCCTCGTGCGAGTCGAGCACCTCGCTCACCCCGCCGCCGGAGTCGAACGGCGCGTCCTGCGGCACGACGGCCCGCGCCGGCCCGCCGTACCCCGGCACCGGACCGCCCTGCTGCGCCGGAACGCCGTGCGGCGGCGTCGCGTACGGCACCTGCGGCGGCACCGCCGCCGGGTGCGGCGCGCCGCCCTGGGCACGGGCGAACGGGGACTCGGCGTACGGCACCGCGCCGTTCGGCGCGCCCGCGCCCCGGTCGCGGACGGCCACCAGCAGCGGCGGCACCAGCAGGGCGCCGACCAGCGCCCAGACCGCGTTGGCCACCAGCGTGCCCAGGAACACCAGCCCGGCCGAGGACTCCTGGGAGAACTCCATCCGGGCGGTCTCGGTCCAGCCCGTCATGGACGTGGTCTCCACCAGCCGCGCCCCGGAGAGCGCCATCAGCAGGGTGAGCGCCCCGGCGTGCAGGGCCGCCAGGCGCAGCCGGTCGGTCGCGTCCAGGCGCCGCCGGTACGCCGCCCAGCCGAGCACGCCCGCCGCGACGAGCGCGGCCAGGCCGGCCCAGCGCCAGTCGGCGCTCAGGTCCCGCAGGTCGAAGAAGGAGAACTCGGTGTCGTTGCTGCGGTCGCGCCACGAGCCGCCGCCGTCACCGGACAGACCGGTGTGCGTCCGGAAGCCCGCCCCCGACCCGAAGCCGAGCAGGCCGAGGCCGAGGTTGGGCAGGAAGGCCAGCGAGACCCCGGTCAACGCCCCGTCGTCGCTGTTCAGCGCGACCAGCAGGAAGGCCGCCACCGAGGACAGCCCCACCGAGACCGCGAGCGCCTGGCCGGCGGTCAGCGCGGCCACCGCCCAGCCGCGCACCGAGCGGCTGCGCCAGGCCGCCCAGCGCAGCGCGTCGGTGCCGTACACCAGGAAGGCCAGCAGGGCGGCCGGCACCACGGTCCAGGCGACCGCCTCCAGCCAGCCGGAGTCCGCGGTGACCAGCAGCTCCGGCTTCCCCCGGGAGTCGAAGTAGTCGGACTTCACGCCGCGGCCGTCCGGGCTCCAGTCCGTACCGCCGACCAGGCCGAGCGCCAGGCTCACCGCCGCGAGGACCGCCGCGGTGCGCATCGCCTCGGCGGCGGCCTGGCCCCGGGTCAGCTGGCCCTCGGCCGCCTTGCGCCGGCGCAGCCCGGCCCGCAGGCCGAGCCAGAGCGCCAGGCACCACAGGACCGTGACGGTCATCGGCAGCACCCGGACGGTCTCGGTCCAGCCGTCCGGGCCCCGGCCCACCGAGCTCTGGTAGGCGAGCCGGAACGGCGCGCCGAGCGCGTTCAGGGTCATCGACAGCATCGCGCCGAAACGCTCGCCGAAGCCGGGCGCCTCGAACCGGTACTGGTACTGGTAGTCGCTGGGGACCGCCGCGATCAGCGCCACGGCCAGCAGGACGAGGGTCGGCGCGACGGCCGCCCTGGCCGCCGGGCGCCAGTCCGCGGCCGTCAGCAGGCGCTGGAGGGCGGGCTGCCTGTCGTACGACTGCCCGGCGCCCCAGCTGCCCAGGGCGGGCGGGGCCGCGGCCGCGGGCCGGTACCCCGGCTGCGGCCCGTACTCCGGCTGCGGCCCGTACCCGGGCGGCGGCACGGGCGGCGGCACGGGCGCAGCCGCACCCGGCGGTGGCGGCGGGACAGCTGTCGGCGGGACGGCCGGCGGGACGGCCGGCGGGACGGCGCTCGGCGGGGCGGTCGGCGGGGCCGGGGGCGCGAACGGCCGGCCGCACGCCCCGCAGGCGGGCGCCCCCTCCGCCGAAGTCGCCCCGCACGATGTGCAGTTGGCCATGGCCCGCGTTCCCCCCGCTCGACGAGTTCCTGGCCGCCCCAGGGAGCCCGTTTATCCCATCGGACCCGAACGGCTGTCAACCGGGAACCGGCGCAGGCGGATTGGCCCTCCGGACCGGGTTCAGCCGCGCTTCTTCGGGACCTCCGGGACGGGCAGCAGCGGCAGCCGCAGCGCGCCGAACGCGCCCTCGGGCACGGCCGGCCGCACCGGCGCCACGGCCGCGACCCGCCGGTACTCCTCGCCCTGGGCCGGGCGCGGGTCCGCCTCGCCCTTGTTCGGCCACATCGACAGGGCGCGCTCGGCCTGGGCCGTGATGGTGAGCGAGGGGTTGACGCCCAGGTTGGCGGAGACGGCCGAACCGTCCACCACGCTGATCCCCGGGTAGCCGTACAGCCGGTGGTACGGGTCCACCACGCCGGTCCCGGGGGCGTCGCCGATCGGGCAGCCGCCCAGGAAGTGCGCCGTCATCGGGATGTCGAAGATCTCGCCGACGGTGCTGCCGGGGAAGCCGTTGATCTCGTCGGCCAGCGCCTGGGCACCGCGCTCGGCCGCCGGGATCCAGGTCGGATTGGGCTCGCCGTGGCCCTGGGCGGAGGTGAGCCGGGCCTTGCCGAGCGGGCCCTTCCTCAGCGAGACGGTGATCGAGTTGTCGAGCGACTGCATCACCAGGCCGATGATCGTCTTCTCGGACCAGCGGCGCTGGTTCATCGAGCGGGCGAAGGTCACCGGGTGGAGCGCCGAGTTGCCCAGGTAGCGCAGCCAGCGCGGGAGCGTTCCGCCGCCCCTGACCTGGGCGATGGACAGTGCGCCCATCGCGTTGGAGCCCTTGCCGTAGCGGACCGGCTCGATGTGGGTGTTGGCGTCCGGGTGGATCGAGGAGGTGATCGCCACGCCCTTGGTGAAGTCCGCCTTGGCACCGTAGCGCCGGTCGGTGGTCTGCGCCCCCACCAGGGCCTCGGAGTTGGTCCGGGTCAGCTCGCCCAGCCGCTCCGAGATCCGGGGCAGGTGGCCGCCGTCCCGCATCCGGTGCAGCAGCGACTGGGTGCCGTAGGTGCCGGCCGCGACGACCACCCGGGCCGCCGTGATGGTCCGCGCGCCCGCCTTCACCCGGTCGGTCTTCGAGCGCGCGTCGGTGCGGCGCACGTCCACGGCGAAGCCCCGGTCCCCGTCGGCCCCGCCGATCTCCCGGATCCGGGCCACCGTGGTGAGCGGGTGGATCTCCGCGCCGCCCTTCTCGGCCAGGTACAGGTAGTTCTCGGTGAGCATGTTCTTGGCGCCGTGCCGGCAGCCGGTCATGCACTCGCCGCACTCCACGCAGGCCTTGCGGGCCGGGCCGGCGCCGCCGAAGTACGGGTCGGCCACCTCGCCCCCCGGGGCCGCCTCGGCCGCGCCTCCCCCGGACTCCGTCCGGGAGGTGCCCCCGGCGTCCTCGCCGTCGCCGAAGAAGACCCCGACCGGCGCCATGTGGAAGGTGTCGCCGACGCCCATCCGCTCGGCGGCCGCCTTGAGGTGGACGTCGGACGGGGTGAGGGTCGGGTTGAGCCGGACCCCGAGCATCCGCTGCGCCTGGTCGTAGAACGGCGCCAACTCCTGCTGCCAGTCGGTGATGTGGCGCCACTGCCGGTCCTCGAAGAAGGCCTTCGGCGGCACGTACAGGGTGTTGGCGTAGTTCAGCGAGCCGCCGCCGACCCCGGCGCCGGCCAGGATCAGCACATTGGCCAGCAGGTGGATGCGCTGGATGCCGTACAGCCCGAGCCGCGGCGCCCACAGGTAGTTCGGCAGGTCCCAGGAGTTCCTGGGCAGTTCGTCCCGGTCGAAGCGCCGCCCGGCCTCCAGGACGGCGACCCGGTAGCCCTTCTCGGTCAGCCGCAGCGCCGCGACCGAACCGCCGAAGCCGGACCCGACCACCACCACGTCGTAGTCGAACTCCGCCGCACCGCCGGACTGCACCATCTGCCACCGCTCCTTCGCCGGGTGAACCTGTCTGTGGGGCGGCAGGCCGGGCCCGCGCGCACCGCGGGGCCCGGCCCGCCGCCCGGGCCCGCGCGAAGCGGGCCTACGTGAAGCGGGCCCACGTGAGCGGGCCCACGTGAAGCGGGCCCACGTGAAGCGGGCCCACGTGAAGCGGGCCCACGTGAAGCGGGCCTACTTGAAGCGCAGCGCCTTGAGCGCCCGCAGGCCGGCGGTCATCACCGCGGCGAACTGCTTGTCGTCCAGGCCGAACGAGGGCGCGATCGGCATCAGCCGCTGGGTCGCGATGGTCTGCGCCTCGGTGAAGCGCAGGATGCCCTCGGCGCCGTGCCGGCGGCCCAGCCCGGAATCGCCCATCCCGCCCATCGGCGAGGCGATCGAGCCGTACGCGGCGGCGTACGCCTCGTTGACGTTGACCGTGCCGGTGCGCAGCCGGGCCGCGACCGTCCGGCCGCGCCGCAGGTCCCTGGTCCAGACGCTGGAGTTGAGGCCGTACGGCGTGGAGTTGGCGGCGGCCACCGCCTCCTCGTCGGTGTCGAAGCGGTAGACGGAGACGACCGGGCCGAAGGTCTCCTCGGCGCAGACCGCCATGTCCGGGGTGACGCCGTCGAGGATGGTCGGCTCGAAGAAGAACGGACCGAGATCCGGCCGGGCCCGTCCGCCGGCAACCACGGTGGCACCCGCCTTGACCGCCTCGTCGACGTGCCGGGTGGTGGTCTCCAGTTGGCGGACGGAGACCAGCGAGCCCATGTCGGCGCCGTACGCGAGGCCGCCGCCGAGGCGCAGCGCCCGGGTGCGGGCGGCGAAGCGCTCCAGGAACTCGTCGGCCACCGAGCGGTGCACCAGCAGCCGCTCGATCGAGATGCACAGCTGTCCGGCGGAGGAGAAGCAGGCCCGCACGGCGCCGGCGGCGGCCGCGTCGAGGTCGGCGTCGGCGAGCACCAGCATGGCGTTCTTGCCGCCGAGTTCGAGCGAGGCGCCGACCAGCCGGGCGGCGGCGCGCTGGGCGACGTCGCGGCCGGTACGGGTGGAGCCGGTGAACGAGACGTAGTCGGCGTGCTCCACCACGGCGGGGCCGATCACCGGGCCGTCGCCGATCACGATCTGCCACAGGTCGGCCGGCAGCCCGGCCTCGATCAGCAGCTCGCGGGCCCACAGCGCGGTCAGCGCGGTCTGGGTGTCGGGCTTGTTGACCACCGCGTTGCCGGCCACGAAGGCGGGCAGGGCGTCGCCGACGGACAGCTCCAGCGGGTAGTTCCACGGCGAGATGTGGCCGACCACGCCCTTGGGCCGGCGGGCCTCGACGGCCTGGGTGAGCACCGGCAGCGCGCCGCCGCGCCGCTTGTCCCGGAGGTATCCGTGCGCGGCCCGCCCGTAGTGCCGGGCGGCCATGGCGACGGCCAGCACCTCCTCGAAGGCGTGCAGCCGGGCCTTGCCGGTCTCCGCCTGGACGAGGTCCAGCACCTCGTCCTGCCGCTTGAGCAGCAGGTCGTGGAAGCGCAGCAGGACGGCGGCCCGGCGGCGCACCGGCAGCGCGGCCCAGGCGGTCTGGGCGCGGCGGGCCAGCTGGAAGGCGACCTCGACGTCGGCCGGGGTGGACTGCGGCAGGCTGGCCAGCCGCTCGCCGGTCAGCGGGGCGACGGTCTCCACCAGGTCGGGCTCGCCGGTGGCGGTGACGCCGGTCGCCAGCTTGGCGACCAGGGACGGCGGGACGGCCGCGGCGACGGTCCGCGCGCCGCCGGGTGCCGCCGGGTTGCCCGTGCCGGGGTGTTCGGTGGCCACTGCGTCTGCTGTGAGGTCCGACATACGGCGCAGCCTAGGCGTTCGGCGCCCGGTCCGGTACCCGTCGGTAACAAGAATCTGCCGCAGTCGGGTGAAAGCGGGCGCCTCGACCGGCCCCGGTCAGCGGGTCGGGGTGAAGCTGTTGAGCACGGCGTAGAAGCGCTGCTCGGCCTCGTTCCACTCGCTGCCCCGCTCCGGGCTGGACGAGTAGATCGCGTAGCTGGTGCCGTCCTGGCTGATGAACTCGGTCTCGATCGCGCGCCGGCGGCCGCCCTCCTTGGCCAGGTAGCTGAACTCCCAGACCGCCGCCTCCTGGCCCTTCACCGCCGTGCCGGCCATCCGGTGCTGCTTGTAGTCCTTGAGCGACTTGGAGACGCTGGCCTCCATCTGCCGCATGTGCTCCAGCGGCTTGACCGACTGGCCGACGGTGACGGCGAACTGGAGGTAGTGCACCTTGCCGTCGGGGCTGTAGAAGATCTGGTTGTCGCCGGCGCTGATCCGCTGCCAGGGCGGGGTGCCGTTCGGCAGCGGGAAGCGGAAGCCGGCCGGGTCGTCGACCCAGTGGTAGCCGTTGGGCGGTGCCACCGCGGGGGTGGCGTCGCTGGTGGGTTCGGGCCCGGTGGATTCCGCGGCGGTCGGCGTCGGGTCGTTGGGGCTGTCGCCGCCGACCACGTGCCGGGTGACCAGGAAGGTGCCCGCGGCGGCCAGCAGGCCGACGGCCACCGCGATGCCGACGATCTTCAGCAGGCTGCGGCGCTTGGCCGGTCCCCGCTCGGGCGTGACGGAGTGCGGCACCGGCGCGATGGGCCCGGTGTGCGCCCGGGCAGCGGCCTGTGCGCCCCCGGTGGTGTCCGGTTCGGCGGGCACGGCGGGGACGACGGGGACGACGGGGACGGCGGGCGCGGCGGGTGCGGCGGCCTTCGGCTCGGTCGGCTCCTCGGAGCCCTCGGCCGGCTCCGCCTCGGGCACCGGGCCGTCGCTGCGGTCCACCACCGGCACCGACCGGGTGGGCGTGCGCACCGCCGCAACCGACTTCAGGCCCATCGTGTGCCCGGCCTGCACCTCGGCCAGCATCCTGGCCGCCTCGTCCGCGGTGGGCCGCTCGGCCGGGTCCTTGGCCATCAGCGCGGCCAGCACCGGCCCCAGCGGCCCGGCCCGCCGCGACTCCGGCAGCGGCTCGTCGACCACCGCGGCGAGCGTGGTGATCGGCGAATCCCGCCGGAACGGCGACTGGCCCTCGACCGCCGCGTACAGCGTCGCCCCGAGGCCCCACAGGTCGGAGGCCGGCCCGGGCCGCTGGCCCTGGGCACGCTCCGGCGCCAGGTAGTCCGGCGACCCGACCAGGTCCCCCGGCCGGGTCAGCTCGGTCGAGCCCTCGTACTTCGCGATGCCGAAGTCCAGCAGCACCACCCGCCCGGTGCCGCGCTCCAGCAGCACGTTGGCCGGCTTCACGTCCCGGTGCAGCACGCCCAGCTGGTGGCCCCGGTGCAGCGCGGCCAGCACCTGGCTGCCGACCTCGGCGGCGGCGCGCGGCTGCAGGGTGCCGTCCTGGCTGATCACGTCGGCCAGCGAGCGGCCGTCGACCAGCTCCATCACGATCCACGGCCGGCCGTCCTGCTCCAGCACGTCGTGCACGGTGATCACACCGGGGTGCTTGATCCGCGCGGCCGCGCTGGCCTCGCGCTTCATCCGGGTGTGCAGGATCTGGAGGTCCTCCTCGGGCAGGTGGTTGACGGTCAGCTCCTTGACCGCGACCTCGCGGTCGAGCATCCGGTCCCAGGCCCGCCAGACGGTGCCCATGCCGCCCCGGCCGAGCCGCTCGCCGAGCTCGTACCGCCCGGCCAGCAACCGCTCCGCCTCGGCCGCCTCCGGCCGGTCCTGCACGCCCATCTGCGCCCGCTCCCCCACACACTCCGCCAGCCGTCACAGCGACGGAGGGCCTGGTGCAGACCACTGTTCGAACAAATCCCACGCACACATTAGGCGCACCTTGCCGCCCCGGGTAATCACGCCCACCCGCTGAACCGCAGGACCGGAATCCCGGCGGATCGTCAGCCCGCGAACAGCACCACCGCGACAATTCCCAGCGCGAGCAGCGCAAACACTCCACCGACCAACAGCGGGCCCAATAGGGCCGGGGGTATCCGGGGCGGCTTCGCACCGTTTCCTGCCCCGAAGTCCCCGCCGTTCCCGCCCTTTCGGGCACTCCTGCCGCCCCCGGGGCGCCCGGTCCTCCCGCCCCGCCGGCGCGGCTGCCGCGACTCCGGCGGCGCGGGCACCGCGACCGCCGCCGCCCGCTCCTCGTCGACCGGCTCCGGCGCCCCCGCCAGCAGCTCCGCCAGCTCCCCGCGCACCGCCTCCGCCGTCGGCCGCCGCACCGGATCGGCCTGCAACAGCCGCTCCACCAGCGGCCCGAGCGGCCCGCACACCACCGAGGGCTCGCGCCGCCCGTCCCGTACGGCCGTCACCAGCTCCGGCACGTTCCGCTCCGGGTACGGCGCGCGGCCGGTGACCATCCGCTGCACCAGCACCCCGAGCGCCCAGCAGTCGCCCGCCGGGCCGCCGTCCAGCGGCCAACGCTCCGCCACCGGGCCGACCAGGGTCGCCCGCACCTCGTACCGGCGCCGCCCGGCCGGCCCGCCGAGCTCCTCGGCCAGCGCCTCCTGCGCCACCCCGGCGAGCAGTCCGCCGAGCATCGCCGCACCGTCCTCGCAGACCAGCACGGACTCCGCGGTCAGGTCGCCGTGGGTCAGCCCGGCCGCGTGCAGCGCCCGCAGCGCGCCGGCCAGGTCCGCCGCCAACTCGGCCGCCCGGTACGGCGGCAGCGGCCCCTCGGCGAGCAGCTCGGCCACCGTCCACCCGGCGGGCCGCTCCTCCACCGTCCACAGCAGCTCGCCCTCGACGAACGCGCCGACCCCCCGCAGCAGCCGCGGGTGCGCGACCGGCGCGGCCGAACCGACCGCCGCCACCCGCCGCACCAGGCGGTCCGCCTGCGCCGCGGCGGCGTCCTCCGGATCCTGCCCCACCGTCAGCAGCCCCGGCAGCTCCAGGGCGCTCAGCAGCACCGATTCTCCGGTCCGCTCGTCCACCGCGTGGGCGCTCAGCGGTCCGGGACGGTCCGTCAGCCGGTACCGTCCCGCCAGCAACAGCTCGGGGCCGCCTCGCATGCCAGTTCCTCTCGCTCGCCGACCAGCCTACTGAGCGGCTCCCTTAGGCTCGATCCATGGACTGGACCGATCTGATCGACACCGCCCTCGAGGCGTCCGGGAACAGCAGCAAGGCCAACCAGGCCGAGGCCGTCCGCGCCATGGAGGCGACCGTCATCGACGGCGAGAAACCGGTCGCCTCCACCGCCGGGCGCCACCCCGAGCACTTCCGCAAGGGAGTGCTCGTGCTGACCACCCATCGGCTCCTGTTCCTGAAGGACGGCAAGCCGCCGGTCCCGGTTCCGCTCGCCGCCGTCAGCGACGTCACCGTGACCCGCACCAAGCTCAACGGCGAAGTGCTCCTGGTGGTGGCGCTCACCGGCTCGCACCGCTTCGAGGACGTGGTCAAGGCCGAGTTCTTCGCCGAGCGGCTCCGGGCCGCCGCCCGCACCGCCCGCAACACCCCGAAGGCCCTGCCCGCCGAACCGGCCGGAGCCGCCACCGGCGAACAGCTCATCAACCAGCTCGAACGGCTGGCCGCCCTGCGCACCTCCGGCGCCCTCACCGAGGACGAGTTCACCCGCGCCAAGCAACGCCTGATCGGTTAGAGCCCGTCTACGGCGCGGGCTGGAAGCTGTTGAAGACGACGTCCCGGACCGGGGCCTGGGCGGCCCACTCGGCGTCCGGGACGATCCAGTAGATCGAGTACCCGTACTTGGCCGGGGTCCCGGTCACGAAGCCGCGGTTGAGCGAGTGCATCCTGGGCGTGCCGTTGGTCCACTCCCAGTCCGCGGCGTTGCTCCACTGCCGGTAGGTGATCGCCGCCAGGTTCAGCCGCTGGTAGTTGGTGACCTGACCGCGGACGCTCGGCTCCGACTCCTGCCAGTCGGCGACCGCGCTCGCACCGGGCGACGTGGTCCACTCGATCCGCAGCTGGCTGCCGTCCGCCGCGTTCTTGAAGATCCGCCGGTTGGCGTCGGACGAGGCCGGCTGCAGACCGTCCGGCAGCACGACCGAGAAGCCGCTCGGGTCCTTGTACTCGTGGTACCCGGCCGGCACGCCCCCCGGCGTGGGCTGCGCCGGGGTCTGGACCGGTGCCGGGGGCTGCACGGGAGCCGCCGGCGCACCGGCCGACTGCGCGGGCGCGTCCGGCACCGCGGCCGGGTCGCCGGTCGGCTGCGGCGCGGGTCCGCCCGCCGGCGGCGCCGCCGGCGGGCTCGACTCCGGCTCCGTACCCGCCGCCGCCGGCGCGGTGGCCCCCGCGCTCTGCGCGGCCCCGCCGCCCGACCCGCCGTCCTCGTTGCCGACCATCCGGAGCACCGCCACCACCCCGGCGATCAGCAGCAGCACCACGATCACGGTCGCGATGGCCAGCCGCCGCCGACCGGTGCGCGGATCGGCCCCGGCCGCCTGGGTCGCACCCATCGTCCACTCACTGGTCACCGGCCGGATCGACTCCGGCTCCGGCGCCTCCGGCTCCCCGGCCGGCTTCTCGACGGGCTCCTCGTCCTGGGCCCGGCTGCCGACCCGGACCGTCCCCAGCAGCCCGGCCACGGGCCGCTCGCGGCCCTCCTCGGCCTGCTCCGGCTCCTGCTTCGCGGGCTCCGGCGCCGCCTTCTCCACCGGCACCGCGTGCTCGGTGGTCGACTCCGCCCGCGCGGTGGACTCCGCGACCACCCGCTTGAGCATCGACCGGGTCTGCGAGGCGTCCAGGCGCTCGGCCGGGTCCTTCGCCAGCAGCCCCTCGATCACCGGCCGCAGCGGCCCGGCGTTCACCGGCGCCGCCAGGTCCTCGGTCATCACCGCGGTCAGCGTGGCCAGCGCGGAGCCCCGGTCGTACGGCGGCCGGCCCTCGACCATCGCGTACAGCGTGCCGCCCAGCGACCACAGATCGGCCGGCGGCCCGGGCTTCTGCCCGCGGGCCCGCTCCGGCGAGATGTACGAGGGCGCGCCGACCAGCATCCCGGTCGAGGTGACGGAGGCGTCGCCCTCCACACTGGCGATGCCGAAGTCGGTGAGCACCACCCGGCCGTCCTCGCCGATCAGCACGTTGGACGGCTTGACGTCCCGGTGCAGGATGCCCAGCGCGTGCGCCGCGCTCAGCACACCCAGCACGTCCAGCGCGATCTCCGCGGCCCGGGCGGGCTCCAGCGGCCCGTCCTCCCGCACCACGTCGGCCAGCGAGCGGGACTCGACCAGCTCCATGACGATCCACGGCCGGTCGTCCTCGTCGACCACGTCGAAGACCGTCACCGCCGAACTGTGCCGGATCCGCGCGGTCGCCTTGGCCTCGCGCAGCGTCCGGGTGATCAGCCGGTGCTTCTCCTCCTCGTCGACGCTGGCGTTCATCCGCAGTTCCTTGACCGCGACGGTCCGGCCCAGCATCTCGTCCTCGGCGCGCCAGACCGTGCCCATGCCACCGCGCCCGAGCACGCCGTTCAGGCGGTAGCGGCCGGCCAGGAGGCGGCCGGTGGAACCCTTCGCCTGGGTCATTCGGAACGTTCCCCCATGTGCTGCTGGCGGTCGTGGTGACGGCACGTCGGCCCGACCTGGGGCCCGGACGCCCAAGCCTCCATCATCTCCTGTCCGGAGGGCCCGCGACCACCCGCCCCCGCCACAAGCCGGGACGAACCGGAACGGGCGCGGCGCTCCGTGCTCGATCTGTGATCGAAAACTCGCCAAGATCTGCCCGAACCACTGCTACCGTTCGGCAGCTCATCGTCTTTCCGGGGGGATTCGACGCCCATGACCGCACCCGCGCCGGGCACTGACGGCCCATCGACCCGGCCCCGCACCGCCGAGCACTACTCGGTCGCGCCGCCCCCGGCCGCCCCCGAGGGCTACGTCGCCCCCGGCATGCCCGGTGCCCCCGTGGCCGGTTTCGAACCCACCGAACCCCCGCTCCGGCCCGTCCCCCGCCGCCGCACCGCCCTGGCCGTGGCCCTCGCCCTGCTCGCCATGCTGATCGGCGGCCTGGCCTACGGCAGCGCCCCCCTGCGCGCCGCCGACAGCCTCGGCTGGCTGGCCATCGCCCCGGCCGGCCTGGTCGCCCTCCCCCTCGGCCGCCTCGGCGGCAAGAGCCGCTCGCTCCCCCCGCTCGGCGCCCTCCTCGCCGCCGGCGCCCTCCTCCTCGGCCAACTGATCGAACACCTCCGCCGCCTGCGCGCCGAGGGCCCCGCCCCCCACGGCCTGCTGCACGACACCGTCACCGCCTGGCGCGCCGACCTCCGCCCCCTCGACGCCGCCTTCTACACCATCGCCCTCATCGGCGGCTTCCTCCTCACCCGCCGCACCGCCACCCGGAGCTGACGCCGGCGCCCCTCCCGCAAGCCCCCCGAAAACCCCGAAGGCCCCCGCCGATTCCCGGCAGGGGCCTCCGTCGACACCCGTCAGCGGTGGTCGAGCGCCGGGTTCACCGTCACCTCGACCCGCTGGAACTCCTTGAGCTCCGTGTACCCCGTGGTGGCCATCGCGCGCCGCAGCGCACCGAACAGGTTCATGGTCCCGTCCGGGGTGTGCGAAGGCCCGGTGAGGATCTCCTCGGTGGTGCCGACCGCGCCGAGGTTCACCCGCTTGCCGCGCGGCAGCTCCTCGTGGACGGCCTCCATCCCCCAGTGGAACCCCTTGCCCGCGGCGTCGGTCGCGCGGGCCAGCGCGGCCCCGATCATCACCGCGTCCGCGCCGCAGGCGACCGCCTTCGGGATGTCCCCGCTGTAGCCGACGCCCCCGTCCGCGATCACGTGCACGTAGCGCCCGCCGGACTCGTCCATGTAGTCGCGACGGGCGGCCGCCACGTCGGCCACGGCGGTCGCCATCGGCACCTGGATGCCCAGGACGTTCCGGGTGGTGTGGGCGGCGCCCCCGCCGAACCCGACCAGGACGCCGGCGGCGCCGGTGCGCATCAGGTGCAGCGCGGCGGTGTAGGTGGCGCAGCCGCCGACGATCACCGGAACGTCCAGCTCGTAGATGAACTGCTTGAGGTTGAGCGGCTCGGCGGCGCTGGAGACGTGCTCGGCCGAGACGGTGGTGCCGCGGATGACGAAGACGTCGACGCCGGCGTCGACCACGGCCTTGGAGAACTCGGCGGTGCGCTGCGGCGAGAGCGCGGCGGCGGTGACCACACCGGAGTCGCGGACCTCCTGGATCCGCTGCTTGATCAGCTCGGCGCGGATCGGCGCCGCGTAGATCTCCTGGAGGCGGCGGGTCGCGGTGGACTCGTCGGTGATCGCGGCGATCTCGTCCAGCAGCGGCTGCGGGTCCTCGTAGCGGGTCCACAGGCCTTCGAGGTTCAGCACGCCCAGACCGCCGAGGCGGCCGATCTGGATGGCCTGCTGCGGCGAGACCACGCTGTCCATCGGGGCGGCCAGGAACGGCAGCTCGAAGCGGTACGCGTCGATCTGCCAGGCGATCGAGACCTCCTTCGGGTCCCGGGTACGGCGGCTGGGGACGACGGCGATGTCGTCGAAGGCGTACGCCCGTCGGCCGCGCTTGCCTCGCCCGATCTCGATCTCAGTCACTTCGAGCCCTTCTGCTTTGTTGCTCATGCCCGCGCCGGGTCACCCCGGCCGCACCCCAGTATCCCGTACCGCCGCTGGTCCCGCCCCGACGGCCCACGGCCCGGACACGCCCCGGAGGCCTCCGGCCGCGTCCGGAGCCGCGCCCCCGCGCCGCACCCCCGACGCACGCCGGGCAGCCCGAAGGGCCCGTCGCCGCGGTGCGGCAGCGGGCCCTTCGGGGTTCAGCGGGTCAGCGGGCCGAGTAGTTCGGCGCCTCGACGGTCATCTGGATGTCGTGCGGGTGGCTCTCCTTGAGGCCCGCCGAGGTGATCCGGACGAACCGGCCCTTGCTCTCCATCTCGGCGACGGTGGCGGCGCCGACGTAGCCCATGGTCTGGCGCAGACCGCCGACGAGCTGGTGCAGCACGGCCGACAGCGGGCCGCGGTAGGGCACCTGGCCCTCGATGCCCTCGGGGACGAGCTTGTCGTCCGAGGCCACCTCGGCCTGGAAGTAGCGGTCCTTGGAGTACGAGCGGCCCTGGCCGCGGGACTGCATGGCGCCGAGCGAGCCCATGCCGCGGTAGGACTTGAACTGCTTGCCGTTGATGAACATCAGCTCGCCCGGGGACTCCTCGCAGCCGGCCAGCAGCGAGCCGAGCATCACGGTGTCGGCACCGGCGGCGAGCGCCTTGCCGATGTCGCCCGAGTACTGCAGGCCGCCGTCGCCGATGACCGGCACGCCGGCCGCCAGGCAGGCCTGGGCGGCCTCGTAGATGGCGGTGACCTGCGGGACGCCGATGCCGGCGACCACGCGGGTGGTGCAGATGGAGCCGGGGCCGACGCCGACCTTGACGCCGTCCACGCCGGCGTCGATCAGCGCCTGGGCGCCGTCCCGGGTGGCCACGTTGCCGCCGACCACGTCGATCTTGACCGCCGACTTGATCTTCGCGATCCAGGCCAGCGCGTTGTGGCTGTGGCCGTGCGAGGTGTCCACCACCAGGAAGTCCGCACCGGCCTCGACCAGGGCCTGGGCCCGGTCGAACGCCTCGGCGCTGGCACCGACGGCGGCGCCGACCAGCAGCCGGCCCTCGGCGTCCTTGGCCGCGTTCGGGTACTGCTCGGCCTTGACGAAGTCCTTGACGGTGATCAGGCCCTTGATCCGGCCCTCGTCGTCGACCAGCGGCAGCTTCTCGATCTTGTGGCGGCGCAGCAGGGCCATCGCGTCCACCCCGGAGATGCCGACCTTGCCGGTGATCAGCGGCATCGGGGTCATGATCTCGCGGACCTGGCGGCTGCGGTCCGACTCGAAGGCCATGTCGCGGTTGGTGACGATGCCGAGCAGCTTGCCGGCCTCGTCGGCGATCGGCACGCCGGAGATGCGGAACTTGGCGCACAGCGCGTCGGCCTCGGCCAGGGTGGTCTCCGGGCCGACCGTGATCGGGTCGGTGACCATGCCGGACTCGGAGCGCTTGACCAGGTCGACCTGGTTGGCCTGGTCCTCGACCGACAGGTTGCGGTGCAGCACGCCGACGCCGCCCTGGCGGGCCATGGCGATGGCCATGCGCGACTCGGTCACCTTGTCCATCGCCGCGGACAGCAGCGGGATGTTGACGCGCACGTTCCGGGAGACCCGCGAGGAGGTGTCCACCTGGTTCGGCAGCACCTCGGAGGCCCCGGGCAGCAGCAGCACGTCGTCGTACGTGAGCCCGAGCATCGCGAACTTCTCGGGTACGCCTGCGGCGTTGTAAGACATTTGGGGGGTACCTTCCGTGGCCGGCCTTATCCGCTCACGCCCGAGGGTGGGGGCGCATTCATCGCTCACTCGCGCAGACCGCCGAAGCCGGATGCAATGGGAGGATCCTCCAAGGGGACCCAGAGCGCACCCGTCAAACTTTGGCAACCCGCCCAGGCGCCGATACCCCATGGTACTGGCACCGCGAATGTGTCCTCGTGTGCCCTTGACAACAACCCGGCCCCGTGGCTCATTCCGCCCGGAAACGGTGGAAAGAGTGCGGATCGGGACGGGCGGCCGGATCGGGGGACCCGATCAGGAGGACTCCTCCGCGAGGGCCCGCAGCCGGCTGAGCGCCCGGTGCTGGGCGACCCGGACGGCGCCGGGCGACATCCCGAGCACCTCGCCGGTCTCCTCCGCCGACAGCCCGGCGGCCACCCGCAGCAGCACCAGCTCGCGCTGACGGGCCGGCAGGTTGGAGAGGAGTTCCTTCGCCCAGGCGGCGTCGCTGCTCAGCAGCGCCTGCTCCTCGGGGCCGAGCGCCTCGTCCGGCACCTCGGGCAGGTCGTCCTGCGGCACGACGGTCGAGCCGGGTCCGCGCATCGCGGCCCGCTGGAGGTCGGCGATCTTGTGCGCGGCGATCCCGTACACGAAGGCCTCGAACGGGCGCCCCTGGTCCTTGTACCGGGGCAGCGCGCAGAGCACGGCCACGCAGACCTCCTGCGCGACGTCGTCCACGTGGTGCCGGGCCCCGCCGGGCAGCCGGACCAGCCGGGCGCGGCAGTACCGCAGCGCCAGCGGGTGGACGTAGGCGAGCAGCGCGTCGATCGCCGGGCCCTCGCCGCGGACCGCGGCCGCGACCAGTTCGCCCATCAGCGGCGAGCCGCCCGTGCCGAGCACCGGCGGGCGGTCCGGGCCGGTCATGCCGACGGGACCGTCGGAGTCGGCGTACGACGGATCACGGCCCGGACCGGAGGGCTCGGCCTCCGCCGGGTCCGCCTGGCCGGCCGTACCGGCGACGTCGTCGCGCATCGGTCCATGGTGCCTGGTCGAGCGGGAAAACGCGGCACCGCGTCCGGAGTTGTGCACCGGAACGTTATGCGCTGCGGCACCGTAGGGCGTGCCCCGCACCACCGGCCCCTCCTGCACCGTGCCGCCTCCCGCCCCGCCGCGATCGGTGGTGGTCCCGTCCGTCGCGCCGTCCGCCGAGTGTCCTGCGGCTGCGTGGTTCGCCGCAGTGCCTGTCCGCTGGTCCCCGAGGTGCTCCACTCCTCCATGGTGCAACCTCGGGACCGTAACGTCACACGCCTGTGCGGCACCCGCTCCGGGAACCGCCGGCGGCACGCCGCACCCGGCGGCGCCGCCGGTGGTCAGCGGACCAGGCCCCAGCGGAAACCCAGCGCCACCGCGTGCGCCCGGTCGGAGGCCCCGAGCTTCTTGAACAGCCGTCGGGCGTGGGTCTTGACGGTGTCCTCGGAGAGGAACAGTTCACGGCCGATCTCGGCGTTGCTGCGGCCGTGGCTCATGCCCTCCAGCACCTGGATCTCACGCGCCGTCAGCGTCGGCGCCGCGCCCATGTCGGGGCTGCGCAGCCGGCGCGGGGCGAGCCGCCAGGTCGGGTCGGCGAGGGCCTGGGTGACGGTGGCCCGCAGCTCGGCGCGCGAGGCGTCCTTGTGCAGGTACCCGCGGGCGCCGGCGGCCACCGCGAGCGCGACGCCGTCGAGGTCCTCGGCGACGGTGAGCATGATGATCCGCGCGCCGGGGTCGGCGGACAGCAGCCGCCGGACCGTCTCGACCCCGCCGAGGCCGGGCATCCGGACGTCCATCAGAACGAGATCGGAGCGGTCGGCCACCCAGCGGCGGAGGACCTCCTCCCCGTTCGTCGCGGTGGTGACCCGGTCCACACCGGGTACGGTCGCGACCGCGCGGCGAAGCGCCTCGCGGGCGAGCGGGGAATCGTCGCAAACGAGAACGGAAGTCATGACCGTCGTCCTCCGCAGCTGATCCGCGTCACGTTGAGCCTCCTGGCTGGTACGAACCTCTCCGACACGGCCGATCGGCGACAGACTCCGTCCTGATCGCCCCAACCTGCCCGCGATCGTTCCCGACGTCCGGCGCCCGCTAACCGCCTCCGCACTTCCAACGACCGTCACTCGAATGAGTTACGGCCTTCGGGGCCATCTCCACCACTGTACGTGGCCAACCCATTACCGATCAGCCGCATCGCGGTGCACACGCCGCACTTTTGCGCAGCTCGCGCGCGGTGGGCGTACGACCCGCACACCGATTCGGCACGTCGCGCGCCCGTCGGCCACCCGATTGCCACGCCCGCGCCCGGCGGGGCCCTTGCCCACTATGCCCGTTTTTATAGCTTTCGTATGGTCATTGACTGTTGTGCCAGTGTGTGGGTGACTTGTCCATGGAGTTGCCTTAAGTCATATTTCCAGGTGTCCACACCAGTGCATCGAAGCCCCGCCGCACCGCTCGGCAGCAGCCCCGCCGAACGCCCGGCCGACGGCCGACAGCCTCTGAAGGGAATGAGCCATGGCAGATTTCTCCCGCCTCCCCGGTCCCAACGCGGACCTCTGGGACTGGCAGCTCTCCGCAGCCTGCCGTGGCGTGGACAGCTCGCTCTTCTTCCACCCCGAGGGCGAGCGCGGGGCCGCGCGCAGTTCGCGCGAGGCCAGCGCCAAGGAGGTCTGCATGCGCTGCCCGGTGATCGCCGAGTGCGCGGCGCACGCGCTGGCGGTCCGTGAGCCGTACGGCGTCTGGGGCGGGATGACCGAGGACGAGCGCGAGGAGATGCTGGGGCGCTCGCGGCACCGACTGGTCGAGGTCCCGCTGGCCCCGCCGGCGGTCGCCCAGCGCTAGACCCGACTCCGTGAGCGCCGTGAAGAAACGTTCCTTCGCGGCGCTTCAGCCTTCTGGCTCACCCTACGTACCGGACCCCCGCGGCCCCGTCACCCACCGTCAGCGATCGGCGGCCGCCCCCGCCAGCCGCTCCAGCATCAGCGCCACGGCCGGCACCTCCGCCAGGTCCGGCAGGGTCAGCGCGACCACCTGGCGAACCGCGGGCGCCCCGGAGGCCGTGTGCACCGGCACCGTCGACACGCCGTCAGGACGCACCGACCGGAGCGCCAGCCGGGGCAGCACCGCCACCCCCAGCCCGGCCGCCACCAGGCCGACCACCGCCGGGTAGTCGTCCGTCGCGAAGTCGATCCGCGGCTCGAAGCCCGCCCCGGCGCACAGCTCCACCAGGTGCCCCCGGCACTGCGGGCAGCCGGCGATCCACTGCTCCCCCGCCAGCTCGGCCAGCCCCACCGCCCCGCCCCGCCCCGCCAGCCCGTGGCCGGCGGGCAGCAGGCCCACCAGCGGGTCGTCCAGCAGCGGGGTGACCACCAGATCGGACCAGTCGGACCCCGCGGTCAGCTGCTGCGCCTCCAGATTGGCCTCGGCCCGGGCCTCGCGCGGCGTGCCGTGGGCCGGCGCCGGGAGCGCGACGGCGCCGTCGGACTGCGGGTAGCGGAAGGCCAGCGCGATCTCGCACTCGCCGCCGCGCAGCATCGCCAGCGACTCCGGCGGCTCCGCCTCGACCAGCGACACGCGCACCCCCGGATGGCCGTCCCGCAGGCGGGCGACCGCGGGCGGCACCAGGGTGGAACTCGCGGTCGGGAAGGAGACCAGCCGCACCCGCCCGGCCCGCAGCCCGGCGATCGCGGCCACCTCCTCCTCGGCGGCCGAGAGCCCGGCGAGGATTCCGGTGGCATGCTTGAGCAGGACCCGGCCGGCCTCGCTGAGCTGCATCCCGCGGCCCGAGCGGACCACCAGCGGGGTGTCCACCGACTTCTCCAGCGCCTTCATCTGCTGGCTGATGGCGGGCTGCGTACACCCCAGCTCGCGGGCGGCGGCGGAGAAGGAGCCGGTGCGGGCGACGGCACGCAGGACGCGCAGATGGCGGGCCTCGATCATGCCTCAGTTATAAGGCAATCTTTGCATTCTGCAAAATTCTACTGATAGTTGAACGGTGAAGGTGAACGCCGGAGGCCCGGCCCGCCACCCCTCGCGGGGCGCGGACCGGGCCTCCGGTCAGGCGTCGGAGCCTCAGTGCGAGTGGCCGTGGCCGTGGCCGTGACCGTTGTCGGCCTCCTCCTCCTTCTTCTCCACCACGAGGGTCTCGGTGGTGAGAAGCAGGGAGGCGATCGAGGCGGCGTTCTCCAGGGCGGAGCGGGTGACCTTGACCGGGTCGATGACGCCGGCCTTCACCAGGTCGCCGTACTCACCGGTGGCGGCGTTGTAGCCCTGGCCGGCCTCCAGCTCGGAGACCTTGGAGGTGATGACGTAGCCCTCCAGGCCGGCGTTCTGGGCGATCCAGCGCAGCGGCTCGTGCAGCGCCTTGCGGACGACCGCGACACCGGTCGCCTCGTCGCCCGACAGGCCCAGGCCACCGTCCAGCACCTTGGCGGCGTGGACCAGGGAGGCGCCACCGCCGGCGACGATGCCCTCCTCGACCGCGGCACGGGTCGCCGAGATGGCGTCCTCCAGGCGGTGCTTGCGCTCCTTCAGCTCCACCTCGGTGGCGGCGCCGACCTTGATGACGCAGACGCCGCCGGCCAGCTTGGCCAGGCGCTCCTGCAGCTTCTCGCGGTCCCAGTCGGAGTCGGTCGCGGCGATCTCGCCCTTGATCTGGGCGACGCGGCCGGCCACGGCCTCGGAGTCACCGGCGCCGTCGACGACGGTGGTCTCGTCCTTGGTGATGGTCACGCGGCGGGCGGTGCCCAGCACGTCCAGGCCGACCTGGTCGAGCTTGAGGCCGACCTCCTCGGAGATGACCGTGCCGCCGGTCAGGACGGCCAGGTCGCCGAGGATCGCCTTGCGGCGGTCGCCGAAGCCCGGGGCCTTGACGGCGACGGCGTTGAAGGTGCCGCGGATCTTGTTGACGACCAGGGTCGACAGCGCCTCGCCGTCGACGTCCTCGGCGATGATCAGCAGCGGCTTGGAGGCACCGCCCTGGAGGATCTTCTCCAGCAGCGGCAGCAGCTCCTGGATGGAGGAGATCTTGCCCTGGTTGATCAGGATGTACGGGTCCTCCAGGACCGCCTCCTGCCGCTCCGCGTCGGTGACGAAGTACGGCGACAGGTAGCCCTTGTCGAACTGCATGCCCTCGGTGAAGTCCAGCTCCACGCCGAAGGTGTTCGACTCCTCGACGGTGATGACACCGTCCTTGCCGACCTTGTCGATCGCCTCGGCGATCAGCTCGCCGACCTGGGTGTCCTGGGCGGAGAGCGACGCGACGGCGGCGACGTCGTCCTTGCCCTCGATCTCGCGGGCGATCGAGAGCAGGTGCTCGGAGACGGCGGCGACGGCCTTGTCGATGCCCTTCTTCAGGGCGGCCGGGCCGGCACCGGCGGCGACGTTGCGCAGACCCTCGTTGACCAGGGCCTGGGCCAGCACGGTGGCGGTGGTGGTGCCGTCACCCGCGACGTCGTTGGTCTTGGTGGCGACCTCCTTGACGAGCTGCGCGCCAAGGTTCTCGTACGGGTCGTCCAGCTCGACCTCGCGGGCGATGGTGACACCGTCGTTGGTGATGGTCGGGGCGCCGAACTTCTTGTCGATGACGACGTTGCGGCCCTTGGGGCCGATGGTCACCTTGACGGTGTCGGCCAGCTTGTTGACACCGCGCTCCAGCGAGCGGCGGGCGTCCTCGTCGAACTGCAGGATCTTCGCCATGTTCCCTATTCCCTCGGGGCTGCGGCCGGCCCACCGGCCGCCGAACTACGTGAACCAACAACCACGCCCCGGGCCCCTGTCACTTGGGACACGGATCCGGGGCGGGTCGGAACGTCTTACTTCTCGATGATCGCGAGGACGTCGCGGGCGGAAAGCACCAGGTACTCCTCGCCCTGGTACTTCACCTCGGTGCCGCCGTACTTCGAGTACAGGACGATGTCACCCACGGCGACGTCGAGCGGCAGACGCTGGCCGTCCTCGAAGCGGCCCGGGCCGACGGCCAGGACGACGCCCTCCTGGGGCTTCTCCTTGGCGGTGTCCGGGATAACCAGGCCGGAGGCCGTGGTGGTCTCGGCGTCGAGCGGCTGGACCACAATGCGGTCCTCGAGCGGCTTGATGGCAACCTTGCTGCTGGTGGTCACGTCCGAGCTCCCCTTCGGAGATTACGGGGTTTTCTAACGGGTAGGGCGATCCTGCGGGCCTGCCGTCGCGGGGGTCAGACACACGTCGTCGCGTTAGCACTCTCCCGGTGGGGAGTGCCAAGGACGACCATAGGGCCGTGTTAGCACTCAGTCAACCAGAGTGCCAACGACGCGCCCTGGGACTCCCGGTTCCGCGGGTGAGCAGCCGCACTCGCGTGCGCCCCGGCCCGGCCCCCGCGGACTCCTGCCGTGACCTCGATCCCGGTGCGTCCGACCCCTGTGCGCGGGCCCGTCGCACCCGTCGGCCGGCCCGCCGACGGACCCGCCGCCCCGCCCACCGGAAGTCGAGCGGGCGTCCGGATTCCCGTACCCATGTACGGACGGCGCTCCCTCGGGCAGACTCCTGCCATGACGGACACCCCGGTACGCGTCGGCCCCTCCGGCGCGAAGGACGCCCCGCCCGCGCCGCCGCTCGTCCCGGGGGCGTTCCGGTGATCCGAGCGGCCGCCCCGTCCGCGCCGCCGCGGATCCACTGGGCGGCGGACCTGGTGCTCGCTGCGGTGGTGCTCGCGGTGACCGCCGTCGCGGTGTTCCTCGGATCGCTCGTGCTCAACGTGCTGAAGCTGCTCGCCCTGTACGGCCCCGGGACGGTGGCCCTGGACGTCTTCGGCGTCGTGGTCCTGCTCGTGCTGCTGACCCTGACCTTCCGGGGCACCCGGCGGCTCGGCTACCGGATCACGCCGTACGCCGCGGTGGCCGCGGCACCGCTGGGCGTGCTCGTGGGCTGGCTCGCCTCCGGCATCCCCGTCATCGGCCGGTGACCGCCGCACCGCTGCGGTGACCGACCGGCCGAGCGGCGAGAATGGCCCCCGTGGACACCGAGAACCTCCAGCCGCTGCTGACGCCCGAGGGCCAGGCCCTGCTCGCCGAACTGCGCGAGTTCACCCCCGAGGAGGAGCTGGCGCTGGCGACCCGTCTGCGCCGGGAGCATCCGGCGGAGCTGGTCTCGGCGGCCTTCGGGCAGGCGCGGCTGCGGCAGCGGGCGCGGGCGAAGTTCGGGGCGGACGCCGACCTGATGTACTTCACGCCCAACGGGGTCGAGCAGTCCACCCGGCGCAGCGTGGCCGAGTGGCGGGCGCAGCGGTTCGCCGCGCTGGGCGTCCGACGGCTGGCGGACCTGTGCTGCGGCATCGGCGGGGACGTGCTGGCGCTGGCCCGGGCGGGCATCGAGGTGCTGGCCGTCGACAAGGACCCGGCGGCCTGCGCCGCCACCGCGGCCAACGCCGCCGCCCTGGGCCTGTCCGAGCTGGTCGAGGTGCGCTGCGCGGACGTCGCCGAGGTGGACGTCACCGGCTACGACGCGGTGTTCACCGACCCGGCCCGGCGCACCTCGCGCGGCCGGGTGTTCGACCCGGAGGCGTACGCCCCGCCGCTCTCCTGGGCGATCGAGGCCGGCCGGCGGACCCCGATCGGCGCGCTGAAGGTCGCGCCGGGCATCCCGCACGAGGCCGTGCCGCGGGACGCCGAGGCCGAGTGGGTCTCCGACCACGGCGACGTCAAGGAGGCGGTGCTCTGGTTCGGCACCAGGGCCGCGAGCCCGCACCGCGCCACCCTGCTGCCGCAGGGCGCCAGCCTGACCGGCGGCGACCTGCCCGACCCGCCGGCCGGCCCGGTCGGGCGGTACCTGTACGAGCCGGACGGCGCGGTGATCCGGGCCCACCTGGTGGCCGAGGTGGCCGGGCAGGTGGGCGGCCGGCTGATCGACCCGAAGATCGCCTACCTGACCTCGGACGAGCTGGTCGCCACCCCGTACGCGCACGCCTTCGAGCTCACCGACGTGCTGCCGTTCCACATCAAGAAGCTGAAGGCGCTGCTGCGCGAGCGGGCGGTCGGCACGGTGGTGATCAAGAAGCGCGGGATGGCGATCACCCCGGAGGAGCTGCGCCGCCAGCTCAAGCCCTCCGGGCCGAACAGCGTCACGGTGATCCTCAGCCGCACCGACAACGGGCCGCTGATGATGCTGGGACAGCCGGTCGCGGCGTCCTAGGGGGTCGACCCGCGGCCTCGGTCACACGGGTGGCTGGATGTAGTCCTCCAGCCGCGCCACCGAGAAGCCCTGCTCCTGTATCCGGGCCAGCAGGTCGCCGAACATCTGGGTCATCGTGGCGCCCTTGAGCTCCTTGGGGCCGCGGAAGTGCGCCAGGATTATGTCGCCGGGCTTCAGCTGCTTGTCCCCCGCCTGGTACTGCATGTCGTGGATCTGCATCGACTCGCGCCAGAGCACCATCGCGCGCGGGCCGCACTGCTGGACCGAGGTGTTGAGCGTCGGGGTGTTGGCGCCGTCGCCGAACGGCGGGCGGAACAGCAGCGGGGCGGCGCCGTACTGCTGGGTGAGCGCGGACTGCGCGTCGCAGATCTCGGACTTCTGCTTCTCCGCCGGGATCCTGCTCATCACCGGGTGGTCCACGGTGTGGTTCTGGACGTGGTTGCCCAGGGCCTGGAGCGGCTTGAAGTAGCCGTAGTCGTTCTTGACGATGTCCCGGGTCAGGAACATCGATATCGGCACCTTGAGGTCGGTGAGCATCTCGACGAACTTCGGGTCCTTCTCGGCCCCGTCGTCGATGGTGATGAAGACGACCTTGTCGCTCGTTTTCACGTCGCTGAACACCGGGACGGGGCCCGTCCGTTCGAGCTTTATCGGCCTGTCGGCGGGCGGCGCCGGGGCGGGGGCGAGCGGGGTGAGGTTCCACTTGGCCCAGGCCGCCGCGCCCGCTCCCGCCGGGGCGCCGGCCGCGGCGGCGGTGGTCGCGGCCGCGGTCGGCGCGGCGCCGGAGGACCGGGGCGCGGCCGGCGTGGTCGCGGCGGCCGGGGCGGCGCTGCCGCCGCCCCCGTTGTCGCCGCACCCGGTGGCGAGGGCCAGCAGGGCCACCGCCCCCGCCGCGTACGTCCTGGTCCTGCTCCGCCCGTTCCTGATCACCGCTGCGCGCTCCCGGTTCCCGTCCAGCATTCTCTCAGCTATGCACGGTAACGGCCGGTCCTGCGGTTCCCGGTACGGGGCTACTCCACGTGCTCGCTGGTGAAGGACCAGCGGTGCACCGGGCGGCCGAGCAGCTCGGCCGGCGGGTCGGCGACGGGCACCGGCTCGCCGTTCCACCAGGTGATCAGCAGCACCCGCCCGCCCGGGGCGGTGAGCAGTTCGAGGCGCTCCAGCCCGGCCGAGCCGCGGAGCCGGGGCAGCGCCGACTCCCTTGCCCAGGCAGCGAGTTCGGGCCCGCACCCGTCGGCGGCCCGGGCCTCCCACATCGCGGCGACGGTCATGCCGCGCCACCGCCGAGGGCGTCGTAGGCCTGGCCGTGGACGTCGGTGTGGGGCACGTGGACCTCGGTCACCGGCAGCGAGGAGTCGGCGGACAGGTCGAAGGCGGACGGCGTGCGGTCGCGCCACACCATCTCGGCGCCGAGCGCCGCGACCATCGCGCCGTTGTCGGTGCACAGGCCCGGCCGGGGCACCCGCAGCCGGATGCCGGCCCGGTCGCAGCGCTGCTGGGCCATCTCGCGCAGCCGCGAGTTGGCCGCCACGCCGCCGCCGATCATCAGGTGGTCGACGCCGCTGTCCTTGCACGCCTTGACGGCCTTGCGGGTGAGCACGTCGGTGACCGCCTCCTGGAAGGACGCCGCCACGTCGGCGATCGGCACCTCCTCGCCGGCCCGGCGCCTGGCCTCCACCCAGCGGGCGACGGCGGTCTTCAGGCCGGAGAAGGAGAAGTCGTACTCCGGGTCGTTCTTGCCGGTCAGGCCGCGCGGGAAGGCGATCGCCTTCGGGTCGCCGTCGCGGGCCGTGCGGTCGACGATCGGGCCGCCGGGGAAGCCGAGGCCGAGCACCCGGGCGACCTTGTCGAAGGCCTCGCCGGCCGCGTCGTCGATGGTCGCGCCGAGCGGGCGGACGTCGCTGGTGATGTCCTCGCTGAGCAGCAGCGAGGAGTGCCCGCCGGAGACCAGCAGGGCCATCGTCGGCGAGGGCAGCCGGCCGTGCTCCAACTGGTCGACGCAGATGTGCGAGGCGAGGTGGTTGACCCCGTACAGCGGCTTGTCCAGGGCCCAGGCGTACGCCTTCGCGGCGCTGACGCCGACCAGCAGCGCGCCGGCCAGGCCGGGGCCCGCGGTGACGGCGATGCCGTCCAGGTCGCTCGCCTTGATCCCGGCGGTGTCCAGGGCGCGCTGGATGGTCGGGACCATCGCCTCCAGGTGCGCGCGGCTGGCGATCTCCGGGACGACGCCGCCGAAGCGGGCGTGGTCGTTGACGCTGGAGGCGACCGCGTCGGCCAGCAGCGTGGTGCCGCGCACGATGCCGACGCCGGTCTCGTCGCAGGAGGTCTCGATGCCGAGGACGAGCGGTTCGTCAGCCATGGCGGGTGTCCTCAATGTCCTTCGGGTCAGTGCTGTCAGTGCTCGGGGAGTCGAGGCGCATCACCAGCGCGTCGACGTTGGCGGGCTGGTAGTAGCCGCGCCGGATGCCCACCGGTTCGAAGCCGTGGCGCTCGTACAGCCGCTGGGCGCGCGGGTTGTCCACCCGCACCTCCAGCAGCAGCTCGGCGCACTCGCGCCGGGCGGCCTCCCGGATCAGGTCGGTGAGCAGCGCCGCGCCGAGGCCGGATCCCTGGTGGCGCGCGTCGACGGCGATGGTCTGGACGTCGCCCTCACCGGCGATCGCCATCAGGCCGGCGTAGCCGACGATCGTGCCGTCCGGGGCGGCCGCGACGGTGTAGTGGCGGGTGCCGCCGGGGTGGGAGTCGGCCAGTTCGGACCAGAACATCCCGGCGGACCAGGCGTCCTCGGGGAAGAGCCGCAGCTCCAGCTCCAGCACCGGCGCGATGTCCCACCAGCGCATCGGGCGCAGGGTGGTGCCGTGGTTCACGCCGGGAGCACCGCCTTGTAGCCGGCCGGGACCTGGGCGTCCGGGCGGCGCAGGTACAGCGGGTGGTTCGGCAGCAGCTCGCGCCCGGCGGCCAGCTCGGCGGCGGCGAAACCGGCCAGGGCGCCGGCCGAGACGTGCTCGGGGCCGTGCCCGCCCGGGAAGGCGTCGGGGTAAAGCAGCGCGCCGGCGCCGACGGAGCGTTCCTGCGGGGGCAGCTCGGCCGGGCGGTCCACGCCGGGGCCCTCGGTGCGGCGGCCCTCGGCGTCGTACGAGGCCCAGTAGACCTCCTTGCGGCGCGCGTCGGTGGCGACCGTGAACGGCTGCCCGGCCAGGCCCTCGGCGCGGGCCTGGAAGGCGATCGCGTCCAGGGTGCAGACGCCGTGCACCGGCAGCCCGAGCGCGTGGCCGAGCGCGGCGGCGGTCACCAGGCCGACCCGCAGGCCGGTGTACGGGCCGGGGCCGACGCCGACCGCGATGCCGGTCAGCCGGTGCTTGTCCACCCCGGCGGCCCGCAGCACCCCGTCGATCGCGGGCAGCAACAGTTCGCCGTGGCGCCTGGCGTCGACCTGGTGGGTCTCGGCGAGGACGGCCGTGCCGTCGTGGACGGCGGCGGTGACGGCGGGGGTAGCGGTGTCGAACGCGAGCAGCAGCACGGGGTCAAGGTTAGACCGCGTTGGGCCGACCGGCCGATCGGCAAGGTGTACCAGCCGGGAACACACATCCGAGGCGCTGCGACCCGCGCGGATGAACCTGGCACGATGGGGCCGTACGTAAAGGGACGGCGGCGGGAGCGGCAACGTGGCGAAGATGGGTCCTGGAGTGGTGGTCACGGGGTTGACCCTGGGGGCCCTGGCGGTGGTGAGCCTGCTGGCCTTCCAGGCCAACGGCGCCCAGGACCGGGCCGGCGGCCCCAGGCCCACGGCCACCACCACGGCGACCGGCACGGCCACCGCCGCGGCGCCGACCGCCTCGGCCACCCCGACCGTCCCGGCGCTGCCGACCACCTCGGGCACCGGCATCCGGGTGGTCTACTCGGTCGGCAGCCACTACGTCTGGCTGGTCGACCCGAAGAAGACCCCGCAGGTCGCGGCCGCCTTCCCGGTCACCCCGGGCTCGGTCGAGCCGGCCCCGGGCAGCTACGCCGTGTACAGCCGCACCCAGACCACCACCGGGACGGACGGCAAGCAGATCGAGCACGTGGTGCGCTTCGCGCAGCAGAACGGCGTGGTGTTCGGCTTCAGCGCGGCGGTGGACGGCGCGACGCCGACCACCGACCCGAGCGCCAAGACCGGCGGCATCCGCAGCGGGCGCGCCGAGGGGCAGCTGCTCTGGGACTTCGCGCCCAAGGACACCAAGGTGGTCGTGATCGCCTGACCCGGACGGCCCGGAACGGCCCGGCCCGGAAGGACCGGCCTCACGCGGCCCGGGGCGCCTGCGCCTCGGGCCGTTCGTCCTGTCGGGGCCGCGGTTCGGGCGGGGTGGACACCGCCTCGGCGGCCGCGCAGGCGGCCAGCAGCGCCCGCATCGGCTCTCCCGGAGCGCGACGGGCCGGTTCTCCGGCCCCGGCGGCGGGGACCGCGCGCTTCGGGGCGGGGGTGGTGCTCGACATGGCGCCTCCCTAGTTAGGCAGACCTAACCGCAGCACCCATCCCACCACGCCCGGCACCCCGCCCGCAACATCTTGCCGACAGCCTGTCGGCAAGATGTCAGCGGGACGTCGTCGCCCCCCTCGGCGCCCGTCCGCTATCCGAGGTCCGCCAGCGCCGCGTCCGCCCAGCGCGGGCCGATCCCGGTCAGCACCACCCGGCGCGGGTCCTGGTCGTCCCCGTCCGCCGTGCCGCCGATGGCGCGCTCGATCCGGACCTCCAGCCGGTCCTCGGACAGCCGCTCGACCTTGCCCTCGCCCCACTCGACCACGACCACCGACTCGGGCAGCGAGACGTCCAGGTCGAGGTCCTCCATCTCGTCCAGGTCCCCGCCCAGCCGGTACGCGTCCACGTGCACCAGCGCCGGGCCGCCGACCAGCGAGGGGTGCACCCGGGCGATCACGAAGGTCGGCGAGGTCACCGCCCCGCGGACCTGCAGGCCCTCCCCCAGGCCCCGGGTCAGCGTGGTCTTCCCCGCGCCCAGCTCCCCGGAGAGCAGCACCAGGTCACCCGGCCGCAGCAGCGCGGCCAGCTCCCGGCCGAGCCGGCCCATCCGCTCCGGGGTGGGGACGGTGAGAGTGGCGTGCGAGCCCATGCGCGTGTCTTGCCCTTCGGTCCGTACCGGCGCACCGACCACCGGCCGCCACCGCTACCGTGCCACATCCGCGCGCCACCGGGGCTCACACGGGGTCGACGACGGCTTCCGCGACCCGCTCCCGGGCCAGGTCGAGGACGGCCGCGGGCAGCGGCGCCGCCCCGGCGAAGCCGGCGGCCCGGCGCAGCAGCCGCGCCAGCTCGTGGTCCACCAGCTCCGGGCGTTCCAGCATCACCAGGTGCCCGGCGCCCTCGGCCAGGACCAGTTCGGCGCCGGGCAGCCGCGCGGCCATCGCCTCGCTGTGCGTCGAGGGCGTCAGCAGGTCCTTCGTCCCAGCCAGCACCAGCGCGGGCAGGCCCCGCAGGGCGGCCAGCGCCTCGTACTTCTCGTGCGCGCCGAACACCGGGTAGAACTCGGCGACCACGTCGATCGGGGTGGCGTCCAGCAGCTGCTCGGCGAAGCGCACCACGCCGGGGTCGACGTCCCGGCCGCCGAAGGAGAACCTCCGGTAGAACACGGCGGCCACGTCCGAACCCAGCCGCCTGGTCGCCTCGACCAGGTCGACCTGGCGGCCCAGCAGCTTCACCATGCCGGGCGCGACCTTCCTGAACAGCTTCGCGCCGGCCCTCGGCAGGCCGAGGCTGACCTCGTTCCAGTCCCCGGCGAGGGTGCCGATCAGCGCCACCCCGGCGACCCTCTCGCGGAACAGCTCCGGGTGCTGGTCGGCCAGCGCCATCACCGTCATGCCGCCCATCGAGTGGCCCACCAGCACCAGCGGCCCGGTCGGGGCGACGGCGTCGATCACGGCCTTGAGGTCGCCGCCCAGCTGGTCGATGCCGGCCGGCTCGCCCGCCAGGTACGAACGGGAGCGCTCGGAGCGGCCGTGGCTGCGCTGGTCCCAGAGGACCAGCCGCATGCCCTCGCGCAGCGCGGCCCGCTGGAAGTGCCAGCTGTCCTGGTTGAGGCAGTAGCCGTGGCAGAACACCACGGTCAGCGGCTCGGCGCCGGCGCCGTCCCCGTCCGGCCCGCTCCAGCCGGTGCCGTCCAGCTCGACGTACAGCTCGGTGCCGTCCGGCGCGGCCACCGTCCTCGGACGGCCGCGCAGCGAGCCGTACGGGGCGTTCGCGTCCAGCTCGGCCCGGGCCCGGCGGCGCATCGCCCGGCCTACGGTCAGCCGCTCCACCGCGACGCCCGCGGCCGCCCCGGCCGCCAGTACGCCGACCGAGATCCCGATCACACCCGCCCGGCTCACCCCGGAGGCGGCGCCGGCCGCCTTGGCGACCGCCGCGACCGGACTGCCCTCGGCCGGTGCGCCGGTCATGCCGACGGGCCCTCCGGGTGGCTGCCGCCGAGGTAGCGGCGGGGCACCCGGGCGCCGATCCGGGTGATGATCTCGTACGAGATGGTGCCGCAGGCGCGGGCCCAGTCCTCCGCGGTGGGCTCGCCGCGCTCGCCGTTGCCGAACAGCAGCACCTCGTCGCCGATCGCCGGGGTGTCGCCGCCGAGGTCCACCACGAACTGGTCCATCGCGACCCGGCCGGCCACCGTGCGCCACTTGCCGTCGATCTGCACCGGGCCGGTACCGCTGGCGTGCCGGGGGATGCCGTCGCCGTAGCCGACCGGGACCAGGCCCAGGGTGGTCTCGCCCGGCGTCGTGTAGTGGTGGCCGTAGCTGACCCCGTGCCCGCCGGGGACGTGCTTGACCAGCGCCAGCCGCGCGGTCAGCGCCATCACCGGGCGCAGCCCGAAGTCGGCCGGCGAGCCCACCTCCGGCACCGGCGACAGCCCGTACGCGGCCAGGCCGGTGCGGACCAGGTCGAAGTGCGACTCGGGCAGCAGCAGGGCGGCCGGGGAGTTCGCCAGGTGCCGGACCGCGGGGCGCAGCCCGGCGGCCTCGGCCGTGGCCAGCGCGGCGCGGTAGGAGTCCAGCTGGGCCTGGATCGACGGGTGGCCCGGCTCGTCCGCCGCGGCGAAGTGCGACCACACGCCGACGACCGTCAGCAGCCCCTCCGTCTCGGCCCGGCGGGCGTCGGCCACCAGCCGCGGCCAGTCGTGCGGCTGGCAGCCGTTGCGGCCGAGGCCGGTGTCGGCCTTCAGGTGCACCCGGGCCGGGATGCCGGTCTCGCGGACGGCGGGCAGCAGCTCGTCCAGCGCCCACTGGCCGCTGACCGAGATGTCCAGGTCCGCGCGCAGCGCCTCGTGCCAGGGCCCGCCCGGCGTCCACAGCCAGCACAGGATGCGGGCCTGCTCCGGGCGGATGCCCGCGGCCCGCAGCGCCAGCGCCTCGTCCGGCGTCGCGCAGCCGAGCCAGCCGATCCCGTTCGCGACCGCTTCCCGGGCGCACTCGACCGCGCCGTGGCCGTAGGCGTTCGCCTTGACGGCGAGCATCACCGCCGCGCCGCCGACGCGTTCGCGCAGGGCGGCGAGGTTGCCGCGCAGGGCGGCGAGATCGATGGTCGCCTCGGCCCGGAGGCCGTCGGTGCGGGTGGCTGTGCCGGTCGTGTTCGCAGTTGTCATCAGGGTCAGTCTCCCAGACGTCCCGGAGTCCTCGCCGAACGGCCCGGCGGCGCGGCGGACCCCTACGACGCGCCGACGTGCGGCGGACCGCCCGTTCACCCCGTTCAGGACGCCGCAACCGGATGTCCCGGTTCCGGCGGTCACCCCGCGCGGACCGCCCGCCACACCGCCGGGAGCGCCCCGGCCACCGCGAGCGCCGTCGTCGGGGCGCCCGGCACGCCCGCCGCCTCGCGGCCGGCCAGGCCGTGCAGGTAGGCGGCCGCCGACGCGGCGTCCAGCGGCGCGAGGCCGGCCGCCAACAGGGAGCCGGCCAGCCCGGCCAGCACGTCGCCGCTGCCGGCGGTGGCCAGCCAGGAGGTGCCGGTGGGGTTCACCCGGACGGCCCCGCCCGGATCGGCGACCACCGTGGTGGAGCCCTTCAGCAGCACCGTGGCGCGGTAGCCGGCCGCCAGCCGTCGGGCGGTGGCCAGCCGGGCCGCGGCCAGGTCGTCGGCGGCCGGCGGTGTGCCGCCGTCGGCGCCGGCGAGCAGCCGGGCGGCCTCGCCGGTGTGCGGGGTGAGCAGGGTGGGCGCGGTGCGGCCGGCCAGCGCGTCCGGGCCGAGCCGGCCCAGCTCGGTCAGCCCGTCGGCGTCCACCAGCACCGGGACGTCGCTCGCCAGCGCCTCGGTCAGCGCCTGCCGCGCCCCCTCGCCGCCGCCCGGCCCGACCACCCAGGCCTGCACCCGTCCGGCGCCGGCCGGCCCGCCCTCGGTGACCAGCACCTCCGGGAAGCGCCGCACCACCTCCTCGGCCGCCGTGCCCACGTACCGGACGGCGCCCGCGCCGCCGTGCAGCGCCCCGGCCACCGCCAGCAGCGCCGCCCCCGGGTAGGTCGCCGAGCCGGCCGCCACCCCGACGACGCCGCGCCGGTACTTGTCGCTCTCCGCGCCCGGCTCCGGCAGCAGCGCCGCCACGTCCGCGTGCTGGAGCGCCGTCACCCGCGCGGCGGGCGGCTCCAGCCCGATGCCGACCAGCTGCACGGCCCCCGCGTACGAGGCCCCCGGGTCGACCAGCAGCCCGGGCTTGTACGTGCCGAAGCAGACCGTGACGTCGGCCCGCAGCGCGGCGCCCGGCACCTCCCCGGTGTCGGCGTCCACCCCGCTCGGCAGGTCCACCGCCACCACGATCCCGTGCCGCTCGGCCCTCGCGTACGGCACGGCCTCCGGGCGCAGCCCGCCCCGGCCGCCGATGCCGACGATCCCGTCCAGCACCAGGTCCGCGCGCGAGAAGTCGGCCAGGCCGACTTCCCGCTCCGCCGTCACCCGCCCGCCGGCGGCCCGCAGCGCGGCCAGCCCGCCCGGGTGGGCCTTCTGCGGCGCCAGCAGCACCGCCGTCACCCGCGCCCCGCGCCGGGCCAGCGCGGCCCCGGCGTACAGGGCGTCACCCCCGTTGTCCCCGCTGCCCGCGAGCACCGTCACCCGGCTGCCGTACACCCGCCCCCGACGCCGCGTCAGCAGCCGCGCGCAGGTCGCGGCCAGCCCCGCGGCCGCCCGCTGCATCAGGGTGCCCTCCGGCAGCCGCGCCATCAGCTCGGCCTCGGCGGCCCGGACGGTTTCCACAGGGTGTGCATGACGCATGGGGAGAACTCCTTCAGCGGTCGGCTGCCTCCGACGCTAGCCCGCGCCACCGCCCCGCGGGAGCCGGGCCTGCGGCACACTTTCGAGTGACAACCACTTCGATCCCCCGCCGGTGCCGGTCCGTACGCCTACCTTGTGGCTCGGCACGGACCCACAGGAGGGAGAAGGGCCATGGTCGCCATGCCGGCAGTCGAGCACCCGCTGGGCGAGGACAGCCTCCTCCAGGCGTTTCTGGAGTTGGACACCCCACCCGGTTTCAAGGCCGAGCTCATCGAAGGGGAGATCGTCGTGACGCCACCGCCGGACGGCGACCATGAGGACGCCATCGCCCGGTTCGCCCGCGCTGTTGCGCGTGAGGCAGCCGAGGACCTGTACGTCAGCGGCGGGAAGGGACTGATCACCCCCAAGGGCCGTTTCATCCCGGACGCCACGGTCGCTCCGGTCGGCCATTTCCGCGCTCAGGATTCGTGGTCATCCGCGGTGGGAGTCGAACTGGTCCTTGAAGTCACCTCGATCAACCCGCACAAGGACCGCGAGGCCAAGCGCCTGGGCTACGCCGCTGCGGGCATTCCGTGCTACCTGCTCATCGACCGCAGCGAAGGCAGGGTGACGCTGTTCACGGATCCGAGGAACGGCGACTACACCACCCTTCACGAAACCGAATTCGGCAGGTGCATCAAGCTCCCCGCCCCGTTCTCCTTCACGCTCGACACGGCGCCCCTGCGGTAGGACGCAGCCACCGCAGGGGCGCCGTGCCGCCGAGCGACTACTCGACGGTGACCGACTTCGCCAGGTTGCGCGGCTGGTCGACCTCGTGGCCCTTGGCCGTGGCCAGCTCGCAGGCGAAGACCTGGAGCGGGACGGTGGCGACCAGCGGCTGGAGCAGCACCGGGGTGGCCGGGATGCGGATCAGGTGGTCCGCGTACGGGACGACGGCCTCGTCGCCCTCCTCGGCGATCACGATCGTGCGGGCACCGCGGGCCCTGATCTCCTGGATGTTGGAGACGATCTTGTCGTGCAGGATCGAGCGTCCGCGCGGCGAGGGCACGACCACCACGACCGGCAGCCCCTCCTCGATCAGCGCGATCGGGCCGTGCTTGAGCTCGCCCGCCGCGAAGCCCTCGGCGTGCATGTACGCCAGCTCCTTGAGCTTGAGCGCGCCCTCCAGGGCCACCGGGAAGCCGACGTGGCGGCCGAGGAACAGCACCGAGCGGGCGTCGGCCAGCGAGCGGGCCAGCTCGCGCACCGGCTCCATGGTCTCCAGGACCTGCTCGACCTGCTTCGGCGCGTCGCCGAGCTCCTTGATGACGGCGAAGATCTCGTCGCCCCACTTGGTGCCGCGCACCTGGCCCAGGTACAGGGCGACCAGGTAGCAGGCGACCAGCTGGGTCAGGAACGCCTTGGTCGAGGCGACCGCGACCTCCGGGCCGGCGTGGGTGTACAGCACCGCGTCCGACTCGCGCGGGATGGTGGAGCCGTTGGTGTTGCAGATCGCCAGCACCTTGGCGCCCTGCTCGCGGGCGTGCCGCAGGGCCATCAGGGTGTCCATGGTCTCGCCGGACTGCGAGATGGCGATGACCAGCGTGCCCGGGCCCATGATCGGGTCGCGGTAGCGGAACTCGGAGGCGACCTCGACCTCGCAGGGGATGCGGGTCCAGTGCTCGATCGCGTACTTGGCGATCATGCCGGCGTGGAAGGCCGTGCCGCAGGCCACGATGACGACCTTGTCGACCGAGCGCAGGTCGGCGTCGGAGATCCGCAGCTCGTCCAGGGTCAGCCGGCCGTCGGTGCCGATCCGGCCGAGGAGGGTGTCGGCGACCGCCTTCGGCTGCTCGGCGATCTCCTTGAGCATGAAGTAGTCGTAGCCGCCCTTCTCGGCGGCCGAGGCGTCCCAGTCGACGTGGTACTCGCGCACGTCGGCCGGGGTGCCGTCGAAGTTGGTGACGGTCACGCCCTCCCGGCGCAGCTCGACCACCTGGTCCTGGCCCAGCTCGATCGCCTCGCGGGTGTGGGCGATGAAGGCGGCGACGTCCGAGGCGAGGAAGTTCTCGCCCTCGCCGCGGCCGACCACCAGCGGCGAGTTGCGGCGGGCACCGACGACCACGTCCGGCGCGTCCGCGTGCACGGCGACCAGGGTGAAGGCGCCCTCCAGCTGACGGCAGACCACCCGCATGGCCTCGGCGAGGTCACCCGCGTAGGCCTCGCCCAGCAGGTGGGCGACGACCTCGGTGTCGGTCTCGGACCGGAGGGTGTGGCCGCGCTCGGCGATCTCGGCGCGCAGCTGCGCGAAGTTCTCGATGATGCCGTTGTGCACCACGGCCACCCGCTGGTGGTCGTCCAGGTGGGGGTGGGCGTTGGCGTCCGTCGGGCCGCCGTGGGTGGCCCAGCGGGTGTGGCCGATGCCGGTGGTGCCGCCGGGCAGAGGGGTCTCGGCGAGCGACTTCTCCAGATTGGCGAGCTTGCCCGCCCGCTTGTCGGTGGCCAGGCTCCACTGCCCCTCGGAGTCCTGGACCTGCACCGCGACACCGGCCGAGTCGTAGCCCCGGTACTCCAGTCGCTGCAAGCCTGCGATTACTACGTCGAGGGCGGACTGAGCGCCCACGTATCCAACAATTCCGCACATGCGTGCCAGCATAAGGGCGGTTCTGTGGCCGTTTCCCCCTCGCGCGCGAACGCTGCGTGACCGACACCACAGCCACCGTGAACGCCGCTACGGCTCACAATGGAGCATGTGCTGACCGAACTCTGTACGCGGGGCGCCGCCACGCCCGGCCCGTCGCCGTCCCCCTACGTCGACCTCAGCCGGGCCGAGTGGAGCGCGCTGCGCGAGCGTACGCCACTGCCGCTGACCGCCGAGGAGGTGGAACGGCTGCGCGGCCTCGGCACCGCCCTCGACCTGGACGAGGTCCGCGACGTCTACCTGCCGCTGTCCCGCCTGCTGAACCTGTACATCCACGCCACGCACGAGCTGCGCGGCACGCTGGGCACCTTCCTGGACACCCCGGACACCGAACGCACCCGCACCCCGTTCATCATCGGCGTGGCCGGCTCCGTGGCGGTCGGCAAGTCCACCACCGCCCGCCTGCTCCAGGCGCTGCTCGCCCGCTGGCCCGAGCACCCCCGGGTCGAGCTGGTCACCACCGACGGCTTCCTGCTCCCCAACGCCGAGCTGCGCCGGCGCGGCCTGATGGCCCGCAAGGGCTTCCCGGAGTCGTACGACCGCCGGGCGCTGATGCGCTTCGTCGCGGACGTGAAGGCGGGCAAGGAGCGGGTCAGCGCGCCGGTCTACTCGCACCTGGTGTACGACATCGTGCAGGGCGAGCGGCTGACCGTGGAGCGCCCGGACATCCTGATCGTCGAGGGCCTGAACGTGCTCCAGCCGGCCCTGCCCGGCTCCGACGGCCGCACCCGCCTCGCGGTGGCCGACTACTTCGACTTCTCGATCTACGTCGACGCCCGGACCGACGACATCGAGCACTGGTACCTGGACCGCTTCCGCAAGCTGCGGCAGACCGCCTTCCAGGACCCGAACTCCTACTTCCGCCGCTTCACCGAGGTGCCGGAGGAGGAGGCGATGGAGTACGGCCGGCAGGTCTGGCGCACCATCAACAAGCCCAACCTGCTGGAGAACGTGCTGCCGACCCGCGGCCGCGCCACCCTGATCCTCCAGAAGGGCTCGGACCACAAGGTCCGCCGGGCGCTGCTGCGCAAGCTCTGAGCGCCCGCCGGGCACGACACGAAGGGCCCCCGCGTCGCGCGGGGGCCCTTCGCCGTCTCCGGGGCTCAGCCCAGGTGGGTGCGCACCGCGTCGGCCAGCCGCTGCCCGACCGCCTCGGCCTGCGCCGGGTCGGCGGCCTCGACCATCACCCGGACCAGCGGCTCGGTGCCCGACGGGCGCAGCAGCACCCGGCCGGTGGAGCCCAGCTCGGCCTCGGCCGCGGCGACCGCGGCGGTCAGCTCGGTGCTGGTCCGCACCCGGGACTTGTCGACGCCCTTGACGTTGATCAGCACCTGCGGCAGCCGGGTCATCACGGCGGCCAGGTCGGCCAGCGGCTGCTTGGTGGCGGCCAGCCGGGCGCCCAGCATCAGGCCGGTCAGGGTGCCGTCACCGGTGGTGGCGTGGTCCAGCAGGATCACGTGGCCGGACTGCTCGCCGCCCAGCGCGAAGCCGTGCTCCTTCATCGCCTCCAGCACGTAGCGGTCGCCGACGGCGGTCTCCACCAGCTCGATGCCCTCGCGCTCCATCGCCAGCTTGAAGCCGAGGTTGGACATCACGGTGGCCACCGCGGTGTTGCGGCGCAGGGTGCCGGCCTCCTTCATGGCGACCGCGAGGATGGCGATGATCTGGTCGCCGTCCACCTCGGCGCCCTCGGCGTCGGCGGCCAGGCAGCGGTCCGCGTCGCCGTCCAGGGCGATGCCCAGGTCGGCCTTGTGCTCCTTCATCGCGACCCGCAGCCGGTCCAGGTGGGTGGAGCCGACGCCGTCGTTGATGTTGAGGCCGGTGGGCTCGGCCCCCAGGGTGTGGACCACCTCGGCACCGGCCCGGGCGAAGGCCTCGGGGGCGACGTAGGCGGCCGCGCCGTGGGCGCCGTCGATGACGACCTTGATGCCGTCCAGGCGGTTGGGCAGCACGCCGATCAGGTGGGCGACGTACTTGTCGAAGCCCTCGGTGTACTCGCGCACCCGGCCGACGGCCGCGCCGGTCGGACGGTTCCAGTCCTCGTCGCCGAGCGTGTGCTTGCGGTAGTGGGACTCGATCGCGTCCTCGATCCGGTCGTCCAGCTTGTGGCCGCCGCGGGCGAGGAACTTGATGCCGTTGTCCGGCATGGCGTTGTGGCTGGCGGACAGCATCACGCCGAAGTCGGCGCCGAGCGCGCCGGTGAGGTACGCCACGGCCGGGGTGGGCAGGACGCCGACCCGCAGGACGTCGACGCCGGCGCTCGCCAGACCGGCGATGACGGCGGCCTCCAGGAACTCGCCCGAGGCGCGCGGGTCACGGCCGACCACCGCGACCGGCCGGTGGCCGTCGAAGGCGCCGGCCTCGCCGAGCACATGGGCCGCCGCGACCGACAGACCGAGCGCCAGCTCCGCCGTCAGGCCCTCGTTGGCCACCCCGCGCACGCCGTCCGTACCGAAGAGTCGTCCCACTGTCCCGTCCTCCATCACCACTGCTCGGAACCCAACCGAAGATCCCGGCCGCCGCACAGTAGCCGGGGAACACGTCGCCCCGGAGTACTCGAGGTACTCCGGGGCGACGGTTTCGCACAACCAGGGGGTGCGCCGCCAGGGCGGAGCGCACCCCCGGGGAGGCGATTAGCGCTTGCTGTACTGCGGCGCCTTGCGGGCCTTCTTCAGACCGGCCTTCTTGCGCTCGACGGCACGGGCGTCACGCATCAGGAAGCCGGCCTTCTTCAGGGCGGCGCGGTTGTTGTCCACGTCGGCCTCGTTCAGGGCACGGGCGACGCCGAGGCGCAGCGCGTAGGCCTGGCCGGACACGCCACCACCGCTGATGCGGGCGACGACGTCGTAACGGCCGTCCAGCTCAAGGAGCTTGAAGGGCTCGTTCACGGTCTGCTGGTGCACCTTGTTCGGGAAGTAACCCTCGAGGGTGCGACCGTTGATCTTCCACTGGCCGGTGCCGGGGACGATGCGCACGCGGGCGATCGCCTCCTTGCGACGGCCGAGGCCGGCGCCCGGGGTGGCCTCGCCGAAGCGGCCGGCCAGGGACTCGGAGGTGTAGCTCTCCTCGGAGGTGTACTCGCCCTCGACGGCCTCAACGGCCTCGTCGAAGTCGACCTCAAGGGTTTCAGTGGTCTCGGCCACGATGTTCCTCAGCTCTTTTCAGTGTTGGGGGGCTTGGTGGCCGAATTACTGCGCGACCTGGGTGATCTCGAACGGCACCGGCTGCTGGGCAGCGTGCGGGTGCTGGTCGCCCGAGTAGACCTTCAGCTTGGAGAGCATCTGGCGGCCCAGGCTGTTCTTGGGGATCATGCCCTTGATGGCCTTCTCGACGGCCTTCTCCGGGTTGTTCGCCAGCAGGTCGTCGTAGCGCACCGAGCGCAGACCGCCCGGGAAGCCCGAGTGGCGGTAGGCCAGCTTCTGGGTCTTCTTGTTACCGGACAGGTGCACCTTGTCGGCGTTGATGATGATGACGAAGTCACCAGTGTCAACGTGCGGCGCGTAGATCGCCTTGTGCTTGCCCCGGAGGAGGTTGGCGGCCTGGGAGGCCAGGCGGCCGAGCACGACGTCGGTCGCGTCGATGACGTGCCACTGACGCTGGACGTCGCCGGGCTTGGGGCTGTACGTACGCACGGTCGTAGCCTTCGCTTTTCAGTGAGTGAGTCCTGACAGGAGCACCCGGACGGCAGAGCAGCCTGGCCAACCTTGGACGCAATTCAAGGGGGACCGCTGGTCGACGACCTGATGTCTCCGGCGTACCGACCTCTCACGTGAGATAGAGCGAGCCAATACGCACATCAAGCGTCCAGGTTACCGGCCCGACCCTGAGGGGTCAAAAATCGGCTGGACCCCTCCCGGCCGGGCCGGTCGCGACTCAGCGTTCGCGCTCCACCCGGGTCACGTCCCAGACCGGCTCCGACGACTCGTACACCCGGCCGTCCGCCCCGAACACCAGGAAGCGGTCGAAGGTCCTGGCGAACCAGCGGTCGTGGGTGACGCACAGCACGGTGCCCTCGAAGGCCTCCAGGCCGGTCTGCAGGGCCTCGGCGCTCTCCAGGTCCAGGTTGTCGGTCGGCTCGTCGAGCAACAGGGCCGTCACGCCGGAGAGTTCGAGCTTGAGGATCATCAGCCGGGCCTGCTGCCCGCCGGACAGCGACTCGAACTTCTGCTCCTCCTGGCGGTCCAGCTCGTAGCGGCGCAGCGCCCCCATCGCGGCGCCGCGGCTGAGCGCGTGCTCCTCCTCGACGATCGACCGCACGGTGCGGCCGAACAGCTCCGGGTGGGCGTGGGTCTGCCGGAAGTGGCCGGGTACGACCCGGGCGCCGAGCTTCCAGTCCCCGGTGTGCCCGACCGTCGTGTCACCGGCCAGCAGCCGCAGCAGGTGCGACTTGCCGGCGCCGTTGGCGCCCAGCACCGCGACCCGCTCGCCGTAGAAGACCTCCAGGTCGAAGGGCTGCATCAGGCCGGTGAGCTCCAGCTGCTCCAGGGTGAAGGCGCGCATGCCGGTGCGCCCGCCCTTGAGCCGCATGGTGATGCTCTGCTCGCGCGGGGGCTCCTCCGGGCGGCCGGCCTCCTCGAACTTCTTCAGCCGGGTCTGGGCGGCGGCGTAGCGGGTGGCGAGCGCGTGGCTGACCGAGGCCGCCTGGCGCAGGGTGACGACCAGCTTCTTGAGCTTGGCGTGCTCCTCGTCCCAGCGCCGGCCCAGTTCCTCGAAGCGCGCGAAGCGGTCCTTGCGGGCCTCGTGGAAGCTGTCGAAGCCGCCGCCGTGCACCCAGACGCTGCTGCCGGCGGCGCCGGACTCGACGGCGATGATCTTGTCCGCGGTCTTCGAGAGCAGCTCGCGGTCGTGCGAGATGTACAGCACCGTCTTCGAGGTGGTCTTGATGGCCTCCTCCAGCCAGCGCTTGCCCGGGACGTCCAGGTAGTTGTCCGGCTCGTCGAGCAGCAGCACCTCCTCCGGGCCGCGCAGCAGCGCCTCCAGGACGAGCCGCTTCTGCTCGCCGCCGGAGAGGGTGTTCAGGCCCCGCCACTGGGCCTTGTCGAACGGCACCCCGAGGGCCGCCGTGGTGCAGACGTCCCAGTCCGTCTCGTAGTCGTAGCCGCCGACGTCGGCCCAGTCCGAGAGCGCCTGGGCGTAGGCCATCTGCGTCTTCTCGTCGTCCTGGGCGATCATCGCCAGCTCGGCGGCGTCCACCGCGCGGGCGGCCTTGGCGATCCGCTCGGGGGCGACCGACACCAGCAGGTCGCGCACCGAGGCGTCGGCCGGCAGCGCGCCCGGGGTGGACGACTGGTCCTCGCGGCCGGTGGTGCCGACGAACTGGCGCATCACGCCGAGCCCGCCGCTGATCGTCACCGAGCCGCCGTGCGGCTGGATGTCCCCCGCGATCATGCGCAGCAGGGTGGTCTTGCCGGCGCCGTTGGCACCGACCAGGGCGACCGCGGCGCCCTCTCCGACCCGGAAGGACGCGTCGTCGAACAACACGCGCCCGTCCGGCAGGTAGTACTCCAGGTGCGAAATCTCGACGTGTCCCATGGGAGCGATTCTCCCAAGCGGACGCGCCGGGCCAAAACGGATTACCCGACGGCCGGCTGCCCGGGCAGGGTCCGCATCCGCCGGGCCGCCCGGTTGCGCTCGGCCAGCTGGTCGTCCGGCGGGTAGCCGACCTCCTCCAGCGTGAGCCCGTACGGCCGGATCACGTTGACGGCGGAGTTGCGCACCCCGCCCGCCAGCACCTCGCCGGGGAACTCCACCGGCCGGTGCCCGTCGCCGACCAGCAGCATCGCGCCGACCAGCGCCCGGACCATGTTGTGGCAGAAGGCGTCGGCCCGGACGGTGGCGACCGCGAGCGAGCCCTCCTGGGCCGCGTAGGAGTCCACCGGGACGCGGTCCCAGTGCAGCTCCAGCAGGGTGCGGATGGTGGTGGCACCCTCGCGCTTCTTGCAGTACGCGGCGAAGTCGTGCTCGCCGAGCAGCAGCTTCGCCGCCTCGTTCATCCGGTCCACGTCCAGCGGGCGGTCGTGCCAGAGCACGTGGCCGCGCAGCAGCGGGTCCACCCCGCCCGGGTGGTCGGCGACGCGGTACGCGTACCGGCGCCAGACCGCCGAGAAACGGGCGTCGAACCCGGCCGGCGCCTCGCCGACCCGGTAGATCCGGACGTCCCCGGGCAGCCGGCCCGCCAGCCGGCGCAGCAGCTTCTCCCGGTGCGCCTCCCACAGCTCGGCGGGCAGGTCGACGTGGGCGACCTGGCCGCGGGCGTGCACCCCGGCGTCGGTGCGGCCGGCCACCGTCAGCGGGAACAGCTCCGGGCTGCGGGTGACGATCTGCAGCGCGGTCTCGATCTCCTCCTGGACCGTCCGCCGGCCGCCCTTCTGGCGGGCCCAGCCGGAGAACTCGGCGCCCTGGTAGGCGAGGTCGAGCCGGACCCGGACGTACCCGTCGGCCGGGCCGTCCTTCACCTGCGGCTGCTCGGCGCAATCGTTGACCACTGCTTCTCACATCTCCCGGGGATGAGGAACGGGCCCGCTCCCCCACTGCTGGGGAAACGGGCCCGCGGAACACCTAGAGGCGTCAGGCCTGCTCGGCGGCCTCGGCCTCGTCGGCCTTGGTCTCGACGGCAGCGGCCTCGTCGGCCTCCTTGACGGCGCGCTTGGTGGCGGCCTCGGCCTCGCCGACGGCGGTCTGCGCGACGGTCAGCGCCTCGACCAGCTCGATCACGGCCATCGGGGCGTTGTCGCCACGACGGGGACCGATCTTGGTGATGCGGGTGTAGCCACCCGGGCGGTTCTCGTAGCGCGGCGCGATCTCGGTGAAGAGGGTGTGCAGCACCGAGATGTCGGTGATGGTCTTGCGCACCAGGCGACGGTTGTGGATGTCGCCCTTCTTCGCCTTGGTGATCAGCTTCTCCGCCAGCGGGCGCATCCGACGGGCCTTGGCCTCGGTCGTGGTGATGCGGCCGTACTGGAACAGCTCCCGGCACAGACCGGCGAGCAGCAGCGGCTCGTGGTGCGGGCCGCCGCCGAGGCGGGCACCCTTGGTGGGACGCGGCATGGATTTCTCCTTGGATCTCCGACTACGGCCGTATCAGGTACCGCAGCGGGCGTACGGGCACTGTTGCCCGTACGACTTTCGCGACGACGGGGGCGGCTCCGTGGAACCGCCCCCGCGGCCAATTCTCTTAGTACTGCTCGGTCTCGGCGAAGTGCGAGTCGTCGAGGTCGTCGGCGCCGAAGGCGTCGGCGGCAGCGGTCGGGTCGAACCCGGGCGGGCTGTCCTTGAGGGCCAGGCCCATGCCGGCCAGCTTCGCCTTGACCTCGTCGATCGACTTCGCACCGAAGTTGCGGATGTCGAGCAGGTCGGCCTCGGAGCGGGCGACGAGCTCACCCACGGTGTGGATGCCCTCGCGCTTGAGGCAGTTGTAGGAGCGGACGGTGAGCTCCAGCTCCTCGATCGGCAGCGCCAGGTCGGCGGCCAGGGCGGCGTCCGTCGGGGACGGGCCCATGTCGATGCCCTCGGCGTCGATGTTCAGCTCGCGGGCGAGACCGAACAGCTCGACCAGGGTCTTGCCGGCCGAGGCCATGGCGTCGCGCGGACGCATGGCGGGCTTGGTCTCGACGTCGACGATCAGCTTGTCGAAGTCGGTCCGCTGCTCGACACGGGTGGCCTCGACCTTGTAGGTGACCTTCAGCACCGGGCTGTAGATCGAGTCGACCGGGATGCGGCCGATCTCCTGGCCGGAGGCCTTGTTCTGGACGGCGGAGACGTAGCCGCGACCGCGCTCGACGGTCAGCTCCATCTCCAGCTTGCCCTTGCCGTTCAGCGTGGCGAGGACCAGCTCGGGGTTGTGCACCTCGACACCCGCCGGCGGGGCGATGTCGGCGGCGGTGACGACACCCGGGCCCTGCTTGCGCAGGTACATCACGACCGGCTCGTCGTGCTCCGAGGAGACGACCAGCTGCTTGATGTTGAGGATGAGGTCGGTCACGTCCTCCTTGACGCCCGGCACGGTGGTGAACTCGTGCAGGACGCCGTCGATGCGGATGCTGGTGACAGCGGCACCCGGGATCGACGACAGGAGCGTGCGGCGCAGGGAGTTGCCGAGGGTGTAGCCGAAGCCCGGCTCCAGCGGCTCGATCACGAACCGGGAGCGGAACTCGTCGACGACCTCTTCGGTCAGCGAGGGACGCTGAGCGATAAGCATGGGGGAAATCCTCCGGTTGTCTTCGGCACCCACTATTTGATGCCGACAGGACCAAGCGTACGGGCTCCCGTGGAGAACGGGAGCCCGTACGAGGTTTAAAACATCACCTGCGTGCCCGAAGGCGCTGCGTCAGACGCGGCGGCGCTTCGGCGGACGGCAGCCGTTGTGCGGGGTGGGGGTGACGTCCTGGATCGAGCCGACCTCCAGGCCGGTGGCCTGGAGCGAACGGATCGCGGTCTCGCGGCCGGAGCCCGGACCCTTCACGAAGACGTCAACCTTGCGCATGCCGTGCTCCTGCGCGCGACGGGCAGCGGCCTCGGCGGCCATCTGCGCGGCGAACGGGGTGGACTTGCGCGAGCCCTTGAAGCCGACGTGGCCGGCGGAGGCCCAGGAGATCACGTTGCCCGCGGGGTCGGTGATCGAAACGATGGTGTTGTTGAACGTGCTCTTGATGTGCGCGTGGCCGTGAGCGACGTTCTTCTTTTCCTTGCGGCGGATCTTCTTCGCGCCGGCAGCCTGACGACCCTTGGGGGGCATAAGTCTGTTCTCCTACTGAGGTGGTCGGTCCGCTGACCCGCGGGCCGGAGGGATGTCCGGTTACGGGACGGACTACTTCTTGCCCGGCTTCTTCTTGCCGGCGATCGCGCGACGCGGGCCCTTGCGGGTACGCGCGTTGGTGTGGGTGCGCTGGCCGCGGACCGGCAGGCCACGGCGGTGACGCAGACCCTCGTAGCAGCCGATCTCGACCTTGCGGCGGATGTCGGCGGCCACCTCACGGCGGAGGTCACCCTCGACCGTGTAGTTGGCGTCGATGTACTGACCCAGCTTGACCAGGTCGTCCTCGGTGATGTCGCGGACGCGGACGTCCGGGTTCACACCGGTCTCGGCCAGGGTCTGCTGGGCGCGGGTACGGCCGATGCCGTACACGTAGGTGAGGGCGATCTCGATCCGCTTCTCACGGGGGAGATCAACGCCGGCGAGGCGTGCCATTCAAGGCTCCTGTGCTTTTTCAGAGGTCTTGCGTGCTACCTACTCCGACACCTCACGGTGAGGGAGCCCCGGCCTCTGACCGGGGGTGGCAGTCCGTTCCGGACGGAACGGATCGGGCAGCCCGCTTATGACGTTTTCGCGTCGCGCGAAGTACTACGAGAAATGCTGGGGAGAGATCAGCCCTGGCGCTGCTTGTGGCGCAGGTTGTCGCAGATCACCATGACCCGGCCGTGACGGCGGATCACCTTGCACTTGTCGCAGATCTTCTTGACGCTCGGCTTGACCTTCATGTTCAGGTTCTCCGGGTCTAGATCTGACGTTCTTACTTGTAGCGGTAGACGATCCGCCCGCGCGTGAGGTCGTAGGGGCTGAGCTCCACGACGACCCGGTCGTCCGGCAGGATGCGGATGTAGTGCATGCGCATCTTGCCACTGATGTGCGCGAGGACCTTGTGACCGTTCTGCAGCTCGACCTTGAACATCGCGTTCGGCAGAGACTCGATCACGGTGCCCTCGATCTCAATGGCGCCTTGCTTCTTAGCCATGAACTGCGAGATCCACCTTCCGGGACCGGCTACCGTATGCGGAACGCTCGTGCGAACCTGGGTTCACCCCTCCCCCGGGGGGAAGAGGGCGCGCTGAAGCACGCTACGAGTGAGCCGACGGTCCATCCTACGCCAGCGCGTCCGACGGACCAAAACGGGGGTCCCGGAAAGCGGTCACCGTCACACCCGTCGCGTCAGGCCTTGGCGACGACCACCAGCGGCTCGACGTGGGCGGTGCAGGCCGAGCAGCGGCGGGCGGCCTCGGGGATCTCGGTCAGGCACTCGGGGCAGGGACGCTTCGGCGTCTTCGGCTTCTTCGGCATGTAGCGCGCGGTCGCCTTGGTGATCGGCAGCACCACGCAGAAGTACAGCACCGCGGCGGTCATGAAGAACGCGATCAGCACGTTGAGGAACTGCCCGTACGGGAAGGTCACCCCCGCGATGTGCGCCTTGTACGAGCTGAAGTCGCCGGCCGCACCGACCACCACGCCCACCAACGGGGTGAGGAAGGCGGACACGAAGCCGGTCACCACCGCGGTGAACGCGGCACCGATGACCACACCGACCGCCATGTCGACGACGTTGCCGCGCATCATGAAGTCGCGGAATCCCTTGAGCACTTACTCTCTCCTGCTCGCTCGTGAGCCACTACGGACCCTGCCAGCCGATAAAAATAGGACAAAAGCCCTGGAGGTCCAAACCTCCAGGGCTCTGATCCCTTGTCAGCAGCGGCAGTTGGGCGCCGTGGCGACTACGCGAGGGGGTCCGGAGCTGCGGTGATGCCCAGCTTGGCCAGCTCCGCCCTGCCGCCGTCGAAGGCGGTCAGCACCAGCGGGCCCTGCTCGGTGACGGCCACCGAGTGCTCCCAGTGCGAGGCCCAGGTGCCGTCGTTGGTGACGACCGTCCACTCGTCGTCCAGCACGGTGGTGTGCGGGGTGCCGAGCGAGACCATCGGCTCGATCGCCAGCACGGTGCCGGGGACCAGCTTCGGGCCCTTGCCGCGGCCGCGCTCGACGTAGTTCAGCACGTGCGGCTCCATGTGCATCGCGGTGCCGATGCCGTGGCCGCCGTAGCCCTCGGTGATGCCCCACTTGCCCTTCGGCGGCAGCGGCTGGCGACGGATGAAGCCCTCGATCGCCTTGGAGACGTCCACCAGGCGGTTGTTCTTCTTCATCTGGGCGATGCCGGCCCACATCGAGCCCTCGGTGACCCGGCTCAGCATCTCGACCTCCGGGCTGACCTCGCCGACCGCCACCGTGATGGCCGAGTCGCCGTGCCAGCCGTCCAGGATGGCGCCGCAGTCGATCGAGATGACGTCACCCTCCTGGAGCACCCGCTCGCCGGGGATGCCGTGCACGACCTCGTTGTTCACCGAGGCGCAGATCACGCCCGGGAACCAGAGCCCGCCGTGGTGGGCCCGGAAGTTCGAGGTGGCACCGTGGCCGGTGATGACCTTGTCCGCGACGTCGTTGAGCTCCTGGGTGGTCACCCCGGGGACGACCGCCTCGCGACAGGCCTTCAGGGCCTCGGCGACGACCAGCCCGGCCGCTCGCATCTTCGCGATCTGCTCGGGGGTCTTGATCTCCACCATCTGGTCACGCCTTCCAAGTCCGGATTACCACTGCTACCACCGTACGACGCCGAAACGGCCGGGCCACCCGCGAGGGGCGGGCGACCCGGCCGTACCGTCGTACGTTCGCCGAGAGACTCAGCTGTCCCGCTTCAGCGCCTCGATGGCGCGGGAGGTGACCTCGTCCACCTTGCCGAGGGCCAGGATGGTCACCAGCAGCCCCTGCTCCTTGTAGTAGCCGATGATCGGCTCGGTCTCCGTGTGGTAGACCTCCAGGCGGGTGCGCACCGCCGCCTCGGTGTCGTCGGAGCGCTGGTAGAGCTCGCCACCGCACTCGTCGCAGACACCCTCCTCCTTCGGCGGGTTGTACGCGACGTGGAACACGTGGCTGCCGTTCTTGCGGCACAGGCGACGGCCCGCGATCCGCTTGACGACCTCGTCCTCGGGGACCTCCAGGTCCAGGACGCCGTCCAGCTTGATGCCCTTCTCGGCGAGAAACTCGTCGAGCGCCTCGGCCTGGCCCAGGTTGCGGGGGAAGCCGTCGAGCAGGAAGCCGTTCTCGGCGTCCGCCTGGAGCATGCGGTCCTTGGCCATCCCGATGGTGACCTCGTCCGGTACCAGGCGGCCGGCGTCCATGTAGCCCTTGGCCTCGAGCCCCAGCGGGGTGCCCTGGCCGATGTTGGCACGGAACAGGTCGCCGGTGGAGATGTGCGGGATGGACAGGGTCTTGGCGAGCAGGTGCGCCTGAGTACCCTTCCCGGCCCCGGGAGGACCAACGAGGACGATACGCATCAGCGGAGGAACCCTTCGTAATTGCGCTGCTGGAGCTGGCTCTCGATCTGCTTCACAGTTTCGAGTCCGACGCCGACGACGATGAGCACGCTGGTGCCGCCGAACGGGAAGTTGGTCTGCTGTCCGAAGGCGACCAGGGCGATCATCGGGATCAACGCGATCAGGCCCAGGTAGAGCGAACCCGGCCACGTGATACGGGTCAGCACGTAGTTCAGGTACTCGGCCGTCGGTCGGCCGGCCCGGATACCCGGGATGAACCCACCATACTTCTTCATGTTGTCGGCAACTTCTTCGGGGTTGAAGGAGATGGCGACGTAGAAGAACGCGAAGAAGACGATCAGCAGGAAGTAGGTGGCCATGTAGATCGGGTGGTCACCCTTGACGAAGTTCGTCCGGATCCACGTGGCCCAGCCTGCCTGGCTGTTGGTCAGCTGGACCACCAGGGCGGGGATGTACAGCAGCGACGAGGCGAAGATGACCGGGATGACACCGGCCTGGTTCACCTTGAGCGGGATGTAGGTCGAGGTCCCGCCGAACGCGCGGCGCCCGATCATCCGCTTCGCGTACTGGACCGGGATCCGGCGCTGGGCCTGCTCGACGAAGATGACCAGCATCACGACGATGACGCCGACCGCGACCACCGAGAGGAACTCGACCCAGCCGCCGCCGATGGTGCCGGACTGCTTGATCGCCCACATCGAGGACGGGAACTGGGCCGCGATCGAGGTGAAGATCAGCAGCGACATGCCGTTGCCGATGCCGCGGTCGGTGATCAGCTCGCCGAGCCACATGATGACCGTCGTGCCGGCGGTCATGGTGAGCACCATGACGGCGATCCGGAACACGCCGGTGTCCGGGACGATCTGGTTGGCCAGCGGGCAGCCGGAGAACAGCGCACCGCTGGAGGCCGTCGCCACGATGCCGGTGCCCTGGAGCACGGCGAGCGCGATGGTCAGGTAGCGGGTGTACTGGGTGATCTTGGCCTGGCCGGCCTGTCCCTCCTTCTTCAGCATCTCCAGTCGCGGGATCACGACGGTGAGGAGCTGGAGGATGATGCTCGCCGTGATGTACGGCATGATGCCGAGGGCGAAGATCGTCAGCTGGAGGAGCGCGCCACCGCTGAACAGGTTGACGAGTCCGAAGAGGCCGCTGTTCTTGGTCTCCTTCACGCACTCGTTCACGGCCGTGAAGCTCACGCCCGGGATCGGGATGTGCGAGCCCAGGCGGAACAGCACCATGATGCCCAGCGTGAACAGCAGCTTCTTGCGCAGGTCGGGCGTCTGGAACGCCCGCGCGAACGCACTGAGCACGGTGCCTCCTGCGCCTCCCGCGCGTCGTCGGCGGGAGGGTCGGTCCTGAATGGGGAGTTTGGCGGTTCGGGCTCCCGTACAGACGGCACAGGCGAGCCTACGCGCAGCCTACAAGGGAACTCCACGGACTCTAACAGTGCGCAGCCACTCGGAAGAAGCGCGTACCACCCCTCCCCCACTCATGGGGTACGGGATGCCCGGGTTTGCCACACAAAAGAACGAGCGCCGTCCGGCCGGATATCCCCGGGAACGGCGCGAGCCCCGCACCTCCCGGAGGAGGTGCGGGGCTCGAAGCCGGTTGTCAGCGGGCTCAGACGAGCTCGGTGACCGTACCGCCGGCGGCGGTGATCTTCTCGGCGGCCGAGCCGGAGACGGCGTCGACCGTCACCTGCAGGGCAACCGAGATCTCGCCGGTGCCGAGCACCTTGACGAGGGAGTTCTTGCGAACCGCGCCCTTGGCGACCAGGTCCTCGACCGTGACCTCTCCACCCTGCGGGTAGAGCTCGGCCAGCTTGTCGAGGTTGACGACCTGGAAGGTGATCTTGAACGGGTTCTTGAAACCCTTCAGCTTCGGCAGGCGCATGTGGAGCGGCATCTGGCCACCCTCGAAGCGCTGCGGAACCTGGTAGCGGGCCTTCGTGCCCTTGGTACCACGACCAGCGGTCTTACCCTTGGAGCCCTCACCACGACCCACGCGGATCTTGTCGGTCTTGGCACCCGGGGCGGGACGCAGGTTGTGGATCTTGATCGGGTTGTCGCCCATGATCAGTCCACCTCCTCAACCGTCACCAGGTGACGGACCGTGTGGGCCATCCCGCGAATCTCGGGACGGTCCTCCTTGACCACCACGTCGTGCATGCGCTTGAGACCAAGCGAACGCAGGGTGTCACGGTGGTTCTGCTTGCTGCCGATGTACGACTTGGTCTGCGTGATCTTCAGGCGAGCCATCAGGCGCTCACCCCAGCAGCACGCGCCCGCAGCAGAGCGGCGGGGGCCACGTCCTCCAGCGGCAGACCACGACGGGCGGCGATCTCCTCGGGGCGCACGAGGCCCTTCAGAGCGGCCACCGTGGCGTGCACGATGTTGATCGCGTTGTCCGAGCCGAGCGACTTCGACAGGATGTCGTGGATGCCGGCGCACTCCAGGACGGCGCGCACCGGACCACCGGCGATAACACCGGTACCGGGGGCGGCGGGCTTCAGCAGCACGACGCCGGCGGCCTTCTCACCCTGGATCGGGTGCGGGATGGTGCCCTGGATACGGGGGACCTTGAAGAAGTTCTTCTTGGCCTCCTCAACACCCTTGGCGATGGCGGCCGGAACCTCCTTCGCCTTGCCGTAACCGACACCCACGGTGCCGTCACCGTCGCCCACCACGACCAGCGCGGTGAAGCTGAAGCGACGACCACCCTTGACAACCTTGGCGACACGGTTGATCGCGACGACGCGCTCGACGTAAGCGGTCTTCTCGACGGCGGGGGCGTTGCCCCGGTCGTCACGCTTACGGTCGCGCCGCTCGCCACCGCCGGTGCCACCGCCGGCGCCGCTACCGCGGCGCTGGGGTCCAGCCATTGGAATTACCTCTCTCGTTTACGTCCGTCGACAGAGTCGACGAGCGGCTTAGAAGTCGAGCCCGGCCTCGCGGGCCGCGTCCGCCAGGGCGGCGATGCGGCCGGCGTACCGGTTGCCCGCGCGGTCGAAGACGACCGACTCGATGCCGGCGGCCTTGGCGCGCTCGGCGACCAGGCTCCCGACCTTCTTGGCCAGCTCGGTCTTGTCGCCCTCGGCGCCCTTGATGGACACGTCGAGGGTGGACGCCGACGCCAGGGTGTGACCCTTGGCGTCGTCGATGACCTGGGCGACCATGTGACGGTTCGAGCGCGTCACGACGAGGCGCGGACGCACCTCGGTGCCGACGACGCGCTTGCGAACGCGGATCGCGCGGCGCTTGCGAGCGGCGCTCTTGTAGGCGTTGCCCTTGCCGATCTTGACAGAGACACTCATCGCTTACTTACCACTCTTTCCGACCTTGCGGCGGATGACCTCGCCCGCGTACTTGACACCCTTGGCCTTGTACGGGTCCGGCTTGCGCAGCTTGCGGATCTTCGCGGCGACCTCGCCGACCTTCTGCTTGTCGATGCCGTCCACGTGGAACTTGGTGGCCGACTCGACGACGAAGGAGATGCCCTCGGGCGCCTCGACGAGGATCGGGTGGCTGTAGCCCAGCTGGAACTCCATGTCGGAGCCCTTCGCCAGAACTCGGTAGCCGACACCGCTGATCTCCAGCGACTTGCGGTAGCCCGCGGTCACGCCGGTGATCATGTTCGCCACCAGCGTGCGGGTCAGGCCGTGCAGGGCCTTCGACTGACGCTCGTCGTTGGGGCGGGTGACAGCCAGAATGCCGTCCTCGCCCTTGCCGATCTCGATCGGCGCGGCGACGACGTGGGTGAGGGAGCCCTTCGGGCCCTTCACCGAGACCGTCTGGCCATCGATGGTGACGTCCACGCCAGCGGGGACCTGGATGGGCAGCCGTCCAATGCGCGACATTGCTGTACCTCCGTTTCCCGAATTACCAGACGTAGGCGAGAACTTCTCCGCCTACGCCCTTCTTGGCGGCCTGCTTGTCGGTCAGGAGGCCGGAGGACGTGGAGATGATCGCCACGCCCAGGCCGCCGAGAACCTTCGGCAGGTTGGTGGACTTTGCGTAAACGCGCAGACCCGGCTTGCTGATGCGCTTGATGCCGGCAATGGAGCGCTCACGGTTGGGGCCGAACTTGAGCTCGATGGTCAGCTTCTTGCCGACCTCGCCCTCGACGGGCTCCTCAACCTTGTAGGAGGAGATGTACCCCTCCTGCTGCAGGATCTCGGCGACGTGCGCCTTGATCTTGCTGGCCGGCATCGCCACGGTGTCGTGGTACGCCGAGTTCGCGTTACGCAGACGCGTGAGCATGTCTGCGATGGGGTCGGTCATGGTCATGATGGCCTCAGGCCTCTCTCGCCGCGGTTTCTCCGCGCCAGGTCCCCCTTACGCACTCTTCCGAGTTCGTCAGGGGCACAAGCGCAGGGGACCTGCGACGTCGTAAGACTGGGTGCGAGCCCTCCCTTGAGAGGGCCACGGACGTCCATGGGGAAGCCGTGGCAGGGGGCCCGACCCCACTACCTTACGGGAATCCGTACGGCAGGCCCAAAACGGGCCGGTGTGGGATCGGGCACCTCTGCTTCGCTGTGTGCCTAAAGCGCCTTGATTACCAGGAGCTCTTGGTCACGCCCGGCAGCTCGCCGCGGTGCGCCATCTCACGGAGGCAGACACGGCACAGGCCGAACTTGCGGTACACCGAGTGCGGACGGCCGCAGCGCTGGCACCGGGTGTAGGCCCGGACGCCGAACTTCGGCTTCCGCTCGGCCTTCGCGATGAGGGACTTCTTCGCCATTGGCTCACGCCTCCTTGAACGGGAAGCCCAGAGCGCGCAGGAGCGCCCGGCCCTCGTCGTCGGTCTGAGCGGTGGTCACGACGGTGATGTCCATACCGCGCTGACGGTCGACCTTGTCCTGGTCGATCTCGTGGAACATAACCTGCTCGGTCAGACCGAAGGTGTAGTTGCCACGGCCGTCGAACTGCTTCGGGGAGAGGCCGCGGAAGTCACGGATTCGCGGCAGGGCCAGCGAAACCAGACGGTCCAGGAACTCCCACATGCGGTCACCGCGGAGGGTGACGTGCGTGCCGATCGGCTGGCCCTCGCGCAGCTTGAACTGCGCGATGGACTTGCGAGCCTTGGTCACGGCCGGCTTCTGACCGGTGATCGCGGTCAGGTCTCGGATCGCGCCCTCGATCAGCTTGCTGTCACGGGCGGCCTCGCCGACACCCATGTTGACGACGACCTTGACCAGGCCGGGCGTCAGCATGACGTTCTCGTACGAGAACTGCTCCTGCAGCTGACCCTTGATCTCGGAGTTGTAACGCTCCTTGAGACGGGGGGTCACCTTCTCAACAGTCGTCTCAGACATCAGATGTCCTCACCGGTTCGCTTGGCAACGCGGATCTTGTTGCCCTCGTCATCGAAGCGGTAGCCAACGCGGGTGACGACCTTCTTGCCGTCCTTCTCCACGACCAGCTGGACGTTGGAGACGTGCACCGGGGCCTCGACGGTGACAATGCCACCCTGAGTGCCCGGGCCCGGCTTGGTGTGCTTCTTGACCCGGTTCACACCCTCGACCAGGACCTTGTTCTCGGCGGGCATGGCCTGGATGACCTTGCCCTGCTTGCCGCGGTCCTTGCCGGTGATGACCTGAACCAGGTCACCCTTCTTGATCTTCATGCTGTTCGCCATGAGTTAGAGCACCTCCGGCGCAAGCGAGATGATCTTCATGAACTTCTTGTCGCGCAGCTCGCGGCCCACCGGGCCGAAGATGCGGGTGCCACGGGGGTCACCATCGGTGTTCTTCAGAACAACCGCGGCGTTCTCGTCGAAGCGGATGTACGAGCCATCCGGACGACGACGCGACTTCACGGTACGGACGACGACGCACTTGACGACGTCACCCTTCTTCACCGAACCGCCGGGGATCGCGTCCTTGACGGTCGCGACGATGACGTCCCCGATACCGGCGTAGCGACGACCGGAGCCACCGAGAACGCGGATGCAAAGGATTTCCTTCGCGCCCGTGTTGTCGGCGACACGCAGTCGCGACTCCTGCTGGATCACAGCTTTCTCCTGATCGTCAACGAGAGCTGACGGGCCGGCCGCTGCTCACACCGGCGTCCCGCAGGGACCCGCTGCACATACGGCCGTACCACATCGGCTTCGTTACTTGGCCTTCTCGAGGATCTCGACGACGCGCCAGCGCTTCGTCGCGGACAGCGGGCGGGTCTCCGCGAGGAGGACCCGGTCGCCGATGCCGCAGGCGTTCGCCTCGTCGTGCGCCTTCAGCTTGTTCGTACGGCGGATGACCTTGCCGTACAGAGCGTGCTTGACGCGGTCCTCGACGGCGACGACGACGGTCTTGTCCATCTTGTCGCTGACGACGAGACCCTCACGGGTCTTGCGGAAACCGCGCGTCTCGTTGGTGTTCTCAGTCATCAGGCGTTCTCCACCGTCTCGATGCCCAGCTCGCGCTCGCGCATCAGGGTGTAGATCCGCGCGATGTCCTTGCGGACGAGCTTCAGCCGTCCGTGGTTGTCGAGCTGCCCGGTCGCCGCCTGGAAGCGGAGGTTGAACAGCTCCTCCTTGGCCTCACGGAGCTTGGCAACGAGACCCTCGTTGTCCAGCTCGCGGAGGTCAGCAGCCTTGGTGCCGGCCGACATCAGCTCTCACCTGCCTCGCGCCGGATGATCCGGCACTTCATCGGGAGCTTGTGAGCTGCGCGGGTCAGCGCCTCACGAGCCACCTTCTCGTTGGGGTACGACAGCTCGAACATGACCCGACCCGGGTGCACGTTCGCGATCCACCACTCGGGCGAACCCTTACCGGAACCCATGCGGGTCTCGGCCGGCTTCTTGGTGAGCGGACGGTCCGGGTAGATGTTGATCCAGACCTTGCCGCCACGCTTGATGTGACGGGTGACGGCGATACGAGCGGACTCGATCTGCCGGTTCGTCACGTAGGCCGGGGTGACGGCCTGGATGCCGTACTCGCCGAACGCGAGCTCGGTGCCACCCTTGGCAGCGCCGCGGCGCTTGGGGTGGTGCTGCTTGCGGTGCTTGACCCGACGGGGGATCAGCATTGGGGTCAGGCCTCCGTTCCGGTGTTCTCGGCAGCCGGAGCCTCGGCGGCCGCGGCCGCGGGGGCCTCGGCAGCGGCGGGGCGACGGCCACGGCCACCGCGCTCGCCACCACGGCGGTCGCCACCGCGGGCGGGACGACCACCCTCGGGACGGGCCGGGCGGTTGCCCGAGCGGGCAGCGGCGTTCTCAGCGCGGACCTCGGCGATGTTCTTGACGTCGCCCTTGTAGATCCAGACCTTCACGCCGATGCGGCCGAAGGTGGTCTTGGCCTCGAAGAAGCCGTAGTCGACGTTCGCACGCAGGGTGTGCAGCGGCACGCGACCCTCGCGGTAGAACTCCGAACGGCTCATCTCGGCGCCGCCGAGACGACCGGAGCACTGGACCTTGATGCCCTTGGCGCCGGACTTCATGGTGCCCTGCATCGACTTGCGCATGGCACGGCGGAAGGAGACGCGCGAGGACAGCTGCTCCGCGACGCCCTGAGCCACGAGCTGGGCGTCCAGCTCGGGGTTCTTGACCTCGAGGATGTTCAGCTGGACCTGCTTGCCGGTCAGCTTCTCGAGGTCGCCGCGGATGCGGTCGGCCTCGGTGCCACGGCGACCGATGACGATGCCGGGGCGGGCGGTGTGGATGTCGACGCGGACGCGGTCGCGGGTGCGCTCGATCTCAACCTTCGAGATGCCGGCGCGCTCCATGCCCTTCGTCATCATGCGACGAATGGCAACGTCTTCCTTGACGTAGTCCTTGTACAGCTTGTCGGCGTACCAGCGGGACTTGAAGTCCGTGCTGATGCCGAGGCGGAACCCGTGCGGGTTAACCTTCTGGCCCATTACCGGGTCCCTTCCTTGCTGCTGACGACCACGGTGATGTGGCTGGTCCGCTTGCGGATCCGGTAGGCGCGGCCCTGGGCACGCGGGCGGAACCGCTTCAGGGTCGGACCCTCGTCAACGTACGCCTCGCTGATGACGAGGTCGTCCACGTTGGAGTGGTTGTAGTTGTGCGCGGCGTTGGCAATGGCGCTGTCGAGCACCTTGCCGACCGGCACGGTGGCGGCCTGCGGAGCGAAACGCAGGACGGCCTGGGCCTCCGTGGCCGGCAGGCCACGGATGAGGTCCACCACGCGGCGGGCCTTCATGGGCGTGACGCGGATGTACCGCGCCTGGGCCCTGGCTTCCATGGTTGTCCCCTTAATGGAGTAAGTCATTGAGTCGTTCTGGCGGTGAAGCTCAGGCGACTAGCGACGCTTCGACTTGCGGTCGTCCTTGACGTGGCCGCGGAAGGTGCGGGTCGGAGCGAACTCGCCCAGCTTGTGGCCGACCATCGACTCGGTGACGAACACCGGGACGTGCTTGCGACCATCGTGAACCGCGATCGTGTGGCCGAGCATGGCCGGGAAGATCACGGAGCGACGGGACCAGGTCTTGATGACGTTCTGGGTACCCGCCTCGTTCTGCGCGTCCACCTTCTTGAGAAGGTGGCCGTCGATGAAGGGGCCCTTCTTGAGACTGCGCGGCATCTGACCTGCTCCTAGCGCTTCTTGTTGGTCTTGCGGCGGCGCACGATGAGAGCGTCCGACGCCTTCTTCGGGCGACGGGTACGACCCTCCTTCTGGCCCCACGGCGAGACCGGGTGGCGACCACCGGAGGTCTTACCCTCACCACCACCGTGCGGGTGGTCGATCGGGTTCATGGCCACACCACGCACGGTCGGGCGAACGCCCTTCCAGCGCATACGGCCGGCCTTGCCCCAGTTGATGTTCGACTGCTCGGCGTTGCCGACCTCGCCGACGGTCGCGCGGCAGCGCGCGTCCACCAGGCGGATCTCGCCGGAGGGCATGCGCAGGTGCGCCATCTTGCCCTCACGCGCCAGCAGCTGGATGCCGGAGCCGGCGGAGCGGGCCAGCTTGGCACCGCCACCGGGACGCAGCTCCACCGCGTGGATGGTGGTACCGACCGGGATGTTGCGCAGCGGCAGGTTGTTGCCCGGCTTGATGTCGGCGCCAGCGCCGTTCTCGATCCGGTCACCCTGCGCGATGCCGCGCGGCGCGATGATGTAGCGCTTCTCGCCGTCCGCGTAGTGCAGGAGCGCGATGCGCGCGGTGCGGTTCGGGTCGTACTCGATGTGCGCGACCTTGGCCGGCACGCCGTCCTTGTCGTGACGACGGAAGTCGATCACGCGGTAGGCGCGCTTGTGACCGCCACCCTGGTGGCGAACGGTGATCCGACCGGCGTTGTTACGGCCGCCCTTGCTGTGCAGGGGGCGAACCAGCGACTTCTCCGGCGTGGACCGCGTGATCTCTACGAAGTCGGCCACGCTGGAGCCACGACGGCCCGGCGTAGTCGGCTTGTACTTGCGGATGCCCATTTGGCTCTCTCGTCCTCGTCCTTATCGACGATCACGATCTCCGTTAGGAGACCGGACCACCGAAGATGTCGATGCGGTTGCCCTCGGCCAGCGTCACGATGGCGCGCTTGGTGTCCTTGCGCTTGCCAAAGCCCGTCTTGGAGCGCTTGCGCTTGCCCTGACGGTTGATCGTGTTGACAGCCTCGACCTTGACCGAGAAGACCGCCTCGACGGCCTGCTTGATCTGGGTCTTGTTGGCGCCCGGCGACACGATGAACGTGTACTTGTTCTCGTCGAGAAGGCTGTAGCTCTTCTCGGAGATGACCGGCTTCACCAGGACGTCACGGGGGTCCGTGAACGTCTTGCTCGTAACGTCGCTCATCAGGCGGCGCTCCCTTCGAGCTCGCCCTCAGCGGCAACGGCCTTGGCGGACGCGGCCGGACCGGCCACGAAACGCTCGAAGGCGGCCTGGGTGAAGACCACATCGTCGGAGACGAGCACGTCGTAGGTGTTCAGCTGACCGGCGTCCAGGATGTGCACGTGCGGCAGGTTACGAGCGGACTTCAGGCCCAGCTCGTCCTCGCGCTCGACGACCAGGAGGACGTTCTTGCGCTCGGTGATCTTGCCGAACAGGCCCTTGGCGGCCTTGGTCGACGGCACCTCGGCCGCGACCACGTCGGTGACGACGTGGATGCGGTTGTGGCGGGCCCGGTCGGTGAGCGCACCGCGCAGAGCGGCGGCGATCATCTTCTTCGGGGTCCGCTGCGAGTAGTCGCGCGGCACGGGACCGTGCACGACGCCACCGCCGGCGAACTGCGGCGCACGGGTCGAGCCCTGACGGGCGCGGCCGGTGCCCTTCTGGCGGTACGGCTTCTTGCCGCCGCCACGGACCTCGCCACGAGTCTTGGTCTTGTGGGTGCCCTGACGGGCCGCAGCGAGCTGCGCCACGACGACCTGGTGCATCAGCGGAACGCTGACCTTCGCGTCGAAGATCTCGGCCGGCAGCTCGAGGCTGCCGGTCTTGTCACCCGAGGGCGACAGGATGTCAATGGTGCTCATATCCTTCACAGCCCCTTCGCCGCGGTGCGGACGAGGACGAGGCCGCCGTTCGGGCCCGGGATCGCACCCTTGATCAGGAGCAGACCCTTCTCCGCGTCAACCGCGTGCACGGTCAGGTTCTGGGTGGTCACACGCTCGTGACCCATCCGGCCGGCCATCTTCAGGCCCTTGAACACGCGGCCCGGGGTGGCGCAGCCACCGATGGAACCGGGCGAACGGTGCTTGCGCTGCACGCCGTGACCGGCGCCGAGGCCCCGGAAGTTGTGGCGCTTCATGACACCGGCGAAGCCCTTGCCCTTGGAGGTGCCGGTCACGTCGACCTTGACACCCGCCTCGAACAGCTCGGCGGTGATCTCCTGGCCCAGGGTGTACTCGGACGCGTCCGAGGTACGCAGCTCGACCAGGTGGCGGCGCGGGGTGACACCGGCCTTGGCGAAGTGACCCGCGAGGGGCTTGTTCACCTTGCGGGGGTCGATCTCGCCGAAGCCGATCTGGACGGCGTCGTAGCCGGCCGGGCTGTCGGCGGTGTGGACCTGGGTCACGACATTGGGCCCAGCCTTGACGACGGTCACCGGGACGACCCGGTTGTTCTCGTCCCAGACCTGGGTCATGCCGAGCTTCTCGCCCAGGATGCCCTTAATCTGCTTAGCCATCTTCGGTGCGCCTCTCAGAGCTTGATCTCGATGTCGACGCCGGCCGGCAGGTCGAGACGCATCAGCGAGTCAACCGTCTTCGGCGTGGGGTCGAGGATGTCGATCAGACGCTTGTGAGTACGCATCTCGAAGTGCTCGCGCGAGTCCTTGTACTTGTGCGGCGAGCGGATGACGCAGTACACGTTCTTCTCAGTGGGCAGCGGCACCGGGCCCGCGACCTGCGCACCAGTACGGATCACCGTCTCGACGATCTTCTTCGCCGAAGAGTCGATGACCTCGTGGTCGTAGGCCTTGAGCCGGATGCGGATCTTCTGTCCCGCCATGGCTACTCAGTAGTCCTTTGTCCTTAGTCACTGCACGACAACCCTCCGACCCCCGCGCTCGGGCGTGTCGCACTCGCGCTTGCAAAAAACCAACGAATCACTTCGTCGGTTTAGAACTTTCGGGGTTGGGGGCGCCGGGTCGAGGCCCCGCTCACGCTTCCCGGAAGATTCCCGTACTTTCGCCCCGCAGCTGCCGTGGCGTAGAACTCACGCTTGACGGCCATCACGGGAACGACGAGTACATGGGACTCGCTTCCAGTCCTCCCGGCGGGAGGCGCGCAGCATCGGCACTCAACCGAGCAACTTGGACATACTGCCACATGGAGCAGCCCGGATGCCAATCGGGGCCGGTGAGGCGCTCCTCACCGGCCCCGATGGGGTGAACGCCCTGGTCAGTCCTTGCGCCAGAGCACCCAGCCGCGGTCCTTGTTGTACTTCGCGACGTGCCAGCCGGGCTTCGGATCCGGCCAGCTGGCCTCCGGCGGGGCGTCCTTGCCGGTGGCCGCCAGGAACGCGGTGGCCTTCTCCGGCGGGGTGTTGCCGCCCTTGACGTCGTCCGTCCAGACCCGGCCCCAGTAGACCTCGTAGGCCATCGCCATCCGGGTGTCCCAGTCGAGGTCCCAGTCCAGGACCACGTTGTCGCCCTTGCGCAGGCCCGCCTCCTTGGCCACGCCGACCGCCTGGTACTTGCGGAACTTGGCGTGCGGCTCGGAGACGTTGTCGGTGATGGCGACCGTCGCGTAGGCCGCGAACAGCGTCAGGCAGGCCACCACCGCGGCGACCACCCGGCGCCCGCCGGCCACCCGCAGCAGCAGGCAGGCGGCCAGCACCGCCAGCGCGCCGAAGCTCGTCCGGATCATGTGCAGGCCGTCCCAGGTCGAGGCCAGGAACATCGCGTCCGGCACCGTCCACGGGCTGATCCAGAGCTTGAGCGCGGCACCCGCGTACGCGCCGACCGACAGCTGGATGACACCGATCACCACCGTGCCGACCAGCGCCATCCACAGCAGCGCACGGACCCCGGCCCGGAACAGCGCGGTCAGGCCGACCACCAGGAACAGCGGCACCAGCACCGCGCAGTACCGGGCGTACACCCAGTTGTCGGTCCGGTCGTTGTCCGCCAGGCCGGCCGCCGAGGCCAGCGCGGTGCCGAACAGCATCGCCACCATGGTGAAGGCCACCACCCGCTCGGCCACCGAGTACCGGCGCCGGAACACCACCACCACGCACAGCACGAGGGCGATCGCCCCGAAGCCGTACGTGGAGGTCATGAAGTACCACAGCTGCCCGAACGTGCGGGCGACGATCGTGCCGATGTACTTGCTGTCCTCGAGGTTCTCGAAGACCTTGTTGCCGACGTCGCTCGGCGGCACGTCCTTGAACCGGCTCTCGACGAAGCCGGCCAGCAGCTTGGCGCCCAGGTACGACACCCCGAGCGCGCCGACGCCGGCCAGCGAGGCGAGCCGCGGCGCCCAGCCGAGGACCAGCACCACGACCAGCACCAGCGCCGTCAGCGCCACGACCACGCCGCCCCGGTCGTGGGTGGCCATCGTGTAACCGGCCGCCAGGCCCATCCCCGCCGCGTACAGCGCGCGGCGGCGCGCCGTGCCGGGCGAGAGCCAGCCGTGCATCGCGAGCACCCAGGCCAGCAGGAGCACCGGCAGCACGGTGTCCGACATGACGAACTGGGAGTAGAAGACCACCGGCGGCACCACCGCCACGGCGGTGCCCACCAGGTACGCCTGCGGCCGGGACAGGCCCAGCCGGCGCGCCGCCACCACGGCCAGCGGGAACACCAGCGCGTTGAGCACCGCGTTGATGCCCATCACCAGGTGGTACGCGGTGGCCGGGTTGTCGGCGATCCGCAGCGCCGGCGAGATCAGCAGCGGGTAACCGCCCGGGATCACCACGCCGACCGGCATCTCGGTGGTCGGCCGGCCGGCCAGCACCCGCGCTATCACCAGGTACGAGTCCTCGTCGGCGTGCACCGACGGGAAGTAGTTGTGGATCGACAGCACCAGGCGGAACGCCACCTGCGCGCCGTACCCGAGCAGCAGGGCCGCCGGCCAGAACCAGCGGTGGGCGGCGAGCGCCCGCAGCCGGACCGGCACGACCTGGGCCGGGGTGCCGGGCGCGCTCCCGTCGCCGCCCTCACCCCGGCGCGGCCCGTCGGACGTGTGGGCAGAGTCGATCAGCGGCTGCACCGAGACACTTCCCTACTTGTATGAGTTGACGATCTCGTCATGGCCGGTTCCGGACGGCGCGCCACGGGTCCTGCCACCACGCGTCGAAGCGCATCGGCAGTGTGCCACGCGGTGATCGGCCGGAGCCAACGCACTCCTCGCCCCTGGACGACAACGACCCGCCGGGGAACGGTGGTTCAGCCCGCGCTGATCCCCCGATCGAGGTGCTGGCAGAATCGCGGTGTCCGGCCACCGAAACCACACACCGCCCCCGCGTCCACGTGCTGCGGGAAGCAGAAGGACCGAACAGTGACGACGAGCGTCCAGCCCGCCCCCGCCTCGGGCAGGCATCAGGGCATACCGCCCAGCCAGAGGAGACGGGCAGCCGCTCTTCGCCTCCCCGCTGTCCTCTGGGCCGCGGAGATCCTGACCGCGGCCACGGCGGCGCTGTTCATGACCGGTCTGGCATGGACCGTCCACCTGAACCCCATGTCGAGGATCGGCCAGGTCAGCGGCCTCGCCGCGCTCCAGCTCCGGCTCCTGCTGCTCGTCGGCCTCGTCGTCCTGGTCCTGGTGCCGGCGATGCGCCGCTGGGCGGACGTCCCGGTGCGGTTCGCCGCCGCCGCGGTCGCGGGCCTGTCCTCCGGCGTCCTGGCCGCCGGCGTCTCGCTCGCGCTGCGCGACACCAACTGGCCGCTGTACGCCCAGCACGGCGACTCCGGCAGCCTCCAGGCCTGGGTCGGCGCCCTGATGGACGGCAAGTCCCTCGACGGCGCCTACCCTCCGCTGTTCCCGCACATCGTCGCCTTCATCGCCGAGCACCTCACCCACGGCCAGGTGGGCTACGCGCTCAAGCTCGCCGACCTGGCGTTCACCGCGCTGCTGGGCCCGCTCGCCTACCTGTCCTGGCGCCTGCTGCTGCCCCCGCTCTGGGCGCTCGGGATCGGCGTCACCGCCGCCCTGCCGATGGCGCAGCCGTACAAGCCGTACACCACCTTCGTGCTCGTCGCCTTCCTCCCCGTGGTGGCGAAGCTGATGCAGCTCCTCCAGCGCGCCCCGGACCTCCCGCGCCGCACCGCCGCCGTCCGCGGCGCCGTGCTCGGCCTCGGGATCGGGCTGCTGTTCCTCCTCTACTCCGGCTGGTTCGTGTGGTCCGCGGCCGGAGTGGTGGTGCTCACCCTGGTGCTGCTGCTGCGCGCCCGCCGCACCGGCGGTACCCCCGGCCTGCTCAACGCCCTGTGCGCGATCGGCGCCGCCGCCGGGGTCTTCCTGGTCGTCGCCGGCCTCTACCTGGTCCGGCTGCTCGGGTCCGCCGGCAGCACCGTCGACCGCTACTGCTACTTCGACACCTACACCGAGCCCACCTACTTCGCGATGTGGCGCGACGACCTCCCCGGCACCGACGGCCAGAGCACCTGGCCGGTCCCCGGCGAGATCGGCGGGGTCGGCCTCTTCACGATCCTCCTGCTGGTCGGCCTGGGCGTGGCGCTGGCCCTCGGGATCGGCCGGGCCACCGTGCTGACCGCCGCCGCGTGCACGGCGAGCGCCCTGCTGATGCGCTACTGGTACGCCTCCCACATGGAGCGCGACCAGGCCGTCATGCTCTACCCGCGCACCAGCGCGCAGCTGCTCTACTGCCTGCTGGTCCTCGTCGGGCTGGCGTGCTACCTGATCGTCCGCCGCCGCCAGGGCGCCCCGGCGGCCCCCGCCGCCGAGACGGCCGCGGAGACCGGACGCCGGCTCCCGCTGCGCCTCAACCCGCGCGGTGTGGCCATCGGCGCCATCTGCTCGCTGGGCCTGCTCTTCGGCATGGCCGGCTCCGCCACCGCCAGCAAGTACATGCCCGACCCGCACTGGGGCCCCGGCGCGCTGGCCTGGATCGCGCAGAGCACCGCCGACACCAAGGGGCACTGCTCGCGCTACGCGCCCAACGGCCAGTGCGACCAGCCGACGGACATCAGCAACCTGCTGGAGCCGGTGCCCGACACCGGCAAGCTCGCGTGCCCGAAGGTCAACCCGTACCCGCCGCGGCAGCCCGACCCGCTCGGCCCCTCGGGCGCGCCCTGGTAACCCGCGGCGAGGCGCCCGCGAACGGCACTGGGCCGGTAGTCCGAGTTCGGACTACCGGCCCAGTGCCGTATCAGGACCTACGAGCGGTCAGTGCCGCTCTCCGCCGGTCAGCGCGTGGCGGACCAGGACCTTGGCGCCGTCCCGCTGACCGCGCTTCAGCGCGCCCGGCAGCATGGTCAGCGCGTGCAGCCGGGAGGCGCTGCGGAACCGGGCCGCCCGGGCGGCCTTCGGCCAGCCGCGGGCGTCCATCCGCTCGGCCACCGCGTTGAAGTACCGCTCCGCCTCGGTGAACCGGGTGCCGGAGAAGGCCTGCACCGAGGACTCGCTGACGGCGTGCCGGCGGTACTGGAAGACGACGGTGGTGTTGTCCACCATCATCTGCTCGCCGCGCTCCAGCAGGTCGACGACCAGGGCCAGGTCCTGGATCACCGAGTACTCGTCACGGAAGTTGACCGCGCGCAGCGCCTCGCCCCGCCAGCAGATCGACGGGAAGTAGAGCCAGTTGCCGCGCAGCACGCTCGCGGCCAGCTCCTCGCCGCCCATCAGCCGCCGGCCCTTGACGGTCGGCGCGTAGATCTTCTCCTTGACGTTGTCCGCCAGGCCGGAACGGCTGACCTCGCCGTTGCCGTCGATGACCTCGACGCCCGGCTGCACCATGCCCAGGTCCGGGTTGGCCTTGAGGATCGACCGGACGGTCTCCAGGTAGTGCGGGTGCAGCAGGTCGTCGCAGCCCATGATGACCACGTGGTCGGCCTTGGACAGCTCCACGCACTTCTGGAAGTTCTTGGTGATGCCGAGGTTCTGCTCGTTGCGCAGGTAGCCCACCCGGTCGTCGCCGAGCGTGGCGAACCAGCCCGGGACGTCCGGCTCCTTGCCGTCGTCGATGACCGTCAGCCGGAAGTCCGGGTCGGTCTGCGCGAGGATGCTCCGCACGGCGGCCTGCATCAGCGCCACGTCGCCGTAGTACGGCAGCATGAACTCGAAGGTCGCCACGGGATCAGGCCTTGCTGCGGTCGACCGGAGCCGAGACCGGCAGGTCCAGGTCGAAGCGCTCCTCGTTCAGGCGGGCGCCCTCGTTGATGGCCACGGTGCGCGCCAGATCGGTGAGCTTCTTCTCCAGCGAGCGGAAGCGCAGGAAGGTGTTCAGGGTCAGGAAGCCCATCGCCAGCACCATCCCGTACAGCACCAGGTCGGTGCCGCGGCCGACGCCGAGCTGGTGGGCCAGCCAGGTCACGTCGGTGGGACGCAGCACCGCGTAGATGTTCACGACCACGAAGACCGAGAACGCGATGCGCTTCCAGGCGCGGGTGTTGGCACGGTCCCAACGCCGGATGAACATGTAGGCGAGAGTGACCGAGCCGAGAATGAGAACCAGCTGGATCCAGAAGAATTTCATCGGCGGCTACGCTCCCGCAGCGAGATGTCGAAGATGATGTTGACGCCGTTGATCAGGGACTGACCCTTGGCGCGTGAGTAGTCGGTGTACAGGATGTCCACCGGGAGCTCGGCGACCCGGAGGTCCGAGCCGGCGAGGAAGCTGACGATCTCCGACGCGTGTGCCATGCCGTTCATGGTGATCCGCAGCCGGCCGGCGGCCTCGCGGTTCAGCACCCGCAGGCCGTTGTGGGAGTCGGTCAGCTTGAGCTTGCGGGCGGTCGGGCTGACGGTCGCCGCGGTGCGCAGGACGACCCGCTTGATCCACGGCACCTGCCCGTTCTGCTCGATGAAGCGCGAGCCGAGGACCACGTCCGTGTCGCCCTCCCGCAGCAGGGCGACCATCTTCTCGACGTCGGCGGTCTGGTGCTGACCGTCCGCGTCGAAGGTGGCGAAGTACTTGGCGCCCGGCTGGGCCAGGGCGTAGGCCAGGCCGGTCTGGAGGGCGGCGCCCTGACCGAGGTTGACCGGGTGGCGCACCAGGTGCGCGCCCGTCTCCATGATGTGCTTGGCCGAGTCGTCGCCGCTGCCGTCATCGACCACCACGATGTTCGGGAACGTCTTTCGCGCCCCCTCCACAACGTCGGCGATCACCTGGCCCTCGTTGTAGGCCGGGATCACCAGCCAAACATCGTCGTACTGGGACACGGAGGCTCCATGAATGGGGTCTGGCCCGCGCTGCTGCGCGGCGATCTGAAGATGAGGGGCGGACACGGTCATTCACCGGCCGTCCGGCTGCTCAGCACCGCGGCGTTCGGGTCCCCCGGCTGCTGGACGAGGCCGGCGGAATTCGTCGCCGAACGGGCGAAACTCTGCCTCAGCACCGCCAGCATACCGAGGACGGTGGCCACGGAACCCGCCGTGTACGCAAGGATCACGCGGGTGGACACCTCGCCCGGCAGGAAGGTCACCCCGGCGAGGACCGCGGTGCCGAGCGCCCAGCAGAGCAGCTGAAGGTTGTGCCGCTTGAATACCATCAGCGCCTGGCCGAGCACCATCGCGAACATGTACGCCACGGTTCCGGCGGACAACCAGAAGAAGTCGAGGCAGCCGAGCACCGGCTTGGCGCCGAACAGCACCTGGATCAGCCACGGGCCGAGGGCGACCGCCGGGATCCCGCCGAGCACGCCGAGCGCGCCCACCACGACGCCGATCTTCTTGAGCATCCCGGTGAAGGCCGCCCGGTCCCCGACCGCGATCGCGGCGGAGAGGCCGTTCAGCAGCGAGGCCTGGAGCGAACCGAAGACGAACAGCGGCACCCGGGCCAGCACCAGCGCGTTGAGCAGGGCGGCGATCAGCGCGGAGTCCGAGGGCGCGAGCAGCTTGGTGCTCACCACGGCCGCGTTCACCACGACCTGCGAGAGCAGCGTCGAGCAGATCAGCAGGCCCAGCCCGGAGCAGAGTTCGGACCAGCCGACCTGCTCACCGGGCTTCACCGCGCGCAGCAGCGGCGGCAGCGTGGCGATCGTGGCGAGGATCGGCGCGACGGCCAGGATCAGGCTGAACGCGAGCGCCGAGTGCACCCCGGCCACGCCGCAGGCGAAGGCCAGGCCGATCCGCAGGCCGCCGTCCAGGCCGAGCTGGGTGCCGTACGCGCCGAAGCGGCCGAGGCCGGCCAGCACGCCACGGGTGAGGTAGCAGACGGCCATGCCGGTGAAGGCCCCGCCGAGCGCCAGCACCAGCGAGCGGTCGCCGTGGAACATCGACCGGGCGATCGGGCCGGAGGCGGCGCCGAGGACGATCAGGGTCGCCCCGAGGATCCCGCCGGTGAGCAGGGCCGCCCGGCGCAGGACCGGCGCGGCACCGTGGCCGAGCGCCGCGCGCGCCGCGACGATCCGGGTGAGCTCCTGCTCGATCGGGAAGAAGACGCCGATGCCGACGGACATCACGATCGTCCACAGCAGCGAGACGTTCGCCATGTCGTCGACGGACAGGCTGTGGCCCGCCACCCCGAGGTGGATGTAGTTGGCGGCACCCAGGACGACGGTGCCGCCGGCCACCGCCAGGGTTCCCGGCGGTAGCGCGGCAGCCACCTTCGTCAGTGCGTTCTTCACTGAGGTCTGTCGCTCTCGGTGGTCCGGGCCGTTGCGGCCAGTTCGGCGAAGACGGGCCGGGACAGCGCCTCGGCCAGCATGGCCCGCCACTCGGGCAGCGGCGCCAGTCCGGCGGCGGCCCAGCGGTCGTGGGCCAGCACGCTGAAGGCGGGGCGGGCGGCCGGGCGGACGAAGGCCTCCGACGTGGTCGGGCGGATCCGCTCCCGGTCCAGCCCGCTCAGCGCGTAGGTCTCGCCGGCCAGTCCGCACCAGGTGGTGCGGCCGCTCGCGGTGCCGTGGTAGACCCCGGCCGGGGCCTGCCCGGCGAGCGCGGCCCGGCCGAGCTCGACCAGGCGGCCGGCCAGCGCGTACGACCAGGTCGGCTGGCCGTGCTGGTCGTCCACCACGTCCAGGGTGTCCCGTTGGGCGGCGAGCTTGAGCATGGTGGCCACGAAGTTCGGGCCGTGCTCGCCGTACAGCCAGGCGGTGCGCACGATGTAGCCGTGCTCGGGGAGGAGTTCGGCGACCGCCTGCTCCCCCACCAGCTTGCTGCGGCCGTACGCGTTCACCGGAGCGGTCGGGGCGTCCTCCGGGCAGGGCTCGGTGGCGTCGCCCGGCAGGACGTAGTCGGTGGAGACGTGCAGCAGCCGCGCGCCGGTGCTGGCGCAGGCCGCGGCCAGGTGGCGCACGCCGGTGCCGTTGACGGCGGTGGCGGCTGCCTCCTCGGTCTCCGCACCGTCGACGTTCGTCCACGCGGCGCAGTTGACCACGATGTCGTGGCCCTCGACGGCGGCCAGGACGGCCGCCGCGTCGGTGATGTCGAGGTCCGCCCGGCGCAGCGCGGTGATCTCGGCGGTCCCGTCGGCGCCCAGCACCGACAGCAGGTCCTGCCCGAGCATCCCGGCCGCGCCGGTGACCAGCCAGCGCACGGGCGCGGCGGCGTTCGCGGTCACTTGGCCAGGGCCGCCTTCTGCTTCAGCGGCTCCCACCAGGCGCGGTTCTCGCGGTACCAGGCGATGGTCGCGGCGAGGCCGTCCTCGAAGCGGACCTGCGGCTCGTAGCCGAGCTCCTCGCGGATCTTGCTGATGTCGATCGAGTAGCGGAGGTCGTGGCCCTTGCGGTCCGCGACGTGCTCGACCATGTCCCAGCCGGCGCCGGCGGCCTCCAGCAGCAGGCCGGTCAGCTCCTTGTTGGTCGCCTCGGTGCCGCCGCCGATGTTGTAGACCTCGCCGGCGCGGCCGCCGCGCATGACCAGCTCGATGCCCCGGCAGTGGTCCGAGACGTGCAGCCAGTCGCGGACGTTGCCACCGTCGCCGTACAGCGGCACCTTCTTGCCGTCGATCAGGTTGGTGGTGAACAGCGGGATGACCTTCTCCGGGAACTGGTAGTGCCCGTAGTTGTTGGAGCAGCGGGTCACCACGACGTCCATGCCGTGGGTGCGGTGGTAGGCCAGCGCCAGCAGGTCGGAGGAGGCCTTGGAGGCCGAGTACGGGGAGTTCGGCTCGAGCGGCCAGGTCTCGGTCCAGGAGCCCTCGTTGATCGAGCCGTACACCTCGTCGGTGGAGATGTGGACGAAGCGGCCGACGCCGTGCTTGCGGGCCGCGTCGAGCAGCACCTGGGTGCCGACGACGTTGGTCAGCACGAACGGGCCCGCGCCGGCGATCGAACGGTCCACGTGGGACTCGGCGGCGAAGTGCACCACCACGTCGTGTCCAGGCATGACCTGGTCGACGGCGTCCGCGTCGCAGATGTCGCCCTGGACGAAGGTGTAGCCCTTGTGGTCGGCCACCGGAGCGAGGTTCTCCAGGACGCCCGAGTAGGTGAGCTTGTCAAAGACCGTGATCCGGGCATTCTCGTCAGCCCCGAGGAGCTGACGGACGAACTCCGAACCGATGAATCCGGCGCCGCCGGTCACGAGGATGCGCATAATGCGCGTAGTCTACCGCCGCCCGAACGCCCTCCCGACCCGGCCCCTCCCGCGTTCACCGATCTCGAATAGGGTGCACCCATGCGTGGAATCCTCCTGGCCGGCGGCACCGGCTCGCGGCTGTGGCCCCTGACCCGTGCGGTGTCGAAGCAGCTCCTCCCGGTCTTCGACAAGCCGATGATCTACTACCCCCTCTCGACCCTGGTGATGGCCGGGATAAGCGAAATCCTGATCATCACCACCCCGAACGACCGGGACCAGTTCGAACGACTGCTGGGCGACGGTTCCCAGTTCGGCCTGAAGCTCCAGTACGCCGTCCAGGAGAAGCCCGAGGGCATCGCCCAGGCCTTCGTGCTCGGCGCGGACTTCATCGGCGACGAGCCGGTGGCCCTGATCCTCGGCGACAACATCTTCCACGGCACCGGCCTGGGCACCGCGCTCACCGAGCACTCCGACATCAAGGGCGGCCGGGTCTTCGCGTACCCCGTGGCCGACCCGACCGCGTACGGCGTGGTCGAGTTCGACGGGACCGGCCAGGTCATCTCCATCGAGGAGAAGCCGACCGAGCCCAAGTCCCGTTACGCCGTCCCCGGCCTGTACTTCTACGACAACCGGGTCGTCGAGATCGCCCGCACGCTGGAGCCGAGCGCCCGCGGCGAGCTGGAGATCACCGCCGTCAACGACGCCTACCTGCGCACCGGCGACCTGCACGTGACGATCCTCGACCGCGGCACCGCCTGGCTGGACACCGGCACGTTCGTGTCGATGGTCCAGGCCTCGGAGTTCGTCCGGGTCATCGAGGAGCGCCAGGGCTTCAAGATCGGCTGCATCGAGGAGGCCGTCTGGCGGGCCGGGCTGATCGACGACGCCCAGCTGCGCGAGCTCGCCGAGCCGCTGCTGAAGAGCGGCTACGGCCAGTACCTGGTGGGCCTGCTCGAAGAGGCGGCCGCCAAGTGAAGTTCCGTGAGCTCTCCATCGAGGGCGCCTTCGAGATCACCCCTCAGGTGCACGGCGACGCCCGCGGCCACTTCACCGAGTGGTACCGCTTCGACCGCCTCGCCGAGGTCGTCGGCCACCCGCTGAACCTGGCCCAGGCCAACCTGTCGCTCTCCGCCAAGGACGTCGTCCGCGGCATCCACTTCGCCGACGTCCCGCCCGGCCAGGCCAAGTACGTGGCCTGCACCCGCGGCGCGGTGCTGGACGTCATCGTCGACCTGCGGGTCGGCTCGCCGAACTTCGGCAAGTGGGAGTTCGTCCGGCTGGACGACACCGAGCGCAAGGCCGTCTACATCCCGGAGGGCCTCGGCCACGGCTTCTGCGCCCTCACCGACGACGCCACGCTGACCTACCTCTGCTCGGCGACGTACAACCCGACCGGCGAGCACGGCGTGCACCCGCTGGACCCGGATCTCGGCATCGAGTGGCCGACCGACGCCCCGCAGCTCTCGGCCCGCGACGCGGTGGCGCCCTCCCTCGCGGAGGCGCTCGCCGACGGCCTGCTGCCGGACTACCAGGCCTGCAAGGCCTACACGGACTCGCTGAAGCAGCAGTAGCGCAGCCCGGCCCACACGGAGGGGGCGCGTGCCACGGCACGCGCCCCCTCCGTCGTCGTCTCCCCCGCGCCGGCTCAGGGCGTCCGGAAGACCCACACCTTGGCCAGCACGAACCGGACCACCGTGGCGAGGCCGTTGGCCACCACCAGCCCGGCCACCTCGACCGTCCGGGAGGCGTGCGGCACCGCCACGTCCAGCAGCGCCAGGGCGCCGCTGGACAGGCCCAGCCCGATCAGGAACGCGACCGCGCCCTGCAGTTGGTGGCGCACCGCGCCGTCCGAGCCGGTGATGCCGAAGGTGAAGCGGCGGTTGGCCGCGGTGTTGGCCACCGCGCTGACCGCCAGCGCGATCAGGTTGGCCACCTGCGGCGAGGTCACCAGCCGCAGCAGCACGAACAGCGCCAGGCAGAAGACGGTGCTCAGCACCCCGATCACCAGGAAGGACGGCAGCAGCCGGCGGACCGGCCGGGGTGCCTCGGCGGGCTCCTCGCGCTCGTCCCGGGCCGTGGGGAGGCTCTCGTTCACGCGCCCGCACCGTACCGGTCCGGCTCCTCCGCCGAGTCGTAGCCGACGAAGTACGCGGGCCGCGCCTGGACCGCCGAGTAGATCCGGCCGACGTACTCGCCCAGCAGGCCGACGCAGACCAGCTGCACGGCGCCGATGAAGAGCATCCCTATGAACAGCGAGGACCAGCCGGGCACGGTGGAGCCGACGGCGTACGCGACCGTGGTGTAGAGCGCCAGCAGGATGCAGACCAGGAAGCTGAACAGCCCGAGCCAGGTGGCCAGTCGCAGCGGGGCGGCGGAGAAGTTGGTGACGCTGTCGAACGCGAGCCGGACCATCTTGGACAGCGGGTAGTGGCTGCTCCCCGCGATCCGCTCCTCGCGCACGTAGACCACCTCGCCGCTGGGGAAGCCCAGCCAGGGCACCAGCAGCCGGTAGACCGGCTGGTGCTCGGGCATCGCCTTGAGCGCGTCCACGGCCGCCCGGCTGAGCAGCCGGAAGTCGCCGGCCTGGTTGGGCATCCGCTTGCCGACCAGTCGGCGCATCAGCCGGTAGTACCCGCCGGCGGTGTGCCGCTTGAAGAAGGTGTCGGTGCCGCGGTCGCCGCGCACGCCGTAGACGATGTCCAGGTTCTGCTCGCGGGCGAGCGCCAGCATCTCGGGGATCTTCTCCGGCGGGTCCTGGAGGTCGGCGTCGATGGAGACCACGTAGTCGCCGAAGGCGCGGTGGAGGCCGGCGGTGAGGGCGGCCTGGTGCCCGGAGTTGCGGGCGAAGCGGACGATGCGGAACTCCGGCCAGTCCTGGCGGATCTTCTGCATCAGCACCGGGGTGACATCGGTGCTGCCGTCGTCGACGCCGACCACCTCGTAGCTCACGTCGAGCCCGTCGAGGATCGGCCGCAGCCGTTCGACGGTCAGCGGGAGCGCCTCCTGCTCGTTGTAGATAGGCATCACGACCGACAACAGCGGTGCCGTTGACATGCGTTGGTCCCACTTTCCACGACGGCCGGGCTGGATGTCGCCCGACCATAACAGTCTGCGATGAGCGGCCGCTGAAAGGAGGCGCGCTCCGGTGAACCGCTGATGAGACGCCGAAGGGCCCCGCGCACCGTGCGGTGCGCGGGGCCCTTCGGACTGAGCCTGTACGAGGCAGGCAGGTCAGACCATCAGATTACTTGATGATCTTGGTGACCTGGCCGGCGCCGACGGTGCGGCCACCCTCACGGATGGCGAACTTCAGGCCCTCCTCCATGGCGATCGGCTGGATCAGCGCGACGGTCATGGCGGTGTTGTCGCCCGGCATGACCATCTCGGTGCCCTCGGGGAGGGTCACGACGCCGGTCACGTCCGTGGTACGGAAGTAGAACTGCGGGCGGTAGTTGTTGAAGAACGGGGTGTGGCGGCCACCCTCGTCCTTCGACAGGATGTAGGACTGGGCCTCGAAGTCGGTGTGCGGCGTAACCGAACCCGGCTTGATGATGACCTGGCCGCGCTCGACGTCCTCGCGCTTGATGCCACGGAGCAGCAGACCGACGTTCTCACCGGCCTGGCCCTCGTCGAGCAGCTTGCGGAACATCTCGATGCCGGTGACCGTGGTGGTGGTCTTGGTCTCCTTGATGCCGATGATGTCGACAGTCTCGTTGACCTTGAGGATGCCACGCTCGATACGACCGGTGACGACGGTGCCACGACCGGTGATCGTGAAGACGTCCTCGATCGGCATCAGGAACGGCTGGTCCACGGCGCGGGCCGGGGTCGGGATGGCCTCGTCGACCGCGTGCATCAGGCCGAGGAGCTTCTCGCCCCACTCCTTGTCGCCCTCCAGCGCCTTCAGCGCGGAGACGCGGACGACCGGCAGGTCGTCGCCCGGGAACTCGTACTCGGAGAGCAGCTCGCGGACCTCGAGCTCGACGAGCTCCAGGATCTCCTCGTCGTCCACCATGTCGGCCTTGTTCAGGGCGACGACGATGTACGGAACGCCGACCTGGCGGGCCAGGAGGACGTGCTCCTTGGTCTGCGGCATCGGGCCGTCGGTGGCGGCGACCACGAGGATGGCGCCGTCCATCTGGGCAGCACCGGTGATCATGTTCTTGATGTAGTCGGCGTGACCCGGGCAGTCGACGTGGGCGTAGTGGCGCGCCTCGGTCTGGTACTCGACGTGCGCGATGGAGATGGTGATACCGCGCTGCCGCTCCTCCGGCGCCTTGTCGATCTGGTCGAACGGCGTGAAGGGGTTGATCTCCGGGTACGCGTCGTGCAGCACCTTGGTGATGGCCGCGGTCAGCGTGGTCTTACCGTGGTCGATGTGACCGATGGTGCCGATGTTGACGTGGGGCTTCGTCCGCTCGAACTTCGCCTTCGCCACTGAGTCCTCCTGAGGACAGTTCCTGTACGCCGTGCTGACGCCAGTTGGTCTTTGATCGGTTTTGGTGCGGGTTGTCCGGAGGACATCCCGTGCCGTCCCGCTGGTGGGGGGGCCGGAGACCCCGGGAGGATCCGACCGGATCCTCCCGGGTTGCCTCCGAATAGCCTAAGGCTTCGCTATCGTCCCGATTATCGGGACGTCACTCGCCCTTGGCCTTGGCGATGATGTCGTCCGCCACGTTCTTCGGAACCTCGGCGTACGAGTCGAACTGCATCGAGTAGCTCGCGCGACCAGAGGTCTTGCTGCGCAGGTCACCGACGTAGCCGAACATCTCGGAGAGGGGCACCAGCGCCGTGACGACGCGGGCACCGTGACGCTCGTCCATGGACCGGATCTGGCCACGGCGAGAGTTGATGTCGCCGATCACGTCGCCCATGTAGTCCTCGGGCGTGGTGACCTCGACGGCCATCATCGGCTCGAGGAGGACCGGCTTGGCCTTCCGCGCGCCTTCCTTGAACGCCATCGAACCGGCGATCTTGAACGCGAGCTCGGAGGAGTCGACGTCGTGCGCCTGACCGTCGAGCAGGCTCACGCGGACACCCTGCAGCGGGTAGCCGGCGAGGATGCCGAACTCCATGGCCTCCTGGCAACCGGCGTCGACCGACGGGATGTACTCGCGCGGAACGCGGCCACCGGTGACCTTGTTGACGAACTCGTAGCCCTCGGCCTGCTCGAGCGGCTCGATCGCGATCTGCACCTTGGCGAACTGACCGGAACCACCGGTCTGCTTCTTGTGGGTGTAGTCGATGCGCTCGACCGCCTGGCGGATGGTCTCGCGGTACGCGACCTGCGGCTTGCCGACGTTGGCCTCGACCTTGAACTCACGGCGCATACGGTCGACCAGCACCTCGAGGTGCAGCTCGCCCATACCCGCGATGATGGTCTGGCCGGTCTCCTCGTCCGTGTTGACCTGGAAGGACGGGTCCTCCTCGGCGAGACGCTGGATGGCAACACCCAGCTTCTCCTGGTCACCCTTGGACTTGGGCTCGATCGCGACGCGGATGACCGGGGCCGGGAAGTCCATGGACTCCAGGATGACCGGGTTCTTCTCGTCGGACAGCGTCTCACCGGTGGTGGTCTGCTTCAGGCCCATGACGGCGATGATGTCGCCGGCGCCCACCGAGTCGATCTCCTCACGCTTGTTCGCGTGCATGCGGTAGATCTTGCCGATGCGCTCCTTCTTGCCCTTGACGGCGTTCAGCACCGAGGTGCCGGACTCCAGGCGGCCCGAGTAGACCCGGACGAAGGTGAGCTTGCCGAGGTGCGGGTCCGACATGATCTTGAACGCGAGCGCGGCGAGCGGCTCGTCGTCCGAGGCCTTGCGGGAGATCTTGACCGTGTCGTCGCCGGGCTTGGTGCCCTCGATGGACTCGATGTCCAGCGGCGACGGCAGGTACTTGACGACCGCGTCGAGCAGGGGCTGAACGCCCTTGTTCTTGAAGGCGGTACCGCAGAAGATCGGGGTGAAGTCCGAGTTCAGGGTGCCCTTGCGGATCGCGTCCTGCAGCAGCTCGACCGGGATCTCCTCGCCCTCCAGGGCGAGCTCCATGATCTCGTCGCTGACGTTCGAGACCGTGTCGATGAGCGCCTCGCGGTACTCCTCGGCCTGCTCCTGCAGGTCGGCCGGGATGTCGACGACGTCGTACATCTCGCCCTTGGCGGCCTCGGCGGACCAGACCAGCGCCTTCATGCGGACCAGGTCGACAACGCCCTGGAAGTCCGACTCGGCACCGATCGGCAGCTGCATGACCAGCGGGGTGGCGCCGAGGCGGTCCACGATGGTCTTGACGCAGAAGAAGAAGTTCGCGCCCGTGCGGTCCAGCTTGTTGATGAAGCAGATGCGCGGGACGCCGTAGCGGTCAGCCTGCCGCCACACGGTCTCGGACTGGGGCTCGACACCGGCGACACCGTCGAACACCGTCACGGCACCGTCGAGGACGCGCAGCGAACGCTCCACCTCGACGGTGAAGTCGACGTGGCCCGGGGTGTCGATGATGTTGATGGTGTTGTCGACGTCGTCGACCGTCCAGTGACAGGTCGTCGCGGCCGACGTGATCGTGATGCCGCGCTCCTGCTCCTGCTCCATCCAGTCCATGGTGGCAGCGCCATCGTGGACCTCACCGATCTTGTACGAGACACCGGTGTAGAACAGGATCCGCTCGGTGGTGGTGGTCTTGCCCGCGTCGATGTGCGCCATGATCCCGATGTTGCGGACCCTGGCGAGGTCAAGGGAGGTTGCAGCCATGGTGGCTCGTTCTCTCTCTGTCTAGTGACGGGGTAGGGACTACCAGCGGTAGTGCGCGAAGGCCTTGTTGGACTCGGCCATCTTGTGGGTGTCCTCACGACGCTTCACGGAAGCGCCCAGGCCGTTGCTGGCGTCGAGGATCTCGTTCATCAGGCGCTCGGTCATGGTCTTCTCGCGACGGGCGCGGGAGTAACCGACCATCCAGCGCAGCGCCAGGGTGCTGGCGCGGCCCGGACGGACCTCGACCGGAACCTGGTAGGTCGCGCCACCGACACGGCGGGACTTGACCTCGAGGGCCGGCTTGACGTTCTCCAGCGCGCGCTTCAGCGTGACGACCGGGTCCGAGCCGGTCTTCTCACGGACGCCCTCGAGGGCGCCGTAGACGATCCGCTCAGCGGTGGAGCGCTTGCCGTGCAGCAGGATCTTGTTGACCAGCTGGGTGACGACCGGGGAGCCGTAAACCGGGTCGATGATGACCGGGCGCTTCGGGGCGGGGCCCTTACGAGGCATTCTTACTTCTCCTTCTTGGCGCCGTAGCGGCTGCGGGCCTGCTTGCGGTTCTTGACACCCTGGGTGTCGAGCGAACCGCGGATGATCTTGTAGCGGACACCAGGAAGGTCCTTCACACGACCACCGCGCACCAGCACGATGGAGTGCTCCTGCAGGTTGTGGCCCTCGCCCGGGATGTAAGCGGTGACCTCGATCCCGCTGGTGAGGCGCACACGGGCGACCTTGCGGAGAGCCGAGTTCGGCTTCTTCGGGGTGGTCGTGTACACACGCGTGCAGACCCCACGGCGCTGCGGGGAACCCTTCAGCGCGGGAGTCTTGTTCTTCTCGACCTTGTCCTGCCGGCCCTTTCGGACCAGCTGCTGGATCGTAGGCACCGTTTCTCCGTTTTCTGTGTGCCAAGGCTTGGTGGAACTAACCTGCGATGTCTCCCTCGCACACGGCCCCGTGGTCGACCCACGCGGTCGGGTGTGTTGGGCTTGTTACGACACGGAATCCCATGGCTGCTGTACAGCGACGGCGCTCTACGCGCGGCGCGCTGGGAAGCGCTCCGGCTCGGCGCGGCGACCGGTGTGCATGCACGCACAAGGACCCGGGGACACCCCAGGCACAAGGTCAGAGCGTACCTAGCGCATCGGGCTCGGTCAAAACAAATGCAACGCCGCAGGTCGCGGGGCTTGCACCGAAAGCGGGCCGGGAACCGGGCCGGGGCGGGGCTCCCTACCACAACCGGGCAGCCCCCGCACCGCGACCCTACGCCTCCGCGTGGGCCCCGGCGAGCCGGGGCGGGTCCTGGCTGGCGCTGCCGCCGGCCGCCCCTGCCGACTGCGGCAGCGGGCGCTCCCGGTTGTCCGACACCGCCGTGAACAGCCCCAGCGCGAGCGCGGCCAGCGTGTACACGGCCAGCCAGAGCATCCAGGTGCCGGGCGGGGACCAGTGGGCCGGGTTGATCAGCAGCGGGCCGGTGCTGCCGACGGTGTTGCGGCGCAGCGCCCAGAGGAAGGCCGCGGCGTTGACCAGGGACAGCGAGAAGCCGGCGATCACCAGCAGCCGGCGCCAGGCGAAGCCGCCCCAGGGCAGCCGCTCGTGGCAGATCGCGGCGCACAGGATCGGCAGTCCGACGGCGAACGGCAGCAGGTAGCGGCCCTGCCAGATCATGCCCAGCTGGCGCGCCTGCATGGCCTGTGCCGCTATCGGTATCACCACGATGCCGGCCATCACGCCGACGATCGCCAGGGCGTCGCGGAACCGGGCGTAGCAGAGCGCGAACATCGCCAGGGCGAGCGCCACACCGCACCAGACCAGCAGCGTCGCGGCCGGCGCCTCGGCGTCCAGCCAGCCGAAGTAGCCGATCATCTGCTTCATGTAGAGCAGGCCGAAGTCGAAGGTCTTCCGGGCCGCGGCGAGCGGGGTGAGGTCGCTCGGGGTGTTGATGATCGAGTTGTCCGGGTGGCTCGACGACCAGGCCAGGGCCGCGACGGCCCCCGCCGCCGCCAGGCCGCCCCAGAGCCAGGTCACCTTGCGGCGGAGCACTTCGCGCACCGCCCCCTTCTGGCCCAGCAGCAGCGCGAAGAACAGGGCCCCGGCGAACCAGATCAGGCCCAGCGGGCGGATGCTGATCAGCACCAGCGCGCCGATTCCCAGCCGCGCCAGCCGGCGGTTCAGCAGGAGCGGGTCCGGGCTCATCAGCATCGGCAGCCCGGCGCTCCAGACCAGGATGCCCGCCGCGATCTCCGGACCGCTCGGGTTGACCACGCCGAACAGGAACAGCGCCATCGGCGTGGCCGCGGTGATCACGCCGAGCAGGGTGAAGGAGCGCCGCCGCCACTCCGCCGCCGAGACCACCGCGCTCGCCACCAGGGCGGAGCAGATCAGCGCCGACATCAGGCGCATCAGGTAGAAGGCCTTGGCCCCGTGGACCAGGAGGCTGGGCCAGCCCACCGCGAAGTAGTACGCCGGGTGGTAGCGGCCCGCCGCGGTGGTCACCAGGGTCTCCCCCGGGCGGTCCACGAGCCGGGGCGCGCAGGAGGCCGGCTGCTCGGGCTTGAAGACGTAGCAGCTGTTGACGTCCTTGAGGTCCTGGTAGATGCGCGGGAGCTCGACCCCGGTCTCGGCGAACTGGCCCTCGATGCCGCCCACCAGGTGCGGGACCATGACCTCCCGTCCCTCGACCTGGCCCCGGGCGACGGCCGCCGCCCGGATCAGGTGTGCGTGCTCGTCCGGCGAGGCGCCGGTCGGCGAAGCGAACGCCCAGGCCCCACTCAGTGCGAACAGGATCGCGAACGCCACGACCCACAGACGCCTCGGTGAGGAGACGAGCCGGTCGGCGAGGCTCTTGACGGCGGTGATCATCATCAGGATTGGGCCTTCGGGGTCAGTTCGGGCTCATGGGCGGGAACTGGTTACTTGATCATGCTGAGCCATGACTGGTCACCGGTCTTGGAGCACTGCCCACCCGGCGCGAACTTCGGGCAGGTGCCGTCGAGGTTCTGCATGGTGTGCGACACCCACGGCAGGATGCGGTAGGTGTCCTCCTTCGCCGGCATGTAGCGGTCCGCCATCGACGAGGAGACCGTACCGAACAGGAAGAGAAGAGCGAACAGCGTACCGATCACGGCCGCCTGCGGACCCGGCAGGGCCGTTCCGGCGGTTCCGGCCGTCCCGGCGGCCTCCGCGGCCTCGGCGGCCCGGCGGCGCTCGGCCAGCCGGAGCGAGACCAGGTGGGCGAGCAGGGCGCAGAGCAGCAGGCCGCAGTAGAGCAGCTGGTTGTTGGTCCGGGTGTAGAGCTGGACCGTCTGCGTCTCGTACATGTGCGAGGCGATGAACATCCGCATCACCCAGGCGCTCGCGAACATGCAGCTGATGGTGACGATCACCGGCTTGCGGATGCCAAGCCAGAGGGCCGCGCCCAGTGCGACGAACATCACCACCGCGAACAGGTCCATGCCGCCGAACTCGCCGGGGATCGGCCAGTCCCCCACCTTGCCCGGCATGTCCGTACGCCACATCAGGAAGTACGCCGGGTCGGTGAAGTTGTCGAAGCGGAAGTTGGAGTCCTTGGTGTCCGGGGCCTCCGTCAGCATGGTCACCAGGTAGCTGCCGCAGACCAGCAGGAAGGCGACCCCGGTGGTACCGAGGTACGCCAGGCCCTTGCGCCGGTCTTCGTGCCAGGGGAAGTACATCAGCGCCGCGACCAGCACGCCGAGGGCGCTCCACAGGAACCAGCCGGAGTACGTGAGGAACATCAGGCCCAGCAACGCCCCGAAGCCGCCCGCCTTCAGCAGCAGCAGCCGCCAGCCGTCCGTCCCGCTCCGGCGCAGGTGCACCACCACGGCGACCAGCACGGGCACCAGGACCACCAGCACGGTCTGGCTGTACGGCTTGTAGGCGTCGATCAGGGCGAAGGCCGGCAGCACGCCGAAGGCCAGTGCGCGGACCGGGCTGAGCAGCATGCGCCACGAGAGGTAGACCAGCGGGCCGAACGCGGCGGCGCCGAAGATCTGCAGGTCCTTGAAGGCGTACGCGGTGTTGCCGCCGCGGAACAGCTCCGCGTAGAAGCCCAGGGTGTAGAGCGGCGCCGGCGGGTAGACCGGCGAGCCCGAGGGCTGACCGTTCACCACCGCGTGGGCCCACTCGACGATGCGCTGGCTGTCGCCGTTCATGCCGAACATCGGCCAGGGCGTGCCGAGCAGCGCGATGACCGCGCCGGCCGCCACGAAGCCGCTGGCGAGACCGGCGATGGCGGCCGAGGAGAAACGGGACGCCAGGCCGAAGTGCCGACCCGAGCGGAAGCGCATCGCTAGCACGACCGCGCCGAGCAGGAGGAAGCCGATGACCGCGAACCGCAGCTGCACCGCGGCGAGACCGCTCACCTGGGCGATCCGGTTCAGCGGGTCCATCTGGAAGCCGCGCGCCATCAGCGGGAGCACCAGGGCGGCCAGGAAGGAGACCACGGCCTCGCCCGCGAGCAGTGCCGGAGCCGACGTCCGGAGCCGGGCCACGGAGCGGCCCGCGGATCCACCGACCAGCGAACGCCCTCCGCTCGGCGGGATCCTGGAGGCCTCTTGGGCACTGACTGTCACTGGCACGGTCCTCAGCTCGTGGTCGCTCGCTCGGCCCGCCCGGCCCTTCGGCGTCGGCCGGTGACGGAGAACGTACTGCTTCCGGGTGCGCGGCGGCAGCCCCGGGCATCATAGGTCCTCCGTCTGAGGAAGGCCCCATCGGGAAGAACGGCCGACCGCCGTGGGATCACCCGACCGGGTGGGCCTCAGGCGAAGCCGAGGAGGATCATCAGGGTCCAGAACGCGCACCCCAGGTAGCCGATGACCAGGCCGAGGACGGCCGCCCAGTCGCCGTCCATGTTGCGGCGGCGGATCTCCGAGCGGGCGATGTGGCCGGTGATCACGGCGGGCGCGGAGAGGCCGACCAGACTGGCCACCAGGGAGACCACCGCGAGCACGTTGGTGGGGCGGGCCTGCGGCGGCGGCGGGACGGCCATGAAGGTGGCCGGAACCGGCGTGGCGGCGGCGGCCGGCGGCGCCGTCATCGGCCCGGAGGGCAGGTCGGCCACCAGCACGGCCAGCTGACCGTAGGTCTGCGCCGCGGCCACGGCCTCGTGGCGCTGCTCGTACTCCTGGACGGAGAGCCGCCCCTCGGCGAACGCGGCCTTGAGCACGTCGAGCGTCCGGTCCCGGTCCGCGTGGCCCGCCCGCATCGCCGCCTGCGACGACACCGCGGGCGCGGGCACCGGCTGCCAGCCCCCCGCCGACCGCTTGCCGGGCGGATAGCCGGAACCGGGCTCGCCCCATGGTTGTACGGACATCCGCCACCTCCCGGTAGCGCGGCACCCCCGCGCACGTCACTGCTTCCTCATAGTGCAGGACGAACGGCCGAACTGAGTAGTTGCCAAATCGGCCCAGTAGCCGCCGAGAAGAGGATATTGGTCGGCGAGCCTCACCCGTTCGGCGGATGTGCTCAGGGGATGCTCAACTCGGGCGACAGCCTGTTCGAGCAGTGACAGGCTGAGCCCCGAGAGCTTCCACCAGCACGATGCCCACCACTCCACCACCACGAGCAGAGAAGGCCGCCATGCAGGCGTCAGCGCCGCCGTCCTCCGACCTCCCCGGGCCGGGAACCCCGTCCGCCGTCAGCATCCAGGGGCTCTGGAAGCACTTCGGCACCCAGGCCGCGGTGGCCGGGCTGAGCCTGGAGCTGCCGGCCGGGGCGTTCATCGGCCTGGTCGGGCCGAACGGCGCCGGCAAGACCACCACGCTGTCGATGGTCACCGGGCTGCTCCGGCCCGACCAGGGCACCGTCCTGGTGCACGGCACCGACGTGTGGGCGGACCCGGTCACGGTCAAGGCGCGGATCGGCATCCTGCCCGAGGGCCTGCGGATGTTCGAGCGGCTCAGCGGGCGCGAGCTGCTCCAGTACACCGGGCGGCTGCGCGGCCTGCCCGGCGCCGAGGTGGACCGGCGGGCCGAGGAGCTGCTGGCCGTCCTGGACCTCGGCCGCGACTCCGACAAGCTGGTCGCCGACTACTCCACCGGCATGCGCAAGAAGATCGGCCTGGCCGCGGCGCTGCTGCACAACCCGGACGTGCTGTTCCTGGACGAGCCCTTCGAGGGCGTCGACCCGGTCTCCGCCCAGACCATCCGCGGCGTGCTCAAGCGGTACGCGGCGGCCGGCTCCACGGTGGTCTTCTCCAGTCACGTGATGGAGCTGGTCGAACAGCTCTGCGACTGGGTCGCCGTGGTCAACGCCGGCCAGGTGATCGCCCAGGGACCGCTGGACACCGTACGGGGCGGGCGCAGCCTGCACGAGGCCTTCCTGGACCTGATCGGCGTGCGCGAAGACGACGGGCAGGCGCTCGGCTGGCTCGGCGGCGGGCAGCCCGGGGGTGCCCTGTGACCGAGCGGAGCGAGGCCACGCGCACGGCCTCGGTGCCCGACGGGCGGACGGTGGTGCGCGCCCTGGTCGCGCTCAAGCTGCGGCTGCTGCGCAACGGGCTGCGGCGCAGCCCCGGCCGGACCACCGTCTACGTGATCGGCGGCGTCGCGGGCCTGGCCCTCGCGGCCGGCGTCGCCGTCGCCATGAGCGCGCTGAACGGGCGCTACGCGGGCTCCGGGGACGCCGGGGTGATGCTGCTCGGCGTGCTGGCCCTGGGCTGGGCCGCCCTGCCGCTGTTCCTCTTCTCCAGCGACGAGAGCGCCGACCCGACCCGGCTGACCATGCTGCCGCTGCGACCCGGCCCGCTGCTGCGCGGCTCGCTGCTGGCCGCGCTGATCGGACCGGGGCCGCTGATCAGCCTGGTGCTGGTGGCCGGCGCGGTGCTGGCCGGCGCGACCGGCGGCGCCTCGGCCGCGGTCGCGGTGCCCGCCGTACCGCTCGCGGTGCTCTGCCTGGTCACGCTCTCCCGGGCGGTCGCCGCGGGCAACGCCCGGATGCTCTCCAGCCGGCGCGGCAAGGACTTCGCGATCTTCGGCGGGCTGGCCTTCGCGCTGCTGGTGCAGGTCGCCAACGTCGGCTCGCAGAGCATCCTCGGCCGTCGGGGCGGACCGATCGACCTCACCCCGCTGAAGCCGATCGCCTCGGTGCTGCGCTGGATCCCGCCGATCAGCGCGGCGGACGCGCCGCGCACCGCCGGCGAGGGCCGGTACGGGCTCGCGCTGCTCCAGCTCGCCGCGGCCGCCGCGCTGCTGGCACTGCTGCTGCGCTGGTGGCGGCGGAGCCTGCAGGAGCTGATGGTCACCGCCGACTCCTCCACCCTGGAGGTGGCCCGGGGGGTGCAGAACTCGCGCGGCTGGCGCTTCCTGCCCCAGGGCCGCACCGGCGCGGTGATGCAGCGCCACCTGCGGTACGCCTGGCGCGAGCCGCGGGCCAAGGCCGCGCTGTTCACCAGCATCGGGATGACGCTGGTGATCTGCGTGCTGTCGATGGTCCAGGGCTGGGCGAGCGTCTACCTGCTGGCGATGACCGGGGTGTTCCTCGGACTGCAGATGCTCAACCTGTTCGGCATGGACGGCTCGGCGTTCTGGATGGTCGCCGCCACCCTGCGCACCCCGGCCGACGCCCGGTCCGAGCTGCGCGGCCGGGCGTACGCGGTGCTGTCGTACGCCGTCCCGGTGACGGTGGTGCTGGGGCTGGTGCTGGCGGCCGTCACCGGCCGGTGGGGCGAGCTGCCGTCCGCGCTCGGCCTGGCGCTGACCCTCCTCGGCTGCGGGATCGCGCTGGGCTCGATGTTCAGCGTGCTGGCGCCCTACACCATGCCGGCCGACAGCAACCCGATGCGCAACGCCGCCCCCGGACAGGGCGGGCTGATCCTGCTCAACCAGTTCGGCTCGATGCTCGGCGTCACGGTGCTGGCACTGCCGGTCGGCGGCTACCTCGCCTGGGCGCTGGTCTCGGACGGGCCGAGCTGGCCGGTGCTGCTGGTCGGCCCGCTGTACGGCGCCCTGGTCGCGACGCTGGGCGTGCGGATGGCCGCGGGCCGGCTGCTGGAGCGCACGCCGGAGATCCTGGCCAAGGCCATCGAGCGCTGAGCCGCGGGCCCCGCCGGCCCGAGCGCCGGACGGTCTCCGCCGCGGCTCCGGCATCATGGGCAGGAGGCCGGACCGTCGAGGAGAGCAGGGACACACCGTGGGCGAGCGAGCGCAGCAGGCCGGGACCGCCGGGCCGCTGCTGGAGCAGGCGGTGCGGTCGGTGCTGACGGCACCGGAGGACGCACTGGACCTCGCCCTGGACACCGGGGCCTCGCTGCTGGCCGCCTCGGCCGGGCAGTGGCCCGAGGTGAGCCGGGCGGTGCTCGGCCACGCGGACGCCGCCGTCGGCCGCTGCTGGTCCGCCGGATGGCGGCCGGCCGACCTGGCCCGCGTGGTGCGGCGGGAGCTGCAGCCCGTCCACCTGGCCCTCGCGGTGGACCTGATCGCCGCCGAGGACCGCCGCCACCCCGCGGCCGGCCTGGACCGGCGCTGGCGGGAGCAGCTGCGCGAGCTGGAGGCCGAGGTGTGGTGGTCCGGCGACGAGGAGTACCTCGGCGCCTTCGCCCACCGGCACCGGCTGGACCGCTTCGCGCTCGCCACCGCCGTCCTGGAGCTGCTGCGCACCTGGGGCCGGCTGCCGCCGATCGCCCCGGTGGGGCCCGCCCCCGGGCAGGCCGTCCGGGGGCGGCACTCGGCGCCGGTGACCGGCGAGCCGCGGATGCTGGCGCGGATCCGGGCGCTGCTGGCCAAGGCCGAATCCACCGAGTACCCGGAGGAGGCCGAGGCGCTGACCGCCAAGGCCCAGCAGCTGATGGCCCAGCACAGCATCGACGACGCGCTGCTGGCCGCGGCCGGCGCCGACCGCGACACCCCGGCGGCGCTGCGGATCGGGGTGGACAACCCGTACGAGGGTCCCAAGACGATGCTGCTGGACGCGGTCGCGGCGGCCAACCGGTGCCGGGTGGTGTGGGCGAAGGAGTTCGGCTTCTGCACCGTGGTCGGCTTCGACGGCGACCTGGACGGCGTCGAGCTGCTCTACACCTCGCTGCTGGTGCAGGCCACCCACGCGCTCAACAAGGCCGGCTCCCGCAAGGACTCGCGCAGCAAGGCGTTCCGGCAGTCCTTCCTGGTCGCGTACGCGGCGCGGATCCGCGAGCGGCTGACCGCCGCGACCGAGCGCGCCACCAGCGCCGCCGCGGCCGGCCGGCACCTGCGCGAGGACGGCACCGAGGAGCAGCTGCTGCCGGACGAGCGGCTGCTGCCCGCGCTCGCCGCCCGCTCCGAGGCGGTGGACGAGCAGGTCGACCGGCTGTTCCCGAAGCTGGTCTCGCAGCGGGTGCGGGTCAGCGACGGCGTGGGCTGGGCGGCCGGACGCGCCGCCGCCGACCGGGCCGCCCTGCACGGACGCGCCGGTGCGATCCGCCGGTAGGGCCCGTCCCGCCGATCATTCCCCGGGGACCTGATAGAACGTAGTCCGCCACGAACGAAGGGGGACGCGACGTGACGGATCCGGCGGCGGAGTCGGGGTACCGGGACCGGGTGCGCGGAGCGCTGCTCGGCGGAGCGATCGGCGATGCGCTGGGCTGGCCGGTGGAGTTCCAGCAACTCCACCAGATCCGGGACCGGTTCGGGCCGCAGGGCGTGACCACGCTGCCGGCCGGGCCCGGGCCGGTCGAGGTCACCGACGACACCCAGATGACGCTGTTCACCGCCGAGGGCCTGATCCGCGGCTTCGTCCGCGGCTGGACGGGCGGCGGCGGCTCGGTGCCGGAGGCCGTCCACGGCGCCTACCGGCGCTGGCTGCGGACCCAGTACCAGGGCGCGCCGGACACCGAGCCGCAGCCCCGCCCGTACGACGGCTGGCTGCTGAGCCGGCCCTTCCTGTACGCGCGGCGGGCGCCCGGCAACGCCTGCCTGAGCGGGGTGACCGAGCATCCGGCGTTCGAGGCGCCGTCCGCGATCGGGCTGCTGGGGCCGATCAACCCGGGTTCCAAGGGCTGCGGCACGGTGATGCGCTCGGCGCCGTTCGGGCTGGCCCGGCTCGGTGTCGAGCAGTCCTTCGGGCTGGCGGTGCAGTGCGCCCAGCTCACCCACGGACACCCGACCGGCTACCTCGCGGCCGGCGCCTTCGCGGCCCTGGTCGAGCGGCTCGCGGACGGCACCGAGCCGTGGGCGGCGGTCGGCGAGACGGTGGAGCAGATCCGCGAGCTGCCGAGTTCCAAGGAGACCGTCCAGGCGCTGGCCCGGGCGGTGCGGCTGGCCCAGGAGGCCGAGCCGGCCGCGGAGACGGTGGAGCGGGTCGGGCTCGGCTGGACCGCCGAGGAGTGCCTGGCCATCGCGGTGTACTCGCTGCTGGCGGCCACCCTGGACCCCGACCCGGTGCGCACCGCGCTGCTGCTGTCGGTGAACCACTCGGGGGACAGCGACTCGACCGGCGCGGTCTGCGGCAACCTGGTCGGGGCCGCGTACGGCGCCGCCGCGCTGCCCCCCGAGTGGGCCGGGGCGGTCGAGGGCCGGGCCGAGCTGCGGCAGGTCGCCGACGACCTGCTGGTGCTGTTCGGCAGCCGCGACCCACTGCACCCCGGGCTCGGCGGGCGCTACCCCGCCTGGTGACCACCCGGCCCGGTGACTAGCCCGCCCGCGGGTCGGTGACCTGGCCGAGGAACAGCGGCGCGCCGCCCCGGGCGTCCCGGATCAGGAACAGGAACGGCCGGTCGACGTACACCTGGACCGGCCGTTCGGCGTTCGGCACCGCCATCACCTCCATCCCGACACCGCTGCCGGCCGCCGCGACCGTGCCGTCCTCGCCGACCTCGATCGTGGCCTTCTGCACCACCGTGCCGACGGCCAGCGGGTCCTTGGCGATGCCGCCGAAGTCGGCCGCGTCGAAGGCCGCCCGCACGCCGAGCGAGCGCAGCGCGGGGGTGAGCTCCTTCGAGGTGCCGAAGTGGAAGCGCGGCAGCCGGAGGTCGACCGGCCGCTCGGCGAGGGCCCCGAGGACGCGGTCGAGCTGGGGCTGGTCCAGGCCCTTGGCGAACGCGGCGAAGCCGCCCTGCGCGGGGACGATCAGGTCCATCACCAGCCCGCCCTCCGCGTAGGGCAGTTCGACGGCCTGCCAGGGCTCGCCGACGATCCCGCCGGAGCCGTCGGCGTACTTGAACTCCCCGCTCTGCCCCATCGTGGGGACGGCCGGGGCGGAGCCGTCGAGCTTGTGGAACGGGCGGTCGGCGGTGAGCGAGGGCTTGAAGGCGGAGGCCCACTTCGCCTTGAGGTACAGCGCGTCGGTGAGCACCAGCCGGGTGCTCGACGTGATCCCGTTCGAGCCGAACAGCTCCTTGATCCGGCCGTCGGTGGCCTTCTCCACGGCCGCGTTGACGGTCCTGCGGGCCCCGTCCGGGTCCTTGGCGAAGTCGGCCTGGTGGACCCCGGCGTCGAAGGCGGCGGCGAGGGTGGCGAGGTAGTCCGGCTCGACGGCCAGGCCCTGCTGGGTCCAGACGTCGTCGCTGCGGCGCAGGGTCAGCTTGTCGGTGGCCGGGACCGGCCGGTTCAGCGCGCCGGTGGCGAGCGCGTACTGCCGCGGGTCGAGCCCGGTGTGCAGGGCCTCGGCCAGTTCCCCGGCGGTGGCGCCGCGGGCTCCGGGCAGCAGCATGGCGAGCAGGGTGGCCAGGCCGGACGGGGAGACCACGAGGTTGCTCCCGGCGGCGTCCGGCTCGCTGGTCAGGGCGTGCAGCAGGTCCAGGCCGAAGGCGTCGGTGGCGCTCGCGGTGGCGGCCACCTGGGCCGGGTCGACGGCCGGCCGGCTCACGGGCGCGGACGCCCGGAGCTCCACGGGCGCGGCGGCCCCGGTGCTGCCGCAACCGGCGAGCAGCGGCGTGGCGAGCGCGGCCGCGAGGAGCAGCGCCGCCGGGCGGCGGAGGGTGCGACGGGTTGCGGTGCTGCGGTTCGTCATGGCCCTTCGACGCGCCGCCCCGCCCACCGGTTCCGCCCGGCCGGCGTGCCCCGGATCAGTCCCAGAGCGCTCCGAACTCCAGCAGTTCGTCCCGGTGCTCGATCCGCTCCACCCAGTCGGCCGGCCAGGCCGCCTCGCCGTGGTGGGCGCCGGCGAAGGCGCCGGTCAGGCAGGCCAGCGAGTCGGAGTCGCCGCTGGAGCAGGCGGCCCGGCGGACGGCCGCCACCGGGTCGTCGGGCAGCAGCAGGAAGCAGAGCAGGCCGGTGCCGAAGGCCTCCTCGGCGACCCAGCCCTCGCCGGTGGCCAGGCACGGGTCGGCCTCGACGTCGGGGGCGGCGAGCGCCGCGTCCAGCCGGTCGAGCACCTGGAGGCACTCGTCCCAGCCGCGGGCGATGACGGCCTGCGGCGAGGAGCCGTACCAGTGGTCGGAGAGGTCGCCGAGCCAGAACGCGTCGTACTGCTCGCGGCTCGCCAGCGCGTACGCCCGCAGCACCCCGGGCAGTGCGGCGGGCGGGACGCCCTCGGCGAGCTTGCGCACGGCGTACGCGGTGAGGTCACTGGCGGCGAGCGCGGTCGGGTGGCCGTGGGTGAGCGCGGACTGCAGCTGGGCGGCGCCGGAGAGCTGCCGGGCGTCCAGGTCGCGGATCAGCCCGACCGGGGCGACCCGCATGTTGGCGCCGCAGCCCTTGGAGCCGACGTCGCTGGCCTGCTGCCAGCGGTACTCGTCGTGGCTGAGCCGCTGGCAGGCCCGCAGGCAGGTCATGCCGGGGGCGCGGTTGTTCTGCGGGGAGCGCCACCAGTCGACGAACTCCTCGCGGACCGGCCGTTCCAGCCGCAGGGGCGTCAGGGTCCCGCGCGCCAGGGCGGTGCGCAGGCCGCGGGCGAGGGCGAGCGTCATCTGGGTGTCGTCGGTGACCAGCGCCTTCTTCGGCAGCGGGAGCCGCCGCCAGTCCGGATGGTCGGCGGCGATCCGCTCGATGTCCTGGAACTCGGTCGGCCGGCCCATCGCGTCGCCGATCGCCAGCCCCAGCAGTGCCCCCGTCGCCTTGCCCACGGCAGCTCCCCCCTCTTCCCGTCACACCTCGACCAACAGCTCCTTGAGCCCGCGGATCACGTAGCCCGGGTTCCACTCGGGCTCGCGGACCAGCCGCAGGCCCGGGGCCCGGCGCAGCAGCGTGCCGTAGGACTCGGTGAGCTCCAGTCTGGCGAGCGGGGCACCCAGACAGAAGTGGATTCCGGCGCCGAAGGTGATGTGCGGGTTGTCGGTGCGGCCGAGGTCGAGGCGGTCCGGGTCGGCGAAGCGCTCGGGGTCGCGGTTGGCGGAGCCGAAGAGCAGGGCGATCTCGGCGCCGCGCGGGATGGTGACGCCGCGGACCTCGATGTCCTCCAGCACCCAGCGCTCGAACATCTGCAGCGGGGTGTCCCAGCGCATCAGCTCCTCGATCGCGGTGGGCAGCAGTGCGTCCACCGAGCCGCGCAGCCGGGCGAGCTCCCCGGGGTTGCGGAACAGCGCCCACCAGCCGTTGCCGGTGGTGTTGACGGTCGCCTCGTGGCCGGCGTTGAGCAGCAGCACGCAGGTGGAGATCATCTCCTGCTCGCTGAGCGCGTCGGAGCCCTCCTGGGCCTGGATGAGCGCGCTGATCAGGTCCGTCCCGGGGTTGCCCCGGCGTTCGCGGATCAGGGTGCGCAGGTAGTCGGAGAACTCGATGCTCGCGGTGACGGCCCGGCGGGCGGTCTCCTCGGTGGGGTTGAGCTCGAACATCCCGGTGATGTCGGCGGACCAGGGCCGCAGCAGGTGGCGGTCGCCCTCCGGCACGCCGAGCATCTCGGCGATCACGGCGACCGGCAGCGGCTCGGCGACGGCGGAGATCAGGTCGCCGCCGCCGGCCGCGAGCAGCCCGTCGACCAGTTCGCCGGCCAGCCGCCGCACGGTGGGGCGCAGGCCCTCGACCATGCGCGGGGTGAAGGCCTTGGAGACCAGCCGGCGCAGCCGGGTGTGGTCGGGCGCCTCCAGGTCGAGCAGCCCGTGGTCGTTGAGGGTGTGGAAGGGCTCGTGCGCCGGGTCGGGCTCGGGGCGGCCGAACTCCTGGTGGCTGAAGCGGTGGGTGTAGGTGCGGCCGAGCCGCCGGTCGCGCAGCAGGGCGCTGACGTCCTCGTGGCGCGAGACGAGCCACTGGTTCGTGGGCTCGAAGTACGTCACCGGCGCGTGCTCGCGCAGTTCGGCGTACGCGTCGTACGGGTGGGCCACGAAGGCCGCCGACCAGGGGTCGAACTTCGCCGTCGTCGTCATCGGTCGATCACTCCAGGCCAGGAGGGGGGAAGCCGGAAAGATCATCGTACGCACGCGGTACATCCGGGAACATGACCCTTCCGGCGCCCGCTCAGGCCCGCTCCAGGACAAGTCGGCGCACCAGCTTCGGCAGCGCCTGCGAGATCGGCTCCCGGATCACCTCGGCCGCGGCCTCGTCGTAGGGCGTCGGCTCGCCGTTCACGATGATCAGCTTCGCCCCGGTCCGCACCGCGTTGTACGGCAGCCCCGCCACCGGGAACACCTGGAGGCTGGTGCCGACCGCGATGAAGACGTCGCAGGCCCGGGCGACCGAGTCGGCCTGCCCGAGCACCTCCGGGTCCAGGTTCTCGCCGAACATCACGATGCGCGGCTTGAGGATCCCCCCGCACTCCCGGCACGCCGGGTCCGGCTCGCCCGCCCCGACCCGCTCCAGCGCGTCCGCCATCGAACCGACCACCCGGCAGCGCAGGCACTGCGTCTCCCGCACGTTGCCGTGCAGTTCGAGCACCTTGCGGGCGGTCAGCCCGGACCTCTGGTGCAGCCCGTCGATGTTCTGGGTGAGCACCCGCAGCGGCAGCCCGGAGCGCTCCAGGTCGACCAGCGCCCGGTGCCCGGCGTTCGGCTCGGCGCCCAGCGCGCCCGTCTCCAGCCGCATCCGCCAGGCCCGCCGCCGGACCTCCGGGTCCTCCAGGTACGGCCCGATGGTGACCAGCTCCTGCGCCGACGGGTCCTTCTGCCACAGCCCCTGCGGGCCGCGGTAGTCGGGGATGCCGGAGTCCGTCGAGATGCCCGCGCCGGTGAGCACGGCGATCAGGGGGCGCTTCGCGTTCATACCCCGGACCGTACGGCCCGCGGCCCACGACCGGCCACCGAAAAACCCGGGGGCGCCGGGCCGGGGCCCGCTTCGGGCCAGGACGCGCGTTTCAGGCCAGGGCGGCGCGCGGCGCGGCGGCCGGGCGGGCCAGCGGGGCGAGCGCGAGCAGGTAGCAGGCGGCGGCGAGCGGGACGAGGGCCAGGTCGACGCCCGAGGCCAGGGTGCCGAGCAGCGCCAGCACCGGGCTCCACCAGCGCAGCACCCGGGAGCGGCCCGCCGCGGCGGCGGTCAGCAGCGCCAGCAGGCCGACGTAGAAGAGCAGCGGGCCGACCTGGTAGACGACCGGCAGCACGCCCGGGACGTCCTGGACCCGGTCGAACAGCCGCGACTGCTCGGCCTTGTCCGCCGCCGCCAGCCCCACCACCAGGTCGATGCCGATCTGCGCCAGCGAGCAGAGCAGCCCCGCGAAGGCCGTCCCCAGCGCCGCCCCGGCCGCGGTCCGCCCGGCCGTGCCGCGCGGGGCGAGCCGCCGGTGCAGGGCGAGGAGGACGGGAGCGAACAGCAGCAGCCCGGCGAGCATCGCGGTGTGCCCCGCCGTCCAGCCGGGGCCGGGCGCCCGGGAGCCCGGCACCAGGCGGATGCCGCCGTAGAGGGCCATCAGGGCGGGGGCGCCGACGACGGCGTACGGCGTGAGGCCGCTGAGGCGGGTGGGGCGGGTGTTCCGGGCATCCAGGGCGGTGTTCATCCGATGGTCTCCAGCGGTGTGGTCCGTTCCGACACCGCAGAGCCTCCCGGCCGGGGCCCTCGTCCCGGATCCCCCGCACCGGCGAACCGGCCGCCTCCCCCGCACGGGGGAGCCCGTCAGGACTCCCCCGCCACCACCGCCCCCGCCTCGTACGCGAACACCACCGCGTGCACCCGGTCCCGCAGCCCGAGCTTGCTCAGCACATTGCTGACGTGCGTCTTCACCGTGTGCTCGCTGACCACCAGCTCGGCCGCGATCTCGGCGTTGGACAGCCCGCGCGCGATCAGCCGCAGCGTCTCCCGCTCGCGCAGGGTCAGCTGCTCCAGCAGCCGCGACGGCGGTCGCACCGCCCGCTCCGGCGCCCCCGGCCGACGGGCCGCGAACTCGCCGATCAGCCGCCTGGTCACCGACGGCGCGAGCAGCGCCTCCCCCGAGGCGACCATCCGCACCCCGTGCGCCAGGTCGTCCCGCCGGACGTCCTTGAGCAGGAAGCCGCTGGCACCCGCGTACAGCGCGTCGAAGACGTAGTCGTCGATGTCGAAGGTGGTCAGCATGATCACCTTGGTCGACGGGAACTCGGCGCACACCCGGCGGGCCGCCTCCAGCCCGTCCATCACCGGCATCCGGACGTCCAGCAGCAGCACGTCCGGGCCGTGCGCGCGCACCGCCTCGATCGCCTCGGCACCGTTGCACGCCTCGGCCACCACCTCGATGTCCGGCTGCGCGTCCAGGATCATCCCGAACCCGGCCCGCACCAGCTCCTGGTCGTCCGCGACGACCACCCGGATCGGCGTCATTCGTCCACCCTCTCCACCACCCCGCCGGTGCCCAGCGGCAGCCGGGCCCTCACCAGGAAACCCCTGCCCTCCGGCCCCGGCCCGGCCTCGGCCAGCCCGCCGCAGGCCGCCGCCCGCTCCCGGATGCCGACCAGCCCGCGGCCGCCGGACCAGCCGACCACCGCACGGCCGGCCGCGGCCGGCACCCCGCGTCCGTTGTCCGAGACCACCACCTCCAGCACCTCCCCGGCCCGCCGCACCCGGACCGCGACCCGGTCCGCCCCAGCGTGCTTGACCGTGTTGGTCAGCGCCTCCTGCACGATCCGGTACGCCGCCGTCTCCACGTCGGCCGGCAGCGGACCCTCCTGCCCGGGAAGTTCGAGATCCACCCGCGGCCCCGCCGCGCGCACCCGGTCGGCCACCGCGGCGAGTTCGGCCAGCCGGGGCTGCGGCGCCAGCTGCCGGCCCGCCTCCGGATCCTTCAGCACCCCCAGCACGCGCCGCAGCTGGACCATCGCGTCCCGGCCCGCGTCGGCGATGGTGTCGAACGCGCGGACGGCCCGGTCCGGATCGCTGCGCACCACCACCGGCCCGGCCTCGGCCTGGATCACCATCAGCGAGACGGCGTGGGCCAGGATGTCGTGCATCTCCCGGGCGATCCGGGCCCGCTCCTCCGCCACCGCCCGGGCCGCGTCGCTCGCCGCCCGTTCGCCGGCGTCCCGGGCCCGCTCCGCCTGCACCCGGGCCAGCTGCCGCTGGGCGCGCACCAGCGAGCCGAACACGAAGGTGCCGACGGAGGTGACCAGGCTGAACAGCGCGCCGTTCGGCGAGTGGGTGCCCAGCACGTTGCCGGCCACCACCACCGCCAGCACGCTCCACCGCACCCGCTCCGAGGACCGTTCCGCCACCGTGTAGAGGGCGACCACCCCGGAGAGCGGCACCTGGGGGTTGGCCGAGTGCGCCACCACCGAGATCACCAGCGACGGCGCCGTCGCCAGCGCCAGCACCGTCAGCGGCCTCAGGCGCCGCCAGGGCAGCGGCAGCGCGGTCGCCACCGCGAGCAGGTGGATCCACCACGGGCGCACCGTGGTGTCCTGGGACACCGCCCAGAGCGCGACCCCGGCCGCCGCCACCGCCAGCAGCGAGTCCGGCAGGTACGGGCCGAACCCGTCCACCCGGCCGCGCAGGCGCACCGCACGCTCCACCCCGGTCCCTCCCCCGTAGCCGGGGACGCCGCCCCCGCGCAGGAGATCATGCCCTACCGGCAGCGCCTGCGGAACGCCCAGGTCAGCCACCGCTGACCGTCACTCCGCCGGTCTCCGCCCGGGCGCTGATGCTGCGCGCCGCGCCCGGCTGCGAGGGGATGCCCAGGTCCACCGCGCCGGCCGAGGCCCGGGCGTCCACCGCGTACGCCTCCCCGGCCGGCACCCGCAGCCGCACCCCGCCGTTGGTGGTGCTCGCCTCGACCTTCGACGGCGCCGCGGCGAAGTCGGCCCGCACCCCGCCGTTCACCGTGGTCAGCCGCACCCGCGGGGCCCGCAGCCCGTCGGCCTCGACCCCGCCGTTGGTCACCTCGGCGTCCACCTCGCCGGCCAGCCCGGACAGCTTGACGCCGCCGTTGCCCTCCTTCACCCGCACCCTGGTCCCGGCGGGCACCTGCACGGTGTACCCGATCCCGCAGGAGCCGCAGTCGTACGTCAGCCTCAGCACGCCGTCCGTCACCTCGTGGGTGCTCTTCGGCGCGTCCCCCCGGTAGTCCTGCTTCTCGACCACGTGCACGGCGTCACCGCCCCCGTGCACCACCACCCCGCCGTCGGCCCCCTCCACGACGAGCTCCCGGACCGGCCCCGCCACCCCGTAGCTCACCGTCCGGTGCTCCGCGTCGTCCCCGAACGGCAGGCAGGCCGACATCCCGACCAGCACCCCCGCCGTGATCGCCACCGCGCCCAGCACCCGCTTCATCCCCGGCTCCTTCGAAAGCCCGTCGACCGACACCGGGAACCCTCCCTCGGCGGCCGCCCCGACCGCCTCCCCCGCCGGAGCGGTTCCCGCCCCTCCCCCGTGCGACGGAGCCGGCCGGCCCCGGGAATGCCGAAGGGCCCGGAGGCTTGATGCCTCCGGGCCCTTCTATTTGTAGCGGGGACAGGATTTGAACCTGCGACCTCTGGGTTATGAGCCCAGCGAGCTACCGAGCTGCTCCACCCCGCGTCGGTAAACATGACTCTACGCGACTTCGGCCGAATGACCTAATCGGCTTCCGTCCGCGCCCCGAGCGGCCCCGCCGGCCGGGCCCCCCACGCCCCCGGCAGCCCCCGGCAGCCCCCGGCGGCCCCTGGAGCCCCCGGGAACGCCGCAGGGCGGCCACCCCGTGGGGTGACCGCCCTGCGATCGGTGCTGCGCGACTCAGCCGGTGTACGGGCCGTAGTCGTAGTCGTCCAGCGGAACCGCCTGGCCGGAGCCGGCGCCGAAGGGCGACAGGTCGTAGTCGTCGTAGCCGACGGCCGAGTACATCGCGGCCTTGGCCTCCTCGGTCGGCTCGACCCGGATGTTGCGGTAACGGGGCAGGCCCGTACCGGCCGGGATGAGCTTACCGAGGATGACGTTCTCCTTGAGGCCCAGCAGCGGGTCCGACTTGGCGTGGATCGCCGCGTCGGTGAGGACCCGGGTCGTCTCCTGGAAGGAGGCGGCCGACAGCCAGGACTCGGTGGCCAGCGAGGCCTTGGTGATACCCATCAGCTGCGGACGGCCGGAGGCGGGGTGACCGCCCTCGGCGACGACGCGGCGGTTCTCCTGCTCGAAGCGGCCGCGCTCGACCAGCTCGCCGGGCAGCAGCTCGGCGTCGCCCGACTCGATGATCGTCACGCGGCGGAGCATCTGCCGGATGATGATCTCGATGTGCTTGTCGTGGATCGACACACCCTGCGAGTTGTAGACCTTCTGGACCTCGGCGACCAGGTGGACCTGGACGGCACGCTGGCCCATGATGCGCAGGACGTCGTGCGGGTTGGTGGCACCCATGGTCAGCTTCTGGCCGACCTCGACCGCCTCGCCCTCGCTGACGAGCAGCTTCACACGCTTCGAGACCGGGTAGGCGATCTCGTCGGTGCCGTCGTCCGGCGTGACGACCAGCTTGCGGGTCTTCTCGGTGTCCTCGATGCGGACCCGGCCCTGCGCCTCCGAGATCGGAGCCACACCCTTCGGGGTACGAGCCTCGAAGAGCTCGACGACACGCGGCAGACCCTGGGTGATGTCGTCACCGGCCACACCACCGGTGTGGAAGGTACGCATGGTCAGCTGGGTACCGGGCTCACCGATGGACTGGGCGGCGATGATGCCGACCGCCTCACCGATGTCGACCAGCTTGCCGGTGGCCAGCGAGCGCCCGTAGCACATGGCACAGGTGCCGACGGCCGACTCACAGGTCAGGATCGAGCGGGTCTTGACCTCGCCGATGCCGTGGCGGATCAGCTCGTCGATCAGGACGTCGCCGAGGTCGGTGTTGGCGGTGGCAAGGAGCTTGCCGTCCACCGTGATGTCCTCGGCGAGCATGCGGGCGTAGACGCTGGTCTCGACGTCGTCGGCCTTGCGCAGCACGCCGTCCGCACCCACGGAGCCGATCGCCAGCTTCAGGCCGCGCTCGGTGCCGCAGTCCTCCTCGCGAATGATGACGTCCTGGGAGACGTCGACCAGACGACGGGTGAGGTAACCGGAGTCGGCGGTACGGAGGGCGGTGTCGGCCAGACCCTTACGGGCACCGTGGGTGGAGATGAAGTACTCCAGCACGGACAGACCCTCACGGAACGACGCCTTGATGGGTCGCGGGATGGTCTCGTTCTTGGCGTTCGACACCAGACCACGCATACCGGCGATCTGGCGCATCTGCATCATGTTTCCACGAGCACCCGAGTCGACCATCATGAAGATGGGGTTCGTCTTCGGGAAGTTCTCGTTCATGGCCTCGGCGACCTCGTTGGTCGCCTGGGTCCAGATGCCGATGAGCTCCTGCTTGCGCTCGTCGTTGGTGATCAGGCCGCGCTCGTACTGACGCTGGACCTTCTCCGCCTTCGCCTCGTAGCCCTCGAGGATCTGGGGCTTGTTCGGCGGGACGACGACGTCGGAGATCGAGACGGTGACACCCGAGCGGGTCGACCAGTGGAAGCCGGACGCCTTCAGGTTGTCCAGGGTCGCCGCGACGACGACCTTGGGGTAGCGCTCCGCCAGGTCGTTGACGATCGCGGAGAGCTGCTTCTTGCCCACCTCGTAGTCGACGAACGGGTAGTCCTCGGGCAGCAGCTCGTTGAAGAGCGCGCGGCCCAGGGTGGTGGTCAGGCGGAAGGGCTCGCCGTCGAACCAGCTCGACTGGCCGTCCTCGTCCACCGGGGCGGTCCAGCCGCGCGGCGGGACGGTGCCGGCCGGCAGGCGCAGCTCGATCGGGGCCTGGACGTCCAGGTCGCGGGCGTCGAAGGCCATGATCGCCTCGGCGGTCGACGAGAAGGTGCGGCCGGCGCCCTTCACGTTCTCGCGGTCCGAGGTCAGGAAGAACAGACCGAGCACCATGTCCTGGGTCGGCATGGTGACGGGGCGACCGTCGGCCGGCTTCAGGATGTTGTTCGAGGACAGCATCAGGATGCGGGCCTCGGCCTGCGCCTCCGCGGAGAGCGGCAGGTGGACGGCCATCTGGTCACCGTCGAAGTCCGCGTTGAACGCGGTGCAGACGAGCGGGTGGATCTGGATGGCCTTGCCCTCGACCAGCTGCGGCTCGAAGGCCTGGATGCCGAGGCGGTGCAGGGTGGGCGCACGGTTCAGCAGGACCGGGTGCTCGGCGATGACCTCTTCGAGCACGTCCCACACGACCGGGCGGGCACGCTCGACCATGCGCTTGGCCGACTTGATGTTCTGCGCGTGGTTCAGGTCGACCAGGCGCTTCATCACGAACGGCTTGAAGAGCTCCAGCGCCATGGCCTTCGGCAGACCGCACTGGTGCAGCTTGAGCTGCGGGCCGACGACGATGACCGAACGGGCCGAGTAGTCGACTCGCTTGCCGAGCAGGTTCTGACGGAAACGACCCTGCTTGCCCTTCAGCATGTCGCTGAGGGACTTCAGCGGGCGGTTGCCGGGGCCCGTGACCGGGCGACCACGACGGCCGTTGTCGAACAGCGCGTCGACGGCCTCCTGGAGCATGCGCTTCTCGTTGTTCACGATGATCTCGGGGGCACCGAGGTCGAGAAGGCGCTTCAGGCGGTTGTTGCGGTTGATCACGCGGCGGTACAGGTCGTTCAGGTCGGAGGTCGCGAAGCGGCCACCGTCCAGCTGCACCATCGGACGCAGGTCCGGCGGGATGACCGGGACGCAGTCCAGCACCATGCCGTTGGGCTTGTTGGTGGTCTGCAGGAAGGCGGAGACGACCTTGAGGCGCTTGAGCGCACGGGTCTTCTTCTGGCCCTTGCCGGTGCGGATGATCTCGCGCAGGCGCTCGGACTCCTCCGCCAGGTCGAAGGTCTCCAGGCGGTCCTTGAGGGCCGCCGCGCCCATCGAGCCGGAGAAGTAGGTGCCGAAGCGGTCGCGCAGCTCGCGGTAGAGCAGCTCGTCGCCCTCGAGGTCCTGGACCTTGAGGTTCTTGAAGCGGGCCCACACCTCGTCGAGGCGGTCGAGCTCGCGCTGCGCGCGGTCGCGCAGCTGCTTCATCTCGCGCTCGGCGCCCTCGCGCACCTTGCGGCGCACGTCGGCCTTGGCGCCCTCGGCCTCCAGCTCGGCCAGGTCGGTCTCGGCCTTCTTGGCGCGGGCCTCGAGGTCCGAGTCGCGGCGGTTCTCGATCTGCTGGCGCTCGACCGAGACGTGCGCCTCCAGGGACGGGAGGTCGCGCTGGCGGCGCTCGTCGTCGACCCAGGTGATCATGTAGGCGGCGAAGTAGATGACCTTCTCGAGGTCCTTCGGCGCCAGGTCGAGCAGGTAGCCCAGGCGGGACGGCACGCCCTTGAAGTACCAGATGTGGGTGACCGGGGCGGCCAGCTCGATGTGGCCCATCCGCTCGCGGCGCACCTTGGCGCGGGTCACCTCGACGCCGCAGCGCTCGCAGATGATGCCCTTGAAGCGGACGCGCTTGTACTTACCGCAGTAGCACTCCCAGTCCCGGGTGGGGCCGAAGATCTTCTCGCAGAAGAGCCCGTCCTTTTCCGGCTTCAGGGTGCGGTAGTTGATGGTCTCCGGCTTCTTGACCTCGCCGTGCGACCACTGGCGGATGTCGTCGGCGGTGGCCAGGCCGATGCGGAGCTCGTCGAAGAAGTTGACGTCAAGCACTGGTCGTCAAGCCCTCTTTCGTAAGTCGAGAGTCGTTCATGTGGTCTGAGGGGGGCCTGGGGGCGGGCCGGCCGCTGCTGCGGCCGGCCCGGCCTCCGTCAGACCTCTTCGACGCTGCTCGGCTCGCGCCGGGACAGGTCGATGCCGAGCTCCTCGGCGGCGCGGAACACGTCCTCGTCGGAGTCCCGCATCTCGATGGACTGGCCGTCCGAGGACAGCACCTCCACGTTGAGGCAGAGCGACTGCATTTCCTTGATGAGAACCTTGAAGGACTCGGGAATGCCGGGCTCGGGGATGTTCTCGCCCTTGACGATGGCCTCGTAGACCTTGACTCGGCCGAGGACGTCGTCGGACTTGATGGTGAGGAGCTCCTGGAGCGCGTAGGCCGCGCCGTACGCCTCGAGGGCCCACACCTCCATCTCACCGAAGCGCTGACCACCGAACTGCGCCTTACCACCGAGCGGCTGCTGGGTGATCATCGAGTACGGACCGGTCGAACGGGCGTGCAGCTTGTCGTCGACCAGGTGGTGCAGCTTGAGGATGTACATGTAGCCGACCGAGACCGGCATCGGGAACGGCTCGCCGGAGCGGCCGTCGAACAGTCGGGCCTTGCCGGTGGAGTTCACCAGGCGCTCACCGTCACGGGTGAGGGTGGTGTTGTCCAGCAGGCCGGTGATCTCGTCCTCGCGGGCGCCGTCGAAGACCGGGGTGGCGAGGTTGGTGCCGCCCTCGACGGTGTCGGCGCCGATCGCCTGCAGGCGCTGGGCCCACTCGTCGGCCAGCCCGGAGACGTCCCAGCCCTGCTTGGCGAGCCACCCGAGGTGGATCTCCAGGACCTGTCCCGGGTTCATTCGGGACGGGACACCCAGCGGGTTGAGGATGATGTCGACCGGGGTGCCGTCCTCCAGGAACGGCATGTCCTCGACCGGCAGGATCTTCGAGATGACGCCCTTGTTGCCGTGACGGCCGGCGAGCTTGTCACCGTTGGTGATCTTGCGCTTCTGGGCCACGTAGACGCGGACCAGCTGGTTGACGCCCGGGGGCAGCTCGTCGCCCTCTTCGCGGTCGAAGACGCGGACGCCGATGACCTTGCCGGACTCACCGTGCGGAACCTTCAGCGAGGTGTCGCGGACCTCACGGGCCTTCTCGCCGAAGATCGCGCGGAGCAGGCGCTCCTCCGGGGTCAGCTCGGTCTCGCCCTTGGGCGTGACCTTGCCGACCAGGATGTCGCCGGTGACGACGTCGGCGCCGATGCGGATGATGCCGCGCTCGTCGAGGTCCGCGAGGACCTCCTCGGAGACGTTCGGGATGTCCCGGGTGATCTCCTCGGGGCCGAGCTTGGTGTCACGGGCGTCGACCTCGTGCTCCTCGATGTGGATCGAGGAGAGGACGTCGTCCTGCACGAGGCGCTGCGACAGGATGATCGCGTCCTCGTAGTTGTGGCCCTCCCACGACATGAACGCCACGAGCAGGTTCTTGCCGAGGGCCATCTCGCCCTCGTCGGTGCACGGGCCGTCGGCCAGCACCTGGTTGACCTCGACCCGGGCGCCCTCGTCCACGAGCACCTTCTGGTTGAAGGCGGTGCCCTGGTTCGAGCGGGTGAACTTGGCGGCGCGGTACGTGGTGTACGTGCCGTCGTCGTTGGCCACGGTGACGTAGTCGGCCGAGACCTCCTGGACGACACCGGCCTTCTCGGCGGTGATGACGTCCGCGGCGTCGACGGCGCAGCGGTACTCCATGCCGGTACCGACCAGCGGAGCCTCGCTCTTCAGCAGCGGCACCGCCTGGCGCATCATGTTCGAGCCCATGAGCGCGCGGTTGGCGTCGTCGTGCTCGAGGAACGGGATCATGGCGGTCGCGACCGACACCATCTGGCGCGGCGAGACGTCCATGTAGTCGATCTCGGTGCCCGGGATGTAGTCGATCTCGCCGCCACGGCGGCGGACCAGGACACGCGGCTCGGCGAAGTGCAGGTCCGCGGTCAGCGGCGCGTTCGCCTGGGCGATGACGTAGCGGTCCTCCTCGTCGGCGGTCAGGTAGTCGACCTGCTCCGTGACGACACCCTCGATGACCTTGCGGTACGGGGTCTCGATGAAGCCGAACGCGTTGACCCGGCCGTACGAGGCGAGCGAGCCGATCAGACCGATGTTCGGGCCTTCGGGGGTCTCGATCGGACACATGCGGCCGTAGTGCGAGGGGTGCACGTCACGGACCTCGAAGCCGGCCCGCTCACGGGACAGACCACCGGGGCCCAGCGCGGACAGACGACGCTTGTGGGTCAGGCCCGACAGCGGGTTCGTCTGGTCCATGAACTGCGACAGCTGGCTGGTGCCGAAGAACTCCTTGATGGAGGCGACGACCGGCCGGATGTTGATCAGGGTCTGCGGCGTGATCGCCTCGACGTCCTGGGTGGTCATGCGCTCGCGCACGACGCGCTCCATACGGGCGAGACCCGTACGGACCTGGTTCTGGATGAGCTCGCCGACGTTGCGCAGGCGACGGTTGCCGAAGTGGTCGATGTCGTCGACCTCGACCACGATGTCGCGGCCTTCGTCGTCACGCCACTCGGTCTCGCCCGCGTGCAGCTTCACCAGGTACTTGATCGCACCGATGATGTCGGGCTCGGTGAGCACGCCGGAGTCCAGCGACTCGGCGTTGCCCAGCTTGCGGTTGACCTTGTAACGGCCGACCTTCGCGAGGTCGTAGCGCTTCGGGTTGAAGTACAGGTTCTCCAGAAGCGTCTGCGCGGCCTCGCGCGTGGGCGGCTCGCCCGGACGCAGCTTGCGGTAGATGTCCAGCAGCGCGTCGTCCTGGCCCTGGGTGTGGTCCTTCTCCAGGGTGGCGCGCATCGACTCGTACTCGCCGAACTCCTCGAGAATCATCTCGTTGGTCCAGCCGAGCGCCTTGAGCAGCACGGTGACGGACTGCTTGCGCTTGCGGTCGATGCGGACGCCGACCATGTCGCGCTTGTCGATCTCCATCTCCAGCCAGGCACCACGCGAGGGGATGACCTTGCAGGAGTAGATGTCCTTGTCGGACACCTTGTCCAGGGTGGAGTCGAAGTACACACCCGGGGAGCGGACGAGCTGCGACACGACGACACGCTCGGTGCCGTTGATCACGAACGTGCCCTTGTGGGTCATGAGCGGGAAGTCGCCCATGAAGACCGTCTGAGACTTGATCTCACCGGTCTCGTTGTTGGTGAACTCGGCCGTGACGAAGAGCGGGGCCGCGAACGTGAAGTCGCGGTCCTTGCACTCGTCAATGGAGTTCTTCGGCGGCTCGAAACGGTGGTCGCGGAAGGTCAGCGACATCGACCCGCTGAAGTCCTCGATCGGGGAGATCTCCTCGAAGATCTCCTCCAGACCGGACTTCGTGGGGACGTCCTGACCACTCTCCAGGGCCGCCTCGACCCGGGACTTCCAGGCCGCGTTGCCGAGCAGCCAGTCAAAGCTCTCGGTCTGCAGGGCCAGGAGGTTCGGGACCTCGAGGGGCTCCTTGATCTTCGCGAACGAGACGCGGAGCGGGGCGGTGGATGCGGCGGAATTGTTCGAGGCGTTGCGCGGCGCGGCCAAGAGGGGGGTCCTTCCGAGGGCTCGGAGCTCACTACGCGCGTACCAGCCGGGCCTGCTTGGGCTTGGTGCCGCCTCCCTCGCCACTGGCCTCCGCCGGGGTCGAAACCCCAGGTCAGAGCCGCTTTGCGGAGGCGGTGCCAGACCCCATCAGGGCAACGCAAACTCCGGGCGACGAGTCACGGAGAAGCTAACAGGCAGCGCAAAGGGACAGTGTAGCCAATGGCGACACTGCTGTCCAGCTCTGATTCGGAGACCGAATCGGAGACTCCTCCCGGTAGCCGGCGGGCGCGGGCGCCCACCGGGTACTGCTCTAACTCACGTGGAGTCATTTCCCGCCGGAGCCACTGGTTATGCATCCAGTGGCGAACCAACCCGGCGGACTCGCGCCTTGAGAATCGCGCGCCGCGCCAGGTTCGTCAAGGGCCCGCCGGCGGCGCGGGCCTCGACCTGTCTATCGATCCGGAGCCCCCCGGCGTTACAGAAGCCGTGGTGGCGCCGCCCTCGACGACGTTGATCACCATACCCCCCGGCACCGACGGTGCCGAGTGGGCCGTCGGCCACGCCGGCGGGCCGTACCGGCCGGTCGGGGGAACGGGGCCGGGGGCGGCCCCGGCGGGGCCCGGGCCCGGCCCGGAAACGCGAAAAAGCCGGGCCGACCACCCGCAAGGGTGATCGGCCCGGCCCTACGCCCCCTCAGAGGGGGCGCGAGATCACTTGACGGTGACCTTGGCGCCGGCGCCCTCGAGGGCAGCCTTGGCCTTCTCGGCAACGTCCTTGGCAACCTTCTCCAGGACCTTGGCACCAGCGGTGTCAACGAGGTCCTTGGCCTCCTTCAGGCCGAGGGAGGTCAGGGTGCGCACCTCCTTGATGACCTGGATCTTCTTGTCGCCAGCGGCCTCGAGGATGACGTCGAACTCGTCCTGCTCCTCAGCGGCCTCGGCGGCCGGGCCGGCAACGCCGGCGGCGGCAACGGCGACCGGCGCGGCGGCGGTGACGTCGAACTTCTCCTCGAAGGCCTTCACGAAGGCGGCCAGCTCGATGAGGGTGAGCTCCTCGAACTGCGCGAGCAGCTCGTCCTGGGACAGCTTCGCCATGATGGCGTCCTTCCACTAAATCGGCAGGTTGGTGCCGGATGTACGGGTGGGGCGGGCGTACGGGCCCGCAGCGAGGCGTGAGCCTGCCGAATTACTCGGCGGCGGCGTCCTCGGCGGCGGGAGCCGGCGTACCGGCACCGCCCTGCTCGACCTTGTCGCGCAGCGCGTCCACAGTGCGGACGAGCTTCGACGGCAGGGCCTGGAAGAGCGCGGCAGCCTGGGACTGCTTGGCCTTCAGGGCACCCGCCAGCTTGGCGAGCAGCACCTCGCGGGACTCGAGGTCCGCGAGCTTCTTGATCTCATCGGCGGACAGCGCCTTACCGTCAAGGACACCGCCCTTGATGATGAGAGCGGGGTTCTCCTTGGCGAAGTCACGCAGAGCCTTCGCCGACTCCACCGGGTCACCGGTGACGAAGGCGACAGCCGTCGGACCGTTGAACAGGTCGTCGAGCTCCGTGATCCCGACCTCATTGGCCGCGATCTTGGTCAGCGTGTTCTTCACCACGGCGTACTCGGCGTTGTCGCCGAGCGAGCGACGCAGGGTCTTGACCTGCTTCACCGAGAGACCGCGGTACTCGGTCAGCAGCGCCGCGGAGGAGCCACGGAACTTGTCCGTGATCTCGGCGACGGCGGCAGCCTTGTCGGGCCTGGCCATAGGCTTACGCCTCCTTCCGTGATGTCGAATTCGGGCCGACCGCGAAAGTCGACCTAGGTCGCCGTGGACCGACCGGACGGAAGGAAAGCCCTTGCAGAAATGCAATGAGCCCCGGTGCGCAGGGGCACGGGGCTCGGAACGACCTCGACGGACCTCCACGCGAACGCGGGACCCGGAAATCGAAGCTCCAGACGCACCTGCGCGGGCTGCCTGCGACGAAGCGCAGATCCTTCGGTCACCTGCTCCCTGACGGGCGCGGCGACAACCAGCGGTCTTTGGCTTCGGCCAGCGTAGCCGGAGCCCTCCGCGAGGTGCAAATCGCCCCCGGACGGAGCAGGCCCGGGCCGTCCCGGAGCATCCCGGGCGCCCGCTCAACGGGCCAGCGGGGAGACCGTCCGGACGCCGGTGTCCGCGGTGTCCGCCTCGGCCGGCGCCTGCGCCGAGAGCAGCGCGCCGGCGAGGTCGGTGTAGAGCACCGAGTCGTCCGCCCGCCCGCTGTCCCCGCTGCCGGTGCGCTGGAGCCGGACCAGCTGGTCCTTGTCGTTGAGCCAGAGGTCCAGGGTGAGGGAGATCGAGCCGCCGGGCGCGAGCGCGGCCCGCAGGCCGTCCCGGCGGGACTGGGTCAGCTGGGTCTGGGCGGCGGCGTACTTCTCGGCGGTGGTGGTGACCCGGTAGTGCTCGACGGTGGAGTCCTCGAACTTCTCCTCGCCGACGAAGACCGGGTCCGTCCCCTCGGCGTTGGCCGCGGTCAGCGCCTCGACCGGGTTCAGCAGGTCGATCAGCCCGGCGTACGGGATCTCCTTGTGGCCGTCCGCGTCCGGCGGGACGGTGAAGCGCTCCCAGTGCCGGCCGCCCTGCCGGGCCGCGGTGGCGGCGTCCCCGCCCTGGTAGGCGACGGTGTCCACGACGATCAGCTGCTCGGCCTCGGCCGGGGTGGAGCGCTTGATCTGGAGCGCGGTCTTGGGCTGCCAGAACAGCGGGCCGGATCCGGCGTCCGAACCGAGCCGGTAGCTGACCTTGGCCCGGCGGGCGGTCTGCATGGCCAGCTGGGCGGAGAGCAGCACCCCGTGCGGCGAGCGGTCGGTGGGCTTGGCCTGCGCGCTCGGGGAGGCGGTGGAGAGCGGGGCGCCGACCGGGCTCGGGCTGCCGGGCGTCGCGGCGGGCGCGCCGCCGTCCCCGCCGCACCCGCTCAGCCCGCTCGCCAGCAGGGCGACGGCGGCCACTGCCGCCAACCGCTGCCGTGCCGCCATCGCCCGTTCCCCTCTCGCCCGGCCCCGTCCCGCGGCGGCCCCGTCCCGGCCACCTTGCCACCCGTCCCCGGTCCGCCCGGTGGCGGCCCCCTCCGCCGGGCGGATCCACCGGGTCGGCCCAGCCGGGCCCGGGGCCGGGGAGGCGGGGACCGGCTTCCGGTGCCCCGCCTCCCCGGCCGCGCGGATCAGCTGCCGGCCGCGGCCTTCTGGAGGTCGGCGAGGTCGATGAAGTCCGCCGGGGTGGAGGCGATCACCGGGGTGCCGTAGTCCGAGTAGCTGACGGTGACGTTCAGCGCGCCGGCCTTGGTCTCGGCCACCTCGCTCCGCTTGACCACGAGCTTGTCGGCGTCGACCCAGACGTCGATCTGGTCGGTGGTGATGCCGGCCGTGTCCAGGTTCTGCTTGATCTTGTCGACCTGCGCCTGGGTCATGCCCTGGCCGGTGGCCTTGACCACGTCGGCCGCGCTGAGCACACCGGAGTAGTGGGTGGTGGCCTTGCCGTTCACCGTCTCCTGGCCGACCTCGGTGACCTTGCCGCTGGCGATCAGCGTCCGGACGCCCTGCACCGGGTCCGCGCTCTGCAGCTGGTCGGTCGTGCCGCCGGACGCCTTGGCCATGTCGGCCTTGCTGTAGCGCACCCACTTCGGGCTGCCGCTCTCCACCAGCTGCCCGCCCAGGCCCATGTACATGGCGTCCTTGGCGTACAGGTAGTGCACCTTCGGCCCGCCGGTCAGCGGCTCCAGGAGCTTGGCCATCGGGGAGCCCGACAGGTCCATCGTGAGGTCGGCCTCCAGGCCGTCGGCCCAGGACACCGCCCCCTGGCCCTTCATGACGACCTCGCCGACCTGGATCACCTCGTCGACCTTCGCCGACTTGGCCGCGCCGGTCTTCTGGGTGACCTGCTCCAGGAAGACCGCCGGGCTGACCTTCTCCGGCTTCGCGGCGGTGGTCGGGGCGGCGGCCGACGGGGTGGCCGAGGTGGCGGCCGTGGTCGGCGCGGCCGGGGCGGCGCTCTTGTCGTTGTTGTTGCACGCGGTCGCGGTCAGCGCCAGGGCGGCGAGGACGACGGCGACGGCGGTCTTGCGGGTTCCAGCCATGATTCCCCCCTTGAGGACCCCCGGGCGCGTGGTGCGCCCGGGGTGGTAGCCGGTTGTTGCGGGTGGGCCCGGTGTCCGGTCCGGCCGGATCAGCCGAGCAGCTTGAGCACGTCGGCCTCGTTGCCGAGGTCGGCGGCGGCCGGCGCCGCGATCGCGGCGGCCTTGCCGAGGTTGGAGTACTTGATCGTGACGGCCTGCTTCTCGCCGTTGGTGTCGCCGTACTCCTTGTACTGGACGAGCTCCTGGTTGGCGTTCAGCCAGAAGTCGATGGTGAGGGTCTTGCCGTCCTCCTCCAGCGTCTTCTGGACGGCCGTGCGCTGGCCCGCCGAGAGCGCCGTCATCCCGGCCACCAGCGCGGCGGTGTCCTGCTCCGCCCGCAGGTGGGTGGTCTGGACGCCGTCCACGGCCTCCTGGCCGATCTTGGAGAGCTTGCCGCTCTGGGCCGCGACGGTGAGCAGGACGACCGGGTTCGTCATCTGGCCGACCGCCCGGAAGCTGTCGCCCGTCGCGTCGGCGGGCATCTTGACCCAGTGCTTGCCGCCGAGGGCCGGCGCGACGTCGTCGCCGCCGCCGAGGTAGGCGTCCGTTCCGAGCACCCGGATCCGGAGCTTCTTGCCCTCGATGTCGCTGGCCAGGTCCACGGCCGCCTTGGCCGGGTCCTTCCAGTCCGCGTCGCCGGTGCCGGCGGGGTCGGTGGGATCGGCCGGGATCATGGTGACCTTGCCGTTGCCGGCCTTCTGCATCACCACGGCGGACGCGGCCAGCGCGGCCTTCGGGTCCGCGGCCAGGGCCGCCGCGAGCGGGTCGGCGCCCTTGGCGTCGGCGCTCTTGGCGTCGGCGCTCTTGGTGTCACCGGGCTTGGCCTCACCGGTCTTGGTGCCGCCCTTGGCGTCGCCGCTCTTGGCGTCACTGCCGCAGGCGGTCGCGGCACCGAGCAGGACGGCCGTCGTCGCGACGGCCGAGGCGAGGCGCAGAGCGCGCATGAAGGTACCCCCGTGAGATCCAGATCCCCATGGAAGAACCGATCGTCAGCTCTTCTCATGTTCTTTTCATGCGGACTCTAACGGATCGTCGATGTCCCCACGCACCGGATATCCGCCTCCCCGTCACCCGCCCGCGGCGGGCGTCGCGTCCGCCGCCCCGGGAGCCGAGACATCGGTCGTCGTCACCGTGGTTCCCGCGTCCCCCCGGACCGTCTCGCGCAGCCGCAGCAGCTGCATGCCGGGCCCGACCCAGATGTCGTAGCCGATCGCCGTCACCCCGTGCTGCCGGTACCAGTCCAGTGTGGCGGCGCGCCGTCGCGGGCTCAACTCGTCGTCCTTGCCGAACAGTTCGGCCACCGGCGCGGAGCCCTGGTAGTGCGCCACGGTCACCCCGGCCAGCTGCTCGCCGCCGAGCGAGGTGAGCTTGACGCCCTGGGCGACCTCGTACGCCCGGCCGCCCGGGCTGGAGATCAGAGCCGTCGTCCAGCCGCCCGCGAAGCCCTCCGGGTCGGGGCCCGCCCCGGGGTCGACCGACTCGGCGGTGCTCCGCTCCGCGTGCCTCGCCGCGCCGTCCTGGTAGACGAGGTCGAGGGCGCCGTCCTTCACGGTCAGCCGGCCGCTGCCGCGTTCGTCGGTGACGGTCAGTCGGGCCTCGTCCGAGGCGCCCCAGACCAGGGAGCCGCTCGCGGTGCGCCGGCCGCCCGGGCCCTCCCGCACCACGTCGATCCGGGCGCTGCCGGCGTCGTCCAGCGCCTGCGCGGCGGTGAGCACCACCTGCTTGGGCGGCACCGGCGCGGGGCCCCCGGGGGTGCCGGTGGTCGGAGCGGCCAGCAGGCTGCACCCGGTGGTGGTGGCGAGCAGCAGGGCCGCTGCGAGAACGGTGGGGCGAGGGGCGGGCGGCACGGCACACTCCGGCGGTCACAGGTGCTCCACGTGGTCTGACCGGCAGAGCGTACGACGGTTCGGCCCGCCGTTCCCATCCGCCCTTGTCCCGGTCCGGCTGCCCGCCCGGCCCTGCGGTCCGCGCCGGCCCCGCACCCGGGAACGACGGCGGGCCCGCACCCCCGGTGAAGGGGGTGCGGGCCCGCCGTACGGACTGCTCTAGAGCGCTGAGGCTCAGACCGCGGCCGGGTCCTCCTCGACGAGGAGGTTGCGGGTGCGGTTCGGGTCCACCTGGATGCCGGGGCCCATGGTGGTCGAGATCGCGGTCTTCTTGATGTAGCGGCCCTTGGCGGCGGACGGCTTGGCGCGGAGCACCTCGTCCAGCGCGGCGGCGTAGTTCTCGACCAGCTGCTCGTCGGTGAAGGAGGCCTTACCGATGATGAAGTGCAGGTTCGAGTGCTTGTCGACGCGGAACTCGATCTTGCCGCCCTTGATCTCGTTGACCGCCTTGGCGACGTCCGGAGTCACGGTGCCGGTCTTCGGGTTCGGCATCAGGCCACGGGGACCGAGCACGCGGCCGAGGCGGCCGACCTTGCCCATGAGGTCCGGGGTGGCGACGACGGCGTCGAAGTCGAGGCGGCCCTTGGCGACCTCGTCGATGAGCTCGTCGGAGCCGACGATGTCGGCACCCGCAGCACGCGCGGCCTCGGCACGCTCGCCGGTCGCGAAGACCAGGACCCGAGCGGTCTTACCGGTGCCGTGCGGGAGGATCACGGTGCTGCGGACCATCTGGTCGGCCTTGCGCGGGTCGACACCCAGACGCATGGCGACCTCGACGGTGCCGTCGAACTTGGTGGTGCTGGTCGCCTTGGCGAGGCGGACGGCCTCGAGGGGGGCGTAAAGGCGCTCGCGGTCGACCTGGGCGTCCGCGGCCTTCAGGGCCTTGCTGCGCTTCATAGCTGCTCCTGAATGGTGAATGGAGGTGTGGTGTCACGGGCCTGCGCGGGCCCTACCACAAGAACCGGCTGAATCAACTTTCCCCTGGCGGGAAGGGAGATTCTCAGCCCTCGACGGTGATGCCCATCGACCGGGCGGTGCCGGCGATGATCTTCTCCGCGGCGTCCAGGTCGTTGGCGTTCAGGTCGGGCATCTTGGTGGTGGCGATCTCACGGACCTGGGCGCTGGTGAGCTTGGCGACCTTGGTCTTGTGCGGCTCGCTGGAGCCCTTGTCCACACCGGCGGCCTTCAGGATGAGGCGCGCGGCCGGCGGCGTCTTCGTGATGAAGGTGAAGGAACGGTCCTCGTAGACCGTGATCTCCACCGGCACGATCATGCCGCGCTGCGACTCGGTCGCAGCGTTGTAGGCCTTGCAGAACTCCATGATGTTGACGCCGTGCTGACCCAGCGCGGGGCCGACCGGCGGCGCCGGGTTGGCCGCACCGGCGTTGATCTGGAGCTTGATAAGCCCCGTGATCTTCTTCTTCTTGGGAGGCATGTCTCTCCGGGTCCTTCCGAGAGGTGATTGCTGGTGCGTGCGGAACCGGGGCGACACCCGGCCGCCAGCACACACATCGGACCAGGCTAACGCGTCGGCGCCGCTGGACCAAAACGGATTCGGGGCAGGGCCCTCGGCCCCGCCCCGAATCCGAAGACCGTGGGACTAGTTCTTCTGGATCTGGTCGAAGGAGAGCTCGACCGGGGTCTCCCGGCCGAAGATCTCGACCAGGCCCTTGACCTTCTTCGAGTCCGGGTTGATCTCGTTGATGGTCGCCTGGAGGGTCGCGAACGGACCGTCGGTGACGGTGACCGAGTCGCCGACCTCGAAGTCCAGCACCTGGATCTCGCTCGGCTTGATCGGCGACGGCTTGCCCGCCTCCTTGGCGGCCTGGCGCTCGACGTCGGGGGCGAGCATCTTGACGACCTCGTCCAGGGTCAGCGGGTACGGGTCGTAGGCGTTGCCGACGAAGCCGGTGACACCCGGGGTGTTGCGCACGACGCCCCAGGACTCCGGGGTGAGGTCCATGCGCACCAGGACGTAGCCGGGGAGCTTGTTCTGGCGGATGGTCTTGCGGTCGCCGTTCTTGATCTGGACGACCTCCTCCTGCGGCACCTCGGCCTGGAAGATGTACTCCTCGACGTTCAGCGAGACGGCGCGCTGCTCCAGGTTCTGCTTCACCCGGTTCTCGTAGCCGGCGTAGGTGTGGATCACGTACCACTCGCCCGGCATGAAGCGCAGGTCCTCGCGGAACTTGGCGACCGGGTCGACCTCGTCGGCCGGCTCCTCCTCGACGGTCTCCTCGGCGGCGAGTTCGGCGTCGAGTTCGGCCTCGCCCTCCACGCGCAGCGCGGCCTCCTCGGCGGGCTCGCCGGCCTCGGCCTCGTCGTACGCCTCGACCTCGTCCTCGTCGCTGTCCGCGGCGTCCACGATCTGCTCGGCGGACTCGACGTCGTCAGCCAGCTCGGTCGCGTCCGGCGCGGCGGCGACATCCGCATCCGCCTCGCGGACGGTCTCGTCGGCGTCGTACAGGGGGGACTCAGACACGGTGGCGGCTTCTTTCCTGGAGATGGTGAAGGTGGCGCGCTCCTCGACCGGTCCGGCGTACGGCCGCTCGCGCGGGCGCCAGGCGAGGTCTCGGAGACTTCAACAGTACCGAGTCCACGGTAACCGCGCGTACGTCCGGCACCGACAGCTCGACCCGGGCCGAGGATTCGGCCCGGGTCGGGAAGCTGTTCGAAAGGTGAGGCGGCCGGTCAGCCGAAGACCAGGAGGCTCAGCTTGGAGAAGCCGTAGTCCAGGCCGGCCACGAAGGCCATCACGACCACGACGAAGGTGACCACGACGGCGGTGTAGCTGGTGAGCTCGCCGCGGGTGGGCCAGACGACCTTGCGCAGCTCGGCGATGATCTGGCGGTAGAACAGACCCATCCTGGCGAACAGGCCCTTCTTGGCCCGCTTGCCGGACTTCTTCTGCTTGCCGGACTTGTTCTCGCCCTCGGCCGTGTTCTCGGCGACGCCATCGGCACCCTCGGGGTTGCCGCTCTCAGGCGTTGCGGTGGAGCCCGTGGTCTCCGTCACTCGTCCTCACCTGAATCCGGGTCCTGCCGAGCTTCGCCGCGCTCCCGGTGGGGCACGGCCAGTCGGCTAGCGGTGCTGATCGGTGCCATCTCCGCATCAAGCCCGCTCACTCCTGTGGAGCGAACGGGCTGAAAACGGATCTAGCAGCAGGGCAAGAGGGACTCGAACCCCCAACCGCCGGTTTTGGAGACCGGTGCTCTACCAATTGAGCTATTGCCCTACGGTGCCTCGCGGCTCCGGTGGCGACCAACCTACCGCATCTCCCCCCGCTGTCTGTACAGGCGGTGAAAGCTCCGGTTTTTCTCGGCGGGCCGTCGAGCAGCGAGTGTACGTGGTCGAGGGGTGTTTGGTCGAACCTCTTCTTCCGGACCGGCCGGTCACCCGGCGGATGTCCGGTCCGGCGGGGTGCCCGCCGACGGATCGCCGGGGCCGCGATTCGGACGGGAACGTACGGATGCCGATACCCCGATGCCCGGTAGGTCCGGGTTCTGCGACGATGCAGGCATGAGTGCTTCCACCCCTCAGCCCGACCAGTCCATCCGCCCCGCCGACCGCCGGGTCTCCGCCCGGATCGGTGCGATCGCCGAGTCCGCGACCCTCGCCGTGGACGCCAAGGCCAAGGCCCTCAAGGCTGCCGGCCGCCCGGTCATCGGCTTCGGCGCCGGTGAGCCCGACTTCCCCACCCCGGACTACATCGTCGAGGCGGCCGTCGAGGCCTGCCGCGACCCGAAGAACCACCGGTACACCCCGGCGGGTGGCCTGCCCGAGCTGAAGACCGCGATCGCCGCCAAGACGCTGCGCGACTCCGGCTACCAGGTGGACGCCTCCCAGGTGCTGGTCACCAACGGTGGCAAGCAGGCGATCTACGAGGCCTTCGCGGCGATCCTGGACCCGGGCGACGAGGTCATCATCCCGGCCCCGTACTGGACCACCTACCCGGAGTCGGTGCAGCTGGCCGGCGGTGTCCCGGTGGAGGTCGTCTCCGATGAGACCACCGGCTACAAGGTCTCGGTCGAGCAGCTGGAGGCCGCGCGCACCGAGAACACCAAGGTCGTGCTGTTCGTCTCGCCGTCCAACCCGACCGGCGCGGTGTACACCGAGGCCGAGGCCGAGGCGATCGGCCGCTGGGCGCTGGAGCACGGCCTGTGGGTGCTCACCGACGAGATCTACGAGCACCTGGTGTACGGCGACGCCACCTTCACCTCGCTGCCGGCCCTGCTGCCCGAGCTGGCCGACAAGTGCGTCGTGGTCAACGGTGTCGCCAAGACCTACGCGATGACCGGCTGGCGGGTGGGCTGGGTGATCGGCCCGAAGGACGTCATCAAGGCCGCGACCAACCTCCAGTCGCACGCCACCTCGAACGTCTCCAACGTCGCCCAGCGCGCCGCCCTGGCCGCCGTGGCCGGCGACCTGGACGCGGTCTCCGAGATGCGCGAGGCCTTCGACCGCCGCCGCAAGACCATCGTGCGGATGCTCAACGAGATCGACGGCGTGTTCTGCCCCGAGCCCGAGGGCGCCTTCTACGCCTACCCGTCGGTGAAGGGCCTGCTGGGCAAGGAGATCCGCGGCAAGCGCCCGCAGACCTCCGGCGAGCTGGCCACCCTGATCCTGGACGAGGCCGAGGTCGCGGTCGTCCCGGGCGAGGCCTTCGGCACCCCCGGCTACCTGCGGCTCTCCTACGCGCTCGGCGACGCCGACCTGGTCGAGGGCGTCAGCCGGGTGCAGAAGCTGCTCGGCGAGGCCCGCGACTGACGCGGTTCGAGCACTGACGTCAATCCGACATACGGGATTCACCCGGCACGCCGCCTCCTTTCACCCCTTCGGGGGATGGAAAGGAGGCGGTTCCCGTTCGGGGGCCGCATACGGCAGTATCGGTGAATGGAACGCCTGTTGAACCCGCGAGACGTCAGGGGCCTCCCGAAGGCCCACCTGCACCTGCACTTCACCGGCTCGATGCGGCCCGCCACCCTCCTGGAGCTGGCCGACAAGCACGGCGTCCGGCTGCCGGAGGCGCTCAGCTCCGGCGAGCCGCCCCGACTGCGGGCCACCGACGAGCGGGGCTGGTTCCGCTTCCAGCGGCTGTACGACACCGCCCGCTCGGTGCTGCGGGACGAGGAGGACATCCGCCGGCTGGTCCTGGAGACCGCCGAGGACGAGCGGCGGGACGGCTCCCGCTGGCTGGAGATCCAGGTCGACCCGACCTCGTACGCGCCCCGGCTGGGCGGGCTGATCCCCGCGCTGGAGCTGATCCTGGACGCCGTGGAGCACGCCGCCGCGGCGACCGGCGTGGGCATCCGGGTCCTGGTCGCGGCCAACCGGATGAAGTCCCCGATGGACGCCCGGACGCTGGCCCGGCTGGCCGTCCGCTACGCCGACCACGGGGTGGTCGGCTTCGGCCTCTCCAACGACGAGCGCCGGGGCCTGGCCCGGGACTTCGACCGGGCCTTCGCGATCGCCCGCAACGGCGGGCTGCTGGCGGCCCCGCACGGCGGCGAGCTCTCCGGCCCGGAGTCCGTCCGGGACTGCCTGGACGACCTGGGCGCCGGCCGGATCGGCCACGGCGTGCGCGCCGCCGAGGACCCGAGGCTGATGGAGCGGCTGGCGGACCGGCAGGTCACCTGCGAGGTCTGCCCGTCCTCCAACGTCTCGCTCGGCGTCTACGAGCACCCCGAGGAGGTCCCGCTGCGCCGGCTCTTCGACGCCGGGGTGCCGCTCGCGCTGGGCGCGGACGACCCGCTGCTGTTCGGCAGCCGGCTGGCCGCCCAGTACGAGCTGGTCCGGGACGTGCTGGGCTTCTCCGACGCCGAACTCGCCGAGCTGGCGCGGCAGTCGGTGCGCGGTTCGGTCGCGCCGGAGGCCGTCCGCAAGGAGCTGCTGGCGGACATCGACGCCTGGCTGGTGGGCGGCCGCGCCCCCGCGGAGCCGGCCGCCGTACCCGCCTGACGAGGCGCCGCCTCAGAGCTCGACGCCCACCATCACCGGCTCGTTGACCAGTTCCACCCCGAAGGCCTCGCGGACCCCGTCCCGGATCTCCCGGGCCAGCGCCAGCAGGTCCTCGGCGGTGGCCGAGCCGCGGTTGGTGAGCGCCAGGGTGTGCTTGGTGGAGAGCGTCGCCGGGCCGCTGCCGTAGCCCTTCCCGAAGCCGGACCGGTCGATCAGCCAGGCCGCCGAGGTCTTGGTGCGGCCCTCCGGGGCCGGGTAGGCGGGGGCGTCCTCGGCGCCCGGGCGGGTGCGGAAGGAGTCGTACTGCGCGGCCGTGAGCACCGGGTTGGTGAAGAAGGAGCCGGCCGACCAGGTGTCGTGGTCCGCCGGGTCCAGCACCATGCCCTTGCCGGCGCGCAGCAGCAGCACCGCGTTCCAGGCGGTGCCGACCGCCACCCGCTCGCCCTGCTCGACGCCCAGGTGCCGGGCGGTCTCGGCGTAGCGGACGGGGGTGGAGAGGCCGCCGTTGTCCTCCAGGCGGAACCTCACCCGCAGCACCACGTAGCGCTCCGGCTCGGCCTTGAAGCGGCTGTGCCGGTAGGAGAACGCGCACTCGGCGTTCGAGAGCACGACCACCTCGTCGGCGGCGCGGTCGTACGCGACCACCTCGGTGACCGACTGCGCGACCTCCTGGCCGTAGGCGCCCACGTTCTGCACCGGGGTGGCACCCGCCGAACCGGGGATGCCGGCCAGGAACTCGATGCCCGCCAGCTCGTGGTCCACGACGGTCCGGCGGACCACCTCGGACCAGGTCTCGCCGGCCGCGACCTCCAGCGCGGTGCCGTCCAGGGCGAAGCCCTCGGTGGCGATCCGCAGCACGGTGCCGGGGAAGCCGGCGTCGCCGATCACCAGGTTGGAGCCGCCGCCGAGGACCAGCAGCGGCTCGCCGGCCGCGTCGGCCTCGCGGACGGCGGCGATCACCTCGTCATCGGTGTGGGCGGTCACCAGGCGGCGGGCCGGGCCGCCGAGCCGGAGCGTGGTCAGCGGGGCGAGGGGGGCGTCGTTTTCTACCAGCACGCCCACCAGCGTACGGGTGGCGGGGGTGCCCCCCGGCACTCCCGCCACCCGTGCTCCCGCCGCCCGTACGCCGCTCGCCCGTACGCCGCTCGCCCGGGGCCGGCGCCTCAGACCCCCGCGGGCACGGCCGGCTCCCCGGCCCGCTCCTCCCGCGCACCCGCCGCCGCGGCCGCGCGCCGCCGGGGGATGAACACCGCGGCGAGCGCGCCGAGCCCGACGGCGGCCCCGCCGACGTACAGCGCGGGCACCAGCCCGTCCGTGAAGGCCTGCGTCGACTGGTAGCCGCCCCGCGCCGAGAACACCGCGGCGAGCACGGCGACCCCGAGCGCCCCGCCGACCTCGCGCAGCGCGTTGTTGGCGCCGGAGGCGATCCCCTGCTCCTGCGGCCGGACGCTGGCCATCACCAGCTGGGCGGTCGGGCCGAAGTACAGCGACATGCCGATCCCGCAGATCACGATGGCCGGGATCTGGGCGGGGTAGTCGAGGCCGGTGCTCCCGTCCGCGACCAGGCCGAACAGCACCAGGCCCACGGCCTGCAGGGCCAGCCCGGCGACCACGATCGGGCGGCCGCCGATCCGGTCGGAGACGATGCCCGCGACCGGGGAGACCAGCAGCGGCATCGCCGTCCACGGCAGCATCCGGATGCCCGACTCCTGCGGGCTGAAGCCGCCGACGCCCTGGAGGTACTGGCTGATCAGGAAGATCGAGCCGAACATCCCCAGGTACATCAGCAGGCTGGCCGCGTTGACGGCGGAGAAGGCCCGGCTGCGGAACAGCCGCATCGGCAGCATCGGATGGGCGGCCACCCGCTGCTCGTACCAGACGAAGGCGGTCAGCAGCAGGACGCCGGCGACCAGGGCGCCGAGGACCAGCGGGCTGGTCCAGCCGTCCGGGTTGCCTCGGATCAGGCCGAGGACGACCCCGAACATCCCCAGGCTGACCAGCAGGGTCCCGGGCACGTCCAGGGCCCGGCCCGCGCCCCGGCTCTCGCCGAGCCGCAGGTAGGCCAGCGGCAGCAGGACGAGGCCGACCGGGACGTTCACCCAGAAGATCCACTGCCAGGAGAAGTGCTCGGTCAGCGAGCCGCCGATCAGCGGCCCGGCGGCGACGGCGAGGCCGCTGACGCCCGACCAGATGCCGAAGGCCACCCCCCGCCTGGCCGCGGGCACGGCGGTGGTGAGCAGGGTCAGGGTGAGCGGCATCATCACCGCGGCCCCGACGCCCTGGACGGCCCGGGCGGCGATCAGGTCGCCGATGCCCGGGGACATCGCCGCCGCGGCGGAGCCTGCGGTGAAGACCGTCAGGCCGACCAGGAAGATCCGTCGGCGGCCGAAGCGGTCGCCGAGCGCGGCACCGAACATCAGCAGCACGGCGAAGCTCAGGGTGTAGGCGCTGACCGTCCATTCGAGGTCGGACAGCCCGCCGCCGAGCTCCTCGCGGATCGACGGCAGTGCGGTGGTGACCACCAGGTTGTCCAGTGCGGCCATGAAACTGGCCGCACTGACGATCACCAGCGTCCAGATCGCGGTTCTGCCCATGGTCGGTTTCTCCGTCATGACGTCCCCCAGTTTCCTCTAGGTAGTTATTGCTCAATAACTTTCGTGGGCCGAAAAAAGGCCGCACGGACACCGCCGCGCGGCCCGGCTACTCGGACTCCTCGGGCTCCTCGGGCTCCTCGCACCCGTCGAAGCCGCTCCACATCCGGTGGTCCGGCGGATAGCCCAGCGCCACCATGGTGTTGATCAGCATCCCGTACGCGAAGAACTGCGTGGCGCCCTTCATGTCGCCGCCGATCCGGATCCTGACCCGGTCGAACAGGTTCTCCCACAGCCGTCGGGCGGTCTCGCCGACCTCCTCCTCGCCGGCCGCCCGGGCCGCGAAGACCGAGACGTAGAGCTGCATCTGCATCATGAGCTGGTCACGGTCCTCGACCAGGCTCATGTACGCGGCGGACATCGCGTCGGCGGCCTCCTCGCCGGACAGCCCGGCCGAGGCCTCGTCGAACACCCGCCAGGTCTCCTCGACGCAGCGCTCGGCAGCCGCGGCGAAGATCGCCTGCTTGCCCGGGAACAGCCGGAACAGGTACGGCTGCGAGACGCCCACCCGGCGGGCGATCGCCTCGGTGGAGGTGCCGTGGTACCCACCCCGGGCGAACTCGATCAGGGCGGCCCGGACGACGCTCTCGCGCCGCTCCTCCGCGCTCATCCGGATGCTCGACTTCGCCATGACTTCCAAGTTAGTGGCCAATCACTATCAAGGCAAGGCCCGCGGGCGCGGCCGGAGATCCCGTGAGTACGGGGGCTCCGGCCGCGGCCGGCGTCGCGAGGGGGCGGCTCAGCCGAGCCGGACCACGGCCCGGGACATCCCGAGCACCTTCTGACCGCCCGCGGTGGCCAGCAGGTCGACCTGCACCCTGCGGTCGTCCAGCTTCTTGGCGACCTTGGCCGAGACCTCGACCACCGCGCCGACCCCGTCGTTCGGCACCGGCACCGGGCGGGTGAAGCGCACGCCGTACTCGACCACCGCGGCCGGGTCGCCGACCCAGTCGGTGACCACCCGGATCGCCTCGGCCATGGTGAACATGCCGTGCGCGATGACGTCCGGCAGGCCGACCTCCAGGGCGAACCTCTCGTTCCAGTGGATCGGGTTGAAATCGCCCGAGGCGCCCGCGTACCGCACCAGTGTGTCGCGGGTCACCGGAAAGGACTGCGCCGGCAGCTCGGTACCGACCTCGACCTCGTCGTAGCTGATCGCCATCGTGCTCACTCCCCCGCCTCGTCGGCGGCCCGGGCCACCAGGGTCATGACCGACGTCACAACGTGCTCGCCGGTCGCGTCCGTCACCTCGCCGCGCACGGTGAGCACGTCGTTGCCCGCCAGCGACTTGATGTTGTCGATGGTCACCGCGACCGACAGCCGGTCACCGGCCCGCACCGGGCGGGTGTAGGCGAACTTCTGGTCGCCGTGCACCACCCGGCTGAAGTCCAGGCCCAGCTCCGGGTCCTCGACCACCTGGCCGGCCGCGCGGTAGGTGATCACGAACGGGAAGGTCGGCGGGGCGATCACGTCGGGGTGGCCCAGCGCCTTGGCCGCCTCCGGGTCGGTGTACGCCGGGTTGGCGTCGCCGACCGCGGTCGCGAACTCGCGGATCTTCTCCCGGCCGACCTCGTACGGCTCGGTGGGCGGGTAACTACGCCCGATGAAGGAGGGGTCGAGCGCCATGGCAGCTCCTCGGAACGCGGGTGGATACGAAAAAACTCCGGGCCGCACCCCCTGTAGAGGGATGCGGCCCGGAGTAGAAGACCTGAATTCACACAGGCCCGTCGCCCTGCTTCAGGGTCAGCGGGTCTCGCGGTGCGCGGTGTGCGAGTTGCAGCGGGGGCAGTGCTTCTTCATCTCAAGACGGTCCGGGTCGTTACGCCGGTTCTTCTTGGTGATGTAGTTCCGCTCCTTGCACTCCACGCAGGCCAGCGTGATCTTCGGGCGGACGTCGGTGGCAGCCACGGGAGTGCCTTCCTTGGACAACGAATAAGAACACAACAAGAGTAGCCGACCGGGAGTGCGATCTCCCGACCGACTACGCGGGGTAGCGGTGACCGGACTTGAACCGGTGACACAGCGATTATGAGCCGCTTGCTCTACCAACTGAGCTACACCGCCACAGTGATCCACGGCACAGCCGAGGCTGACCGCTTTTCACCGAGCCCCCATGCGGAATCGAACCGCAGACCTTCTCCTTACCATGGAGACGCTCTACCGACTGAGCTATAGGGGCGAACGAGGAAGAGATTACACGTTTCGCGCCCGGAGGTGAAATCCGTATCCCGCGGCGAAGACCGCAGGTGGGTGAGGGGTACGGGCGGACGATCCAAGGCCGGGCGTTCGATCGGGCCGCGAGCGCCGCGGCCCGACCCGATACGACTATTGCCCGCCTCCCGGCGCCCCGCCCCCCGGGCCCATAGGCTCGACGCTCATTGATCGGGAGGACCGCCCGGCGGTACGGGCCGGCGGCCCGGGGCCGACCGCACGGGCCGACGCGAGAAGGAGCCGGCGATGGACAGCGCAGCCGCCGACGGGCCGCACTCCGGACCCGGCCCGGCGGCCAACCCGCTCGGGCACGGCCCGGTCCTGCTCCTCACCGGCGCCCGGCTGGCCGACGGGCGGGTGGTGGACGTCCGGATCAGCGGCGACCGGATCCAGGCGGTCGGCACCGTCGGCAGCCTCGGCCCACTGCCCGCCCTGCCCGGCGCGCCCACCGTCACCACCGGCGCCCGGATCGACCTGCGCGGCTACCTGCTGCTCCCGGCCCCCGCCGAGGCGCACGCCCACTACGACACCGCGTTCTCCGCCGCGCTGGCCGCCCCGCCGCCGGACACCCCGGCCGACCTCACCCGCCGGGTCACCGAGGCCGCGCTGACCTCGCTCGGCTACGGCGCCACCGCCCAGCGCACCCACGTCCGGATCGGCGACGTGCACGGACTGCGCCGGCTGGAGGCGGTGCTCACCGCCCGGCAGGCGCTGCGCGGGCTGGCCGAGCTCCAGGCGGTGGCGATGCCCCGGCTGCTCACCGGGCGGGCCGGCGCGGACGGCCGGGCGCAGCTGCGCGAGGCGCTCAAGCTGGGCGCCACCGCGGCCGGCGGCTGCCCGGACCTGGATCCGGACCCGGCCGGGTACGTGCAGCTGCTGCTGGAGGCCGCCCGGGAGGCGGACTGTCCGGTGGACCTGCACACCGGCGCCGCCGACGCCGCCCAACTCGCCCGGATGGCGGGCGCGTTGGCGCCGCTGCGGCCGCGGGTGACGCTCGGCCCGTGCGGGGCGCTGGCCCGGGGCGGGTCGACGGTGCTGGCGACCAGCGGGATCCGGGTCGTCTGCCTGCCGCAGAACGGCGGCTGCACCGGGCTGGAGGGCCGGACGACGGGCCTGCGGCCGGGCCTGGTAAGGGAGTTGGCCGCCGCCCGGGTGCCGCTGGCGGCGGGCAGCGGGGCGTTGCGCGACCCGTCCAACCCGGTCGGCCGGGCGGATCCGCTGGAGTCGGCGTACCTGCTGTCGGCCGGCGGGGAGCTGGACCCGGCGGCGGCGTACGACGCGGTGGCGAACCAGGCCCGGGCGGCGCTCGGGCTGGCCCCGGTCCGGGTGGACGCCGGGTTCCCGGCGGAGCTGCTGGCGGTGCGCGGGGACAGCCTGGCCGGGGCGCTCGCGGGCGGGCACAGCCGGCTGGTGGTGCACAGCGGCCGGGTGGTCAGCCGGACCAGCGCGGTCCGGGAGTTCGCGGACACGGTGGCGCTGGCGCTGCCCCGGCAGTCCGGGGCCGCGGACGGCTGATCCGGGGGACGGACCCGGCCCCGACGACAGATGGGGGCGCGCGACGGATGTCGCGCGCCCCTCCCCCACCTGCTGGCCGTCCTGGGACGGCTGCCGGAGCGGACCCGGGCCTCCCCCACACGGAGCCGGGCCGCTCGCTCGACACCGACACTACGCCCGCGGAACACCGCCCCCGGACGGTCTTGACGCCCTCCTGTCGTCCACCGGAGCGCTCTTGACGGCTCGTTGACGAGGGCGCGCCGGCGCTCGCCCGCCGGTCCGTCACGGCACGTACCGGTACCCGATCCCCGGCTCGGTGATCAGGTGCCGCGGCCGGGCCGGATCGCGCTCCAGCTTGCGGCGCAGCCCGGCGAAGTAGACCCGCAGGTAGTTGCCGCGCCCCTCCTGGGCCGGGCCCCACACCTCGCGCAGGATCTGCCGCCCGGGCACCAGCCGCCCGGGGTTGGCGAGCAGCAGGGCGAGGATGCGCCACTCGGTCGGGGTGAGCCGGACCGGACCGTTCGGGCCGTTCACCGCGGTGGCCGCGAGGTCCACGGTGTGGTCGCCGATCACCGGCCGGCCCGACGGCACGCCGCCCGGCGGCCGGCGCAGCACGGCGCGCAGCCGGGCCAGCAGTTCCTCCATCAGGAACGGCTTGGTGAGGTAGTCGTCGGCGCCCGCGTCCAGGGCGCCCACCTTGTCGGCGGCGTCCGTCCGGCCGGAGAGCACGATGATCGGCATCGCGCTGCGGGTGCGCAGGCCGCGCAGCACGTCCATCCCGTCGAGGTCGGGCAGGCCGAGGTCGAGCAGGACGGCGTCCGGGGCGCTGTGCGCGGCGCGGTCGAGCGCCTCGCCGCCGCTGGCGGCGGTGCGGACGGCGTACTGCCGGGCGCTGAGGTTGATCCGCAGGGTGCGCAGGAGGGCCGGCTCGTCGTCGACGACCAGGATCTCACTCATGTCGCGATTCCTCCCCGGGGTGTCCGGGCTCGGTGGCGGCGGGGTCTGAGCTGGCGGGGGCTGTGGCGGGGGCTGTGGCGGCGGGCCCGGTGGTGGCGGCGGGCAGGGTGAGCAGCATGGTGGTGCCTCCACCCGGGGTGTCCTCGACCTCCAGGCTGCCGCCCATCGCCTCGGCGAGGCCCCGGGAGAGGGCGAGGCCGAGGCCGACGCCGGTGGTGTTGTCGGTGTCGCCGAGGCGCTGGAAGGGCAGGAAGACCCGGTCGCGGTCCTCGGGGGCGATGCCGGGGCCGCGGTCGATCACCCGGATCTCGACCTGGTCGGCGTGGTGGCTGGCGGTGACCAGGACGGGCGCGCCGGGGGCGTTGTACCGCAGCGCGTTGGTGATCACGTTGGCGAGCACCCGCTCCAGCAGCGGCGGGTCGGCGAGCACCGGCGGCGTGGTCTCCAGGTCGAGCGGCTGGACCGGTGCGTACGGGTCGGGGAGGCTGTCCAGCGCCCGGGGCAGGATCTCGTCCAGGTGGGTCTCGGTGAGGTGCAGGGTGAGCGCGCCGGCCTGGAGGCGGCTCATGTCGAGCAGGTTGTCGACCAGCCGGGTGAGCTTGACCAGCGACTCGTCGGCGGTGGCGAGCAGCTCGGACTGGTCCTCGGGCGAGAACTCGACGTCGGGGCTGCGCAGCGAGCCGACCGAGGCGCGGGCGGCGGCCAGCGGGGTGCGCAGGTCGTGGCTGACGGCGGCGAGCAGGGCGGTGCGCATCCGGTCGGCGGCCTTGATCGGCTCGACCTCGGCGGCGACGACGGCCAGCCGGTCGCGCTCCAGCGCGGCGGCGACGTGGGCGGCGAAGGCGGTCAGCACCCGCTGGTCGGCGGCGGGCAGCCGGCGGCCGGTGAGCACCAGGACGGCGTCCGGGCCGACCGGGACCTCGGTGGTCTCGTGCGGCCCGTCGCCGTCGCCCCGGTGGTCCCCCGCGCAGTGCGCGAGCGCCTCGCCGTCGACCCGCGAGAGCAGGGCGACGGCCCGCATGCCGAAGGCCGTCCGGGACTTCTCCAGCAGGGCGGGCAGCGCGTCGGCGCCGCGCAGCACGCTGCCCGCCAGGGTGGAGAGGGTCTCGGCCTCGGCGGTGGCGCGGGCGGCCCGGCTGGTGAGCCGGCCGGCGTGGTCGACCACGGTGGAGACGGTGAGCGCGATGGCGGCGAAGACCACCAGGGCGACGATGTTGTTGGTCTCGCCGATGGTCAGGCTGTGGATCGGCGGGATGAAGTAGTAGTTCAGCAGCACCGAGGCGACGACCGAGGCCAGCAGGGCCGACACGGCTCCGCCGAGCAGGGCGACGATGACCACGCCGAGCTGGAAGATCAGCGCTTCGGTGGTCAGGTTGATGCTGTGGTGCGCCTGGGAGAGCAGGGCGGTGAGCAGCCAGGGCACCGCCAGGCCGGCCAGGTAGCCGGCGAAGGTGCGGCGCCGGGAGTGGCGGCGGCCGAGCGAGGGCAGCCGGCCGCGGCCGGTGAACTCGTGGGTGACCATGTGGACGTCGATGTCCTCGGAGGCGTCCACGGTGGTCTGCCCGGTACCGGGGCCGGTGAGGAAGCGGTTGATCCGGCCGCGGCGGCTGGTGCCGAGCACCAGCTGGGTGGCGTGGTGGGCGCGGGCGAAGGTGAGCAGCGCGGTGGGGACGTCGTCGCCGACCACCACGTGGTAGCTGCCGCCGAGGGCCTCCGCCAGCTGCCGCTGCTGGGCGAGCGCGCCGGAGGAGGCGCCGGCCAGGCCGTCGCTGCGGGAGACGTGGACGGCCAGCAGCTCGCCGCCGGCCGTGCGGTCGGCGATCCGGGCGGCGCGGCGGATCAGGGTCTCGCCCTCGGGGCCGCCGGTGAGGGCGACCACGACCCGCTCGCGGGTCTCCCAGACCCGGTCGATGTTGTGGCTGGCCCGGTAGTCGCGCAGGCCCTCGTCCACCCGCCCGGCCACCCAGAGCAGGGCGAGTTCGCGCAGGGCGGTGAGGTTGCCGACCCGGAAGTAGTTCGAGAGCGCGGCGTCCACCTTCTCCGCCCGGTAGACGTTGCCGTGGGCCATCCGGCGGCGCAGCGCCTGCGGGGCCATGTCGACGAGTTCGATCTGGTCGGCCCGGCGGACCACCTCGTCCGGGACGGTCTCGCGCTGCGGGATGCCGGTGATCTTCCGGACGACGTCGTTCAGCGACTCCAGGTGCTGGATGTTGACGGTGGTGATGACGTCGATCCCGGCGGCCAGGATCTCCTCGACGTCCTGCCACCGCTTGGCGTGCCGGCCGCCGGGGACGTTGGTGTGCGCCAGCTCGTCCACCAGCACGACGGACGGGCGGCGGGCGAGCACGCCGTCGAGGTCCATCTCGTCGAACTCGGCGTCCCGGTAGGCGCGCCGGACCCGTGGCAGGACCTCCAGGCCGGCCAGCATGGCCTCGGTGTGGCGTCTGCCGTGGCACTCGATGTACCCGACCGCGACGTCGGCCCCGCGCTGCTGTCTGCGCCGGGCCTCGTCCAGCATCCGATAGGTCTTGCCGACCCCCGGCGCGGAGCCGAGGTACACCCTCAGGCGGCCGCCGCGGTTGCCGGTGCCGGGGGTGAGGTCGCGGGCCATGGGCACTGCTCTTTCCATCGAAAAGTGGTGCACGTCTGCGGACGCGGGTCGGCCGGCCCGGGCCCGGGAGGTCTCCTCCCGCGCCCGGGCCGGCCCGGTCACCCGTCTGTGCGAGGTGATGTCACTTCTGCTCGCTGAGCGCCTTGTTGAGCAGCACGACGTTGACGCCCTCGTTGCCGAGGAAGCCGAGCGAGCGGCTCTCGGTGTACTTGTCGACCAGCTTGGTCACCGCCTCCACCGGCAGGCCGCGGTTCCCGGCCACCCGGTCGACCTGCTCCTTGGCGTACGCGACGGAGATGTGCGGGTCGAGGCCGGAGCCGGAGGCGGTCAGCGCGTCGGCCGGGACGCTCGCCGGGTCGACGCCGTCGAACGCGGCGACGGCGGCGCGGCGGTCCTCGACGGCCTTCAGCAGGTCCTCGCTGTTCGGGCCGAGGTTGCTGGCGCTGGAGGAGGAGGCGTCGTAGCCGGTCCCGGCCGCGGAGGGGCGGGGCTGGAACCACTTCGGGTCCGGCCGGGCCTCCTCCTTCGGGTCGTCCGGGTTCTTCTTCGGGAGGTTGAAGTTCTGGCCGATCAGGCTGGAACCGGCCTCCTTGCCGTCGGACGTCACGGGCGAGCCGTTCGCCTTGTCGGTGAAGGCGGCCTGGGAGATGCCGGTGATCAGCAGGGGGTAGGCGATCCCGAGGATCACGGTGAGCACCAGGAGTGCCCGCAGGGCGGTGAAGTGGGTGCGGAGGGTGGTCGGCAGGGGCTTGGACATGGTTTTCTCTCCTTCCCTGCGTCAGCTGAGGCCGGGGATGAACTGGACGATCAGGTCGATCAGCTTGATGCCGACGAACGGCACCACCAGGCCGCCGAAGCCGTAGACCCCGATGTTGCGGCGCAGCAGCGAGCTGGCGTCGGACGGGCGGTAGCGCACGCCGCGCAGGGCGAGCGGGATCAGGCCGATGATGACCAGGGCGTTGAAGATGATCGCCGAGGTGATCGCGGACTGCGGGCTGTGCAGGCCCATGATGTTGAGGTGGCTCAGGCCCGGGTAGACCCCGGCGAACATCGCGGGGATGATCGCGAAGTACTTGGCCACGTCGTTGGCGATCGAGAAGGTGGTCAGCGCGCCGCGGGTGATCAGCAGCTGCTTGCCGATCTCCACGATCTCGATCAGCTTGGTCGGGTTGGAGTCCAGGTCGACCATGTTGCCGGCCTCCTTGGCCGCCATGGTCCCGGTGTTCATCGCGACGCCGACGTCGGCCTGGGCGAGCGCGGGGGCGTCGTTGGTGCCGTCGCCGGTCATCGCGACCAGCTTGCCGCCCTCCTGCTCCTTCTTGATCAGGGCCATCTTGTCCTCGGGCGTGGCCTCGGCGAGGAAGTCGTCCACGCCGGCCTCCTCCGCGATCGCCTTGGCGGTCAGCGGATTGTCGCCCGTGATCATGATGGTCTTGATGCCCATCCGGCGGAGCTCGTCGAAGCGCTCCCGCATGCCCTCCTTGACCACGTCCTTGAGGTGGATGACCCCGAGGACGCGGGCCGGCCCGCTGCCGACCTTGGTGGCCACGACCAGCGGGGTGCCACCGGCCGCGGAGATGCCGTCGACCAGGGCGGCGACCTCGTCGCCGACCGAACCGCCGTTCTCGGTCACCCAGTTGGAGACCGAGCCGGCCGCGCCCTTGCGGACCTGGTGGACGCCCCCGGCCTCGTCCAGGTCCACGCCCGACATCCGGGTCTGGGCGGTGAACGGCACCCAGGTGGCGTGGGTCAGCTCGCCCTGGGCGCGGGCCCGCAGACCGTACTCGGTCTTCGCGAGGACCACGATCGAGCGGCCCTCCGGGGTCTCGTCCGCGAGCGAGGAGAGCTGCGCGGCACTGGCCAGTTCGTCGGTGGAGACGCCCGGGGCGGCCAGGAACTCGGCGGCCTGGCGGTTGCCCAGGGTGATGGTGCCGGTCTTGTCGAGCAGCAGGGTGTTGACGTCGCCGGCGGCCTCGACGGCGCGGCCGGACATCGCCAGCACGTTGCGCTGCACCAGCCGGTCCATGCCGGCGATGCCGATCGCGGAGAGCAGCGCGCCGATGGTGGTCGGGATGAGCGCCACGATCAGGGCGACCAGGACGATCATCGACTGCGGGGCGCCCGCGTAGGTGGCCATCGGCTGGAGGGTCACGACCGCGACCAGGAAGACGATGGTCAGCGAGGCCAGCAGGATGTTGAGCGCGATCTCGTTCGGCGTCTTCTGCCGGGCGGCACCCTCGACCAGGGCGATCATCCGGTCGATGAACGACTTGCCGGGCTCCGAGGCGATCTTCACCACGATCCGGTCGGACAGCACCTTGGTGCCGCCGGTGACGGCACTGCGGTCGCCGCCGGACTCGCGGATGACGGGCGCGGACTCGCCGGTGATCGCCGACTCGTCGACGCTGGCGACGCCCTCGACCACGTCACCGTCGCCGGGGATGATCTGGCCGGCCTCGACCACCACGTGGTCGCCGAGCCTCAGCGCGGTGCCGGGCACCTCCTCCTCGGCCCGGGTGGCGGGCCAGTCGGTGAGCCGGCGGGCGACGCTCTCGGTCTTGGTCTTGCGCAGGGTGTCGGCCTGGGCCTTGCCGCGGCCCTCGGCCACGGCCTCGGCCAGGTTCGCGAACACCGTGGTGAGCCAGAGCCAGACGGTGATGGCCCAGGCGAACACGGACGGGTCGGCTATCGCGGAGACCGTGGTGACCACCGAGCCGACCTCGACGACGAACATCACCGGGTTCTTGATCATCACCCGGGGGTCGAGCTTCTTCACCGCGTCCGGCAGGGACGCGAGGATCAGCTTCGGGTCGAGCAGGCCGCTCGCCGCTCTGTGCGGCGCGGCGGGCTCCGACTTGTCGGCCGGTGCGGGGTTGAGCGTAGGGGTGGACATCAGGAGGACAGACCTTCCGCGATCGGCCCGAGAGCCAGGGCCGGGAAGTAGGTGAGGCCGACGACGATCAGGATCACGCCCGACAGCAGGCCCACGAACAGCGGCTTGTGGGTGGGCAGGGTGCCCGGGGTGGCCGGGACCGGCTGCTGCTGGGCGAGCGAGCCGGCCAGCGCCAGGACGAAGACGATCGGCAGCAGACGACCGAAGATCATCGCCAGACCGAGCGCGGTGTCGTACCAGTCGGTGTTGACGGTGATGCCGCCGAAGGCCGAACCGTTGTTGTTGGCGGCCGAGGTGAAGGCGTACAGCACCTCGGAGAAGCCGTGGGCGCCCGAGTTGAGCATCCCGGCGCGCTCGCCCGGCAGGGCCATCGCCACGCCCGTGCCGACCAGCACGATCGTCGGCGTGGTGAGGATGTACAGCGAGGCGAACTTCATCTCCCGGCCGCCGAGCTTCTTGCCCAGGTACTCGGGGGTGCGGCCGACCATCAGGCCGGCGACGAACACCGCGACGACCGCGAGCACCAGCATCCCGTACAGGCCGGAGCCCACACCGCCGGGCGCGATCTCGCCCAGCATCATGTTGAAGACCGTCAGCCCGCCGCCGAACGGCGTGTACGAGTCGTGGAAGGAGTTCACCGCACCGGTCGAGGTCAGCGTGGTCGAGGCGGCGAACAGCGAGCTGGCGGCGATGCCGAAGCGCTGCTCCTTGCCTTCCATCGCGGCGCCCGCGGCCTGCAGGGCGCTGCCCTGGTGCTGCGACTCGGCGAAGGTCAGCAGGGCCACCGAGGCGACCCAGAACAGGCCCATCACGGCGACGATCGCGTAGCCCTGGCGGTTGTCCCCCACCATCCGGCCGAAGGTCCGCGGCAGCGCGAACGGGATCAGCAGGATCAGGAAGATCTCGACCAGGTTGGTGAAGCCGGTCGGGTTCTCGAACGGGTGCGCCGAGTTGGCGTTGAAGAAGCCGCCGCCGTTGGTGCCGAGCAGCTTGATGACCTCCTGGGAGGCCACCGGGCCGCCCGGGATCTTCTGGACGTCACCCGCGAGGTTGGTGACCTCGTGGAAGCCGTGGAAGTTCTGGATCACGCCGTTGGCGGCCAGCACCAGGGCGAAGACGATCGAGATCGGCAGCAGCAGGCGCAGGCTGATCCGGGTGAGGTCCACCCAGAAGTTGCCGACCCGGTCCGTCCTGTTGCGGGTGAAGCCCCGGATCAGCGCGGCGACGACGGCGATGCCGACGGCCGCGGAGACGAAGTTCTGCACCGCCAGGCCCGCCATCTGCGCCAGGTGGCCCATCGCGGACTCGCCGCCGTAGGACTGCCAGTTGGTGTTGGCGACGAACGAGATCGCGGTGTTCCAGGCCTGGTGGCCCTCCATCTGCGGAACACCCAGGTTCAGCAGCAGGTAGCCCTGGAGGCGGATCAGGCCGTAGAGGAAGAGGACGGAGACGGCGGAGAAGGCCAGCACCGAGCGGAGGTAGGCCGGCCAGCGCTGATCGGCGTCGCCGTCGACGCCGATCACCTTGTAGATGCCGCGCTCGACTCCGAGGTGCTTGGCGGAGGTGAGGAGCTTGGCGATGTAGTCGCCGAGGGGGCGGTAGCACAGGGCCAGCGCGCCGACGAGGGCGATGACCTGGAGCCAGCCCGCGAGAGTGGAGCTCATGTCAGAACTTCTCCGGGTAGATCAGCGCGACGACGAGGTAGCCGACGAGGGCGACGGCCACGATCAGACCAGCGATGTTCTCGGCGCTCACAGCTTCTCCACCCCCCGCGCGATCAGGGCGATGACGGCGAACACGGCGACCGTGACACCGACGTAGATGAGATCGGACATGGGCTCCACCAGAGTGGTTCGGGAGATGCCGCGACCTGGGCCGGAAGGGCTCGCGCGGCGCCGGCGGACGACCGGCAGATGCAGCAAACCAGCCGTCAGGGGCGCGTTATGGGGCCCTGACGCCCTCCATACGGGTGACGGCGCGACGTTGACGCGGCCTTGACGGGCGCTTCACCGGACCGAGACCGTCGTGATCGGGCCGAGATCCGGCGGGGGCGGGCGGGGGTGCGGCGGCGGTGGGCGGCGGTGCTCGTCGGGCGTCGCCGTGCGGGGACCGTGCCGGGAACGGAACGGCCCCGGACGGCGGTCTGCCGTCCGGGGCCGTCCTCCCCCGCTCCTGGTCACATCCGCATGCGCAGCCGGCAGACCACCGCGTCGGTGTGCCGCCGCAGGGCACGGTCGATCACGGCGCCGCGCCGGTTCTGCAGCGCCCGCTGCCACCAGCGGGCCGGCTCCACCTCGGGGATCAGCACGGTCAGCCGGTCGTAGGCGTGCTCCGCCCCCAGCTCGTTGACGAAGTCGGCGATCGGCCGGCCCAGCCGGCGGTGGACGTCCGGGATCTCCACCAGCGGCACCCCCGGACGCCACAGCTCCCAGTCCCGGCGCAGCGCCTCCGCGGCGGCCGGCTCGTGCACCACCGTCACCGCCATCACCTCGTCGCCGAGCGAGAGCGCCGCCGACAGGCCGTCCCGGGTCAGCCGGGTGATCGCGGTCACCGGGACGACGACCAGGCTGCGCTGCCTGGTCACCGGGCCGGGCACCCGGCCCAGCTCCAGCCGCTCGCCGATCCGCTCGTAGCTGCGGTGGACCGCCTCGAACAGCACCACCAGCAGCGGCAGCGCCACCACGATGCCCCAGGCGCCCTCGGTGAACTTGGTGCCGGTGACGACCAGCGCCGCGACGCCCGTGAGCAGCGCGCCGAACCCGTTCAGCGCGGCCTTCCACCGCCAGCCGGACGGCCGGTGCAGCAGCCAGTGCCGGACCATGCCGACCTGGCAGACGGTGAAGCCGACGAACACGCCGATGGAGAACAGCGGCACCAGGCTGTTGACGTCCCCGCCGGAGCCGACCAGCAGCGCCGCCGACACCGCGGCCAGGAACAGCACGCCGTACCGGTACACCTGGCGGTCGGCACGCAGCGCGAACACGTGCGGGAGGTGGTTGTCCCGGGCGAGCAGGTCGAGCAGTACCGGCAGTCCGCCGAAGGAGGTGTTGGCGGCGAGCCCGAGCAGCACCACGGTGGCGAACTGGACGACGTAGAAGCCGAAACCGTGGCCGAGCGAGGCGTCGGCGAGCTGGGCGAGCACCGTGACGCCCTCGACCGGCTGGAGGTGGAAGCGGCCGATCAGCACGGCCAGCCCGATCAGCATCACGCCGAGCAGGGCGCCGAGCGCGACCTCGGTGTGCTGGGCGCGCCTGACCCGCGGGGTGCGGAAGGAGGGGACGGCGTTGGCCACCGCCTCCACGCCGGTCAGCGCGGAGCAGCCGGCCGCGAAGGCCTTGAGCAGCAGCAGCGCGCCGACGGCGGTGGCGTTCTCGGCGAGCGCCGAGGCGTGGCCGGCGGCGGCCGCGGTGCTGGCCGGGCCGTCCCGGAACAGCCCGACCACGACGATCGCCAGGTTGGAGAGCACGAAGACGGCGGTCGGCGCCATGAACCAGCGCGCCGACTCGGCGATCCCGCGCAGGTTCACCGCGGTGACCAGCGCGAGCACACCCAGGCAGAGCCAGACCCGGTCGTCGTACAGGCCCGGGACGGCCGAGGTGAGCGCGGCGACGCCGGCGGTGACCGAGACCGCGACGTTCAGGACGTAGTCGACGACCAGCGAGGCGGCCGCGGTCAGCGCGGTCCGGCGGCCCAGGTGCGCCTTGGCCACCGCGTAGGAGCCGCCGCCGTCCGGGAAAGCCGCGATCACCTGCCGGTAGGAGGCGACCAGCACCGCCAGCAGCAGGGCGATCGCCGCGGTGACCGGCAGCGTGAAGCCCAGCCCGTACGCCCCGGCGGCGGCGAGCACCAGCACGACCGACTCCGGCCCGTACGCGACCGAGGCCATGGCGTCCAGCGAGAGCGCGGCCAGCCCGCCGAGCGCGCTGAGCCGGTGCCGCTCGTCGCCCGTACCGGTGTCCGGCGGCTCGGGTTCGGCCGTGACGGCCGGGGTGGTGGTGGCGCTGGACATCGGACGGACCTCCGCAGTCGGTAGTTGGTCCGATCCTGCGGTCCGCGCACCCGCCGCCCCGGCGGGCCCTACGCGTTCCTGACGCCGCCACGAGCGGCCTTGACGCGCCCTTGACGCGGCGGCCGCGCCGCGCCGGCCCCGTCCGGTGGCTGTTGGCGGGGGTGGGGCGAGCCGTTGTCCCGGCGGTCGCCGGCTGGGAAGACGATCAGCTCTGTCGAAGGACTCCCACCCCCGGCCCCCACTCTGCTGCCTACCACCCGTAATTGCAAGCAATGTGCAATAAGTAGCCCGGCCGGCCCCGCCCCCCGCGGAACCGCCGGAACACAACGAAACAGCCCCCGATCCGCGTTTCCGCAGATCGGGGGCTGTTTCTCTATCCTGTGGCTGGTGCAGGGTTCGAACCTGCGTAGCTTGCGCGACAGATTTACAGTCTGCTCCCTTTGGCCGCTCGGGCAACCAGCCAGGATCTTCGTTTCCCGGGGTGTTCACCCCGTTCGACTTGGTAAACCATACCCGATGCCGGGGGGTGCTCCGCCACTCGATAGATCACGCAATGATCAAGGAACCGCGGGCGGGCGGTACGGGCGGGGCCGGTGTGGCGCTGGATAGGCTGGGACTCCGGACGCCCGTGAGGGCGGGCCGTGCCAGTGAAGCCAGAGCATCAAGGAGACCAACACCCATGGCCGACTCCAGTTTCGACATCGTCTCGAAGGTCGAGTGGCAGGAGGTCGACAACGCGATCAACCAGACCTCCCGTGAGATCGCGACGCGCTTCGACTTCAAGGGCGTCGGCGGCGAGATCAGCCGCACCGCCGAGAAGATCGAGATGAAGGCGAACGGCGAGGAGCGCGTGCGCGCCATCCTCGACGTCCTGCAGACCAAGTTCATCAAGCGCGGCCTGTCGCTGAAGGCTCTGGACGCCGGCGAGCCGCAGCTGTCCGGCAAGGAGTACAAGATCTTCGCCAACGTCAAGGAGGGCATCACCACGGAGGACGCGAAGAAGGTCGCGAAGATCATCCGTGACGAGGGCCCGAAGGGCGTCAAGGCGCAGGTCCAGGGCGACGAGCTGCGCGTCAGCTCGAAGAGCCGCGACGACCTCCAGGCCGTGCAGGCCCTGCTCAAGGGCAAGGACCTGGACTTCGCGCTCCAGTACGTGAACTACCGCTAGCACCGGCCCCGGCCTGCGGCGACGCAGGCCCCGAGCGGCTGCGGGACAGAACGGGGGCGCGGCACCGGACCTTCTTCGGTGCCGCGCCCCCGTTTCCGTGCGCCGCTTTCCCTGCCCGCTTTCCGCGTGCCCGGCCGGCCGGAGACAGGCTCTAGCGCAGGAGCCATTCGCGGGTCAGTTCCATCACCTCGGCGCGGCTGCGGCCCTCGTGGTCGACGGCGACGAGGTGGTGGCCGATCCGGAGCGAGAAGCTGATCAGGCTGCGGACCTCGACGTCGTCCGGGTCGGGGCAGAACGACGCGTAGAGCGAACGCAGGTAGGCCATCCGGCGGTTGTCCACGCGGCGCAGGCGTTCGGCGACCGCTTCGTCGCGCCGTGCCCAGTCGCGGATCGCCAGGTCGACGGTGGTGCCGGTCACGGGCCCGTCGCCGCTGGTGGCGGCGATCGCGAAGAGCCGCCCGAGCCGGGTCCGGGCGTCGCCGCCCTCGTCCTCGACCTGGGCGATCACACCCTCGGTGACCTCCCGCTCCCAGGTGTCGAGCATCTCGTCGAGCAGCGCGCCCCGGTTGCGGAAGTACCCGTAGAAACCGCCCTTGGTGACGCCGAGCGCCTGGGCGAGCGGCTCGACGCGCACCGCCTCCGGGCCGCCGGCCGCGAGCGCCCGCAGCCCCTCCTCGATCCACCGGGCGCGCGGCGTCCGCGTCACGCCCATGCCGGGCTCCTCGCCGCGTCTCGTTCCACTGTGTCGCTCCTCACGCTCACGCCCTTGTGCATACGCCACCGTACACACGGGTCTAGCCTGGCTCTATACGGCACCGTACAGACAGGGGCACGCAGATGAGACTCCCCCGCACGGCACACACCTCCCGCCCGTGGCGGATCCACGAGATCGCCCCCGACTTCCGCCTGGAGGACGTGTGGGCCCTGCCGACCCCCGGCGGCCCCGACGACCTCGCCCGCCTGGTCGACCAGTTCGCCAACGGCACCGGCGCCCCGATGTCCGCCTCCCCCGTCGTCCGCCTCCTCTTCGCGGCCCGCTGGAAGCTCGGCGCCCTGCTCGGCTGGGACAAGCCCGACGCCGGCCTCGGCACTCGCGTCCCCACCCTCCGCGACCGCCTCCCCGCCGATCTCCGGGACGCCCCGCGCGGCCCCGACACCCGCTCCGCGCCGTTCCGCTCCGTCTACCTGCTCCACGACGAGTGGACCGCCGAGACGGCCAACCGCACCGTCCACGGCATCCTCCACCTCGGCTGGGTCGAGACCGCTCCCGGCAGCGGCGCGTACCGCGCCCAGATGGCCGTCCTGGTCAAGCCCAACGGGCTCCTCGGCCACCTCTACATGGCCGCCATCAAGCCCTTCCGGTACCTCGGCGTCTACCCGGCCCTCCTGCGCTCCATCGGCCGGCGCTGGCAGGCCGACTCGCCCGCCTCGCACTGACCGCACGGGGACGGGCACAGCCCCGGGCATGAGCGCGGGCGCAGGCACAAGCGCGGACACGGGCACGGGCACGAGCACGGACGGCGGCGGCGGCGGGGTCAGTCGGCCGGCTCCGCCCAGCCGCCGGTGCTGCGGTGCCGGCCCAGACCGACCGACTCGAACTCGTCCGCCCGGCCCTCCTCGGTGCGGGCGCCGATCCGCTGCAGGGCGCGGGAGATCGGGGTGCCCTCGGCCGGGGCTGGCTCGAACTCGCCGATGGTGAGCGGGCCGAGGGTGACCGCGCCGTCCACCCAGACGGCCGCGCGCTGGGTGCCGCCGCCACCGAAGTACCGCGCCTCGACGCGGGCGATCGGACCGGCCTTCGACCAGGCGGCGAGCCGGAGTTCGAAGCCGTCCGCGGGCCGGCCGGGCCCGGCCCCGCCGCCGGGCCTGCGCAGGACGCCGTCTCCCTGGAGCGCGGTGAGGACGGCGGAGGTGACCGGGATCAGGGCCAGCCCCTGCGCCAACGGCACCACCCGGGCCGCCGGAACCTCCGCCGCCGCCACCGTCAGCAGCTCCCGTGTTCCTATCAGCGCCTGGAGTTCGTAGGACATGCCGGACATGGTGTCCCACCGCACCGACAGACGACCCGGAATTTATGATTCCGTGCCCGGTCGGAGACCGTAGAGCAGGGTAAAGACGGTCACATCCAGCGCATCCTCGGCCGCACTCGGCCCTTCTTCGTTCAGTTCGTCGAAGATTTCGGCCAGTTGGGATCGCAGCCGGTCCAGCCGGTCCGGGCTGAGCCGCAGCGCGAAGTCCGCGAACAGTCCGGACGGCGGGCCCGAACCACCGGGCGGCCGGCCGAAGTCCAGCCGGCCCTCGGCGATCCTGGCGCGGAAGTCGGACCGCACCCGGTCCATCGCGGCCACGACGGCCTCGTACGCCTCGGAGCGGGCCGGGGAGTCGGCGGTGAACATCTCCGGGGCCAGCCGGATCGCCCCCTGGGCGACCCGGTAGCGGCTCTCCACGATGCCCGAGACCAGCCGGGTGCCGGCCACCAGGACCAGCCCGGCCTTCTCCAACTGCTTGATGTGCCGGTAGAGCTTGGTCTGCGGCTCGTCGAGCGTGGCGGCGAGCTCCTTGGCCGTCAGCGGACGGTCCTCGGAGGACTGCAGCGCGCCGAGGATGGCCAGGCGCAGCGGGTCGGCCAGGGCCTTGAGCACCGCGACGTCGGACACCTGGCGTTCCTTGACCCAGGTGACGGGCTGCTGCTCGCCGCTGTCGGCGGCCTCCGGTGTGTGCTCGACCACGGGGCCAGCCTTCCAGATCGGCCGCTCCGTTCGCAATCACGCCCCGGTGAGCGCTCACCACCGAGCCATCAATCACCCTTGCGAAACCAATGACGCCTACGACATCATTCATGCATACGTGAATGGTTGCGGCAATCGCGAACGATGGGGGCGGGACATGACGGACCAACCGACGACGACAGCGGCGATGGAGCACCCCGGACCGGCCGACGCCCCGCCGTCCGCGCCCCCGCCGCCCGCGCCTTCCCCCTCCGCACCTTCGTCGCCCGCACCGCCGCCGCTCGTACCGCTGCGGCGCAACCTGCGGTTCCAGGCCCTCTGGGCCGGCCAGGCCTCCGCGACCCTCGGCATGGTGATCGGCGACACCGCCTTCCCCCTGCTGGTCCTCGCGCTCACCGGCTCCTCCACCTCCGCCGGAGCCTTCGGCGCCGTGCAGATGGCCGCCACCCTGCTGCTGGGCGTCCACGGCGGCGTGGTGGCCGACCGGGCGAACCGCCGGCGGGTGCTGATCGCCACCGACAGCGCCCGGCTGCTCGCCCTCGCCAGCGTCCCGGTGGCCCTGGCGTTCGGCCCGCCGAACCTGGTCCACCTGCTGCTGGTCGCCGCCGCGATCGGCGCGACGATCGCCTACAGCGGCCCGGTCCGGCTGCTCGCGCTGCGCTCGGTGGTCCCGCCGGAGCAGCTCTCCCAGGCCCTGGCCCAGGACGAGGCCCGGATGAGCGGCGCCTCGCTGGCGGGACCGCCACTGGCCGGGTTCCTGTTCGGGCTCGGCCACGCGGTCCCCTTCCTCGGCGCCGCGCTCGCCTCCCTGCTCGCGGTGACCGCCGCCGTCGCGGTGCGCTTCCCCAGCCCGCACGAGTCCGGGGACGCCGACCGGTCCACCGGGAACAGCGCCCTGGCGGGCTTCCGCGTCCTCGCCGCCTCCCCGCTGCTGCGGACCGCCCTGGCCGTCCTGCTGGTGATCAATCTCGCCGGGGCCTCCCTGCTGCTGCCCGTCATGGTGCTGCTGCGGGAGCACGGCACCAGTGGCACCGGGATCGGCCTGGCCCTGGCCGGCGAGGCGGTCGGGGCGCTGGCCGGCACCGCCCTGGTCGCCCGGCTGCACCGGCTGGCGGGCCCCGGCGTGCTGCTGCTGGCGGTGGCCTGGAGCGCCGTACCGGTCCCGCTGGCGCCGCTGCTGCCCGGCGGGGCGCCGACCGTCTTCGTCGCGCTGTTCGTGTTCGGCGCGGGCGTGCCGACCCTGCGGGTGATGCTCGACCTGCTGGTCTTCCGTCAGGTGCCGGACGCGCTGCGCGGCCGGGTGATCGCGGCGACCATGACGCTGCTCACCGCCGGCATGCCCGCCGGGAGCTTCGTCACCGGCCTGCTGCTGGACCGGTCCTCCCCCGCCACCGCGCTGGTCGGGATCAGCACCCTGCTCGCCGCCGCCCTGCTGGCCGCGACCGCGAGTCGCACGCTGCGGCGCGCCGTGTGGCCCGCTGCCGAGTCCGCCGCATCCGCTGAATCCAGCAAGTCCACCGATTCGGCCGAGTCGGCCGACCGGCAGGACTGACGCCCCGGGTCGGCCGCCGCTCACCCGCACGGCCGTCCGCCGCATGCGGCGGGCCCGGCAACCGGGTGAACTGGCCGGGTAACGCCCGCCCCCGAGGGCTTCCCGGGGCGGGCCGCGGACCCGCCGCGCCGGACCCCGCGCCGCCCGCGCGACCAACGCGCGGCTCACGCGGCCGACGCGGCCCACGTCCTGAGTCGCTGCGGCGCCGTACCGGAGGAGGACCGGAGGAGGAGGACCGGATGCGTTCCACGGACACGCCCCCGCCGGGCCCGCGCCCACGCCCGCCTCGCCCGGTGCCGGAGCGCCCACCGCATCGCCGTCCGGATCGCGCCGGTTCCTCCCCGAGAGCTTCGCCAACTCGACGAGGAAGTGATGGAGTTGACGTGATGGAGTCCCAGCAGCGCCCGTCCGGCCCCCGAGGAGGAACCGCCGTGCCCCGCCCCTTCACTGTCGAGGACCACACCGCCCGGATGTCCCGCGCCACCGCCGAGGCGACCGCCGCCGGTCTGGCCGGCCTGGTCGTCGCGCCCGGTCCCGACCTGGCCTACCTGTGCGGCTACTCGCCCACCGCGATCACCGAGCGGCTGACCGCCCTCGTCCTCACCGCCGGAAGCGAACCCGCTCTGGTGGTGCCCAAGTTGGAGCGCCCGGATGCCGAGAAGGCGGTCGGCGCCCCGGCCGTCGGGCTGCTCGACTGGTCCGACGGCGAGGACCCGTTCGCCACCGTCGGCCCGCTGCTCGACCCGGCCGGACGGTACGGCGTCTCCGACAACACCTGGGCGCTGCACCTGCTCGGCTTCCAGGCCGCGCTGCCCGGCGTCTCCTTCGTCTCGCTCACCGACTGCCTGCCGATGCTGCGCGCCGTCAAGGACACCGAGGAGCTGGACCGCCTGGCCGCCGCGGGCGGCGCGGCGGACGCCGCCTACCGGGGCATCCTGGAGGTCGAGTTCGCCGGCCGCCGGGAGACCGACGTGGCCGCCGACCTCGGCGCGCTGCTCATCCAGTACGGGCACAGCCAGGTCGACTTCACCGTGGTCGGCTCGGGGCCGAACGGCGCCAACCCGCACCACGAGGCCGGTGACCGGGTCATCCGTACGGGTGACACCGTGGTGCTGGACTTCGGTGGCCTCAAGGACGGCTACGGTTCCGACACCACCCGGACGGTGCATGTCGGCGCGGACGTCCCGGACGAGGTGCGCAAGGTGCACGAGCTGGTCCGACTGGCCCAGCAGACCGCCTTCGAGGCGGTGCGCCCCGGGGTAGCCTGCCAGGAGATCGACCGGATCGCCCGTCGGGTGATCACCGAGGGCGGGTACGGCGAGTACTTCATCCACCGCACCGGCCACGGCATCGGCACCACCACGCACGAACCTCCGTACCTGGTCGAGGGCGAGGAACGGCCGCTGGTGCCGGGCATGTGCTTCTCGATCGAGCCGGGGATCTACCTGCCCGGCCGGTTCGGGGTGCGGATCGAGGACATCGTGACCGTCACCCCGGCCGGCGGCCGACGCTTCAACAACACCCCGCACGAGCTGGGCATCGTGTCCTGACCCGCGCCTGACCGTGCGTCGAACCACCTGTCGAACCACCAGTCGAATTCACCTGTCGAACCGGGTGTCGACCGGATCGGACGTTCTTACGATCCAGTCATATTTCACCCAGAGTCCTCCAAGTTTGGGTTGCTAGTTTCGGTGCGCATGACCAAGACCCTCCCCCCGGCCCCGCACGACGCGCGGGCCGGGCAGCCACGCCCGGTGCCTCCGCCCCGCCCACGCGTGACGGGCTGGTCGAGACTCCGGTGGCTGGCCTGGCCGCTCTACCTGACGTGCCTCCTCTGGTTCCTGCGCACCGAGGGCATCCCCGCGGCCAACGACGTGCTGTTCCTCTGGCTCATCGCCGCCCTGCTGACCGCCGCCGTGCACAGCGGGCACGGCCCCCGCGGCTTCCTCCTGGTCCTGCGCGACTGGGTCCCGGTGATGGCCGTGGTGTGGGCGTACTCACTGCTGCGCGGCTACGGCGCCCACACCCCGTGGGCCCCGCACTGGCTGCCGCAGCTGCGGTTCGACGAGGTGCTCGGCTTCGGCGAGACCTGGACCGTCCGGCTCCAGCACGCGCTCTACACCGCCGGCTCACCGCACTGGTACGACTACGCCGCGGTGACCGTCTACCTCTCGCACTTCTTCGTGGTCTTCCTGCTGCTCGCGGTGCTCTGGCGGCGCGCGCACCACCGCTTCCGACAGCTGCTCGCCGCCTACCTGACGCTCACCTTCGCCGGCTTCGCCACCTACCTCCTCTACCCGGCCGACCCGCCGTGGCTGGTCTCCCAGGAGGGCAACCTGCCGCACCTGTCCCGGGTGGTCTGGGAAGTGATCTCGGTGAGCGGGCTGCCGCAGGCCGACTCCCTGCTGGAGAACGGCAGCCAGTTCGCCAACGACGTCGCCGCGATGCCCTCGCTGCACTCCGCCTACCCGGCGATGCTGCTGTTCTTCTTCTGGCCCACCGCCAAGCGCTGGCTGCGGGCCGCGCTGGTCGCCTATCCGCTCGCGATGACCTTCACCCTGGTCTACGGCGCGGAGCACTTCATCATCGACGTCTTCGTCGGCTGGGCCTACGCGGCCGTGGTGGTGTTCGGCCTGCGCCGGCTGCGCAACCGCCGGGCGGCCGCCGCGACTTCGGGGCCGGCCCCGGCCCCGGGCCCGGCGCAGGACACGGCCGAGCGCGCGGCCGGGCTCACCGCCGAGCGCGCGGCCGAGGAGATCGCCAGGGACACCGCCGAGCGCGCGGCGAAGGAGGCGAAGGAAGCGAAGGACACGGCGAAGGACGCGGCCAAGGGCACGGCAGACTTGGCCGGGTGAATCCGAGCGCACCGATGAAGCCCACCGCCGAGCAGCTGCTGGCCGCCAAGGACACCACCATCCCGGACGTCTCCGGTCCCGGGCTGCGGGTGCTGTTCTGCGGCATCAACCCGGGCCTGTGGTCCGGCGCGACCGGCCACCACTTCGCCCGCCCGGGCAACCGCTTCTGGCCGGCCCTGCACCGCTCCGGGTTCACCGGGCGCCAGTACCGCCCGGACGAGCAGCGGGAGTTGCTCGCACTCGGCCTGGGCATCACCAACGTCGCCCCGCGCACCACCGCCAAGGCGGACGAGCTGACCGCCGAGGAGCTGCGCGAGGGCGGCGCCGCGCTGCGGGCACGGGTGCTGCGGCTGCGCCCGCGCGTCCTGGCCGTGCTCGGCATCGGCGCCTACCGGACGGCCTTCGGGCAGCGCCGGGCCGTGCCGGGGCGGCAACCGGAGGGCATCGGCGGCACCGAGGTGTGGGTGCTGCCGAACCCCAGCGGCCTCAACGCCCACTACACCCTGGACGGGCTGGCCGAGGAGTTCCGCAAGCTCCGGGAGGCCGTCGAGGACCGGTCCGTCGAGGACCCTGCCGTCGGAAACCGGTCCGTCGAGGCCTGAGCCCTTACGGGGCTTGGGTCTACGGGGCTTGGGTCTACGGGGCTTGGGCCGTCGCGGACCGGCCGGCCGGGGGCCGGGCCGCCGACAGCCCGGCCGGCAGCGGCAGTTCGCGCAGCTCGCGGATCAGTGCCCGGACGGCGGCCGTCCCGGCCAGCTCTGGCGTGGTGACGTACCCGACCGAGCGGCTGGGCGGCCGCGGCCCGAGGTCGGTGACGGCGAGGCCGGCCGGGGCGCCGAGCAGGGCGGTCCGGGGCATGATCGCCATGCCGAGGCCCTGGGCGACCAGCGAGAGGGCCACCGTGTCGTCCTCCACGTCCACGGTCGCGGGCGGGATCCAGTCCTGCCGCTGCCACCAGTCCCGGGTGTACGAGCCGCAGTTCTCGTCCCAGTCGACCAGCGGGAGTTCGCGCGGCGCCGGGTGGCCGTGCGGGTGCGCGAGCGCGTACGACTCCTCGTAGAGCCGCACCGCGACCAGGCCCGGGGCGGGTGGCGGGCCGCCCGCGTCGAGCGTCGCCAGCCCGAGGTCGGCGCGACCGTCGGCGACCTCCCCGGCGGTGCCGCGGCCGAGCTCCCGGACGATCCGGACGTGGGTGCCGAGCCCGGGGTGGCGCTCGGCCAGCCGGGCCAGGACGGGCGGCAGCAGGTGGGCGGCGGCACTGCGGAAGGCGGCGATCCGCAGGGTTCCGGTCAGCGGCCCGTCCGCTCCCGCGCCGCGCACCTCGGGGCCCATCGAGTCCAGCAGCCGCAGGATCCGGCGGGCGTACGCCACCGCTCGCGCGCCGCCCTCGGTGGGGCGCGCGCCGTAGCGCCCGCGGTCGAAGAGCACCGCGCCGAGCTTCCGCTCGCAGGCGCGGACGGCGTGCGAGACGGCGGACTGGGTACTGCCCAGGCGTGCGGCGGCGGCCGTGAAGCTCCGCTCCTCCTCGACGGCGACCAGGGTCCGCAGCTCGTGCGGGGCGAGATCGGTCATGCGGCCGAACCTATCCCGCGATCCATCGATCCTGCTCATGGATGCCGCCGTTCCATCGACCGGCGCCCCTGCCCGGCGGCTCCCGCGCTTCCTACGGTGATCACGTCCGCCCGTCCCCACCCGCCCGGAGCCCCGATGTCCCGCCCCACCACCCGCGCCGTCCACCTGGTCTCCCGCCCCGACGGGGCGCCGACCGCCGCGAACTTCGCCTTCGTCGAGGAGACCGTCCCGGCCCTCGCGGCGGGCGAGGCCCTGGTCGAGAACCTCTACCAGTCCGTCGACCCGTACATGCGCGAGGAGATGGAGGAGGGCGGCTGGGAGCTGCACGCCCCGCTGGAGGGCCGCGCCCTCGGCCGGGTGGCGGAGTCCCGGGCCGACGCCCTGCCGGTCGGGGCACTGGTCCAGCACCGCCAGGCCTGGCGCGCCCACGCGGTGGTCACCGCCGAGCGGGCGAGCCTGCTGCCCGATCTCGCCGGTGTCCCGCTCAGCTCCCACCTGTCGGTGCTCGGCGGGACCGGCCTGTCCGCCTGGGTCGCGCTGACCAGGATCGCCCGGCTCCAGCCCGGCGAGACGCTCTTCGTCTCGGCGGCCGCCGGCGGCGTCGGCACCGCCGCCGGACAGCTCGCCCGGCTGCTCGGCGCCGGACGGATCGTCGGCAGCACCGGCTCCGCCGCCAAGGCCGCCCGCCTCACCGAGCGGCTCGGCTTCGACGCCGCCTTCGACTACCACGACGGCCCGATCGCGGACCGCCTGCGCGAGGCCGCCCCCGAGGGGCTGCACGCCTACCTGGACAACGTCGGCGGCGACCACCTGGAGGCCGCCATCGGCGCCCTGCGCGAGCGCGGCCGGATCGCCTGGTGCGGCGCGGTCGCCCAGTACAACCGGCTCGGGAACCCGCCGGCCGCCCCGCGCAACCTGTTCGACGTGGTCGGGAAGAGCCTGCGGCTGGAGGGCTTCCTGGTCCGCGACCACCTCGACGCCCGGCCGGAGCTGTACGACTTCCTGGTCCCGCACCTGCGCTCGGGCGCCGTCGTCCCGGACGAGACCGTCGTGGACGGCTTCGACCGGGTGGTGGACGCCTTCCTCGGCATGCTGCGCGGCGCCAACACCGGCAAGATGCTGGTCCGGATCGCCCACTGACCCGGCGCCGACCGGCCCGCCACGCCCCGCCGCCGACCGGCCCGCCGTGCCCCGCCGGGCGGCCGTCGCCCGGGCGGGACACGGTCCGGCAGCCCCGCCCGGGAAGGAGTCACTCCGGCAGGACGGCCAGGTCGAGCGCGGCCAGCCGGGCCGGGTCGGCCACCACCTCGTAGCCGGCCACCCGGCCGTCCGCGACCGCCACCCGCAGCACCAGCCGCAGCCGCCCGTCCGGGGCGATCAGGATGCCGGGCGCCCCGTCCACCAGGGCCACCGCGCCGTAGCGGGCCCGGCGGCCGAAGACCGTGGTCTCCCGGGCGACGGCCCGCGCGCCCCGGGCCACCGGGTCGCGGCCGGGCCCCAGCGCCGCCGGATCGGCCCGGCGCACCACGTCGGGAGCCAGCACGGCCAGCAGGTCGGCCAGGTCCCCGCCCCGGGCGGCGGCCAGGAAGGCCTCCACCACCCGCCGGTGCCCGGCCAGCGGCTCCGGGGGCAGCGCGGCCGTCCCGCGGACCCGCTGCCGGGCCCGGCTGGCCAGCTTCTTGGCGGCCACCGGGGTCCGTCCGAGGATCGGCCCGATCCGGTCGAAGGGCACCGCGAAGCCGTCGTGCAGCACGAAGGCGACCCGCTCGGCCGGGCCCAGCCGGTCCAGCACCACGAGCAGCGCCCGGCCCACCGACTCGACCAGCAGCGCCTCCCGCTCCGGCTCCGGGCCGCCGCCCGAGCCGTCCGGCAGCGCCTCGTCGGTCGGCTCCTCGCGGCGCGCGGCACGGGCCCGCAGCAGGTCCAGGCAGATCCGGGAGACCACCGTGGTCAGCCAGCCGGGCAGGTTGCCGATCTCCGCCGGGTCGGTGCGGACCAGCCGCAGCCAGGCCTCCTGCACGGCGTCCTCGGCCTCGCCGGTCGAGCCGAGCATCCGCTGGGCGATCGCCCGCAGCCGGCCGCGCTCGGCCTCGAAGCGCTCGGCGTTGACGCGCTCGGAGTTCACGCGCTCGGCCTCCGGGCGTCCCGCCCCCGAGGCCGCTCCCCCGCTCCGCTCCCGCCCGTCCGCCGCCCCCGGCATCGCGTTCCGGTCCATCGGTCACCTTTCCTCGGCGCGGCTCGTCACCGCTATGACGATCCGTCCCCCTCCGAGGTGACCAGGAGACCGCCATGACCTCCACCACGCTGCTCCACCTGGATTCGAGCATCAGCCCGTCCGGTTCGGTGAGCCACGCCCTGACCGCCCGCTTCGCCGACGCCTGGCGCGCCCGCCACGGCGCCCGCGTCCAGCACCGGCACCGCGACCTCGCCGCCGACCCGGTGCCCCCGGTGCGCGCCGCCTACGACGCCCTCGGCCGCCGCACCGAGCGCAAGGGGGTGCTCCCGCTGGACGACATCGGCCGCCTCGCCGAGGGGCCGGACGAGGCGCGGGAGTGGGCGCTCAGCCGTCCGCTGATCGAGGAGCTGCGTGCCGCCGGCGTCCTGCTGGTCGGCAGCCCGATGTACAACTACACCGTCTCGGCCGGCCTCAAGTCGTGGATGGACCGGGTCGCCTTCCCCGGCGTCCACCACGATCCGGAGACCGGCGAGCCGCTGCTGCGCGACACCCGCGTGGTGGTCGTCGCGGTCCGCGGCGGCGGCTACGGGCCGGGCACGCCGCGTGCCCACTGCGACTTCCAGGTCCCGTACCTGCGGGCGTACTTCGACCGGATCGGGGTCGCGGCGGGGCACCTGCACGTGGTCACCGCCGAACTCACCCGGGCCGCGGACATCCCGGCGCTGAACGCCTTCCAGCCGCTCGCCGCCGAATCCCTGGCGGCGGCCGAGGCCGCCGTCGACGAGCTGGCCGCGACGCTCTAGGGTCCCGCCGGCCGCGGCGGGGTGACGCTCCGGAGCCCCGCCGGCTACAGCGGGGTGACGGCCTTGAGCACCACCAGCAGGGCCACGGCGGCGTTGAGCGCGCACAGCGCCGACGCCGCCGTACCGATCGCCGCGACCATCGCCGCCAGGCCGGCCGGGGTCTTCGCCGGCGGCCAGTTGCGGGAGGTCGGCACCGGGCCGAGCAGCGCGGCGACCCGGCGCGGCACCGGGCCGGCCGCCGCGGCCGGGGCGGCGAAGGCCGCGAAGCCGGGGGCCGGGGCGGCGTGCGAGACCAGGGCCGCCCGGGCCACCGCCCGCGCGGTGATCCGGCGGTCCCCCACGGCCTGCGCCGAGTCCTCGTCCGCCCACCGCTCCGCGCTGTACGCCACCGCGTCCTGCAGCGGCCGCAGGAACGGGTTGACGCAGGCGGCGAGCTGGGTGGTCAGCAGGTACCGGTGGTGGCGGTGGCGCAGGTGCGCCCGCTCGTGGGCGAGCAGCGCCTCGCGCTCGTCGGCGGCCAGGCCGGCCAGCATCCCGGTGGAGACCACGACCCGGCCGGGCGAGCCGGGCAGCGCGTAGGCGTACGGGCTCCGGTCCGGCAGCACCGCGAGGTCGCCGGCCGGTCCCGGCCCGACGGGCAGCCCGCTCAGCGCCCGGCGGGCCCGGGCCCGCACCCGCAGGTGCCGCACGACCGTCCGGGCGCAGGCGAGGACCACCAGGGCCAGCAGCCACATCGCGGCCGTGCCGACCGTCTCGTGGTAGGGCAGCGCGGCCCGCACCTCCGGGTCGGACCAGCTGTCCGGCAGCGGGTTGCCGGGGATCTGCGCGGTGCCCACCACGCCGATCAGCCCGAGGCAGAGCGCGCTGCACACCGCCATCACCGCGCTGATCACGGTCATCAGCCGGGCCGCGCCGCGCGGGTGCAGGTGCTGTTCGGTCAGGCGCGCGATCGGGACCGCGGTGAGCGGCAGGACGAGCGGGAGGAAGACGAAGAGGCCCACGGGTCAGCTCTCACGGTCGGGCACTGCCGGATCGGCGGACGCGGCGTCCAGCAGCGCCCGGAGCAGTTCCTCGTCGTGCGGCAGCAGCGCGCTGACGAAGCTGGCCAGGACGGCGTCCCGGTCCGCCTCCCCGTCGAGCATCCGGCGCATCCGCAGCGCGGCCAGCCCGGCGGCGTCCGAGGAGGCCTGCCACAGGTAGGAACGGCCGGAGCGGGTCCTGGTCACGGCGCTCTTGGCGTGCAGCCGGGACAGGATGGTCATGACCGTGGTGTAGGCGAGGTCGCCCTCCAGGCGTTCCTGGACCCATCCCGCGGCGGCCGGGCCGGGCGCCTGCTGGAGCACCGCGAGCACCTGCGCCTCCAGCTCGCCCTGGCCGCGGCGCCGGGCCGGCGCGTCCGCGGCCGCCGGGGCGTGCCTCTCGTCTGCCATGACGGCCCACTCCCTCCGGATGCCTCGCCCGGACCGACGGGCACGGGTTCATCCTAACGAGCGAGGGGCCGCGCCGAACCGGTCGGATCGGGGGTTCGGGAACGCACGGCGCAGCCCTGCGGCGCCCGCGGGTCAGGTCCTGGCCCGCTGGGTCACCGCGATGCAGACCAGCACCACCACCGCGGTGACGGGCGCCGCGGCCGGCAGCCGCTCGCCGAGCAGCAGCACCGACCAGACCAGTGTCAGCAGCGGCTGCGCGAGCTGGAGCTGGCTGGCCCTCGGCACCCCGATCGCGGCCATCCCCCGGTACCAGAGCACGAATCCGCCGAGCTGCGAGACCGCCGCCGTGTAGGCCAGCCCGGCCAGGGCCTGCGCCCCGAGCCGCACCGGCTCGGTGCCCAGCCCGAGCGCCGCGGTCAGCAGCGTCGCGGGCAGGGCGGCCACCACCGCCCAGGCGATCACCTGGGCGCCCGGCAGGTCCCGGGAGAGCCGCCCGCCCTCGGCGTACCCGGCGGCGCAGAGCAGTACCGCCGCGAACAGGTAGAGGTCGGCGACGGTCGGCCGGCCGTGGCTCTGCACCAGGGTGAAGGCGAGGACGGCGGCGGCCCCGGCGAGCGCCGCCGCCCAGAACGCCCCGGACGGCCGGCGGCCGGTGCGCAGTGCCGCGACCGTCGCCGTGGCCAGCGGCAGCACGCCGATGACCACCGCCGAGTGGGCGGTCGAGGAGGTGCGCAGGGCGAGCGTGGTCAGCAGCGGGAAGCCGAGGACGCAGCCGCCGGAGACCACCAGCAGTCCGGGCCAGTGCCGCCGCTGCGGCAGCGGGGCGCGGACGGCCGCCAGGTGGAGGACGGCCAGCAGGCCGGCGAGGGCGCCGCGCAGGCCGGTCGCGGACCACGGGCCGAAGCCGGTCAGGGACCACGCGGTGGCCGGGAAGGAGAGCGAGAAGGAGGCCACGGCGAGGGCCGCGAGGGCGGTGCCGGAAGCGGGGGCCTGGCGAGGTGCTACCGCCCGAAGCCGGGTAGCGCTATCTTGTGCCGTCATGAACGAGCGTAGCAGTGTGACCGAACTCGCCGACATCCTGCGGCGGGAGGTCGAGCGCTACCCGGAGGGACGGAAGCTGCCTTCCAGCCGGGCGCTGGTGGACCGTCACCAGGTCAGCCCGGTGACGGTCTCCCGGGCCATCGCGGTGCTGGTGGCCGAGGGGCTGGTGGTCTCCCGGCCCGGCGCCGGGGTGTTCCGGGCGGCGGCCTTCGCCGCGGCCCCGGCCGTCCCCGCCGCGCCGTCCGGCCGCACCGGCGACCTCTCCTGGCAGCAGATCGCGCTCAGCGCCGACTCCGGCCCGCGCGACCTGCTCGCCGCCCCCGTGTTCGCCACCCTCCGGGTGCCCCCGCCCGACGTCGTCGACCTCAACAGCGGCTACCCGCACGCCTCGCTGCTGCCCGAGCGGCTGCTCGCCGCCGCGCTCGCCCGGGCCGGCCGGCGCCCGGGCGCCTGGGACCGCCCGCCCACCGACGGCCTCACCGAACTGCGCGGCTGGTTCGCCCGGGACATCGGCGGCCACGGCGGGCCGATCGGCGTCGGGGACGTCCTGATCACCTCCGGCGGGCAGAGCGGGCTGACCGTCGCCATGCGGGCGCTCGCCGCGCCCGGCTCGCCGGTGCTGGTGGAGTCGCCGACGTACGCGGGCATCCTGGCGGTCGTCCGGGCGGCCGGGCTGCGGCCCGTCCCGGTCCCGGTCGACGCCGACGGCCTGCGCACCGACCTGCTGGCGGACGCCTTCGCGGCCACCCGGGCACGGGTCCTCGTCTGCCAGCCGCTGTTCCAGAACCCCACCGGGGCGGTGCTGTCGCCCGAACGGCGGAAGGAGGTGCTGCGGATCGCCCGGGCCGCCGGGGCCTTCGTGGTCGAGGACGACTTCGCCCGGCTGCTGGTCCACGCGGACGCCCCCGCGCTGCCGCGCCCGCTCGCCGCCGACGACCGGGACGGGGTCGTGGTGCACCTGCGCTCGCTGACCAAGGCGGCCTCCCCCAACCTGCGGGTCGGCGCCCTCACCGCGCGCGGACCGGCGCTGGCCCGACTGCGGGCCACCCAGGTGGTGGACAGCTTCTTCGTGCCCCGGCCGCTCCAGGAGGCCACCCTGGAACTGGTCGCCGACCCCGCCTGGGCCCGTCACCTGCGCACGCTCGGCGCCGAACTGCGCGACCGCCGCACCGCCGCCGTCGCCGCCCTGCACCGCGAGCTGCCCGGCGTCCTCGGCACCCACCGCCCCGGGGGCTACCACCTGTGGCTGCGCTTCCCGGACGGCGTCGACGACACCGCCCTCGCCGCGGCCGCGCTGCGCGCCGGCGTCCAGGTCTCCCCCGGCCGCCCCTACCACCCCGCCGAACCCCCGGCCCCCCACCTGCGCCTCAGCTACGCCGCGGCCGAGAGCCCCGCCCAGGTCGCCGAGGGCGTCCACCGCCTGCGGCTCGCGTACGAGGAGGAGACGGGCTGACGCCGGACGGCGGTGCGCTACCGCCCGTGGCCCGCCATCCGCTCCAGGCGGGCGACCCGCTCGGCCATCGGCGGGTGGGTGGAGAAGAGCCTCGCGCCGGCCTCGCCGGGGCGGAAGGGGCTGGCGATCATCATGTGGCTCGCGGTCTGGAGCTGCGGCTCGGGCGGGAGCGGCAGCCGGCGGGTGCCGGCGTCCAGCTTCCGCAGGGCGCTCGCGAGGGCGAGCGGGTCGCCGGTGATCCGGGCGCCGTCGGCGTCGGCCTGGTACTCGCGGGAGCGGCTGACCGCCATCTGGATCAGTCCGGCCGCGAGCGGGCCGAGGATCATGATGGCGAGCATCCCGAACAGCCCCGGGCCGTCGTCGTCCTCGCTGCGCCCGAACGGGATCAGCCAGGCGAAGTTCACCAGGAACATCACCACCGAGGCGAGCGCCCCGGCCACCGAGGAGATCAGGATGTCCCGGTTGTAGACGTGGCTCAGCTCGTGCCCGAGCACGCCCCGCAGCTCGCGTTCGTCCAGGATCCGCAGGATGCCCTCGGTGCAGCAGACCGCCGCGTTGCGCGGGTTGCGGCCGGTGGCGAAGGCGTTGGGCGCGGGGGTCGGGGAGATGTAGAGGCGGGGCATCGGCTGGCGGGCGGCGGTGGAGAGCTCGCGGACGATCCGGTACAGCTGGGGCGCCTCGAACTCGCTGACCGGCCGGGCCCGCATGGCCCGCAGCGCGAGCTTGTCGCTGTTCCAGTACGCGTAGGCGTTGGTCCCGAGGGCGACCAGCAGGGCGATCACGAAGCCGGTGCGACCGAAGAGGCTTCCGATCACCAGGATCAGCGCCGAGAGGCCGCCGAGCAGGACGGCGGTCCTCAGTCCGTTGTGCCGGCTGTGCACGTCAGGCCCTCCAGTGGTGCGGTGGGGAAGCCCTTTCTGCCTCGTCCCTCGTGCCCGGTCAACGGGCGGGGCCGAGGGCCTTGTTCCCTTGTGACCCGACACGGTGACCGACGCGACACCGCAGCGCCGCAGCACCGGCGCGGCCGCGACGGCCCCGGGCCGCACCACCGGCACCGCCGTGACACCCCCCGGACCGCACCCCCGGCGCACTCCGGCGCCCGCTCAGAACAGCGAGCCGCCCGCCACCTGGAGGACCAGCTGCGGCGCCACCGAGAGGACCACGGCGGCCGAGGCGGTGAGCCCCAGCGTCGCGGTGAGGCCCACCGGCAGACGGCGCCCGGCGGCGGCCTCCGCGAGGGGCTCCTCCCCCGCCGGGGCGAACAGCCGGGCCGTCCACAGCAGGTAGTAGTACAGGGCGATGACCACGTTGACGGCCATCACCACGGCGAGCCAGCCCAGCCCGGCGTCGACCGCCGCGCGGAACACCACGACCTTGCCGAACAGGCCGATCACGCCCGGCGGCAGCCCGGCCAGGCAGAGCAGGAAGAAGGCGAGCGCCAGCGCCGTCCAGCGGTTGCGGGCGAACAGGCCGCGGAAGTCGTCCACGCTGGTCCCGGGCCGGCGGCCGACGGCGGCGACCACCCCGAAGGCGCCGAGGTTCACCACGCCGTAGATCAGCGCGTACGCGGCGGTGGCACCGAGCGGGTCGACGCCGGTCGGCGCGTAGCCGGCCGCGGCGAGCGGCACCAGCAGGTACCCGGCCTGGCCGACCGAGGACCAGGCCAGCAGCCGCACCGCGCTGTACCGGGTGTCGGGGCGCTGGCGCAGCGCGCCGACGTTGCCGGCGGTCATGGTGACGGCGGCCAGCACCGCGAGCACCAGGCCCCAGGTGTGGGCGTACGGGCGGAAGGCGACGGTGGTGGCCAGCGCCAGCCCGGACAGGCCGGCCGCCTTGCCGACCACCGAGAGGTAGCCGGCCACCGGCAGCGGCGCGCCGGTGTAGGTGTCGGGCACCCAGAAGTGGAACGGGACGGCGGCGACCTTGAAGGCGAAGCCGACCAGGGTCAGCACCGCGCCCGCCTCGGCCAGCGGCTTGAGCTGCCCGGGCGCGTGCTCCAGGCCCTGGGCGACGGCGCCGAGGTGCAGGCTGCCGCTCGCCGCGTAGACGAAGCCGACGCCGAGCAGCATCACGGCGGTCGCGGTCACCGAGGAGACGAAGAACTTGAAGGCGGCCTCGGCGCCCCGGCCGTCCCGGCGCAGCGCGACCAGGGCGAAGGCGGGCAGCGAGGCGACCTCCAGGGCGATCACCATGGTGGCGAGGTCGCGGGAGGCGGGCAGCAGCGCGGCGCCGGTGGCGCTGGAGAGCAGCAGGAACCAGTACTCGCCGCGCGGCAGCCGCTCGTCCTCCACCGTGTGCGCCGACAGCAGCGCCGCGATCAGCGCGCCGCCGAGGGCGAGCAGCTGGAACACCAGGGCGAAGTGGTCGGCGACGTACGAGCAGCCGCCGTTGTCGGACCCCCCTGCTACGTTCTGCACGCAGAAGGTCGCTCGGGGTGATCCGCCGATGAGGGGGAGGAGTGCGATGAGGGCGAGGGCGAGTCCGGCCGCGGTGAGGCGGCCGAGCCACTTCTTGTGCCGCTCGGGCAGGAACAGGTCCGTGAGCAGCACGGCGAGCGCGGCCACGGCGGCGATCAGCGGCGGTGCGATCGCCACCCAGTCCACGGACTGGATCAGGCTGCCCGGGTTGGCTACGGCGAGGGAGGTCACAGTGTGCTGCCCCGTGGAGTGAGGTCCGAGTGCGGCGGTCTGGGCTGCGAGCACGGTCAGCCACCCCCGAGGAGGTGCTTGACGGCGGGATCGGAGAGGCCGAGCAGCAGCGCGGGCCAGAGGCCGGCGAGCAGCGTCAGCGCGGCCAGCGGCGTCCAGCTGACGGCCTCGTACGGGCGCAGGTCGGCGAGCTCGGCCACCGGTGCGGGCTGCTCGGGGTCCCCCATGCAGACGCGCTTGACCACGATCAGGAGATACGCGGCGGTGAGGAGGGTGCCGAGGCCGGCCAGGACCATGTAGGTGACGAACGCGGGGCGCGACAGGCCGTCGGCCGGATCGAACGCGCCGAACATGGCGAGCAGCTCGCCCCAGAAGCCGGCCAGGCCGGGCAGACCGAGGCTGGCGACGGCGGCGAAGGCGAGCAGCACGCCCAGTCGCGGGGCCCGGCCGTACAGGGCGGCGCCGGTGGCCCCGGCGAGGGTGTCGAGGTCGGCCGTGCCGTAGCGGTCCTTGAGCGCGCCGACGACGAAGAACAGCAGGCCGGTGATCAGACCGTGGGCGATGTTGGCGAACAGCGCGCCGTTGACGCCCACCGGGGTGAGGGAGGCGATGCCGAGCAGCACGAAGCCCATGTGGCCGACGGAGGAGTACGCGATCAGGCGCTTGAGGTCGCCCTTGGCGCCGGGGCGGCAAAGCGCCAGGCAGGCCAGGGAGCCGTAGACGATGCCGACGGCCGCGAAGGCGCCCAGGTAGGGGGCCAGCGTGGTGGCGCCCTCCGGCACGACCGGGAGGAGGACGCGGACCAGACCGTAGGTGCCCATCTTCAGCAGCACGCCGGCGAGCAGCACCGAGCCCACCGTCGGGGCGGCGGTGTGGGCGTCCGGGAGCCAGCTGTGCAGCGGCCAGGCCGGGGCCTTGACCGCGAGCCCGACCAGGATCGCCAGCGCGGCGACCACCTGGGTGGTGTGGCTCAGGCCGCTGCCGTGCGCGGCGGCCAGGGCCTGCATGTCGAAGGTGCCGGCCTTGCTGCCGATCAGCAGGAAGCCGAGCAGCATCACGGCCGAGCCGAGCAGCGTGTAGAGGATGAACCGGTTGGCGGCCGGCACCTTCGCGCCGCTCCCCCAGCGGGCGATCAGGAAGTACATCGGGATCAGCACGATCTCGAAGGCCAGGAAGAAGAGCAGGAGGTCCAGCACCGCGAAGGTGGCGAGCATGCCGACTTCGAGCAGGAGGAACAGCCCGACGAAGGCCTGCGCCGACGGGCGAGGCTCATCAGGGGCTCCGCCCCGGGCGTCCCCGCCCGGCAGCCGCTTCTCCGAGTAGAGCGCGCAGAGGAAGGTGAGCAGCGCGGTCAGCACGATCAGCGGCAGCGAGATGCCGTCCACCCCGAGGTGGAGGCGCACGTGCAGGGCCGGGATCCAGGACACGTCGGTGGTGGCCTGCATCCGGGCGGGCTCGTCCTGGTCGAAGCCGGCCGCGAGGGCGACGGTGAGCAGGAACACCGCGCCGGTGACGACGGTGTTCAGCCGCAGTGCCCGCCGGCCGGCCACGGCCCGGTCCGGCCCGAACACCGGCGCCAGGGTGAGTGCGGCGCCGAGCAGCGGCAGCACCAGGAGGGCGATGAGGACTGCGTTCATCGGGGGCTCCCAGCAGCGGTCGAGGGGACGGAGGTGGAGGACAGCAGCACCGGCTACACCGCCACCAGGACGGCCAGCAGGACGACGGCGGCCAGCAGGGCGCTGAGGTAGGTCTGCGCGTTCCCGGTCTGCGCGAGCCGGACGGCCCGGCCGAGCAGGTTGGCACCGATGCCGCTGCCCTGCACGTAGCCCTCGACGACCTCGCGGTCGAGGAATCGGACCAGCTTGGCGGCGGCGACCACCGGGCGGACGAACAGCGCCCGGTACAGCCGGTCGACGCCGAAGCCGTGCCGGGCCGGGCCGAACAGCGGGCCGAGCAGGGTGCGCCCGGGGTCGGCGACGATCACCTCGGTGGCCGGGGCCCCGCCCTGCCCGGGCACCCGGCCGGCCGGTGCCGGGCGGCCGGTGCCCAGCCGGGCGGCCGCCGAGCGCCAGGCGCCGTACGCGGCGAGCGCGCCGACCACGGCGAGCCCGGTGCCGGTGACGGCGGTGACGGCGGAGGGCCGCAGCGAGCCGCCGTCCAGGAGCGCGGGCAGCCAGTCCGAGCGCACGCCGGCGATGCCGAAGCCCATGGTCGGCACGGCCAGCACCCACAGCGGCCAGCGCATCGCGGGCGGCTCGGCCGTGGCCGGGTCGGCCTCGTCGAGCTCGGGCGAGTACGGCGCGCCGGCCTCGTGGTCGGCCACGACGGTGCCCCGGTCGGCGGCGGGCAGCACCTTCGGTGCGGCCGCGGCGGCCCCGGCCGGGCTGTGGAACGCCACCAGGAACAGCCGGGCCGCGTACGCGGCGGTGAGCAGCGCGGTGAGTCCGGCGGAGATCAGCACGATCCACCCGGCCGCCTGCGGCACCGCCGAGGCCGGGCCGAGGCCGTTGGTCAGCGCCTCGCCGTTGGCGGCGTGCTCGGCGGCGGTGAGCACCGCCTCCTTGCTGAAGAAGCCGGAGAACGGCGGCAGCCCGATCAGGGCGACGAGCGCGATGCCCATCGTCCAGTAGGCGTCGGGGACGCGTTTGCGCAGCCCGGGGATGCGGGACATCGCGGAGATCGAGTTGGTGTGCGCGGCGTGGATCACCACACCGGCGGCCAGGAACAGCAGCGCCTTGAACGCGCCGTGGCTGACCAGGTGGAAGACCGAGGCCTCGCGGTCACCGGAGGCCAGCGCGCCGGCCATGTAGCCGAGCTGGCCGACGGTGGAGTAGGCGAGCACCCGTTTGAGGTCGTCCTGGGCGAGCGCGCAGAGCGCCGAGCCGATCATCGTCACGGCGGCCATCACCGCGAGCACGACCAGCGCCGCGCCCGACAGCAGGAAGACCGGCAGCAGCCGGGCGACCAGGTAGATGCCGGCCGCGACCATGGTGGCGGCGTGGATCAGCGCGGAGACCGGGGTCGGGCCGGCCATCGCGTCCGGGAGCCAGGTGTGCAGCGGGAACTGCGCGCTCTTGCCGGCCACGCCGGCGAGCAGCAGCAGGGCGGTCAGCGTCGGGTGCCCGAGCCGGCCCTCCGACGCGGCCGCCAGCACGTCCGGGATGCGGAAGCTGCCGGCGTCCGCGCCGAGCAGGAAGATCCCGAACAGGAACGGCACGTCACCGAGCTTGGTGACCAGGAAGGCCTTCAGCGAGGCCGAGCGGGCGTCCGCCGTCTCCCAGTGGTGGCCGATCAGGAAGTACGAGCACAGGCCCATGACCTCCCAGCCGACCAGCAGCACGATCAGGTCGCCCGAGTAGACCACCAGGAACATCGCCGCGGTGAACAGCGAGACCAGCGCCGCGTAGGACGGGTAGCGCGGGTCCTCCTTGAGGTACGCGGTCGAGTAGACCTGGACGCAGGTGGCGACCAGTCCGACCAGCACCGAGATCAGCGAGCTGAAGCCGTCCAGGTGGAGGGCGAGGGCGATGTCCGGGCCGCCGGTCGGGGTGAGCCGGGTGGCGGCGTCCAGGGTCTGGCCGGCGCCCAGCTGGAGGGCGACCACCAGGGCGAGCACCGCCGAGACGGCGACCGGGACGACGGCCAGCGGCCGGGCCAGCCCGGGCGCCTTCCGGCCGACGGCCAGGGTCGCGGCGGCGCCGAGCGCGGGCAGCGCCGGGACGAGTACGGGAAGGGCGAGGTTCATGCGGCGGCCCGGCCCTTCAGTGCCTCGGCTCCGGCCGGCGCCCCGGTGTCGACCGGTGTCCCGGCGTCGACCGGCGTCTCCTCGACGGCGAACGCCTCGGCCGGGTCGCCGAGCGCGGTGGCCCGGTCGATGTCCGCGGTGCCCCGGGCCCGGAACAGCAGCAGGACGATGGCGAGCCCCAGTCCGATCTCGGCGGCGGCGACGGTGATGGTGAACAGGGTGAGCGCCTGTCCGGCGTGCAGCGAGTCGCGCAGCCAGGCGTCGAAGGCGACCAGGTTGAGGTTGACGGCGTTGAGCATCAGCTCGACGGACATCAGCACCAGGACGGCGTTGCGCCGGGCGAGCACGCCGTACACGCCGACGCTGAACAGCAGCGCGGCGAGGACGGCGGGGTAGGCGAGGTGCATCAGCCCTCCTGCTCAGAGGTCGACTGCTCGGAGGTCGCCGGAGCCGGCTTCGGCGCGGTCGCGGCGACCGTCCCGTTGGACCCGACCGGCCGACCGGCGCGCAGCCGGCCCGCCCGGGGCGCCGGCACCCGCCGCTTGGAGCCGCGCGACAGCACGATCGCGCCGACCAGCGCCGCCAGCAGCAGCACGGACAGCGCCTCGAAGGGCAGCACCCAGTGCCGGAACAGGCTGGCCCCGGTGACGGCGGCCGAGCCGCCGCCCTGGCCGAGGTCGATCCAGGAGGTCCGGAAGGCGTCGACGACCAGCGTGACCAGGGTCCCGGCCGCGGCCAGCGCCACGACCAGGGCCACCCAGCGGTTCTTGGAGTCGGCGTCCGGCGAGCGCCCGATCGGCGCCTTGGTGAGCATCAGCCCGAACAGCACCAGGACGACCACCGAGCCGAGGTAGATCAGCACCTGCACCCAGGCGATGAACTCGGCCGTGAGCAGCAGGAACTCCACCGCCAGCCCGCCGAGCGCGACCACCAGCCAGAGCGCGGCGTGCACCAGCTGCCTGGTGGTCACCGAGACCACGGCCGAGCCGAGCACGGCGATGCCGACCAGCAGGAAGACGATCTCCTGGCCGGTCGGGGACAGGAACGAACGGGCGGCCGGCTCCAGGGAGCCGGTCGCCGCGAGAAGCGTGGTGGCACCGGTCACGCGTCGTCACCCTTCTCGTCGGTGGCCGATTGCGCGGCCGCCGCGGCGGCCGCGGCCAGCTTGTCCGCCGCCTTGCGCGCGGTGGCGATCTCCTTGGGCTCCTCGGCCGCCGGGTCCAGCGCCGGCGGCGCGGGGACGGTCCACATCCACTCGCGGAGCTTGTCCCGCTCGTGGGTCAGCTCGTGGATGTCGGTCTCCGCGTACTCGAACTCCGGCGACCAGAACAGCGCGTCGAAGGGACAGACCTCGATGCAGATCCCGCAGTACATGCAGAGCGAGAAGTCGATGGCGAAGCGGTCCAGCACGTTGCGGGTGCGGGCCCGGGCGTTCGGCTCGGCGGCCGGCAGCGTCTCCTTGTGGGAGTCGATGTAGATGCACCAGTCCGGGCACTCGCGCGCGCAGAGCATGCACACCGTGCAGTTCTCCTCCAGCAGCGCGATGACGCCGCGCGAGCGCGGCGGCAGCACCGGCTGCACGTCGGGGTACTGCGCGGTGACGCTCTTCCTCGTCATCGTCCGCAGCGTCACGGCCAGGCCCTTGGCGAGGCCGATACCGGGGAAGCTCATGAGATCGCCACCTTGATGATGCCGGTGAGGGCCAGCTGGACCAGCGCGAGCGGGATCAGCACCGTCCACGCGAAGCGCATCAGCTGGTCCTCGCGCAGACGCGGGTAGGTGACCCGCAGCCAGATGACCACGAAGGCCAGCGCGAAGGTCTTGAGGATCATCCAGAGCCAGCCGAGCTGGTCCGGCAGCGGTCCGTGCCAGCCGCCCAGGAAGAGCACCGCGGTCAGCGCGGACACCACCAGGATGCCCACGTACTCGGACAGCAGGAACAGGGCGAACCGCAGACCGGTGTACTCGGTGTACGCGCCGAAGATGATCTCCGAGTCGGCGATCGGCATGTCGAACGGCGGGCGCTGGAGCTCGGCCAGACCGGCCGTGAAGAAGACGAACGCGCCGATGACCTGCCAGGGCAGCCAGTACCACTCCCAGGCGTCCACGATCCCGGGCAGCGACAGCGTGCCGGCGGCCATCGCCACCGAGGCCGCCGCCAGCACCATCGGCAGCTCGTACGACATCAGCTGCGCGGCCGTGCGCAGGCCTCCGAGCAGCGAGAACTTGTTCGCCGAGGCCCAGCCGGCCATCAGCTTGCCGATCACGCCGACGCCCATCACGGCCAGCACGAAGAACAGGCCGGCGTCGATCGCCTGGCCGACGAAGCCGTTCGGGCCGACCGGGATCGCCAGCAGCACGAAGAGGTACGGCAGCAGCGAGACGGCGGGCGCCAGCTGGAAGATCCGGCGGTCCGCCCCGGCCGGGACGATGTCCTCCTTCTGCGCGAACTTCACGCCGTCCGCGACGAGCTGCGCCCAGCCGTGGAAGCCGCCCGCGTACATCGGACCGAGCCGGCCCTGCATGTGCGCCATGACCTTGTGCTCGGTCTGGCCGATGACCAGCGGGAAGACCAGGAAGACGACGAGGGTGGCGACGCAGCGCAGCACCGTGTCGAGCAGGTTCACGCGCCGTCTCCGTCCTGGTCGGCCGCTCCGGCCGAGGTCTCGTCCTTCTGCTCGCCCGGTTCGCCCGGTTCGCCCGGCTTCTCGCCCGAGGGCTTCTCGTCGTGGGCGGGCACCGGGTTGTGCCAGGGCGCGTCGGAGGACCGGGGCGCGTCGGAGGTCCGGGGCCGTACGGGAGCCGCGGGCTCGGCCGTCGGTTCGCCGGCCGTCTGGCTGGCCGACCCCTCGGACACCGACCGGGTCCGCCGCGGGCGGTCCGCCCGCACCGGCGGGGCGCCCTCGGCGGCGGGAGCGGCAGGAGCCGCAGGAGCATCGGGAGTGGCGGGAGCTTCGGGAGTGGCGGCGGCATCGGCACCCGCCTGGCTGGCCGACCCCGCGGACACCGACCGGGTCCGCCGCGGCCGGTCCGCCCGCACCGGAGCGCCGCCCTCAGCGGCGGCAGCAGCACCGGCAGCGGCGGCACCGCCGGCCGCGCCCGCCCGGGGCGTCCGCGCCGCCGCGCCCGCCGCCCGCGCACCGCGCGCGGGCCGCTCGGCGACCGGCGGCAGGGTGCCCTTGAGCGGCCCCCACTCGTTCGGGTCCGGCACGCCGGCCGGCTGCATCTTGCGCCGGGCCGGCCCGCCGCCGTGATCGGACTCGCCCGGCTCCTTGGCGCCCGGCCAGTCCTTGGCGACCCGCGCCGCGAGCACGAACTCCTTGCGCAGCGGGTTCCCCTCGAAGCCGTCCGGCAGCAGCAGGGTGGCGAGGTGGGGGTGCCCGGGGAAGTCGATGCCGAACATCTCGTGGGTCTCGCGCTCGTGCCAGGCGGCACCGGCGTAGACGGCGACGGCGGTGGGCAGCGCCGCCCTGTCGCGCGGCACCCGGGTGCGCAGCGCGAGGTGCCGCACGCCCGGCGCCTCGACGGCGGCCAGGTGCGCGACCACCGAGAAGCCCTCGGCGAGCTCGTCGACGGCGCTCAGCCAGTCGAAGAAGCCCAGCCCCAGGACGTCCCGGGCGTTGGTGAGCGCCTCGATCCAGTTCTCGGCCGGGACGTCGACGGTGATCAGCCCGTACGCCTCGGCGCCGGTCGCCCACTCCCCGACCGACGCCGCGCACTGCTCGGCGGAAGTCACGAGACCCCTCCCTCGGTCGAAGAGCCGGCCGGAGCCCCGGTCGGGGATCCGGCCTCGGGAACGTCCCCGGAGCCCGTCCCGGTGCCCTGCGAGGGCCCGGTCACCAGCGGACGGCGCAGCGCCGACGCGGGCGCCGCGTAGCGGTCCGGCAGGGACTCGGCGGCGATCTTCTCCTGGAGCTTGAGGATGCCCTGGAGCAGCGCCTCCGGCCGCGGCGGGCAGCCGGGTACGTAGACGTCCACCGGGATGATCTGGTCCACGCCCTTGGTGACCGAGTAGGAGTCCCAGTACGGGCCGCCGGAGTTGGAGCAGGCGCCGAAGGAGATGACGTACTTCGGCTCGGGCATCTGCTCGTAGAGGCGCTTGACGGCGGGCGCCATCTTGTCGGTCACCGTCCCGGAGACGATCATCAGATCGGCCTGCCGGGGTCCGGGAGCGAACGGGATGACACCCATCCGGATGAAGTCGTGCTTGGCCATGGACGCGGCGATGAACTCGATCGCGCAGCAGGCCAGGCCGAAGTTGAAGCACCAGAGGCTGTAGCGGCGGCCCCAGTTGAGCACCACCTTGACCGGGTCCGGCGCGAGCCGGGCCAGCGGGCCGATGCCGCGGCGCTCGACGGCGCCGGGGCGCGCGGGGTCCGGCAGGCCGAGCGGAACGGGACCGCCCTCGGCGCCGCCGTGCGAGTGGGAGTGCGTCACGTCCATTCCAGAACGCCCTTCTTCCAGGCGTAGAGCAGCCCGACCGCGAGGAAGCCGATGAACAGGAACATCTCGATCAGGGTTCCGGCGCCGTACCCTGCGGTGGCGAAGACGGTCGCCCAGGGGAACAGGTAGATCGCGTCCACCGCGAAGATCACGTACAGGAAGGCGTACACGTAGTAGCGGATCTGGGTGTGCGCCCAGTCCTCGCCCACCGGGTCCACTCCGCACTCGTACGTGAGGAGTTTCTCGGGCGAGTACACCACGGGTCGCAGCAGCCGGTTGGCGGTGAACGCCACGGCGACGAAGAGCACCCCGACGACGGCCAGCAGACCCATCGCGGCGTACGCGTCGAAGTAGCCGCTGCCGACCGCCGGGTCGGCCGCGACGGCAGCCGCGTGCTTCCCCTCCATGCCTTCGCCTCCACCTCGACCGAGAACCCGCCCTAAGGACAGTTCTACGACGTTTACTCTCACGGGCCTAACGATGGCCAAAGCGTGAGTCTAAGGGGACCGCTCCGCTCCGCCCGAAACCTGCTCGGTCCGCAAGACGGCCGGTGGACACCGTGGCGGACCGCCGGCGACCGGGCCCGGGGGTGGGGTTAACCCCCGGCCGGGAAGATGTATCACCCCCATGGCATCCCCCGCCCGCCGTTCGGGAAGCTTGGTCCAGCCGCACGACGAAGAGGGACGGTAGATCCGATGAAGCCGCTGCACCGCGCCGTGGACGCCATCAAGGAGCAGGACGCTCGGATGGAGCGCCCGCCGCTGTACGGCAGGAGGATGTGGCACCAGGTCGGACGACTGCTGCTCAACCTGCCGCTCGGCATCTTCGGCTTCGTGCTGGCCGTGGCCACGCTCTCGGTCGGCCTGGGGCTGTCGATCACCGTGATCGGCCTGCCGCTGCTGGCCGGCGGCCTGGCGCTCTCGCGCTCCCTGGGCGCGCTGGGCCGGCGGCGGGCACGGTCGGCCTACGACTCCGGGATCGACGAGCCGCAGCCGGTGGAGCCGCGCCGCCCGGGGATGGTGGGCTACACCATCGCCCAGCTCACCGACCTGCTGAACTGGCGCTCGGCGCTCTACAACGTGCTGATGCTGCCCTGGGGCGTGCTCAGCTTCGCGCTGACCCTGATCTCGGTGATCGCGCTCTGGCCGGTGCTGCCCTGGGTGGTCCGCGGGCTGGCCGCGGTGGACCGCATCCTGATCGAGTCGCTGCTCTTCCCGGGCGCCCTGGCCGAGCGGGTGCGCGAACTGGAGGACGACCGCGGCACCGTGGTCGACACCGCCGCCGCCGACCTGCGCCGGATCGAGCGCGACCTGCACGACGGGGCCCAGGCCCGGCTGGTCGCGCTGGCGATGGACCTCGGCATGGCCAAGGAGCGGCTGCGCGAGGTGGAGTCCGAGGACGACATGGCGGCCGCCACCAGGATGGTCGACAACGCCCACGGCGAGGTGAAGCTGGCCCTCCAGGAGCTGCGCGACCTGGCCCGCGGCATCCACCCGGCGGTGCTCACCGACCGCGGCCTGGACGCCGCACTGTCCTCGGTCGCCGCCCGCTGCACCGTCCCCGGCGGGGTCCGGGTGAACGTCGACCTGACCGGCCCGGACGGGGAGCCCGAGCGCCCCGACTCGGCGGTCGAGGGCATCGCCTACTTCACCGTCAGCGAGTTGCTGACCAACGTCTCCAAGCACGCCGGCGCCCGCTCCGCCTCGGTCGAGGTCTGGCGCTCGGAGCACCAGCTGATGGTGCTGGTCCAGGACGACGGCAAGGGCGGCGCGGCCCCCTACCCGGGCAGCGGACTGGCCGGGCTGGCCGAGCGGATCCGCGCGGTGGACGGGGTCTTCCTGGTGGAGAGCCCCGAGGGCGGCCCGACCACCGTCACCGTCGAGCTGCCCTGGCGCACCCGCGCCGCCCGCCGCTGAGCGCCCCGTCCCCCGGACACGGCAGGGCGCCGGGACCTCGTCGAGGCGGAGACGAGGTCCCGGCGCCGGTCCGGTACGGCACCCGGCCCGCTGCACCCTTGCGCGGCGTGCGGCCCGGCGTCCCCGTACCGGGGCTCAGGGCGAGGTCTGGGCGGCTGCCAGCTCGCCGAGGGTGACGTCGGCGGTCTTGGTGGCTCCGTTGCGGGTGTAGGTGACGGTGACCTTGGTGCCCGGGCTGAGCGAGGCGAGCGCGGTGGTGAGCGCGTTCAGCGAGTCCACCTGGGTGTCGCCGATCTTGGTGATGACGTCCCCGGCCTGGAGCCCCGCCGAGGCCGCCGCCCCGCCCGGGGTGACCTCCACGATGACCGCGCCGGAGGGCTGGAACTGCTGGTTGAAGCTGGTCCGGGCGGTGATGCCGAGCGCGGCCCGGCCGGAGTTGGTCACCTTGCCCTGCTTGATCAGCTGGTCGGCGATGTTGGTGATGGTGCTCGCCGGGATGGCGAAGCCGATGCCGGGGGCGGCCGCGCCGTTGGTCTGCGGCTCGGTCGCGGCGAGGGTGTTGATGCCGATCACCTTGCTGTCCAGGTCGGCCAGCGCACCGCCGCTGTTGCCCGGGTTGATCGCCGCCGAGGTCTGCACCATGTTGCTGATCGTGGCGCCCGGCGACCCCGGGCCCTGGGGCTCGGAGACGGTCCGCCCGATGGCCGAGACGATGCCCTGGGTGACGCTGCTGGAGAGGCCCAGCGGGCTGCCCATGGCGAGGGTGATCTGGCCGATCTGGACCTTGCCCGAATCGCCGAAGCTGGCCGGCTTGAGGCCGCTCGGCGGGTTGTTCAGCCGGATCACCGCGAGGTCGGAGTCGGGGTAGCTGGCGACCAGGCCGGCGTCCAGCGCCGTGGTGCTGTTGGCGAGGGTCACCGTGAAGGTGGTCGCGGTGCCGACCACGTGGGCGTTGGTGACGATGTCGCCCTTGTCGTCGTAGACGATCCCGGACCCGAGGCTGTCGCCGGTGGTGATCTGCACCACGGAGGGCAGCACGTTGGCGATCACCGCCTGGTAGGCGTCCTGCAACTGGATCCCGCCGTTCGACTGGCCGGACGACGAGGCGGCCTGCGGGGAGCCGGCGGCCGGGGACGGACCGGTGGCGGCGACGGTGGACGAGGAGGACGTGCCGCTGCTGCACCCGGCCAGTGCCAGCACGGCCGCCAGCGCCACCGCGACGGCCCCCGGCAGCCGCCCGCCCGGCGGCCTCGGCCCGATCGGCCGCGGCCCGGCGGGCAGGGGGTTGGCGTGTTCCTTGTGACGGCGCACCTGGCTGCCTCCGATTCGTCACCGCGCCGAACGGGCGCAGGTGTGGACGCACGGAAATCCTGCTCAGCTTTTCACCGTTTTGTCCGCTTTGCAGCCTCGACTCGCCCGAACGTGGCGATCGAATCCGAACGCCTAGGATCGGCACATGACTTGGTTGATCACCGGCGGTGCCGGATACATCGGCGGACACGTCGTCCGACAGCTGCTCGACGCCGGGGAGCGCGTCGCCGTCCTGGACGACCTCAGCACCGGCGACGCCTCCCGGCTGCCGGCCGGCGTCCCCCTGATCGAGGGCTCCACCCTGGACCGCGCCGCCCTGGACGCCGCGATCCGCGAACACGGCGTCGAGGGCATCCTGCACTTCGCCGCCAAGAAGCAGGTCGGCGAGTCCGTCGAGCAGCCCTTCCTGTACTACCGCGAGAACATGATCGGCCTCCAGACCGTTCTGGAGGCCGCCGCCGAGGGCGGGGTGAAGCGCTTCCTCTTCTCCTCCTCCGCCGCGGTCTACGGCATGCCGGACGTCGACCTGGTCACCGAGTCCACGCCCTGCGCCCCGATGAGCCCGTACGGCGAGACCAAGCTGGCCGGCGAGTGGCTGGTCGCCGCGGCCGGCAAGGCCCACGGCATGTCCACCGTGGCCCTGCGCTACTTCAACGTGGCCGGCGCCGCCTCCCCCGAGCTCTCCGACGCCGGGGTGTTCAACCTGATCCCGATGGTCTTCGAGCGGCTCACCGCCGGCGAGGCCCCGCGGATCTTCGGCGACGACTACCGGACCCCGGACGGCACCTGCGTCCGCGACTTCATCCACGTCTCCGACATCGCCTCGGCGCACGTGGCGGCCGCCAAGCGGATGGCCGCCGACCCGGCCGGCGCGACCTCCCTGGTGCTGAACATCGGCCGCGGCGAGGGCGTCAGCGTCAAGGAGATGCTGGAGGTGATCGGCAAGGTCACCGGCTACGACACCGCCGCCGAGGTGACCCCGCGCCGCGCCGGCGACCCGGCCCGCGTGGTGGCCTCCGCCGACCTGATCCACCGCGAGCTGGGCTGGACCGCCCGTCACGACGTGACGGAGATGGTCTCCTCCGCGTGGGACGGCTGGTGCAGCCGCCACCCCGGGGCCCGCAAGGCCTGAGGCCCGACCCGGCGCCGCCGCTCCGGCGGCGCCGACCCGGCGGTGTCCGCCCCGCGGTTCAGCGGGCGGGCACCGCCGTGCCGTAGAAGGCGTCCAGCGCGTACACGCAGCGGTCCTTGGAGCCGACGAAGACCCGGCCGCCGACCGCCACCGGCGAGCCGGTGAGCTCGCCCTTGGTGCCGAGCTCCCAGCGCAGCTGACCGCTCGCCAGGTCCAGGGTGTGCAGCGAGTGGTCCCGGCTGCCCAGGTGCACCAGGCCGTCGGCCACCGCCGGGGAGCCGACGATCTCCCCGCGGGCGGTGTAGCGCCAGCGCTCCCGGCCGCCGGCCGCCTCGAAGGCGTACAGCACCTCGCCGTTGCCGACCAGCACCATGCCGTCCGCGACCACCACCGGGTCGGCGCCCTGGCGGCGGCCGGTGACCCCGCGCCAGCGGTCCAGGCCGGTGGCCGCGTCCAGCGCGTAGACCGTGCCCAGGTAGTCGGCCACGTAGACCGCGTCGGCGTCCAGGGCGGGCGGGGTGAACAGCACCACCGGGGCCTCGAAGCGCCAGCGCTCCGCCCCGCTGGCCGCGTCCAGCGCGTACACCCGGGTGCCGGCCGACACGTACAGCACGCCGCCGCGCTCCACCGGGTGCGAGGGCACGTCCTCGCCGACCGGGAAGGACCAGCGCAGGCCCGCGCCGCGCGGATCGACGCAGCGCAGCCGCCCGCCGCCGTAGTAGTAGGCGGCGCCGCCCACCAGGACCGGACCGGACTGCGGGTTCTCGTAGTCCTGCTGGGCGTCGTCCGCGCGCCACAGCTCGGCGCCGTTGGCGGCCGAGCGGAGCTGGACGCCGCCGCCCCTGATGCCGCAGCAGAGCACGCCGTCGGCGGCGGAGAGCGAGTAGACCCAGCCGTCCAGCGAGGTGCGCCAGCGCTCGGTGCCGTCCGCGGCGTCCACGGTGTACAGGTGCGGGCCGTCCGCCGCGTGCACCCGGCCGGCGTCCACCGCGAGCGCCCAGGCGACGTCCCGGGTCTTGTAGCGGCGCTCGCCGGAGGCGATGTCCAGCGCGTGCACCTCGAAGCTGGAGACGAAGAGCGTGCCGTCCGCGACCACCGGGGTGCCCCAGACGTCGTTGGACATCCGGAACCGCCAGGGGCGCCAGCGGGCGACCGGCGCGGGCGGCGGGGTGGGGGCCCGGCGGACCCAGTCGGTCGTGGCCGGGGCGGTGCTCGGGCCGGGCTGCTCGTACTCGGCCCGCGGCCCCGGGCCTATCCGCACCGAGGCACCGGACAGCTGCACCTCGACGGAGCCGCCGGTCGGCGCCCGGTGCCGGTTCGGGGAGGCGATCTTCGCGGTCGGGATCTCGGCGTCCGAGTGCGGGCCCGGCTGCGGCAGGCTGTGCACCGGCCCGGCCGGCGGCTGGGCGTGCCGCCCGCCCGGGTTGGTGCGCGGGTCGGCCGGTCCGAGGTGCTGCGGCGGGACGTGCGCGGGCGGGACGTGGGCGGGCGGGCCCTGGGGATGCGGGGGCGGCTGGGCCGGTCCGGCCGGCGGGCGCGACGGCGGGGCGGCCGGCCGGCGGCCCCGCTTGCGCTCGATCAGCTCCAGCGCGTTGGCCGGCAGCCACTCCCCGGCCTCGCCGGAGGCGTCGTCCCGCGAGAAGAGGTGCGGGGCCAGCTCGGTCTGGATCTGCGCCGGGGTGGGCCTGCGCTCGGGGGCCTGCTGCATGCAGGCGCGGACCAGGTCCATCAGCTCCGGCGGCATGCCGGTCAGGTCCGGCTCCTCGCGCAGCAGCTGGAACACCGTCTCGACGGGGTTGGAGCCCCGGTAGGGCGGGTGCCCGGTGGCGCAGAAGACCATCAGCGAGCCGAGCGAGAAGACGTCGCTGGCGCCCCGGACGGTACGGCTGTCCCGGGCCTGCTCGGGGGACATGTAGGCGGGGGTGCCGACCGCGACGTTGGTCATGGTGAGCCGGGTGCTGGACACCCCGGCCGCGATGCCGAAGTCGATCACCTTCGGGCCGTCCTCGACCACCAGGACGTTGGAGGGCTTGAGGTCGCGGTGGATCAGCCCGGCCGCGTGGATGGACTGGAGGGCCTCCGCGATGCCGGCGACCAGCCAGCGGGTGGCCTCCACCGGCAGCGGGCCGCAGTCCTCGACCAGGTCCTCCAGGGAGGGGGCCGGGATGTACGCGGTGGCCAGCCAGGGCACCCGGGCGTCCGCGTCCGCGTCCACCACGGCCGCCGTGTAGAAGCCGCCGACCGTCTTGGCCGCCGCGATCTCCCGGGCGAAGCGGACCCGGAACAGCTCGTCCTCGGCCAGCTCACCCCGCACGGTCTTGATGGCCACCCGCCGCCCCGACGCGGAACGCGCCAGGTAGACCAGCCCCATCCCACCCGCGCCGAGCCGCCCCAGCACCTCGAAGGGCCCGATCCGCCTCGGATCGTGCGCCGTCAGCTGGTCCACTCCGCTGCCACCTCCCCGTTGTCCGCACCCGCCGCGTGGTGCCGGACCCGATTCTCCAATGCCGTCCTACGCATATCCAACCTCCCCCACCCCCCGGAACCCGTCGTCCGGGCCCGGACGACGCCCCGGACAGCCCTCTGACCAGCGAGGACGGAACGGCCGGATCCTGACGCCCGCTCCGGGGGCGGCTTGCGCCCGGAGCCCCGGACCGTCCACTTCCGGACGGGACCGCACCCTTCGGCCGTCGTCACGCTCTGTCACCCAACCACCCCTCAGCGGACTCGCCGTCACGCTGTGAGGTCAAAAGCACACGGGGGGGCTTCAACAGGGGCTTCGAAGCCCGGTGAATATCCGTCCGAAGTGGTTCATGCCGCTATACCAACCCCCGTGCGGAGTAATAGTCGCATCACCGAATCGCGCCAAGATCGTGCCACGGTAAGCTGACGGCATGACAGGACAAGTTCGCACCGTCGACGGTCGCGTCGCCGGGCGACGCGGACAGGAGACGCGGCAGAAGCTGCTCGATTGCCTCCGCGAGATGCTCAGCACGTCGCCCTATCGGGACGTCAAGGTCATCGACGTCGCCCGTATGGCGGGTACCTCCCCCGCGACCTTCTACCAGTACTTCCCGGATGTCGAGGGCGCTGTCCTCGAAATCGCCGAGGAAATGGCCAAGGACGCCGACCAGCTCAAAGAGCTGGTGGCCGGAAAGTCCTGGGCAGGGAAGTCCGGACCGACCACTTCGGAAGAACTGGTCGACGGATTCCTCGCCTTCTGGCGCAAGAACGACGCCATTCTCCGAGTGGTCACGCTCGGTGCCGCCGAAGGGGACAAGCGGTTCTTCAAGATCCGCATGACGGTCCTCAACGCGGTCGCCAAGCCACTCGCGGAGGCCGTCAAGGAACTCCAGGCGAAGGGTCAGGCCGACAAGTCGCTCGATCCGAACGCCGTGGCCGGGGCCCTGGTCTCGCTGCTCGCCTCGGCGGCCGAGCACCAGAAGGCCTTCACCTCCTGGGGCGTCAAGGTCAAGGACCTCAAGCCCAACCTCGCTCCCCTGGTGTACCTGGGCGTCACCGGCAAGAAGGCGCCCAAGTAGGACCGTTCTCCGACCCATCATCCGCTCCGCGCGCAGCCCCGGCCTCCTGTCCGGGGAACGACGGACGGCGGCCGTGTCCTCGGGGGAGGTCCGCCGACGTACCGCACGCGCGCCAGACATGCCGGTGGGCGGGCACCCGGGACAAGGGTGCCCGCCCACCGGCATGTCCGGGGTTCGGAGGGGTGCGGCCCCGGGACGGCGCCGTGCTGCCGTTCCGGGGCCCTTGCGGAGCCGTTCAGGGGGCCGTGCGGCGCCGTGGGGTCAGGGGCAGCGCACGACCTGGCCGGCGTAGGCCAGGCCCCCGCCGAAGCCGAAGAGCAGGACCGGGTCGCCGGGCGAGAGCTCGCCGCGCTCGACCAGCTTGGAGAAGGCCAGCGGGATGGAGGCGGCCGAGGTGTTGCCCGAGTGGACCACGTCCCGGGCCACCACCGCGTCCTCGCCGAGCCCCAGCTTGCGGGCGATCGTGTCGATGATCCGCAGGTTGGCCTGGTGCGGGACGAAGCCCTTCAGCTCGGACGGGTCGATCCCGGCCCGCTCGCAGGCCTGGCGGGCCAGCGGGGCGAGCTGGGTGGTGGCCCAGCGGAAGACCGCCTGGCCCTGCTGGCTGATCACCGGGTCCCAGCCGGTGATCACCACGGCGTCGCCCCGCTCCGGCTCGGAGCCCCAGACCACCGGCCCGATGCCGGGCTCGCCGCCCTCCTCCTGGGCCTCGATCACCGCGGCGCCGGCGCCGTCGCCGAAGATCACGCAGGTGGAGCGGTCGGTCCAGTCGAGCGTGTCGGACATCCGCTCGGCGCCGATCACCAGGGCGCGGCGGGCCGAGCCGGCCCGGATCGCGTGGTCGGCGGTGGCCAGGGCGTACGAGAAGCCGGAGCAGACCGTGTTGATGTCGTACGCGGCGGGCGAGCGCACGCCCAGCCGGGCGGCCACCGCGGCGGCGGTGTTGGGGCTGCGCTCGATCGCGGTGCAGGTGGCGACCACGACGAGGTCGATCTCCTCGGCGGTCCGGCCGCTGTTGGCGAGGGCCTTCTGCGCCGCCTCGGTGGCGAGGTCGACCAGGCTCTCCTCCTCGGCGACGTGCCGGGTGCGGATGCCCACACGGGTGCGGATCCACTCGTCGTCGGTGTCGACGAGCCCCGCCAGGTCGGCGTTGGAGAGGACCTTGGGGGGCTGGTAGTGCCCGAGTGCCACAATGCGAGAACCGCTCATACTGCCATGGAACCGGGTTACCCGCTGGTCAGCATGGTATGACCGGCGACAGGATCCGCCCCCTCGATCTGTAGGAGGTGGACAAGGGGCCTTGGGGGGCCCGGGTTCCGCGTACGCCGAGGTCAGGCGGCCAGCGCGGCGGTGTCGCCCATCACGATGACCGGGTGGGCCGCCGGGTCCAGGGTGCGGATCAGCTGGGCCATCTTGTCCTCGGGGATCGACACGCAGCCGTGGGTCGGGCCGTCGTGGTCCACGTGGAGCCAGATGCCGCCGCCCTTCTTGGAGCCCATCGGGCGGCGCGTGTCGAGCGGGGAGTTGCCGGCGACCCGGTTGTAGTTGATCGCGACCACGTAGTCGAAGGAGCCGGCCAGCTGGTCCCCGAAGAAGCCCGTGCCGGAGACCACGAAGCTCGGGTCCTTGTCGTACGGGAGCTTGCTGCCCGGGTCCGCCTTGCGGCCGCCCGCGTCGGTGAGGTTGAACACGCCGATCGGGCTGCGCAGGTCGCCCTCGTTGTGGTCGGTGGTCCAGCCGTTCTTGCCGTTGTGGCCCTGCCAGGTCTCGCCGGCCAGCCAGCGGCCCTCGGAGGTGCGGGTCCAGAGGGTGACGGCGTTCTTGTCGGTGTTCCTGTCCTGGCCGGAGGCGACCACGACCTGGGTGGTCTCGGCGGGTATCTGCGCGGTGAACTTCGCGCCGAGGCCGGGTATCGCGGCGACCGAGCCGTCCGTACGGGTCTGGCTGCGGTCGGCGGCCGGGGCCGCGGCCTGCCGGTCGGAGGCGGCCTGGGCGGCCGCGGGGGCCGGCCCGGGCTGGTCGGGCTTGCTGACGCCATCCGGGCCGGGGCCGTCGGCGGCGGTGATGCCGGGCTTGGCGCCGTCCTGGCCGACGGCGTACCAGCCGGCGGTGGCGGCGACCAGCAGCGCGGTGCCGGCCATCACGGCCTTGCCGTGACGTTTCTGCTTGGCCTTGCGCCGCCGTCCCCGCGCGGCCGTCCGGCCACCCGCCACGGGCGCGGCGGCGAGCACCACGGGCGCGGCCTCGTAGCGGGCCTCGGACGCGGCTTCGTGGACGGGCTCGTAACGGGCGTCGGGCACGGGCTCGTAGCGGGCCTCGGGCACGGGCTCGTAGCGGGCCTCGGGCACGGCTTCGTGAACGGGCTCGGCCCGGTAGACGGACTCGGCCTCGTAGCCCGGCTCGGCCGGGTACTGGACGGGTTCGGCCCCGTACGGCTGGAACGGCTGCCGGTACGCCTCGTAGTACCCGTCAGGGGCCTGCTCGTACGGCTGGTACTCGCCGTAGTAGGCGTCCTGCTGAACCGGCTGCCGGTACGGCTGGAAGCTCTCGTACTGCTGCTGCGGCATCAGGTCGACCGGCTCCTGCGTCGGCTGGTGCGGCGGGTACGCGGTGGCGCGATCAGAACCGGACATGCCGTCGATCCTGCCAAACGCCGTACCCGTTGGTAAACCCGGGCCCCGTGCGGAGGCCGTGAAGACAACCGCCGCCCGGGCCGACGGACGGCCGGGGCGGCGGAGGACTTCACGGACCGGAACGGGGTCAGAGGCGCATCGCCTGCGGGGACTCACGGCGCATCGGGTCCGGGCCGTCGTACTCGCGGATGACCTCGTAGCGGGTGTTGCGCTCCACCGGGCGGAAGCCCGCGTCGCGGATCAGCCCGAGCAGGTCGTCGCGGCCGAGCTTGTTCGGGGTGCCGAAGTTGTCCGCGTCGTGGGTGATCTTGTACTCGACCACCGAACCGTCCATGTCGTCCGCGCCGTGGCTGAGCGCCAGCTGGGCGGTGGCGACGCCGTGCATCACCCAGAAGACCTTGACGTGCGGGACGTTGTCGAAGAGCAGCCGGGAGACCGCGAAGGTCTTCAGCGCCTCGGCGCCGGTGGCCATCTCGGTGCGGGCCATCAGCTTGTTGCGCACGACGCCGTCCTTGGAGTCGTGGAAGTCGTGCTGGTAGCGCAGCGGGATGAAGACCTGGAAGCCGCCGGTCTCGTCCTGGAGCTCGCGCAGCCGCAGCACGTGGTCCACCCGGTGGCGGGGCTCCTCGATGTGGCCGTACAGCATGGTGGCCGGCGTCTTGAGGCCCTTGCTGTGCGCGAGGCGGTGGATCCGCGACCAGTCCTCCCAGTGGGTGTCGTGGTCGACGATGTGCTGGCGGACCTCCCAGTCGAAGATCTCCGCGCCGCCGCCGGTCAGCGACTCCAGGCCGGCGTCGATCAGCTCGTCCATGATCTCGTCGGCGGACAGGCCGCTGATCTTCTCGAACCAGTGGATCTCGGTGGCGGTGAAGGCCTTCAGCGAGACGTTCGGCAGCGCCGCCTTCAGCTCCCGCAGCGAGCGCGGGTAGTAGCGCCACGGCAGGGTCGGGTGCAGGCCGTTCACGATGTGCAGCTCGGTGAGGGACTCGACCTCCATCGCCTTGGCGAGGCGGACGGCCTCCTCGATGCGCATCGTGTACGCGTCCTTCTCGCCCGGCTTGCGCTGGAACGAGCAGTACGCGCAGGACGCGTTGCACACGTTGGTCATGTTGAGGTGGCGGTTGACGTTGAAGTGGACGACGTCGCCGTTCTTCCGCGTCCGCACGTGGTGGGCCAGCCCGCCCAGCCAGGCCAGGTCGTCGCTCTCGTAGAGCGCGATCCCGTCCTCGCGGGTCAGCCGCTCACCCGCGTAGACCTTCGCCTCCAGCTCGCGCTTGAGCCCTGCGTCCATGCGGTGACCCGCCTCCTCCGACATTCGATTCCTTGCCGGAATGAGCGTACGCCTATGCCGAGAGCAGCTCGGCGAGCAGTGTCGGGTCGATGTTGCCGCCGCTGACCACGGCCGCCACCGCCTGGCCCCCGGTCTCGGCGGCGCGGTGGAAGTAGGCGGCCGGTGCGACCGCCCCGGAGGGCTCGGCGACCAGCCGGCCGCGGCGGGCCAGCACGGCCACGGTGGCGCGGATCTCGTCCTCGGTGACGGTGACGATGTCGTCCACGTAGGCGGTGACGTGCTCGAACGGCAGCACGCCGAGCGACGGGGTGCGCAGCCCGTCCGCGATGGTCCGGTAGGTGTCGGCGACCGGCCACTCGACCCGGCGGCCGGCCCGCAGGCTGGCCCGGGCGTCGGCGGCCAGCTCGGGCTCCACGCCGATCACCCGGATGCCGGGGCGGGTGAGCTTGAGCGCGGCCGCCGTCCCGCCGATCAGGCCGCCGCCGCTGACCGGCACCAGGACGGTGTCCAGCTCGGCCGGGGCGTCCTCGGCGATCTCCAGGCCGACCGTGCCCTGGCCCGCGATGATGAACGGGTCGTCGTACGGCGGGACCCAGACGTAGCCGTGCTTCCCGGCCAGCTCGGCGGGCAGGGTGTCCCGCTCCTCCGGCGCGACCAGGATCACCTCGGCGCCGAACGAGCGGGTGGCCTCCACCTTCACCGCGGGCGAGGTGTCCGGCATCACGATCACGGCCTTGATGCCGAGCGTCCGGGCCGCGTACGCCACCGCCTGCGCGTGGTTGCCGCTGGACTGGGCGACCACGCCCCGGGCGCGCTCGTCCTCGGTGAGCGCGGCCAGCCGGTTGTAGGCGCCGCGGGTCTTGAACGCCCCGGTCGGCTGGAGGTTCTCGGGCTTCAGCCAGAGCCGCCGTTCCCCCTCGGCCGCCCAGGGGGCGGGGACCAGTGGGGTGCGCACGGCGACCCCCGCGATCCGCTGCCGAGCCGCCCGCAGCTCCTCCAGACCGACCAGCGCCATGCGTCACTCTCCTACAGGAGGAAGTTCACTCACCCGGTTTTCCCACTTCGTGGAGAGTACGACGGTGGTGCGGGTTCGGGCCACGCCCTTCGTGCCCGAGATCCGCTTGACCACCGATTCCAGGCCGGCCACGTCGGCCACCCGGACCTTCAGCATGTACGAGTCGTCACCGGCGATGAACCAGCAGTCCTCGACCTCGTTGAGGTCCTTCAGCCGGAACGCCACGTCCTCGTGGTCCGCGGCGTCGGTGAGCTGAAGGCCGATCAGGGCCGTCACGCCGAAGCCGAGCGAGGCCGGGTTGACCGTCGCCCGGTAGCCGGTGATGACCCCGGCCTGCTCCAGGCGGTTGATCCGGTCCGTGACGCTCGGGCCGGAGAGCCCGACCAGACGGCCCAACTCGGCGTAGGACGCGCGGCCGTTCTCCCGGAGCGCCTGGATGAGCTGTCTGTCCACCGTGTCCATATACCGTCCGCGTCCTTCCGAACCTCGCCAGACCCACAGATCATTATCCGGATTCAAAGGCGCCCTGCGCCGACCGACCCGGATATCGCAGAGAAGATACTCTCCCGCCCCCGGTCTCCTTACTCCCCCTCAGCCGGAGCGCCGTCGCCGCCGGCCGTCCTGCGGGCGGCCGCGCCCAACTCCCCCTCCCAGCGCAGGTACAGGGAATGCGGCACGTCGACGGCGTCCAGCACCCGTCCGGCCACGAAATCCACGAGCTCGCGCACGGTGGAGCCGCCGGCGTAGAAACCGGGCGAAGCGGGCAGGACGACCGCCCCCTGCGCGTCGAGCTCCACCAAGTGCTTCAACGTCACCCCGTTGAGTGGTGTCTCGCGCACGCAGACGACGAGCGGGCGGCGCTCCTTGAGGGTGACGCTGGCCACGCGCTGCAGCAGGTCCTTGCTCAGGCCGAGCGCGATCCCGGCCACCGCGCCGGTGGTCGCGGGCACCACGAGCATGCCCTTGGCCGGGTAGGAGCCGCTGGACGGGCCGGCCGCGAAGTCCCCGGCGGGCCAGTAGCGGACGTCGTCCAGGCCCCGGTCGCTCCCGAGCCAGGCGGCCAGGTCGGCGCGCCAGTGGGCGTCCCGGAAGGAGATGCCGGTCTCGTCCAGGATGGTGAGCCGGGCGGCGCGGCTGACGATCAGGTCCACCGCCTCGCCGGCGGCCAGCAGCGCGCGGATCACCGAGGCCGCGTACGGCGTCCCCGACGCGCCCGAGACCCCGACCACCCACGGCTGACGCTTCGCAGTTCCCATGGGGCAATTCTGACCCGCCTCGACCTGCGCGTTCGGCCCGGGCCGGCCGGGAGGGGGTCCAGGAGCCCCGACCCCTGGAAGGATGGGCCGCATGGCAGCGACCCTCGTCGACCTCACCCATCAGGTGACCACCGCGATGCCCGTCTACCCCGGCGACCCGGCCGTCCTGCTGGAGCCCGCGCTCACCACCGCCACCGCCGGGGTGAACGTGCTGGCCCTGCACCTCGGCTCGCAGTCCGGGACGCACGTGGACGCGCCGTACCACGTGGACGTCACCTGGCCGACCCTGGACGGGCTGCCGCTGGAGCGGTTCACCGGCCCGGCCGTGGTCGCCGACCTGCGCGGGCTGGAGCCCCGGACGGCCGTCACCCCCGAGTTGCTGGCGCCCGCGCTGGAGCGGGCCGCCGAGGGGACCGTCCTGCTGCTGGCCACCGGCTGGGCCCGGCACTGGGGCACCGACGCCTACCTCGCCCACCCCAGCCTGACCCCCGCCGCCGCCGAGGCGATCGTCGCCGCCGGGGTGCGGACGGTCGGGGTGGACGCGCTCAGCGTCGACCCGACCCCCGACCCGGGCCCGGGCGATCCCACGGTGGCCGCCCTGCTCGCCGACCTCACCGACGAGCACGACCACGGCACCGCCGAGGAGCCGACGCTGGCCGCCCACCGGGTGCTGCTGGGGGCGTCCGGCGGCGGGGTGATCGCCGAGAACCTGACCGACCTGCGGCCGCTGCTGGCTGCCCAGGAGGCCGGCCTGCCGGTGGAGGTCTCGCTGTTCCCGCTGCGGCTGGTCGCGGCGGACGGCGCACCCGTGCGGGCGGTGGCCCGGCTGGGCTGAACCGGCGAGTAGACTCCCGGGACTTGGTCTAGACCATCCCCCGTCAACGCCAGTACGCTTTCCGGCCATGGCTGAGATCATCGGAGTGATCGAGCGACTCTGGCGCTACCCCGTGAAGTCCACCGGCGGCGAGCGGCTCGACTCCGTCGAGGTGGACGGACGCGGCCTGGCCGGCGACCGCCTCTACGCCGTCCGCGACGCGGCCGGGAAGCTCGGCTCGGGCAAGAACACCCGCCGCTTCCGCCGGATGGACGGCCTGCTCCGCCTCTCCGCCCGACTCGGCCACCGGATCGACGGCCCCGAACTGTTCGATCCGCTCGGCCGCCCGGTCGACCGGCCGAACGCCTTCCTGCGCGCGTACCTCCAGCGCGAGGACGTCGAACTCGCCCGCGAGGACGCCGTGTCGCACTTCGACCGGCTGCCGGTCAGCGTGCTCAGCACCGCCACCCTGGACTGGGTCCGCGAGGCCGTCCCCTTCGCCGTGATCGACGAGCGCCGGTTCCGCCCCAACATCGTGCTGCGCACCCCGCCCGGCACCCCGCCGTTCGTCGAGGACGCCTGGCTCGGCCGCCAGGCGTCCGGCGAGGCCCCCGGCAGTGCCCGGCTCTCCTTCGTCGCCTCCAGCGAGCGCTGCGCGATGACGGGTGCCCCGCAGCCCGGACTTCCGCACGCGCCCGAGATCCTCAAGGCCGTCGTGCACGCCCACGACGGGCGGCTGGACGCGCTCGCCGAGGTCGCCGCCCCGGGTCGCCTGCGGGTCGGCGACCGGCTGCTCCTGGGCTGACCGCGGCCTTTCGCGTACAACCTACTGTCCGTCAACACCTTTCTCCGATTGACGACTTGACCTTCGCTCGCCCATCCTGTCTTACTGTCATAAGACAGGAGAACAACTAGTGATCGAGTTCGTCCTCGACAGCCGCTCGCGGGTCGCCACCTACATGCAACTCGTGCTCCAGGTGAAGCAGGCCCTGCGGGTCGGACTGGCCCGGCCCGGCGACCAACTGCCGAAGGTCCGCGAGGTGGCGCGCACCCTGGCGATCAACCCCAACACCGTCCTCAAGGCCTACCGGGAACTGGAGTTGGAGGGGCTCGCCGAGGGCCGGCCCGGCGTGGGGACCTTCCTGGTCGGCACGCTGGCCGGCCCCGCGCTGGCCAACCAGGCCGAGTTGCGCGAGGACCTGGTGGCCTGGCTGCGCAAGGCCGAGACCGCCGGACTCGCCCACGAGGACATCGCCGCGCTGATCGACACCACGATGCGGGCAACACTCAACAGGGGGAAGACATGACGGAAGTCGCGCTGGAAGCACGCGAATTGGGCAAGCGGTACGGCAAGGCATGGGCACTGGAGGGCTGCTCGCTCCAGCTCCCGACCGGACGGATCGCCGCACTGGTCGGCCCGAACGGGGCGGGCAAGTCCACCCTGCTGCACCTGGCCGTCGGACTGCTCGAACCGGACGCCGGCGAGGTCCGGGTGTTCGGCCGCGACCCCCGGCAGGGCGTCGCGGCGCTGGCCGGGATCGGATTCGTCGCCCAGGACACCCCGCTCTACCCGGACTTCACCGGGGACGAGCTGATCACCATGGGCGGCAAGCTCAACCAACGCTGGGAGGCCGCCCCCGCCCGCGACCGGCTGACCCGCCTCGGCATCCCCCTCGACAAGCCGGTCGGCCGGCTGTCCGGCGGCCAACGCGCCCAGGTGGCACTGGCCCTGGCGCTCGCCAAGCAGCCCCGGCTGCTGCTGCTGGACGAGCCGGTGGCCGCCCTCGACCCCCTGGCCCGGCACGCGTTCATGCAGGAACTGATGGGCGCCGTCGCCGAGAGCGGCACCACCGTGCTGCTCTCCTCGCACCTGCTCGCCGACCTGGAACGGGTCTGCGACCACCTGGTCGTCCTGAACACCGCACAGGTCCAACTGACGGGTGCGGTGGACGACTTGCTCGCCGAGCACTGCCGGATCACCGGCCCCCGGACCGGCACGGAGTCCGTACCGGGAGTGGCTGCCGTCATCCAGGCCAGCCACACCGAGCGCCAGTCCACCCTGCTGGTGCGCACCGACGGGCCGGTGGACGAGAACGTCTGGACCGTCCACCCGGTGACCCTGGAGGACCTCGTCCTCGCCTACCTGGGCGCGGGCGACACCCGGTTCTCCCCGGAGGTGGCGGCATGACCTGGCTGATCTGGCGCCAGCACCGCAAGCAACTGTTCTGGACGCTCGCCGCGCTGGCCGCACTGGCCGCCGTGATGGTGCCCACCGGCCTCGCGATGCGCGGCGCCCTCGACCGCAGCGGCCTCGGCTCCTGCCTCGCCAAGCTCGGCCACGAGAGCCTGCTGACCGGGGCCGGCGGCTGCGAGGGCCTCAACCAGCGCTTCCAGAACCAGTACGGCGGACTCCTCTACGTCGCCGTCCTGTTCGTCCTGCTGCCGGTGCTGGTCGGACTGTTCTTCGGCGCGCCGCTGGTCGCCCGCGAGGTGGAGAACGGCACCCACCGCCTGGTGTGGACCCAGGGGATCAGCCGGCGGCACTGGGTGCTCGCCAAGTTCGGACTGGTGGGCGGCGCCGCGGTGCTGCTCGCGGTCGCGTACGCGCTGGGCGTGGCCTGGTGGTTCGGCCCCTTCGCGGCCACCGGCCAGGGCCGGCTGGGCTACCTGAGCTTCGACGTCCAGGGCGTCGCCCCGATCGCGTACACCCTGTTCGCGGTGGCGCTCGGCGTGTACACCGGCACGGCGGCCCGCAAGGTGCTGCCCGCGATGGGGATCTCGCTCGCCGCGTTCGCCGCGGTGCGCGTCCTGGTCGAGACGGCGGTCCGCCCGTACCTCCTCCCGGCGAAGACGGCCACGTACGCGGCGGAGAGCGGACTGCTCCCCAACCGCTATGCCGGGGACTGGGTCTTCGACCAGGTGGTGCGCAACGGCGCCGGCGAGACCGTGCTGCACGACGGGCAGATCGGCTGCCCGCCGGCCACGGACCCGGGGGCCGCCGACTGCGCCAGGAACATGGCCGAGCACGGCTTCGGCGCCGGGCCGTACACCAACGCGCTGGAGTACCAGCCCTCCGACCGGTTCTGGACCTTCCAGGGGATCGAGTCGGGGCTGTTCCTCGCCCTGACCGCACTGCTGGTGTTCCTCGCGGTGCGGCGGATCCGGCGGATCTCCTAAGCGGGGTGGGCCGGGTGGCCGCGGACCGGGCGCCGCGGCCTGCCGATCACGGTCCTCCTCAGGGGGCGTCGCCGTCGCTCCCGGATCCCGCCGCGGGGACGGCGACCGCCCGCAGGTAGGCGTCGACGAAGATGTCGACGATCTCGTCCATCGAGGGCAGCCCGGCCCCCAGGGCGGGCTCCAGCACCGGCCGCATCAGGACGTGGTTGAGCAGCGGGCCGAGCAGCAGCTGGATCAGCACCGGGGTGGGCAGCGGTCTCAGCCGGCCGGCCCGCACGTGCGGCCGCAGCAGCCGGTCGAGGCTGTCGAGCGTCCGCGGCAGGTTGGCGGCCACCACCCGGGCGGCGGGGCCGTCCGGCCGGCCGAGCAGGTCGGCGAAGACCGCCGGGACGATCCGCGGCTCGTGCGCGAAGGCCGCGACGAAGGTGGCGTGCAGCGCCCGGACGGTGTCCTCCAGGCGCTCCGGCGGGTCGGCGGCGAGGGCCTCCAGGCCGGGCAGCGCGGAGTGCCGCTCGAAGACCGCGGCGAGCAGGCCGTCCCGCCCCTCGAAGACGGTGTGCAGGCTGGGCAGCGAGCAGCCCGCCCGGTCCGCCACCGCGTCCAGGGTGACCCCGGCCAGGCCCCGCTCGGCCACCAGCAGCGCCGCCGCCTCGATCGCGCGTTCGCGCACCGGCGGCCGTCCGCCCGGGTCGACCCCCGCCTCCCGGACCGCCTCGTCCAGCGCGGCCCGGGAGCCGCCGAGCCGACGCAGCAGCGTGCTGCGGGAGATCCCGGCCGTCGTGGCGATCGCCGTCAGCGGGACGTCGGCGACGTCCTGGCCCCGTTCCTTCGCCGCCGCGAGGGCGGCCGTCACCAGCTCCTTCATGTGGAGCATCGTACTGCTTGACATCTGGAACGGTTCCAGAGACTCTGTAAAGGCAGGTTCCACACGGACAGTGATCGATCGAGCACTGAAAGGGGAGAGCCATGAGCGTCGTGATCTCCGGAGGCGGGCCGGCCGGAATGATGCTGGGCCTGCTGCTGGCACGCGCCGGCGTCGAGGTGACCGTGCTGGAGAAGCACTGGGACTTCCTGCGCGACTTCCGCGGCGACACCGTCCACGCCTCCACCGTGCGGCTGATGGACGAACTCGGCCTCGGCCGGAAGTTCGCCGCCCTGCCGCAGAGCCGCCTCGGCAACCTGATCGTCCGGACGCCCGACGCCGGCCCCGTCGCACTGAGCGCCTACGAGCGGCTGCGGCCCCCGTACAACTACATCGCCATGATCCCGCAGTGGGACCTGCTGAACTTCCTGGTCGAGGAGGCCGGGCGGGAACCCGCCTTCACCCTGCGGATGAACACCGAGGCGACCGGCCTGCTCCGGGACGGCGCCGGCCGGGTGACCGGCGTCCGGTACCGCACCCGGGACGGCGAGGAGGGCGAGCTCCACGCCGACCTCACCGTCGCCGCCGACGGCCGGCACTCCACCCTGCGCCGGGCGGCGGGCCTGGTGCCCGAGGAGTTCCCGGTGCCCTTCGACACCTGGTGGTTCCGGCTGCCCCGGCACACCCACGAGCAGGCCCTGCCGCCCAGCCTCGTCCCCGGCTTCGGCCACGGCGACCTGGCGTTGAGCTTCGCCCGGGCCGACTACTTCCAGATCGCCTACTTCCGCGCCAAGGGCGCCGACCCGCAGCTGCGCGCCGAGGGCATCGAACGGTTCCGCGCCCGGATCGCCGAACTGCTGCCCCAGTACGCCGACCGGGTCGACCGGCTGGCCGGCCTCGACGACGTCCACCTGCTCGACGTCAGGCTCAACCGGCTGAACCGCTGGCACCGGGACGGGCTGCTGCTGATCGGCGACGCCGCCCACGCGATGTCCCCGGCCGGCGGAGTGGGCATCAACCTCGCGATCCAGGACGCCGTCGCGGCCGCCACCCTGCTCGCCGGACCGCTGCGGCGCGGACGCCCGACCGTGGCGGCCCTGGCCCGGGTCCAGCACCGCCGGTGGCGGCCGACCGTGATCATGCAGGGGGTGCAGCAGGTCCTGCACCACGTGATGTTCGAGCCGGTCCTCACCGGCCGGCAGGCCGGCCCGCCCACCCGGCTGGTGCGGCTCGCCCGGTACGTCCCCGGCTTCCCGCTGCTGCTGTCCCGCCTGATCGCCTTCGGCCCGCTCCCCGAGCACGCCTCGGCCTTCGCCCGGCGCGACGCCTGAGTTCACTCGACCGGGTGAGACCCACGGTGCGGGGCGCCGCCCGGCACCAGGGCCTCTCGGCGAGCGGCGGCCGCCCGTCCCCCGCGCACCGTCCGTTCGGACGGGCGGTTCGCGGGGAACGACCGTTGGCATGACGATCCCTCACCGCTCGACCGGCACCGGCGACCACCACGTCCTGGTCCTGCACGACTGGTTCGGCACCAGCGAGGGCTGGGGCCCGTTCCTCGACTACCTCGACGGCGACGCCTTCAGCTACGCCTTCCTCGACTACCGCGGCTACGGGCGGCGCAAGGACGTCCCCGGCGCGTACACCCTCGCCGAGATCGCCTCCGACGCGCTCGCCCTGGCCGACCAGCTCGGCTGGGACCGCTTCTCGCTGGTGGGCCACTCGATGGGCGGCAAGGCGGCCCAGCAGGTGCTCGCCGAGGCGCCGCTGCGGGTGCGCAAGCTGGTCGGCCTGGCCCCGGTGCCGGCCGGGGCGTACCCCCTGGACGAAGCGGGCGAGGCGCTGTTCTACGGCGCCGCCGAGGACCGGGAGAAGCGCTTCGCCATCCTGGACCTGGTCACCGGACAGCGGGCCGGCCGGGTCTGGCTCGACCGCATGGTCGACCAGTCCCTGCGACTGTCCACCCCGGAGGCCTTCGGCGGCTACGTCCGCGACTGGGCGACGGCCGACCTCCAGCGCCGGATCGACGGCAACCCGGTGCCGGTCAAGGTGATCGTCGGCGAGCACGACCTCGCCCTCACCGCCGAGGTGATGCGCGGCACCTTCCTCTCCCACTACCCCAACGCCGAGCTGGAGGAGCTCGGCGGCAGCGGGCACTACCCGATGTACGAGGCCCCGGTGGCCCTGGCGGTGTCGCTGGAGGGCTTCCTGCACAACTGAGCCCGGCCCGGCGCACCGGGCCGGCGCGCACCCGGGTGGACGCGCCGGGTGGACGCGCCGGGTAGACGCTGACGCATGGACCCTAGACCCGCACGCATTGGGCGTCTCATCCTTCTCGCTTACGTTCGATGCATGACAGATGAGCGAGTTGACGGCACGTCCCGGGTCCTGGTGATCGGCGTCTCCGGGGCGGTCGGACGGCACGTCGGGCTGCAGCTCGCGGCCTCCGGAGTACGGGTGCGGACACTGCCCCCGCGGGACCTGCTCGCCCCGGTGTCGCTGGAGGCGGCGGTGCGGGGCGCCGGGGCCGTCCTGCTGGGGTGGCCGTTCCCGACGGCGGACGGGGCCACGGAGGCGGTCGGCGTGCTGGCCCGGGAGGTCGGGCGGGTGGTGCTCCTGTCGCCGGCCGGCCCCGGCCGGCCGGCGGGCGGGGTCGAGGCACTGCTCACCGGCAGCGGGGTACGGCACACGGTGCTGCGGGCGCACGGCTTCGCCGCCGCGCTGCAGTGGGCGGAGGAGATCAGGGCCGGGGGCGTGGTGCGGGGCTACGGCGGCGCGGCCGGGCTGAACCCGGTGGACGAGCGGGACATCGCGGCGGTCGCCGTCCGGACCCTGGTCGAGGACGGCCACGACGGGGCCCGGTACGTCCTCACCGGCCCGGAGTCACCCACCCAGGCGGAGCAGGTGGAGATCATCGGCGCGGCCGCGGGCCGCCCGGCCACCTGGCAGGAGGTCCCCCGCGAGACCGCCCGCCGCCGGCTGTCCGCCACCGGCCGGGCCCCCGCCGCCGTCGACGGCGCCCTGGACCTCGTGCACGCCCGCCTCTCCGCCCCCGAACCGGCCACCACCACGGTCCGGGACGTCACCGGCCACCCCGCCCGCAGCTTCCACGCCTGGGCGACGGACCACGCCGCCCTGTTCCGCTGAACCGGCCCGCCCGGCCCGGCGGTTCAGTAACGCCGGTATGCGTCACGGCGGTTGCCCGGGTGTCAGATCCCGAGGCCGCGGACGGCCAGGTCCACCAGGGCGAAGAAGAACAGCGAGATCCCCACGAAGCTGTTGGTCTGGAAGAACGCCCGGTTGAGCTTGGACAGGTCGTTCGGCTTCACGATGGTGTGCTCGTAGACGAACGCGCCCGCGACGACCACGAGGCCGAGCCAGAAGGCCACGCCGGCGTCCGTCAGGAACCCGAACCAGCCCAGCAGGAGGGTGGTCAGGAGGTGGCACACCCGCGCGCCGCGGATGGCCGCCGGGACGCCGTAGCGCGCGGGCACCGAGCGGACCCCGTTCTCGCGGTCGGACTCGACGTCCTGGCAGGCGTAGATCAGGTCGAAGCCGCCGATCCAGATGCCGACCGCCACGCCGAGGACGACCGCGTCCCAGGACCAGCTGCCCGTCACCGCCAGCCAGGCGCCGACCGGCCCCATCGCCTGGGCCAGGCCGAGGATCGCCTGCGGGAAGTTCGTGAACCGCTTGCCGTACGGGTAGACCACCATCGGCACCACGGCGATCGGCGCGAGCGCCAGGCAGAGCGGGTTGAGCATCGCGGCCGCGCCGAGGAAGACCACCAGCGCGACGGCCGAGCCGACGTACGCGGTCTTCAACGACACCGCGCCGGTGACGAGTTCGCGCGTGGCGGTGCGCGGGTTCCGGGCGTCGATCTCGCGGTCGATGATCCGGTTCGCCGCCATGGCGAAGGTCCGCAGCCCGACCATGCAGACCGTGACGACGAACAGTTCGCCCCAGTGCACCCGCCCGTCGGCGAGGAACATGGCCGTCAGTGCGGCGATGTACGCGAACGGGAGCGCGAAGACCGAGTGCTCGAACGCCACCAGGCGCAGGAACGCCTTGGTGCGCCCGGGGGTCTCGGCGGCGGCCGTGCTCACAGTCCGTACTCCTTCCAGCGGCGCGACACCAGCTCGGCCGTGGCCGGGTCCGAGGAGACCATCTCCGGCCAGCCGCCGTCGCGGGTGTAGCCCTCCTCGGGCAGCTTGCGGGTCGCGTCGATGCCGGCCTTGCCGCCCCAGAACTGCTGGTACGAGGCGTGGTCCAGGTGGTCGACCGGGCCTTCGACCACGGTGAGGTCGCGGCTGTAGTCGACGTTGCCGAAGGCCCGCCAGGCGACTTCCTGGTAGTCGTGCACGTCGCAGTCGGAGTCCACCACGATGATCAGCTTGGTCAGCGACATCATGTGCGCGCCCCAGATCGCGTGCATCGTCTTCTGGGCGTGCTTGGGGTACTTCTTGTCGATCGAGACGATCACGCAGTTGTGGAAGCCGCCGGCCTCGGGCAGGTCGTAGTCGACGATGTCCGGGATGATGATCTTCAGCAGCGGCAGGAAGAACCGCTCGGTGAACTTGCCCAGCGGGCCGTCCTCCGTCGGCGGGCGGCCGACCACGATGGACTGGAGGATCGGACGGCGGCGCATCGTCACGCAGTCGATCTTCAGCGCCGGGAACGGCTCCTGCGGGGTGTAGAAGCCGGTGTGGTCGCCGAACGGGCCCTCGGGCAGCATCTCGCCGGGCTCCAGCCAGCCCTCCACGACCACCTCGGCGTCGGCCGGGACCTGGAGCGGCACCGTCTTGCAGTCGACCATCCGGACCCGCTCCCCGGCGATGAAGCCCGCGAAGAGGTACTCGTCGATGTCCCCGGGCAGCGGCGCGGTGGCCGCGTAGGTGACGGCCGGCGGGCAGCCGAAGGCGATCGCGACCGGGAGGCGCTCGCCCCGCTTGGCCGCCACCGCGTAGTGGTTGCGGCTGTCCTTGTGGATCTGCCAGTGCATGCCGATGGTGCGGCGGTCGTGCCGCTGGAGCCGGTAGAGGCCCAGGTTGCGGATGCCGCTGTCCGGGTCCTTGGTGTGGGTCAGGCCCAGGTTGAAGAAGGACCCGCCGTCCAGCGGCCAGGTGAACAGGGCGGGCAGCGCGTCCAGGTCGACGTCGTCGCCGGTGAGCACGACCTCCTGCACCGGGGCGTCACCGGACTTCACGTGCCGGGGCGGGACGTGCGCCATCGAGGCGAGCTTGCCGAAGGCGTCCCGGAAGCCGGTGAAGCCCTGCGGCAGCTCGGGCTTGAGCAGGCCGGCGATCTTCTCGGAGATGTCGTCCGGGCCCTTGAGGCCGAGCGCCTTGGCCAGTCGCCGCTCGGTGCCGAAGACGTTCATCGCCAACGGCATCGACGAGCCCTTGACGTTCTCGAAGAGCAGGGCCGGGCCCTTGGCCTTCTGCACCCGGTCGACGATCTCGCCGATCTCCAGGTGCGGGTCCACCTCCGCCTTGATGCGCTTGAGGTCGCCCTCGCGGTCGAGGGCCCGGAGAAACGAGCGGAGATCGTCGTATGCCATGCCTGTCAGTATCCGCCACCCGATAGCCTGGCCCGGTCAAGGGCCCCTGGAAGGCGCCCGCCGCTGTCGTCGCCCGGGGGGAGATCCCAGCCGTGCCGAGGATTCTTCTGACCATCGTCCTTCCGCTCGCGCTCTGGGTCTGGGCGTTCGTGGACTGCCTGACCACGCCCGAGGACGAGGTGAAGCACCTGCCCAAGGTGGTCTGGGTGCTGATCGTGCTGCTCTTCCCGCCGCTGGGCCCGATCGCCTGGCTGATCGCCGGCAAGCAGCGCGGCTTCCTGCGGACCGCGCCCGCCGGGGCCGGGCCGGGCTACCCGGCAGACGACCGCCCGGGCCGTCCCGCCCCGCGCGGCGGGCGCCCGCTGGCTCCGGACGACGACCCCGAGTTCCTCGCCTCGTTGAAGAAGAGCAACAAGGACCACGAGGACATGCTCAAGCAGTGGGAGGCCGACCTGCGCCGCCGCGAGCGCGAGCTGCGCGACGGCGAAGAGCCCGAGGACGGCCGCAAGGGCTGATCGGCGCAGGTCCGCCCGCTCGCTCGGACAGCCCACCCCCACCGCGCGGGGTGGGCTGCGGCATTTTTGGCGCTTCCCTACGACTGCGCAACCCCTAACCCGGATGGCGCCCCCCTGCCCGCCGGGCTTGAGCGGACCTTGAGCAGGGCCCAAGAGGGCCCGCCTACATTACTGGAAGACGGCCCTGACCTGCGCCTTTCTTCATGCTCAGATCATCGGACCATCATCTGTCCGACAACCCCCGGTATCCAACCGAACACCGAGCGCTCAGCGACCGAACCGACAGCTTCTGTACAGGCCTGACAGCTAAACGAACCCGACCTTGTACGGAATCGACGCCGAAACCAGCGCGCGGCCCCTCGTACAGTCATAAGTGAAGAAAGTGATTCGCAGCCGGGGGCACAGCAGACGTTGGCTGTCGGACAGTTCCCTCACCCTTGGAGTGGTTCGAGATGACGGTTGTGCATGAGGCGCCGGTCGACGGCGAGGTCCCCGAGGTCCCGGCCGACGCCCGCGGGCGGGTCGCCGAGCTGCACGAGCTGCGCGAGAAGGTCCGCCGCGGCCCCAGCGACAAGGCCACCGAGGCCCAGCACGCCAAGGGCAAGCTGACCGCTCGCGAGCGCATCGAGCTGCTGCTGGACGAGGGCTCCTTCCAGGAGGTCGAGCCGCTGCGCCGGCACCGCGCCCAGGGCTTCGGCCTGGAGGCCAAGAAGCCGCACACCGACGGCGTGATCGTCGGCTGGGGCACCGTGCACGGGCGCACCGTCTTCACCTACGCGCACGACTTCCGGATCTTCGGCGGCGCGCTGGGCGAGGCCCACGCGCAGAAGATCCACAAGATCATGGACATGGCCATCGCGGCCGGCGCCCCGCTGGTCTCGCTGAACGACGGCGCCGGCGCCCGCATCCAGGAGGGCGTCACCGCCCTGGCCGGCTACGGCGGCATCTTCCAGCGCAACACCAAGGCCTCCGGCGTCATCCCGCAGATCTCGGTGATGCTCGGCCCGTGCGCCGGCGGCGCCGCGTACTCCCCCGCGCTGACCGACTTCGTCTTCATGGTCCGCGAGACCTCGCAGATGTTCATCACCGGCCCGGACGTGGTCCAGGCGGTGACCGGCGAGAAGATCACCCAGAACGGCCTCGGCGGTGCGGACGTGCACGCCGGCGTCTCCGGTGTCGCCCACTTCATCTACGACGACGAGCAGTCCTGCATCGAGGAGGTCCGCTACCTCCTGTCGCTGCTGCCGCAGAACAACCGCGAGATGCCGCCGTCCGTGATGAGCGAGGACCCGGTCGAGCGGCGCAACGACAGCCTGCTGGACCTGGTGCCCGCCGACGGCAACCGCCCGTACGACATGCGCAAGGTCATCGAGGAGATCGTCGACCACGGCGAGTACCTGGAGGTCCACGAGCGCTGGGCCACCAACGTGCTCTGCGTGCTCGCCCGGATCGACGGCCACGTCGTCGGCATCATCGCCAACCAGCCGCAGTCGCTGGCCGGCGTGCTGGACATCAACGCGAGCGAGAAGGCCGCCCGCTTCGTCCAGATGTGCGACGCCTTCAACATCCCGCTGGTCACCCTGCTCGACGTCCCCGGCTTCCTGCCCGGCGTCGACCAGGAGCACGGCGGCATCATCCGGCACGGCGCCAAGCTGCTGTACGCGTACTGCAACGCCACCGTGCCGCGCATCTCGCTGATCCTGCGCAAGGCCTACGGCGGCGCCTACATCGTCATGGACTCCCGCTCCATCGGCGCCGACCTGTCCTACGCCTGGCCCACCAACGAGATCGCCGTCATGGGCGCCGAGGGCGCGGCCAACGTCATCTTCCGGCGCGAGATCAACGCCGCCGAGGACCCGGACGCCATGCGCGCCCAGAAGATCAAGGAATACAAGAACGAGCTGATGCACCCGTACTACGCGGCCGAGCGCGGCCTCGTGGACGACGTCATCGACCCGGCCGAGACCCGCCAGGTGATCTCTTCCGCCCTGGCCATGCTCCGCACCAAGCACGCCGACCTGCCCAGCCGCAAGCACGGCAACCCGCCGATGTAGCGGCGCGCTCCGCCGCGCGTGCGCACCGCACGCGCCCCGCAGCAACCGCCCGTACGCACCGGGCACCCACCTCAGACCGCAGCAACCGGGGGAGAAACCAGGACATGACCGCTTCCGCCGAACCCCTCGTCCGCATCGTCCGCGGCAGTCTCACCGACGAGGAACTCGCCGCCCTGACCGCCGTCCTCGCCGCGCGCGCCGCCGCCGCGCAGCAGGCCGCCGCCGCCGCGCCGATCGAGCCGATCGCCAACTGGCAGCGCCTGGAGCGCCGCCCGGCGTACTACTCGCCGTTCAGCTGGCAGCAGGCCGCCTGACGGCCCGCGGCCCGAGCCGACGGCCGGTCACCCCGCCCGGGTGACCGGCCGTCCGGCATTGCCCCGGGGCCGCGCCGGAGCGGCCCCCGCCCGCTCGCCCGGGGCCGGAAGGGCCCGCGGAGGGCTCGGTAGGATGCCTACTGGACGGTATGCGTCCGCCGCCCCGTCCGCCCCCATAGGATCGGCCGCTGCCGAGACCAGAACACTCCAGGGAGGCTGCGATGGCCAGGCAGGCCCGCGCACTGGCGACCCGCCAGGCGGTACTCGTCGCCGCGGCCGAGGTGTTCGACGAGCGGGGCTACGCCGCCGCCACGATGTCCGAGATCCTGGACCGGGCCGGCGTCACCAAGGGCGCGCTGTACTTCCACTTCCGCTCCAAGGAGGAGCTGGCGCTCGCCGTCATCGAGGGACAGGGCGTCTTCATCTCCGGCTGGACACCGGCCTCGGACAGCCCGGTGCAGAACCTGATCGACCTCGGCTACGCCTTCGCCCGCGCGCTCCAGACCGACCCGCTGGTGCGCGGCAGCATCCGGCTGACGATCGAGCACGGCAGCTTCACCCAGCCGCAGCTCGCGGCCTACCAGGGCTGGATGGACACGGTCCGCGAACTGCTGGAGCACGCCCGGGAGGCCGGCGACCTCCACCCGGGCGTCGACCTGACCGCGGCCGCCGGGGTGATCACCGGGGCCGTCACCGGCATCCAGCTGAGCTCCCAGGTGCTGGCCGACCGGCAGGACCTGGTCCAGCGGCTGTCCGACCTCTGGACGCTGCTGCTGCCCGGCCTGGTCCAGCCGCACGCGCTCGCCCGGCTGAGCGTCGCCGAGCGCGCCTGAGCCGCCGGGCTCGACCGCGACCGGGCACGACCGGGCCGCCGTGGCCGGGCGGCCCCGGCGGCCGGCTCAGACCCGGTAGCCCACCCGCCGCTCCGCCGCCACCAGGGCCGGCAGCGCCGCCGTCCAGAGCCTGCTCACGGCCTCCGGCCCGGGCCGGCCGGTCTCCTCGCCCGCGAGCAGCACCAAGCCGGCCGCCACCGCGGTGAGCAGTTCGGCGGCGGCCCGCCGGTCCACCCCGGGGCTCAGCTCGCCGGCCTCGGCGGCGCGGTCCAGCAGCCGGTGGACGACGGCGGTGAGGCTGCGCCAGGCGACGTCGGGGGCCACCGGAACGGGCCGGCCCTCCGGCCCCTCCTGGGCACCGTCCCGGCGCGGCCCCGGCCGGCCGAGCCGGACGCCGGCCCGCACCACCACGTCCTCGCGCAGCATCCGGGCCAGCTCGTGCGTGAAGTCGATCAGGCCCTGGAGCGCCGGACCGTCGGCCCGCAGCGCGCGCAGCGCGGCCGAGCCGACCTCCCGTCCGGAGGCGCAGCGCACCCCGTCGGCGAGGGCCTGCTTGGACACGAAGTGGAAGTAGAGGGCCCCCTTGCTCACCCCGGCCCGCCGGCTGATGTCGACCAGGCTGGCGGCCTCGAAGCCCACGCGCGCGAAGGTCTCCGCGGCGGCGAGCAGTACGGCCTGCCGGGTCCGCCCAGCCCGTTCCTGCTTGACCACTGGCCCCCTCCGGACTCGGCCGGGCGCGATCCCCGCCCCACCCGGCTGCTGTCGGCGCGGCCCCTGCGGAGGCGGCGCTCGCATGCGGACGGCACCCTCCGAAACCGCATGGTTGGTATCTAATCTAGCGCCTGCTTCGCCCCCGCCGTCCAGCGGGGACGGACCCCCATCGATGGTCCGGGACCCCCTCAACGGGCATTCCCCCAGCCCACGGGGCAGGTAGCGTGATCGGGCCGGAGAATGCGACCCGGGCACCCCCAGTCGCAAAACACAAACCGGGTGGTATGTATGTTTTGCTCGGACGGCCGTGGCGGCCGCTCCGACCGACACCCTGAAGCGGGGGCCCGTCATGCCATCGATCGTAGAGCCGGACCCGCACGGCCCGAACGCCCGCCCCGGCCCGGGCGGCGGTGGCGGCTTCGACTTCCACGACGGCCCCGCGACCGGCTACGACTTCCACGACCGGACCGTCTCCCGGCACCTGGTGCACCGCGCCTCGGTGTCCGAGGTGTTCCTCACCGGCTGGCAGGCCACCGGCCCGTACGACTTCCTGCTCGGCGCCCAGTGGCCCCGGCTGCACGGCTTCTACCGGCTGCCCGGGGACCGCTACCACGACCCGGTGCTGCTCGCCGAAACGATCCGGCAGACCGGACTGCTGATCGGCCACGCCGGGTTCGGGGTGCCGCGCGGCCACCACTTCGTGATGGAGGACCTCTCCTACGCGCTCCACGAACCCGGACTGCCGGGCCTGGCCGTCACCGCCGGCCCCGCCTCGCTGATGCTGACCGTCGGCTGCGAGGACGTCCGGATGCGGCACGGCGAACTGGTCTCCCTGCGGGTCCGCGTCGACGTCACCCGGGACGGCCGGCCGATCGGCCGCGGCAGCGGCCGGCTGCGGGTGCTCTCCCCCGCCTCGTACGCCCGGCTGCGCGGGCCCGCGCGGCGCACCGCCCCGCCGCTCCTGCCGGCGCCCGCCGCGCCGGAGCTGGTCGGCCGCGCGCAGCCCGCCGACGTGGTGCTCGGCCCGACCCTGGCCCCGGACACCTGGCTGCTGCGGGCCGACGCCACCCACCCGGTGCTGTTCGACCACGAGCTGGACCACGTGCCCGGCATGCTGGTGCTGGAGGCCGCCCGGCAGGCCGCCCAGCGGCTGCGCCACCCCGAACCGGTGGTGCCGGTCGAGCTGGTGACCTCCTTCGACCGCTACATCGAGCTGGACCGGCCCTGCTTCGTCCGGGCGGTCCCCGAACCGACCGCCGGGCCGACCGCCGGGCCGGTCGCGGCGGACGGCCGGCTGGCGGTACGGGTCCAGCTGCTCCAGGACGGCCGGCCGGCGGCCGAGTGCCTGCTGCTCACCGCACCCCTGGACGGGCCGGCCGAGGGCCCGAGGGTGCCGGCCCGGCGGGAGGCCTACGAGGGCCGCCCCGCCGCGCCGGGCCTCGGCGGCACCCGGCTGCCGCTGGCGAGCTGATCCCCCGACGGACGGCTGGTCCCCAAACGGGCGACTCGACCCCGTCGGGGGGCTCGTGCCCGTCAGGCGGCCACCAGTGCGGCCGGCCGGCCCGCGTGCATCACGCTGAGATTGGTCGCCAGCCGGACCGGGTCCTGGGCCAGCCACAGCCGCAGCGCCGCGCCCAGGGCGGCACTGGCCGACTCGACCCGGACGTCGGTGATCTGCGCGATCCGGGCCGCGCCCGGCACCAGCAGGTCGGCCAGCGCGGTCGGCAGCCAGACCGTCAGGGCGCACGGCGCGGGCATGGCCAGCGCCCCCAGCAGCCGGTAGGCGTCCCCCGGCGCGCTGAGCGTGGGGATGATGTCCAGCAGCGCGTCGGACACCACCTCGGACACGTCGCTCCGGTGTCCCTGGGCGAGCCTGCGGAGCAGCATCCGCTCGGCGGCGGTGATTCGGACGGTCAGCATGACCTCGTCGCACTCCATTGCGCGATTTCCTCCTCAATTCCCTCTCGCACCGACCGGCGGCCGGCACGCACTACCCCTGCACATCGGCCCGGCTACCTGTGGGAGAGAGCCGGGCCGGTGGGTCATCGTGTGCCCCGGTCAGATCCCCGCGTAGGAGTGCTTTCCGGTGACGAAGATGTTCACGCCGTAGTAGTTGAAGAGCCAGCAGGCGAACGCCGCCAGCGCCAGGTAGGCGGCCTTGCGACCCTTCCAGCCGGCCGTCGCGCGGGCGTGCAGGTAGCAGGCGTAGGCGACCCAGGTGATGAACGACCAGGTCTCCTTCGGGTCCCACTCCCAGTACTTGCCCCAGGCCGCCTCGGCCCAGATCGCGCCCGCGATGATGGTGAAGGTCCACAGCGGGAAGACCAGGGCGTTGATCCGGTAGGACAGCTTGTCGAAGGTCGACGCGGCGGGCAGCCGGCGCCAGATCGAGGCCGAAGTGCCCAGCGGACCGGTGGTCAGGCCGGCCGCCATGCGCTTGTCGAAGGAGTCCTTGCCGAGGTACAGCAGCGTCGCGATGAACGCCGCGTAGAACGCGCCGCCGCAGAAGATCGCGGTGGACACGTGGATCGCCAGCCACGGCGAGTGCAGCGCCGGGACGAGCTGCTCCGAGTCGGTGTACAGCACCGTGGTGGCGATGCCGAGGGTCAGCAGCCCCGCGAGGACGACCGGCAGGCCGAGCCAGCGGACGTTCTTCTTCGCGGCCAGCAGCACCAGGTACGCCGCCGTCATGGCGAAGGCGAAGGCGCAGGAGAACTCGTACATGTTGCCCCACGGCCAGCGCGAGACCGAGAGGCCGCGGGCGACGATCCCGCCCGCGTGCAGCGCCGCGCCGAGCACGGTGAGCGAGACGGCGATCCGGCCGGCCAGGTCGGCCCGCTCGTTGGTGCCGGCCGCGCCCGGGCCGTCCTCCTCCTCGACGCCGCGCCCGCTGGTGACCACCGTCGCGCCCTCGCCCGCGACCGCGGTGCGGGTGAGCGTGGTGGTGCCGCCGCCGGCCCCCGCCACGGTGACGGTGACCTTCCTGGCCTTCTTCTCGGCCGTGGCGACGCTCTCGCCGAGGGTGCCGGCCTGGACCTTCGAGCGGACGGCGACGGCGCCCTTGCTGCCGAAGGTCCACTCGATCATGTGGGCGAACATGGCGAGCGTGTAGACCACCATCGCCGAATAGATCAGCTTGTTGGAGAGGTCGGCCAGCTGTGGGTCGACCGCCGAGGCGAGTTGCACCGTCTACTCCTTGGAGTTCTGGTCGGCAGGGACTGCGGGGGCTGAGGCCTCGGCCTCGGGGTCGTGGGGTGTCGCGTCGGACGCGGTGTCGGCTTCCCCGGCACCGTCCCCGGCGTCCTCCTCGGAGGCCGGGGCGTCGTCCTCGGAGGCCGGGGCGTCGTCCTGGAGGTCGACCGCGAGCTCCGCCAGCTCCTCGGCGATCTTCGCCGACTCGCTGCGGGCCAGGCCGGCCAGCTCGACCTGGGTGCCGCCGCCCGGCAGGGCGACCGCCCGCACCCAGATCCGGCGGCGCTGGATGAACAGCGAGCCGATCAGACCGAGGATCGCCAGCACGCCGCCGACCAGGGCGATCTCGTTGCCCGGGCGGTGCGTGATGTTGAAGCTCGCCCACTGCTTGTAGCCGTCGAAAGTGATGGAGCCGTAGCCGTCGGGGAGGTTCCAGCCCTCACCCGGCTTGAGCCTGGCCTTGGCCGGCTGGCCGTCCTGGGTCAGCTGGGTGAGCTTGCGGGTGTTGAGCTGGTAGACGTTCTGCGGCAGGCCGGAGTCGGTGCCCAGGTCGCCCGCGAAGGCGTTCAGCACCAGTTCGGGGGCGGCGTCACCGGGGAACAGCGAGACCGGGCCGGTGCCCTCGAAGCTCAGCGGGGCGGTCGGCAGGAAGAACCCGGAGAAGCCCATCTGGGTCTTGTTGCCGTCGGGACCCACGCCGTAGTCGGAGGCCTTCACCACGCCGGTGGAGGTCAGGTTGCCGTCCTGCGGCAGGAACGGGACGGCGCCCTGGTAGACGACGTCGCCCTTGCCGTTCTTGAGGGTGATCATCGGGGCGTAGCCGTGGCCGATCAGGTAGACCTTGCTGCCGCCGACCTCCAGCGGGTGGTTCACCTCGATCGTCGACTTCTTCAGCGCGGACGGGTCGCCGCCCTCGGAGTACTGGACGTGCGCGGTGAACTGCCGGGCGGCGCCGATCTGGTCGCCCTTCTCCTGGAACTTCGAGGTGAAGCCGTCCAGCTTCAGGTAGAAGGGGTCGAGGTCCTGGCTGCCGTAGAACCGGGTGCCGGTGAAGTCGTCGAGCTGGGTGATGGTGTTGGAGTAGGCCTCGCCCTCGATCATCAGCTTGCCGCCGGTGCCGGCGGCCAGGCTGGACCAGGCGAAGCCGCCGAGCAGCGCGAACAGCGACAGGTGGAACAGCAGGTTGCCGACCTCGCGCAGGTAGCCCTTCTCGGCCGCGACCGCGCCGCCGGACAGGTGGGCGCGGAAGCCGCGCTTGCGCAGCAGCCGGTGCGCGGCGGCGTTCACCCGGTCGGCGTCCGCCTCGGTGCGCCAGACCGCGTGCACCGGCATCCGGGTCAGGTTGCGCGGCGCGGCCGGCGGCCGGGAGCGCAGCACGCCGACGAACTGCCAGGTGCGCGGGACGATGCAGCCGGCCAGCGAGACGAACAGCAGGATGTAGATCGCGGAGAACCAGACCGAGCTGTAGACGTCGAACAGCTGGAGCTTCTCGTAGATCGGCGCGACCGTGGTGTGCTGCGCCTTCCAGGTCTGCACCTTGAACTGGTTCTGCCCGTTCTGCGGGATCAGCGAGCCGGGGATGGCGGCCAGCGACAGCAGGAACAGCAGGATCAGGGCGACCCGCATCGAGGTCAGCTGGCGCCACATCCAGCGGGCCCAGCCGAACGGCCCTATGCCGGTCGGGCCTTCGGACTCGACCGGGGCGGTGCTGAGCCGCTCGGCGGCACTGTCGTCCGGCGCCGGCGGCTGCTCGGTCTCGGTCGTGGTGTTGCTCACGGTCAGATTCCGATCTGGAAGTCGGCGGTCCAGGACTGCAGCTGGCTCATCATCGAGTCCCAGATCCCGGTGACGAGCAGCAGACCGACCGCGACGAGCATGCCGCCGCCGATCCTCATGACGAGCGGGTAGTGCCGCTTGACCCAGCCGAAGGCGCCCAGCGCCCGGCGGAAGGCCACCGCGGCCAGGATGAACGGTACGCCGAGGCCCAGGCAGTAGAAGGTGGTCAGCAGCGCGCCACGCTGGGCGTCGGCCTGGTTGAGGGCCAGGTTCTGCACGGCGGTCAGGGTCGGGCCCATGCACGGGGTCCAGCCGACGCCGAACACCACCCCGAGCATCGGGGCGCCCAGCAGGCCGACCGCCGGGCGGCGGTGGGAGCGGACCTCGCGCATGCTCAGCCCGGGCACCAGGCCCATGAACGCCAGGCCCATCACCACGGTGAGCGAGCCCAGCACGATGCTGATGATCCGCTTGTAGTCCTGGAGCTCCTGGCCGAAGTAGCCGAACAGGGCGCCGGTGGAGACGAACACCGCGGTGAAGCCGAGGATGAACAGCACCACGCCGAGCAGCATCCGGCCACGCCGCGAACCGCGGGCGTCCGCGAGGTCGGCGGCGGAGAAGCCGGTCACGTACGACAGGTAGCCGGGGACCAGCGGCAGCACGCACGGCGAGAAGAACGACGCCAGCCCCGCCACCAGCGCGACCGGGGCGGCGGCCAGCAGCGCGCCGCTCTGGACGGTCGAGGTGGCGTCGGCGAGGTGCAGGGGCGGCAGACTCACTGCTTCTGCTCCGCCACCACCGGCTGGAGGATCGACTCCAGCGCGTCCTCGGTGGTGCCGCCGACGGCGCGGGCGGCCAGCTTGCCGTCCCGGTCGACGATCAGGGTGGTCGGGATGGACTGCGGGTTGAGGCTGCCCTTGGGGAACTTGAGCAGCTGGGTGCCGGCCGGGTCGAAGAGGCTCGGGTAGGTGACGCCCTGCTCCTGCTCGAAGCGGACGGCGTTCTGCTTCTCGGTGTCCCGGGTGTTGATGCCGAGGAACTGGACGCCCTGGTCCTTGTACTTCTCCGAGACGTTCTGGAGGCTCTTGGCCTCGGCCCGGCACGGGCCGCACCAGGAGCCCCAGACGTTCAGCACGACGACCTTGCCCCGGTAGTCGGAGAGCTTGGCCGCGGTGCCCTCCAGCGTCTCGCCGGAGATGTCCGGCGCGTCCCCGCGCTTGCCGGCCTCCGCCTTCGACAGGTTGGTGCCCTTGACCGTGACGAAGCCGACCTGGCCCTCGCCGCCGCCCGACGAGCCCGAGGAGGAGCAGCCGGTGAGGGCGAGCGCAGCGGCGGCGACGGTGGCGGCGGCTGCTGCGGCGACACGGGGACGGGGGCGCGTCATGGCAGACATGTGAAAAGTTTCGCATGGAGTTCCGGGCCGGTTCGCCGGGGTCCTGCCTTGCGCGTCGCACCCCCTCTGACCTGCGACGAAATCGGGTCACCCGGCATCTGCCAGGTGACCCGAAGTCATACTTACACGCCGCTTACGGAGGCGGGGCGGCGAAGGTGCGGAGGCTAGGCGCCGAAGCTCTTGCCCACCGGCTTGTCTCCCTTGCGGCCCTTGCCCACCAGGTGCGCGGGCAGCAGGTCGCGGGCCGGCTCGCGGTAGCCGACCGAGACGATCCGGTCGCCCTCGAAGGTGAAGCTGGTCAGCGAGGCCAGCGAGCACTGCCGGTTGCGCGGGTCGTGCCAGAGCCGGCGGCGCTCCACGAAGGAGCGCAGGGTCCAGATCGGCAGCTGGTGGCTGACGCAGACCGCCTCGTGCCCGCGCGCGGCGTCCCGGGCGGCGCCGAGCGCGCCCATCATCCGCACCGCCTGGTCGAGGTACGGCTCGCCCCACGAGGGCTTGAACGGGTTGGTGAGGTACTTCCAGTAGCCCGGGTTCCGCAGCGAACCGTCGCCGACCCCGAAGGTCTTGCCCTCGAAGACGTTCTCCGCCTCGATCAGCCGCCCGTCCGCCGCGACGTCCAGGCCGTGCGCCTCGGCGATCGGCGCGGCGGTCTCCTGGGCCCGCTCCAGCGGGGAGGCCACCACGTGGGTGATGTCCCGGCCGGCCAGGTCCTCGGCGACCCGCTCGGCCATCTTCCGGCCCAGCTCGGACAGGTGGTAGTCCGGCAGGCGCCCGTACAGGACGCCCTCCGGGTTGTGCACCTCGCCGTGCCGCATCACGTGGACGACGGTGATCTCTTTGGCGCTCACTTCTCGACTACTCCTGGGAATCGGGTTCGGGCCGCGACGGGTCAGGCCGTGGCGGCGGCAGCGGCGCGCGCGGCGGCCGGCAGGGCGGCGGCGATCCGCTCGATCGCCCGCTCGTCGTGGGCCGCCGAGACGAACCAGGACTCGAAGGCGGACGGCGGCAGGTAGACGCCCGCGGCCAGCATCGCGTGGAAGAAGGCGGTGAAACGGTACGCCTCCTGGGTCCTGGCCTCGTCGTAGTCGGTGACCGGGGCCTCGGTGAAGAACACCGAGAACATGTTCCCGGCGGTCTGCAGCCGGTGGGCCACGCCCTCCTTGGCGAGCGCGTCGGTGACCAGGCCGGAGACCTCGGCGGCGACCTTGTCCACCGTGGCGTACACCTCGTCGGTGCAGCCGCGCAGCTGGGCCAGGCCGGCCGCGGTGGCGATCGGGTTCCCGGACAGGGTGCCCGCCTGGTAGACCGGGCCGGCCGGGGCCAGGTGCGCCATCACGTCGGCGCGGCCGCCGAAGGCCGCGGCCGGGAAGCCGCCGCCCATGACCTTGCCGAAGGTCAGCAGGTCCGGCGCCCAGCCCTCGTTCGCCGCCTCCAGGCCGTACCAGCCGGCCTTGGAGACGCGGAAGCCGGTCATCACCTCGTCGGAGATGAACAGCGCGCCGTTCTCCCGGCAGAGCCGGGCCAGGCCGCCGTTGAAGCCGGGCAGCGGCGGGACGACGCCCATGTTGCCGGGCGAGGCCTCGGTGATCACGCAGGCGATCTCGCCCGGGTGGGCGGCGAAGGCCTGCTCGACGGCGGCCAGGTCGTTGTACGGCAGCACGATGGTGTCGCCGGCCTGGGCGCCGGTGACGCCCGGGGTGTCCGGCAGGCCGAAGGTGGCCACGCCGGAACCGGCGGCGGCCAGCAGCGCGTCCACGTGACCGTGGTAGCAGCCGGCGAACTTGACCACCTTCGCCCGGCCGGTGAAGCCGCGGGCCAGCCGGATCGCGGACATGGTGGCCTCGGTGCCGGAGGAGACCAGGCGGACCTGCTCGACCGGGGCGACCCGGCCGACGATCTCCTCGGCCAGCTCGACCTCGCCCTGGCCGGGGGTGCCGAAGGAGGTGCCCTTGGAGACGGCCTGCTGGACGGCGTCGATCACCGCGGGGTGCGCGTGGCCGAGGATCATCGGACCCCACGAGCACACCAGGTCGACGTACTCGCGGCCGTCGGCGTCGGTCAGGTAGGGGCCGGCGCCGGACACCATGAAGCGCGGCGTGCCGCCGACCGCGCGGAAGGCGCGCACCGGGGAGTTGACGCCGCCGGGCGTCACCACGGAGGCGCGGTCGAACAGCGACTGGGACTGGGGGGCTTCGTAGGGGTAGCTCACAAAAGACATGGTCTCAAATCGTGTCCTCACGCTCTGCATGTCCGACCCGATCATCTGGAACGATGATCCGGGCACCGTTGTCTGTACGGTTGTCCGTACAGCAGGGGCCGCTGACTGCACCGGACCGGGGACCAGTCAGACTGTGTACACAGAGTGCACGGGCGTTCCGGTTTGTGTGCAGGGGTGTGGAGAGGACTGCCGCGTACCGCGAGTGGGTACGGCGGCGCATGACGGGTAAGGAGCACGTCCGGTGGGCGCCGGATGTGCGGGGGTCTGTCGATTCCGGCGAATTCCGGTGAGGATGGTCCGAGTGTCCGAGGCGCAGGACGGCTACGACGAGGCTGCGGGGGGCTCCCGCAGGCCCGCCGAAACCGCACGCGGGGGTACGGGAGCGGGTACGGGTCGTGGTCGTCGCGGCGGTGAGAGGCGGGGTGAGGGACGCGTGGGGGTGACCTACAAGTACTTCGGGGCCCCGGACCGCGCGACCGCCGCCAGAGTCCCCACCGCCCTCGGCCCGGGCGGACTCGGCCTGGACGCCGGCGAGCTCGGCTCGCTGGGACGGCTCGGCGACCTGATGGAGACCAGCGGCTCCCCCACCGGCCACCTCTCCACCAAGATCAAGCCGGAGACGATGAGCGCCATGGTGCTCACCGGCATCCAGGGCGTGCCGCTGCACCAGGTGCCGCCGCTGGAACTGGTCGTGCTGCACCCCGACTACGCCGTCGTCCAGCTGCCCCACAACGTCGTCGAGCCGTTGCGCAAGGCCGACGAGACGGAGCTCGGCGCCGCCGCCTTCATCTGGTCCACCGTGCCGGACCGGCGCGGACCGCGGGACGCGTTCGTGATCTACAGCATGCTGCACGAGTGGCAGGACTTCGCCAACCGGCTGCACGAGGCCGGGCACCAGCTGTACTGCCTGGTCTGGCCGTGACGCCCGGCCCCGGCGCGCTGTTCGAACGCGGGCCGGGGCGGGGCGGGTTGGCGGACCGTCAGTTCTGACGCCCGGTCGGCCGCAGGACGGTGGCGGCGAGCAGCAGGGCCACCGCGAGCAGTCCGGCGGCGACCGCGAAGGCGAGGCGGAAGCCGCCGGCCAGGGCGTCAGCGGCGGGGTGTCCGGCCGCGGCCAGGGCGGCGGTGCGGCCGCTCGCGAGGGTGCCGAGGACGGCGACCCCGAGCGCGCCGCCGACCTGCTGGGTGGTGTTGAACAGGCCGGAGGCGGTGCCCGCGTCCTGCGGTCCGGCGCCCGACATGCCGAGGACCGCGAGCGTGGACAGCACCAGGCCGCCGCCCGCGATCAGCAGCATGGTCGGCAGCAGGTGGACGACGTAGTCGGCGTCGGCGGGCAGCCGGACCAGCAGTGCGAGCGCGGCGAGCAGCATGGCGAGCCCCGCGAGCAGCACGGCGCGCTCGCCGAACCGGGCGCTCAGCCGGGCCGAGAGCAGCAGCGACACCGCGCCGATGGCGGCCGCCGCCGGCAGCATCGCCAGGCCGGTGGCGGCGGCGCCGTAGCCGAGGACCTGCTGCAGGTAGAGCGCGACCATGATCTGGAAGCCGAACATCCCGGAGATGGTCAGCACCTGCACGGCGTTGGCGCCGGAGACGTTGCGCGAGCGGAACATCCGCAGCGGGAGCAGGGGTTGGGCGGCCCGGGCCTGCCGGAGCAGGAAGCCGGCCAGCAGCGCGAGCGAGAGCGCGCCGAGGCCCAGGGTGCGGGCCGAGGTCCAGCCGTGCTGGCCGGTGCCGACGATGGTGTAGATGCCGAGCATCAGGGCGGCGGTGATCAGCACGGCGCCGAGCACGTCGGCGCCGGCCCGCAGGCCGGGGCCGCGGTCGGACTCCAGCAGCCGCAGGGAGAGCAGGACGGCGGCCAGGCCGAGCGGCAGGTTGATCAGGAAGATCCAGTGCCAGTTGAGGGCCTGGGTGAGCACCCCGCCGAGGACCTGGCCGATCGAGGCGCCGGCCGCGCCGACGAAGCTGAACGCGCCGATCGCCCGGCCGCGCTCGGCCGGCTCGGGGAAGAGCGTGACGATCATGCCGAGGCTGACGGCGGAGGCCATCGCGCCGCCGACGCCCTGGAGGAAGCGGGCGGCGATCAGCGCCTGCTGCCCGGTGGCGACGGCGCAGAGCAGCGAGGCGGCGGTGAAGAGGGTGAGCCCGGCGACGAACATCCGCCTGCGGCCGATCAGGTCGCCGAGCCGGCCGGCCAGCAGGAGCAGGCCGCCGAAGGCGATCAGGTAGGCGTTGACCGTCCAGGTGAGTCCGGCGGGCGAGAAGTGCAGGTCGCCCTGGATCGCGGGCAGCGCCACGGTGACGATCGAGCCGTCCAGGACGATCATCAGCATTCCCGCGCAGAGCACCGCGAGCGCGAGGGTGCGGGAGCGGGCGGTGGCGGGGGCTGCGGAGGCCGGCGTGGGCGCGGCCGGGGCGTGCGTGGTCATGGCGGTTCTCCCGGTTCGTCGAGTACCGGGTAGGACGCTATCAGATCGTTTTGTTCGGGACTATCTATCTCGGGATCAGCTTGGGGTCGGGGCGGTCAGCCCCGGGAGCGGCGGGCACGGCGGACGGTGCGCTCGACCTCGACCGGTTCCGCGAGGTGGCCCTCCACCAGGCGGGTCAGGGCCGAGACGAACACCTCGCGCTCCGGCTGCGGCAGCGCCTCCAGCAGCTCGCGGTGCACCCGGTCGGCGATCGCGGTGCCCTGCACCACGGCCCGCTCGCCCGCCTCGGTGACCGAGACGATCCGGGCCCGCCGGTCGGTCGCGGACGGGCGGCGCTCGGCCAGGCCCGCCTTCTCCAGCTCGTCGACGGTGACCACCATGGTCGTCTTGTCCAGGTCCGCCAGCTCGGCCAGCTGGATCTGGGTGCGTTCGGACTCCTGCGCGTGGAACAGCACGCAGTAGGCGCGCGGGGTGATCCCGAGCTCGGTGAAGGCGGCCGCCATCCGGGTGGCCAGCACGTGGCTCGCGTGGTCCATCAGCCCGGAGATGTCGCGGATCTGGCGCACGGGCGGCGGGGTCGTCGTCATACGTCCGAGGTTAGCAACGGCCCGTCTGCTCCCGGATGATCCCGTAGCCAACCAACGCCGGGTCTACGGGATGCCCAACTCGAACAGCGCATAGCCCCCGTACCAGCCCGCCGCGAGGACGGGCATCGCCAGCAGCCAGGCCAGCGAGGAGAGCCGCACCCGGCGCAGCGCCACCGCCAGGCCGATGCAGAGCGGGAAGGCGGGCAGCAGGTAGCGCGAGATGTTGCCGAAGATCTGGTTGGTGCTCAGCGCGGTGAAGATGGTGAGCCCGGTGTAGACCCACAGCACCAGCGGCGGCCGGGTGCGCCACAGCAGCAGCACCAGCCCGGGCAGCGCGATCAGCAGGCCGATCGCGATCAGGTCCGGGACGGGATTGGCCTGCCAGTAGGTCCAGTGGCCGGTGATCACGTCCCTGATCGTGCGCAGGGTGGAGGAGCCGCCGTCGAAGTAGCGGTTCCAGGCGCCCTGCTGGAGCTTGAAGTAGCCGCCCCAGTCGCCCATCTTCCAGCCGACCCAGGCGACGTAGCCGAGCAGGCCCCAGGGCGTGATCAGCATCGCGGTCAGCGGACGGGCCACCCCGTCGGTGCGGCGGACCAGCGCGACCAGCGCGGCGATCGAGACGGCGGCGATCAGCACGGCGGCGGTCGGCCGGTTGAGGCCCGCCACCAGCGTCAGCACACCGGCCGCGAGCCAGCGGCGGGTCATCACGCAGTAGCAGGCCCAGGCGGACAGCGCGACGAACAGCGAGTCCGAGTAGACCGCCCACTCCACGCCGGAGCCTGGGAACAGGCCCCAGAGCACCGCCGCGATCACGCCCGCCCGGAAGCCGCCGAGCCGCTCGGCGATCGCGAAGATCCCCGCCGCCGCGACCAGCGAGGCCAGCACCGAGACGACGATCCCGGAGCCGTACGGGCCGAGCCCGGTGACCGCGCCGACCAGCCGCATCAGCCAGGGGTAGAGCGGGAAGAAGGCGGCCGAGTTCTCGTAGTAGGTCGCCAGCGGGAAGCCGTGCAGCGGGATCAGCTGCGGGTTGTACCCGTTCTCGGCGATCCGCTGGTACCAGACGCCGTCCCAGGTGCCCAGCACGTCCCAGGGCTTGGCAGCGCCCCCGCGGCCCGGCTGCTTGGTCAGGTAGTCGCCGGTGTGCGAGAGCAGCAGCATGAAGACGGTCACGCCGATGGCCTTGACCACCGCGTACGCGCCCAGTGCGGGCCCGAAGCGGTCCACCAGCGCCCCGAACCGGCCGGGCTCCCGGCCGGTCCGTTCCTCGGGGGTCTCCGCCGACTCCGCTGCGGGCGCCGCGGGCGCTCCGGACTGGGTGCTGGACGACTCAGTGCTCGATGCCGTGCTCATCTGGTCTGGGTACTCCCCGCCCCGCTCGTGGTCCGCGCGGCTCCGGCGCAACGATTTTCCCGTGAGCCTACGGCACGCCCCCGAACCGAGGCCCCCTGGTGCCCCCGGAGCCCTGTCCGGCACCGTGCCACCCGTGCCGAAAACCACGCCGTCGCCGCCCGGTCGGGGGCGGCGACGGCCTGGACGGGTGCGGGGTGGATCAGCCGTGGACGTAGACGATGCCGAGCTTGGTGAGCTGCCAGAGCTGGTTGGCGGCGCCGGTGTCGGTGGCGAGTTCGACGTACGGGTTGCCCTTGGCGTCGAGGGTGCTGCCGGCGGCCAGGACCTTGCTGCGGTCCTGGGAGTCGGCGATCTTGTAGCGGCCGTCGCCGGCCGGCGTGAACACCCAGTGCTGGTTGCCGCCGCCGTTGCAGCCCCACTGCTGGATCCGGGTGCCGGGGGCGGTGGAGCCGGCGTTGGCGTCCAGGCACATGTTCCGGTTGCCGCTGAAGTCGAGCTCGTAGCTGCCGCCCGCCTTGGCCTCCAGGACGAAGGACTGGTTGAGCCCGCCGGTGGCCGGATAGGTGATCGCGGGCCGCCCGTTGGTGGAGTCGCCGTAGCTGCCGCCGCCGGTGAGGTCGAGCGCGTTGCCGCTGGCGGCGTTGGTCAGCTGGTACCAGGCGCCGTCCTCGGGGACGTCCCCGAACGGCTGTCCGGGCGTGAGCGGCTGGATCGAGGTGGTGTTCTGCTGGTTGAGCGTGCAGTACGCCTGCGCCAGCTCGGTCCGGGCGTAGAACTGGCCGAGGCAGACGCCCTCGCCGCGGTAGCCGGCCACCCGCAGGTGGTACGACTGGCGGATCATGTTCATGCACAGCCCGGGGATGCCGATCTGCGAGTCGCAGCCGTTGCGCACCCACTCGGAGAGGTTGATGACGTCCCCGTTGGAGTACTCGTACGGGGAGGACGTCCACTCCGCGCAGACCTCGTGCCCGAAGGCGACCCTCCGCTGATCCAGGTATCGGACGCCGGGCACCTGCTCGGCCGCGCCGCGCAGCGCGTCACTGAGTGTCGGCACCACCCAGTTGTGGCCCCAGGCGAGGTCCTCGGGGAAGGCCGGGCAGCCGTCGGCGATCTTGCCGAGGTAGTCGTTGCGCCGGATGTCCGGGGTGATCGGGTTGAAGTACGACTGGTAGACCAGCTGGTACGAGGAGTCGGCGTAGCCGGCCCTGCGCATGGTCTGACGGATGTTCTGGAGCGCGGCGACCACCTTGGGCTGGACGCCCTTGGCGCGCCGGCGGATCTCGTCGCTGCCGATGGTGTCCCGGCAGCCCTGGTCCTTGGGGATCGGGAAGTACTGCGCCAGGCAGTGCATCATGATCCCGCTGAAGTCGAAGTCGTCGTTGGCGCCGATGGTGACGACGACCATCCTGACGTCGTACTTGGCCGCCGTGTCCGCCAGTTTGACGTCCTGCTTGGGCTCGCCGAAGTCGCCGCTGCCGGGGCCGGTGACCTTGGCCAGTTCCGGGTCGCTGACCAGGTCGCCGGTCTGGGCGCCGGAGCAGGCCAGGTCGATCGGGGTGACCCCGGGGATGTCGGTGACGAAGATCTCCGACTTGGGGTGGCGGTGGCAGTAGTTGGTGGGGCTGTCCGTCTCCGGGAAGTAGCCGTCGTTGGTGTCGGTGCCGGCGCCCTCCCCGGAGATGGCGCTGTCGCCGAGGGCGACGATCGCGGCCGGACGGGTGGCCGCGGGCGCGGCCGGGGCGGGGTCGGCCAGGGCGGCGGGGGCGCCGGTCAGGCCGAGGGTGGCGAGGAGGGCTCCGGTGGCGAGCAGTGCGGCGCACCGGGACGCACCCGTACGCGTTCGCCGTGCCGCCGGCAGGGGTGACCTGATCACACGCGACTCCTTGCGGGGGTGGGGGACCGCCCTGGCGGGGAGCCGAGCGGTGCGGAGCAAGAGAGGAGCAGGAAAGGTGAGCAGGTCTCGCATTCTAGGTACTGACAAGTAACGCAACAAGACTCGTGACACCGCCGGGAACCGACGGATCGACACGCTCCCGGCACAACGAAGAGCCGCCGCCCCGCGCCCCAGGAGGGAGGCGCGGAACGGCGGCTCGTACCGGCCGAACCGGGTGCGGGCTCAGCCCACGTTGGCGCACTTGTTGCCGAACGCCGGGTTCAGCAGGCCGATGATGTCGATGGTGTTGCCGCACAGGTTGATCGGCACGTGCACCGGGACCTGGATCTGGTTGCCGGAGACGACACCGGGGGAACCGGCGGCGACGCCCTGGGCGCCGGAGCTGGCCATCGCGGAACCGGCGCCGGTGGCCACGATGCCCACCACGGCCGCGCCGACGGCGGCGGTCTTCTTGATGCTCATACGAGCCTCCTGACTGTTCGACAGATATGCACGGGGAGTGCGACATCTAGAACGAGACCCCACCGGACCGGTTGCGACGGTCCCGGCACTGTCACCCATCCGGCGCAACGGCGCCGCGGACCGGGCATTCGGGTGATCGGAGGGTCGGACCGTTTCCCCCCGCGCGGTGCCTCGTTCTCCCTCACGGAACCCGGTCTCCACCGGCCCCCGCGCGGCGGGCCTCCCAGAACCCGGCGTCCGGCAACCCGTGCCGGAACGCCCGACCGGAATTCCACCTGGTCGCGCCTTTGTCCGAAGCCTTTCCCGGCCGTGCGGGAATCGTTCCGGAAGGCACCGCGGCCCGGCAGTCACGGCCACGCCCGAGCCATGGGCGGAACACGCCGATATGCGCCGACCGAGTGACAATCACGGCAATCCCTGAAGCCTTCGGGTGAGTATTCGCGCTCGCCCGACTCCCGACATTCCCATTCCGTCGGGCAGAAATCGGAGGAATGACATGCGCAACTTCAAGAAGGCCGCCGTCCTGTCCCTGGCCGCCAGCGGCCTGGTGCTCGGTGCCGCCGGCGGTGCGGTCGCCAGCTCGGGCGCCGAGGGCGTCGCCGCCGGTTCCCCCGGCGTGCTCTCCGGCAACCAGATCCAGATCCCGCTGCACATCCCGATCAACCTGTGCGGCAACAGCATCGACATCATCGGCCTGCTGAACCCGGCCTTCGGCAACCAGTGCGCCAACATCGGCTGAACCCGCGGTCGCCGCACCGGCGACAGCCGATTCACCGAGCCCGTGCCGCGCCCCGCAGCGCCGGGGCGCGGCACGCTCCACCCGTGTGTGATCGAGGAGATCAACCCCCCATGCAGAACATGAAGAAGGCCGCCGTCCTCTCCGCCGCCGCTGCCGGCCTGGTGCTGGGCGCGGCGGGCTCCGCCGCCGCCAGCGCGGGCGCCGAGGGCGCGGCCGTCGGTTCCCCCGGCGTCATCTCCGGCAACCAGATCCAGGTCCCGGTGCACGTTCCGGTCAACCTGTGCGGCAACTCCATCAACATCGTCGGCCTGCTGAACCCGGCCTTCGGCAACGCCTGCGCCAACGTGGAGCTGCCCCCGCCGCCCGCGGACGACTGCTGATCCCCGATCGGCACGTGTTCCGGCCGTCCTGCCCCCCGACCAGTCGGCCGGGGGGCAGTTCGGCGTCCCCGGACAGCCGTCCGGGATCCCCGATCCACCGAAGGGTGATCACGATGGTTTCGAAGAAGAACGCGGCCGGACTGGCCGCAGCCATGGGTGCCGCGGTGCTGCTCGGCGCCGGTTCGGCGCAGGCCGCCACCGCCCCGGGCGAGGCCCCGGCCGGCCCGGCCACGCTGACCAAGACCGACCTCGGCCAGGCGCTGGGCGGGACCACCACCGGCCTCGGCTACGGCATCGCGCCGATCAAGAGCCTGCGGCTGGACCCGTGGGCGAACTCCTCGGCCGACTTCCTCAACAACGGCGCGGCCCTCCAGCCCGACCAGGGCCTGCCCGCCGTCGGCACCGGGACGCTGACCGGCCCGCTGAGCGCCGGCGGCGGCGTCAAGGACCTCCCGCTGGTCGGCGGGCTGACCGGCCTCCTGCCGGGCTGAGCCCCCGGGCGCGCGGGAGCCCGGCACCCGGCCGCGTGGCCTGGGTGCCGGGCTCCCGTCCCCGGGCGCGGTGCCCGGGTCGGAGCCGACTCAGAGCTGGGTCAGGCCCGTCAGCCCGGTCGTCTGCACCACACCGGTGGCGGTCCCGGTGGTGGTCCCGGCCAGGGCGGCCGCCGTGTCGGTGAGGGAGAGCCGGCTGTCCTCGCCCCCGAGGCTGGCCTTGGCCCCGGGAACCACCTGCACCGCGCCGGAGACCAGGCGCGGGTCGATCTCGTCCACCTTCAGCCGGCCGTCGGCGAGCTGGCCGGCGCCGTCCTGGGCGAGCGAGAGCGGCTTGCCGAGGGTGAGCCCCGGGGTCCTGGCGTGCAGCGGCGCGGCCGGGGCGTCCAGCAGCACCTTGCCGAGGTCAGCGCCCTGGTCGACCAGCGGGAGCGGCAGATCGGCCTTGGCGCTCGGGCCGACCTTGCCGGTGGTCAGCTGGGGGAGGATCTGCTCCGGGAGCAGCGCGCCGCCGCCGCTGGTGGTCCGGTCGGGCGCCGGCGGCATCACCAGCGAGGTCGGGATGCCGGCCGTGAGCCGGCTGCCCAGCGGGGCGAGCGGGATGTCCGCCGGGACCTGCTGGGTGGCCAGCGCGTCCTCCAGCGCGCCGACCTGGTCGGGGCCGATCGGGGTGGCGGCGCCGGCCGCTCCTTGGGAGGCGAGCACACCGGCACCGACCGCCAGCAGCATCGCGCCGGCCCGCTGGGAGAACTTCATGCTTTTCACCGTTCTGCTGTCCGTACTGGGGATCACTGGGAAGGGCTGCGGGGCCGCAACCGGAAAGCGATCTGCTCAACGAGTGACCGGGAGTACGGATTGCGGCCGTTAACCGGTTCGGAGTAATAATCCGATCGGATTCCCTCCGCCGTCGTGCCTCCGGGACTCTTTTCAAGAATCCCCGTAACCTTCCGTGCCGTCGTTCTTTGATCTGGACGTCAGTGACTGCAGACCGGGTCTGAGCGTTCTCAGCGTTGTACGCACGGAATCCAAAGAGCATTTCAGAGAGGGATCTCGCCATGATCCAGAAGTCCTTCGCCGCCGCCGGCCTGGCCGTCGCCGCGCTGGCCGGTGCCGCCGCGCCCGCCTCCGCCATCGGTGACGCGGACGGCGCCGCCGCCTCCATCGAGGGCAACGGCGGTACCAACTTCACGGGCACGGTCGGGAACAACAGCCCGAACTTCCACTTCCTGGACAACCCGAACATCTGCCTGCCGGAGATCCACAACATCGCGGTCGGCGTGCTCGGCGTGGCCGTCCCGGTCGAGGTCCCGATCGCCAACAACGGCGGCAGGCAGTACTGCACCGTCGGCCAGGGAACCCAGAGCCAGGGCGACGGCGGCGTGTCCCACCTGATCGGCTGATCGGTCGCCGCTCCGTTCTCCCTGCACCACCCTCCGATCCACCTACGAATCGCTCCCCGATTCACCCCGAGAGGAAAACCAGAGATGATCAAGAAGTCCCTCGCCGCCGCCGGCCTGGCCGCCGCCGCCTTCGCGATGTCCGCCGGCTCGGCCTCCGCCATCGTCGACTCGGACGGCGCCGCCACCTCCGTCCAGGGCAACGGCGGCACCAACCACACCGGCACCGCCGGCAACGGCAGCCCGAACAGCCACGTTCTGGACAACCCGAACATCTGCCTGCCGGAGATCCACAACGTCGCCGTCGCCGTCATCGGCATCGCGGTCCCGGTCGAGGTCCCGGTCCTGAACAACCAGCCGAAGCAGATCTGCAACGTCGGCCAGAACACCCAGTCCACGGGCGACGCGGGTGTCTCGCACCTGATCGGCTGATCAAGGGGCACAGCACGGTCGGAGGGCCCGGGGAGGATCACCTCCCCGGGCCCTCCGGGCTGTGCGGGCGAAGTGTCCGGCCGGCCGCGCCGCAGCGCGGTCCGGACGGGTGAGCGGCGGGCCGGTCCGGCGCGTGGATCGCCGATCAGGACCGCCGGTTGTGATCACGTGTCAGAGCGCCCGCGGGGCGCTCCCAGAGAGAGGGCAGTTCCATGAAGAGCAAGCTGGCCAAGGCCGCCCTGACCGCCGCCGCCGCACTGGCGCTCGCGGGTGCCGCCACCCCGGCCTTCGCCCACGTCGGCCTGGCCGGCGGCGGCGAGTTCGTCGCCTCCGCCGACCAGCCGTTCGTGGCCGGCGGGGGCTTCGGCGTCGCCCACGCCGGTGACGTCGTCGCCGGAGGCTTCGGCGGCGGTGCCGCCACCTCCACCGACGTGATCGGCGGCGGCGCGGGCTTCGCGCACGCCGGCGACGTGGGCATCTGAGTCCACGGCCTGACGGAAACCCGGAAGGCCGGGTCGCTCCCCCACGGGAGCGGCCCGGCCTTCCGCCGTACGGGGTCCGCTACTTGAGCATCGCGGCGGCTTCGAGGGCCCAGTAGGTGAGGATCTGCTCGGCGCCCGCGCGGCGGATCGAGGTGAGCGTCTCCATGATCATCCGCTCCCGGTCGATCCAGCCGTTCGCGGCGGCCGCCTCGACCATCGCGTACTCGCCGGACACCTGGTACGCGGAGACCGGCACCGGGGAGGCGTCGGCGACCTGGCGCAGGATGTCCAGGTAGGCCATGGCCGGCTTGACCATCACCATGTCCGCGCCCTCGGCGAGGTCCTGCGCCAGCTCGCGCAGCGACTCGCGGGCGTTGGCCGGGTCCTGCTGGTAGGTCTTGCGGTCGCCCTTGAGCGAGGAGCCGACGGCCTCGCGGAACGGGCCGTAGAAGGCCGAGGCGTACTTGGCGGTGTAGGCGAGGATGCCCACGTCCTGGTGCCCGGCCTCGTCCAGCGCCCGCCGGATCACGGCGATCTGGCCGTCCATCATGCCGGACGGGCCGACCAGGTGGACGCCGGCGTCGGCCTGCACCCGGGCCATCTCGGCGTAGCGCTCCAGGGTGGCGTCGTTGTCGACGCTGCCGTCCGCGGCCAGCACGCCGCAGTGGCCGTGGTCCGTGTACTCGTCCAGGCAGAGGTCCGACATGACCACCAGGGAGTCGCCGACCTCGGAGACCACGTCCCGGATCGCCTGCTGGAGGATGCCGTCCGGGTTGGTGCCCTCGCTGCCGGTCGCGTCCTGCACCTGCGGGACGCCGAACAGCATGAGGCCGCCCAGGCCCGCCTCGGCCGCCTCCACCGCGGCCTTGCGCAGGGTGTCCCGGGTGTGCTGGACCACGCCCGGCATCGAACTCACCGGGACGGGCTCGCTGACGCCCTCGCGGACGAACAGCGGCAGGATCAGCTCCGCCGGGTGCAGCCGGGTCTCGGCCACCAGGCGGCGCATCGCCGGGCTCCGGCGCAGTCGGCGCGGGCGTACGTACGGGAATTCAGCGGACACGGCTTCTCTCTCCGAACGGTTGTGCAGTGCCGGGGGCGACGGTCGGCCGCCCCCGGCCATGAGGGGTGTCAGCGGGCCTTGCGGCGCGAGCCGGGACGGCGCTCGCTGGGCCGGTAGACCGGCTCACCGGCGGCCGTCGCGGTGTCGCGGCGCTTGGCCCCGAAGTCTGCCAGCGCCTGGGCCAGCGCGGCCGCCGACGGCGCCGGGGCCATCACGTCGACCCGCAGGCCGTGCTCCTCGGCGGTCTTGGCGGTGGCCGGGCCGATGCAGGCGATGACGGTCACGTTGTGCGGCTTGCCCGCGATGCCGACCAGGTTCCGGACGGTCGAGGACGAGGTGAACAGCACCGCGTCGAAACCGCCGCCCTTGATCGCCTCACGGGTCTCGGCCGGCGGCGGCGAGGCGCGCACCGTCCGGTACGCCGTCACGTCGTCGACCTCCCAGCCGAGCTCGACCAGGCCGGCCACCAGGGTCTCGGTGGCGATGTCGGCGCGCGGCAGCAGCACCCGGTCGATCGGGTCGAAGACCGGGTCGTACGGCGGCCAGTCCTCCAGCAGGCCGGCTGCGGACTGCTCGCCGGAGGGCACCAGGTCCGGCTTCACGCCGAAGTCCACCAGGGCCTGCGCGGTGGTCTCGCCGACCGCCGCGACCTTGATCCCGGCGAACGCGCGGGCGTCCAGGCCGTACTCCTCGAACTTCTCCCGGACGGCGCGCACCGCGTTCACCGAGGTGAAGGCGATCCACTCGTAGCGACCGGTGACCAGGCCCTTGATGGCCCGCTCCATCTGCTGCGGGGTGCGCGGCGGCTCGACCGCGATGGTCGGCACCTCCTGCGGCACCGCGCCGTACGAGCGCAGCTGCTCGGACAGGCCGGTGGCCTGCTCCTTGGTGCGCGGCACCAGGACGTTCCAGCCGAACAGCGGCTTGGTCTCGAACCACGAGTGCGAGGCCCGGTGGGCGACCTGCTCGCCCACCACGGCTATCACCGAGGTGGCCGGGTCGACCGGGGCGGAGACCGGCGAGGGCAGCACCCGGGCGGCCTTCAGGTCGGCCGCGATGCCGGACAGGGTGGAGGTGAAGGTCCGCTGGCGGGTGGTGGTGCCGGAGAGCGTGGCGCTCAGCGCCGACTCCGGCTTGCGGCCGCACGCGACCAGGGCGGTGGCGGTGGCGGGCAGCTGGCCCAGGGTGGTGCGGACCACCAGGGTGGTCTCCGGCGCGCCCAGGTCCACCGGGCTGCCGGCCAGCAGCGCGGCGCCGTCCACGAAACGCACGTCGGTGCCGGACCCGGCGCGCAGCGGGACGCCCGCGTACGCCGGGACGCCGACCGACTGGGCCACGCCCGGGATCACCTCGAAGGGGATCCCGTCGCCCGCGCAGCTGAGCATCTCCTCGGCGGCGCAGCCGTCCAGGCCGGGGTCGCCGTCGACGGTGCGGACCACGTGCTTGCCGGAGCGGACGGCCTCGGCGACCAGCTTGGCCAGGTCGAAGTCGGTGCCCTCGGCGGCGGGGGCGTGCACCTGCACGCCGGCCGGACAGTGGCTGCGCACGGCGGCGGCGGTCAGCGGGTCGGCGACCAGCACGTCGGCGGTGGACAGCACCTCGACCGCGCGCAGGGTCAGCAGGCCCGGGTCCCCGGGGCCCGCGCCCAGGAAGGTGCACCGTCCGGTGGCGGGCTGTCCCACCGGGAACAGGGCATCGGTGGCGGTGGTGGGGCTCATCGGGCTCGCTCCCCCATCAGGGCGGCCGCGCCCGCGGCGAGCAGCCGGTCAGCCAGCGCGCGGCCGAGGGCCACCGCCTGCTGCTCGGCGGTCTCGTCGAGGACGATCGGACCGTTGGCGGACATCTTCAGCAGGGCGGTTCCGTCGGGGTCGCCGACCACGCCGTCCAGCCGCAGTTCGTTCTCCCGGCCCCAGGTGGCCAGCGCGGCCACCGGCGCCGAGCAGCCGGCCTCCAGGGTGGCCAGCAGGGCGCGCTCGGCGGCCACGGCGACCCGGGTGGGGGCGTGGTCCAGCGCCGCGAGCGCGGCGGTCAGCCCGGTGTCGGCGGTGGTGCACTCGATCGCGAGCGCACCCTGGCCGGGGGCCGGGACCATCACCTCGGTGTCGAGGTGCTGGGATATCTCGGCGCTGCGGCCGAGCCGGTTCAGGCCGGCCGTCGCCAGCACCACCGCGTCCAGCTCGCCGCTGGTCACGAAGCCGATCCGGGTGTCCACGTTGCCGCGGATCGCGACGGTCTCCAGCTGCGCGCCGCGGGCGTTGGCCCAGGCGTTCAGCTGCGCCATCCGGCGGGGCGAGCCGGTGCCGATCCGGGCCGGGCGGCCGGCGCCGGCCAGCTTCTCCACCAGCTCCTCCAGGGCCAGGCCCTCGGTCGCGACCAGGGCGTCCCGGACGTCCTCGCGCTCGGGGACGGCGGCCAGCGCCAGCCCCTGCGGGGCGGCGGTGGGCAGGTCCTTGAGCGAGTGCACGGCGAAGTCGATCCGGCCCTCCAGCAGCGCGTCGCGCAGCGCGGAGACGAACACCCCGGTGCCGCCGATCTGCGCCAGCGACTCCCGGGAGGTGTCGCCGTAGGTGGTGATCTCGACCAGCTCGACGGCGCGCCCGGTGACCCTGGTCACCTCGCGGGCCACCATGCCCGACTGCGCCATGGCGAGGGCGCTGCGCCGGGTGCCGAGCCGCAGGGCCGCGGTGGCCGAGGGCTGCTCCGTGATCGGTTGACCATTCATGAGGTGATCGTCCCGGTGGTACTCGTGGGATGGCTGACGGTTCATCTGGTGCCCCCGGCCGAGGGCTGGGGCGCCCCGCCGACGGGCGTGCCCGACACGGCGTGCACGGCCGCCGGGTCGAGGTCGAACAGTTCGCGCAGCGCCTCCGCGTAGGAGGCGCCGCCCGGCTCGGCGGCCAGCTGCTTCACCCGGACGGTCGGGGCGTGCAGCAGCTTGTCGACGACGCGGCGGACGGTCTGGGTGATCTCGGCGCGCGAGCGCTCGTCCAGGTCGGGCAGCCGGGAGTCCAGCCGGCCGAGCTCGGCGGCGACCACGTCGGAGGCCATCGAGCGCAGCGCGACCACGGTCGGCGCGATCCGGGCGGCCCGCTGGGCGGCGCCGAAGGCGGTCACCTCGTCGGAGACGATCCGGGTGACCTGGTCGACGTCGCCGGCGCCGGGGCTGGCGGCGTGCGCGTGGGAGAGGCTCTCCAGGTCGACCAGCAGGGCGCCGGGCAGCTCGTGCACGGTGTGGTCGACGTCGCGCGGCATGGCCAGGTCGAGCAGGGCGAGCGGCTCGGACGCCCCGTGGCGGAGCCGCTGGGCGTCCCGCCGGGAGGCGACCGCGGCGGCCACGTCCTCGGCCTTGATCACCACACCGGCCGCGCCGGTGCAGGAGATCACCAGGTCCACCTCGGCGAGCGCCTCCGGCACCTTGGCCAGGTCCAGGACCGAGGCCACGTCCGGGCCGAGGATCTCGACCAGCCGCTCGGCGCGGGCCGGGGTCCGGTTGGCGATCAGCAGGTCGGTCACGCCGGAGCGGACCAGGGTGGCGGCGGCCAGCGAGCTCATCGAGCCGGCGCCGACCACCAGCGCGCGCTTGCCGGCGATCTCGCCCGCGCCCGCCGCGACCTGCTCCAGGCCGAAGGTGACCAGCGACTGGCCGGCCTTGTCGATGCCGGTCTCGCTGTGCGCGCGCTTGCCGACCCGCAGGGCCTGCTGGAACAGCTCGTTCAGGCCGCGCCCGGCGGTGTGCTCCTCCTGGGCCTTGGCCAGCGCGTCGCGCAGCTGGCCGAGGATCTGGCCCTCGCCGACGACCATCGAGTCCAGGCCGCAGGCCACCGAGAAGAGGTGGTGGACGGCGCGGTCCTCGTAGTGGACGTACAGGTGGGAGGTCAGCTCCTCCAGGTCCACCCCGCTGTGGTGGGCCAGCAGCAGCGACAGCTCGGCGACGCCGGCGTGGAACTTGTCCACGTCCGCGTACAGCTCGATCCGGTTGCAGGTGTTCAGCAGCGCGGCCTCGCCGACCGTCGCGGTGGCGGCGGCGTCGTGCAGCAGCCGGGTCGGTACGTCACCCGTCAGCGCGGCGCGTTCCAGCACCCCGACCGGGGCGGTGCGATGGCTCAGCCCTACGACGAGAAGGCTCATGCCCGCCCCCCACAGCTCTCGGTGTTCATGCGGGCATCACCGCGGAGAGATCCCCGTCGCCGCCCTTGGCGGACTTTCCCTTGGCCTGCTCGGCCTGGTCCTTGGCCGCCGACTCGACGGTGCCCCGGGGCTTGCCGCTGCCGCCGGCCGCGCGGCGCAGCTTGGCGGCGGCCGCCCGGACCGGACCGGGGGCGCGGTCCAGCACCGACTCGGCACGGTCGTCCGGCTCCTCGCCGGCCTTGCGCTGCTCGTGGAAGGCGAGGATCTGGAGCTCGATGGAGAGGTCCACCTTGCGCACGTCCACGCCGTCCGGGACGGTCAGCACGGTCGGGGCGAAGTTCAGGATGCTGGTGACGCCGGCCTCCACCAGCCGGTCGCACACCTGCTGGGCGGCGCCGGGCGGGGTGGTGATCACGCCGATGGAGACGTGCTGGCTCTCGACGATCGACTCCAGCTCGTCCATGTGCCGCACCGGCAGTCCGGCCGCGGTGGAACCGACCACGTTGGGGTCGGCGTCCAACAGGGCGGCCACCCGGAAGCCGCGGGAGGCGAACCCGCCGTAGTTGGCGAGCGCGTGGCCGAGGTTCCCGATGCCGACGATGACGACCGGCCAGTCCTGGGTCAGGCCGAGCTCGCGGGAGATCTGGTAGACGAGGTACTCGACGTCGTAGCCGACGCCGCGGGTGCCGTAGGAGCCGAGGTAGGAGAAGTCCTTGCGCAGCTTGGCCGAGTTCACGCCGGCCGCGGCGGCCAGCTCCTCGGAGGAGACGGTCGGCACCGAGCGCTCGGAGAGCGCGGTGAGGGCCCGCAGATAGAGGGGCAGGCGGGCGACTGTCGCCTCCGGGATGCCCCGGGCACGCGACGGTCGGCGCGCGGCGCCCTGGTCGGGCGTCTGCGAACTGCTCTGTGGTGATCGGCCGATTGCCACGGTGCTCCTGTGGGTGAAGCTGGGCTTTGGCAGCCAGGCTATGCGTTTGTGAACGTGTGCACAAAGATGGTGTCCGTTTTGTCCCTACACAGTGATGCGCATCACGCCATCGACCGCATAGCACCGGCCCGGGTCAGCACGACCTCCGGGGCTCGCGAACCGGGCAGCCAGGGGCCGTACGGGGCCTCCCTGCGCAGCAGCGGGACGCCGGCGCCGGACGGGTGGGAACGGGCCCGCCCCAGCCGGGGCCAGGGCACCTCGGCGGCCTCGCGCAGCGGGCCGGCCCAGTCGCCCGGCGGGCAGGACGGGGCGCCCAGGCAGTGCCGCAGCAGCTCGGCGGTCACCCGGGCGTCGCCCAGCGCGGTGTGCGCCGGGTACCAGCCGAGGTCCGCCGCCTCCGCACAGGCCGCCAGGCCCTGGCCGCGGGCCTGCGGCAGGTGCGCGCGGGCCAGCCGCATCGTGCACAGCAGCGGCACGGGCGGCAGCGGCACCCCGATCCGGGCGAACTCGCGATCCAGGAAGGCGTGGTCGCAGCTGACGTGGTGACCCACCAGCACCCGGCCGGCCAACAGCTCCAGCAGCCGCGGGGCGATCTCCCGGAAGCGCGGGGCGCCCTCCACGTCGCACTGGCGTATCCGGTGCACATGGGTCGGACCGACCGGGCCCAGCGGATCCAGCAGGGTGGCGAACTCGCCCTCGGGACGCAGCCGCTCGTCGAGCAGCACCACGGCCACCTCGACCACCCGGTGCCGCCACGGGCTGCGGCCGGTCGCCTCCACGTCCACCACGGCGAAGCCCCGGGGGACCGTCCGGGGCTCCGGAGCTCCGGACACCCGGAGGGCAGGACCGGGAAGCATGGCGCACTCCTCGTGTGCTCAGCCCCCCACGGGCGCAAACGCGTTCGATCGTAAGCCGACCGACCCGCCCCGCCCCACGCCGGAACGGAGTGTCTTCGGCAACGATTCGGCGAACCTCCCCCGCCGATCGGCGGGGGGTCGGTACACGGACGAACGCCCGGTCAGGCCCCGCTCAGCCGCCGAGGGCAGTGCGCAGACGGCGCTCGTCGACCCGCCAGAAGTCGTGCTGGCGACCGTCGATCAGGGTGACCGGAATCTGCTCCCAGTAGCGGCGGTACAGCTCCTCGTCCTGGGTGATGTCCCGCTCCTCGAAGGACGCCCCCAGCTCGCCCGTCACCCGGAGGATCACCTCGCGGGCCTCGTCGCACAGGTGGCAGCCCGGCTTGCCGACCAGGGTCACGGTCCGGTCCGCGGGCTCGGGGCTCTTACGTCGCAGCAGTGGGCTCACCACCCCATTCTCCGCCATGGCACCCGCCCGCCCGGGGGCACCCGGCACCCGGTGGAGCTGTTCACCTCGCGGGCACGGCTCCGTCACGGTCGCCGCGCGCCCGGCTGGCTATCCTCGATGACATGGCCGTGCTCAGAAGGCTCACCCAGGCAAGGCGTTCCAGCAGCGAGCGGAGCGCCCTGGCCGGCGAAGCCGCGGCCGAGGCGGCCGAGGCCGCGCTGCGGGCCGAGCCCGGGCCGGACGGCACCGCGGGGCGGGACGGCGGCACCGGGCCGGACGGCAGCACCGGGCCGGACGGCAGCACCGGGCCGGACGGCACCACCGGAACGGACGGCAGCACCGGGCCGGACGCGCCGGCCGCGGCGAAGCCCGGCAAGGCCCCCAAGACCCCCAAGGCCTCGACCGAGAACCACACCCCGGACCCGGACGACCCCCGCGCCGCCGCCTTCTTCGACTGCGACAACACCATCCTGCGCGGCGCCGCGATCTTCTACCTCGGCGTCGGCCTCTACCGCCGCGGCTTCCTCACCCGCCGCGACATCGCCCGCTTCGCCTGGCAGCAGGCCTGGTTCCGGCTGCACGGCACCGAGGACCCGGACCACATCTCCGACGCCAAGCAGTCCGCCCTCGGCATCGTGGCCGGCAAGCCCACCGCCGACCTGGAGGCGATCTGCGAGGAGATCTTCGAGGAGGTCGTGGCGGACAAGATCTGGCCCGGCACCCGCGCCCTGGTCCAGATGCACCTGGACGCCGGCCAGCGGGTCTGGCTGGTCACCGCCGCCCCGCTGGAGGTGGCCAGGATCATCGCCCGGCGGCTCGGCATGACCGGCGCGCTGGGCACCGTCGCCGAGGCCCGGGACGGCCTGTACACCGGCCGGCTGGTCGGCGACCTGCTGCACGGCCCGGCCAAGGCCGCCGCCGTCCGCGCGCTGGCCCGGCGCGAACGCCTCGACCTCGACCGCTGCGCCGCCTACAGCGACTCGGCCAACGACATCCCGATGCTCTCGCTGGTCGGCCACCCGTACGTGGTGAACCCGGACGGCGCGCTGCGGCGCCACGCCCGGACCCAGGGCTGGCGGGTGCGGGACTTCCGGACCGGGCGCAAGGCGGCCCGGGTGGGGCTGCCGGCCGCGGCGGCGCTCGGGGTGCTGGCCGGCGCGACGGCGGCCGGGGTGGCGCTGAACCGGCGCAGGCGCCGCTCCTGAACCTCCCGCGCCGGGGGTCGCGCGGGCTCCCGAAGACCGCCGGGGGCGCGCCCGAGGGCCGCCCGAAGACGGTCGGGAGGTCGTCGGCGGATCGTCGGGACGCCGTCGGGACGCCGTCCGGACGGGCTCGCCCCGGCGAGTGAGCGGGCGTCAACAGGGCCTCTGACCTGGCCCCTCTTACGGGCGAACTCCCCTGCACCGCAGGGTGGTCCGAGTCACCTGCACGAACCTGTCGCCCGGTGACCGGTTCTGATCGTTCGCCAGGCCGGGAAAGTCAGGGGTTGCCGAGCCCCAAGGCTGGGAAACCGCCCCTCAGGCCGCCGAATTGGTCACCCTGAGCGCCTGTTCGATCACGTTGAGCCGGATGAACGATGACAGCTCCGGTCAGTGTCAGCCGAATATGCACAACAAATGGATCCCAAACGACCACTTCGACCACACGGTGTAGCTGTCATTGCACAAAGCGTTATTCTCTCCTGGATGCACGTCACCACGCGTCCCGCTCGAACGGACGCTTCGGGGAGTGCTCTCCGCGCAGGCGGAGGTGATCCGTCCACAGTTCTGCCTCTGGGAGTCCCGTGTACCCACCCGTCCGGAACGACGCGCCTGCACCCTCCCGCCCGTCGTCCGCGCCCCTGCGCCCCCGCACCGGCCTGCGCGGTCGGCCGACCGCCGAGCGGCAGATCTCCACCGGCCTGACCCTGCTGCGCACCCTGCTCCGCAGCCAGTTCGCCGTCCTGCCCCAACTCGCGCCGGCTGGAGGATCGTTCGTCCAGCCCCAGCCGCCCGGCCCGGCGCTGCGCACCACCGCCGCCGGCTCGGCCGGCACCGGCTCGCGCGGCCGCACCGGCAGCACCGGCGCCGGCCGGGGCCGCGCCCGGACGGCGCCCAACCCCGGCTACGAGACCGAGCACAACCCGATCATGGAGCTGGTCGAGCGGGCCCAGGCCGGCGAGAGCGACGCCTTCGGGCGGCTCTACGACCACTACGCGGACACCGTCTACCGCTACATCTACTACCGGGTCGGCAGCCGGGCCACCGCCGAGGACCTCACCAGCGAGACCTTCCTGCGCGCCCTGCGCCGGATCGGCACCTTCACCTGGCAGGGCCGGGACTTCGGCGCCTGGCTGGTCACCATCGCCCGCAACCTGGTCGCCGACCACTTCAAGTCCAGCCGCTTCCGGCTGGAGGTCACCACCGGCGAGATGCTGGACTCCAACGAGTGCGAGCGCAGCCCGGAGGAGTCGGTGCTGGAGTCGCTCTCCAACGCCGCCCTGCTGGACGCCGTGCGCCGGCTCAACCCGCAGCAGCAGGAGTGCGTCACCCTGCGCTTCCTGCAGGGGCTCTCGGTGGCCGAGACGGCCCGGATCATGGGCAAGAACGAGGGCGCCATCAAGACCCTCCAGTACCGCGCCGTCCGCACCCTGGCCCGGCTGCTCCCGCCCGACGCGCGATGAACCGTGCCGAGGACGACCCCGGTGCCATACGGCACGGCCGTCCGTCACCGTTCGCGCCCGGCCGACACGTCAGGGTGAACGGTCGGTCCGATGATCAGCCGTGCGTAACCGACCGCCCGCACCACTCGTTGGCCAACGTGCAAGCCCCCACCAGGCGTACGGTCAAGTCGAATTGCGGCCTATCACCCGATGGAGTGGCTTTGGCCAGCCAGGGCAACCGTCCGGCAGGCCAGGGTGTCGACAACGACGAAGGGAGGTGTGGCCCGTGACGGCAAACGTGCTGGAGCACCGGCGGGCGAAGGCCTTCGCCGAGGCGCTGGAGGCCCACCAGGCAGAGCAACGCGCTGCGGCCAACGCCGAATCGGACAACGCCGCCGCCACCGGCGCCGGTCCGGTCGCGATGGCCGAACTGGTCGGTCTGACCGACGCGCTGGGGGCGCTGCCCGGGCCGGTGCTGGACCGGGAGGTCCGCACGGTCCAACGCGCCCAGCTGATGGCCGCGTTCGAGCAGGCCTTCGCCGGCGGGACGGGCACCCCGGTGCCCCGGCAGCGCCGCCACCGGGCGATCCGGACGGCGCCGCGCGGCCGCTGGAGCCGCCGGTTCGCGATCGGCGGGCTGGTCGCCGGGCTCGCCGTCGGCAGCCTGACCGGCGCCGCCGCGGCCAGCGCCCACGCCCTCCCCGGGGACACGCTGTACGGCCTCAAGCGCGGGCTGGAGGGACTCCGGCTCGACTTCGCCGGTTCCGACTCCGAGCGCGGCGAACTGCTGCTCGACAACGCGGCCACCCGGCTCGGCGAGGCCAAGACCCTGGTCGGCCGCACCGGCCCGGCCGGCGGCCTCAGCCCGGCCACCGTCGAACAGGTCCGCCGCGCCCTGGACGACATGCACGCCGACGCCCTCAGGGGCCGCGAGCTGCTGCGCTCGGTCTACCGCAGCAACGGCTCGCTCGACCCGATGCGGGCGCTGGCCGGCTTCGCCCACGACGAGGACGGCCGGTGGAGCGAGCTGCAGGGCCGACTGCCCGTCCAGCTCACCCAGCAGGCCGACCTGGTGAACCGCCTCTTCGACGACATGAGCGAGGACGTCGCGCCCCTGCGCCTGGTCCTGCCCCCCGCTCAGAGCGGTGGCGCGGCCGGCTCCGGAGCGGGCGACGGCTCCTCCCACTCCACCGACGGCTCCCCGGCCGGGGCCCCCGCGGCCGGATCCGGCACCACGGCCGGCGCCGACCGGGCCCCGGGCTCCGCCGGCAACCGCCCCGGCGCCCCCGAGCACGCCCCGGCCAACCCCGGCTCCGGCGCCTCCGGCACCGGGGGCAAGGGCGGCGTCCTGCCGGACACCCTGCCCAGCAGCGCCCCGGACGCCGTCAACGGCCTGGTCGGCGGCCTCACCAGCGGCCTCACCGGCACCAAGCCCTCGCCGAGCGCCGACGCGGCCCCGCAGCAGGCACCTCAGCAGGCCACGCCCGGCGCCCCGAACGCGGCCCAGCCGCAGGGCGTCGAGGTGCCCCCGCTGCTCCCGGACCTGTTGCCCGGGCTGCGCATCCTGGGCGGCTGACGGCAGGGCGGTGGGGGCCCGGCGGAGTGCGATATCCGCCGGGCCCCCGCCGTACCCGGGTTCTTCCGTGGAGGCCCGGCTCCTCGGAAGGACCCGGGCCTCCTCGGCCGAACCCCGCCGGAAGAGCACCATCGGCGGAGCACCGCCGGAAGAGCACCGTCAGAAGAACACCGAACGCCGCTGCACCAGCAGCTGGTAGAGGGTGTGCTGGATGGTCTCGCGCACCTCGTCGGCCAGGTCGAAGACCAGCATCGGGTCGTCCGCCGCCTCCACCGGGTAGCTGTCGGTGGCGATCGGCTCGCCGAAGCGGATCGTCCACTTGGTCGGCAGCGGCAGCACCCCGAGCGGGCCCAGCCACGGGAAGGTCGGGGTGACCGGCACGTACGGCAGGCCCAGCAGCCGGGCCAGGGTCTTCACGTTGCCGATCATCGGGTAGGTCTCCTCGGCCCCGACGATCGAGCAGGGCACGATCGGCACCCGCGCCCGCAGCGCCGAGGCGACGAAGCCGCCGCGGCCGAACCGCTGGAGCTTGTAGCGCTCGGAGAACGGCTTGCCGATCCCCTTGAAGCCCTCCGGCCAGACCCCGACGACCTCGCCGCGCTCCAGCAGGGCCTGGGCGTCCTCGTTGCAGGCCAGCGTGTGGCCGGCCTTGCGGGCCAGCTCGTTGACGCCGGGCAGCACGAAGACCAGGTCGGCGGCGAGCATCCGCAGGTGCCGCCGGGCGGGGTGGTGGTCGTGGATGACCACCTGGGTCATCAGGGCGTCCAGCGGGATCGTGCCGGAGTGGTTGGCGACGATCAGCGCGCCGCCCTCGGCCGGGATGTGCTCCACGCCCTGGACGTCGATCCGGAAGTACTTCTCGGCCAGCGGGCGCAGCAGCGAGAGCAGCACCTCCTCGGTGAGCTCCCGGTCGAAGCCGAACTCGTCCACCTCGTAGTCGCCGGTCACCCGGCGGCGCAGGAAGGCCAGCCGCTCGGCGGCACGGCCCTCCCAGCCCTTGCCGAACAGCCCGGTGGCGGCCGGGCCGAGCGGCCCGGACAGCACGCCGCCGACGGCCCCGGCGAGCCGGTCGGCCAGTTTCGGCCCCTCGGGCGAGGTCCAGCTGGGGGCGGACTCGATCGGGATGACCTTGGCCTCGCCCGACGCGTTCTCGGCTGCGGCACTCATCGCGGGTTCAGCTCCTCGGTGGGCGGGGGCGGTTCGGTACGGCGTCCGGTCCGGCGGCCGGCCCCGCGGGGGCGGCCCCTTCCGGGCCGAGCAGGGCCGTCAGCCGGTCGGTGACGGCGGCCAGCCGCTCGGGCGGCAGCAGACCCGGCCCCTGCGCGGCGGCGAAGTCGGCGAAGGCCTCCGGGGTGCCGAACGCCGGGCGGTAGCCGAAGGTGTCGCGCAGCCGCGCGGTGTCCACCACCCGGCCGTGGGTGAGCAGCCGCAGCTGCTCGGGCGAGACGTCGACCAGCCGGGTCTGCCGGGCCAGCACGGCCATCCAGCTGACCGCGGGCAGCAGCAGCGGCAGGGTGGGCCGGCCGAGCCGGCGGGCGCACTGGGAGAGCAGCAGGACGCCCTCCCCCGCCACGTTGAAGGTCCCGGTGTTGACGGTGCCCGGCGCGGGCTCGTCGGCGGCCCGGCAGAGCACCGCGACGGCGTCGTCCTCGTGCACGAACTGCAGCCGCGGGTCGTAGCCGAGCACGGTCGGGAGCACGGGCAGCGCGAAGTACTCGCTGAGCGGGGTGTCCGCGTCCGGGCCGACGATGTTGGCGAAGCGCAGCACCGTCACCGCGACGTCCGGGCGGCGCCGGGCGAAGCCGCGCACATAGCCCTCGACCTCCGCCGCGTCCTTGGCGAAGCCGCCGCCGGGCGGGTCCTTGGGCTGCATCCGCTCGCTGAACACCGCCGGGTCGCGGGGCGCGGATCCGTAGACGCCGGTGGTGGACTTCACCACCAGCCGGCGCACCCCGGGGGCCTTCTGGCAGGCGCCGAGCAGCTGCATGGTGCCGATCACGTTGGACTCCTTCACCGCGGAGCGGTTGGTGGAGCCCAGGCCGGTGGCGCTGACGCTGAGGTGCACCACGGTGTCCACCCGGTGCTCGGCGAGCACCCGGGAGAGCGCCGGGCGGCGCAGGTCGAGCTGGTGGAAGCGGTACGGGGCGGCCGGCCCGGCCGGCTCCTCGGGCGGCAGTCGGGGCGGCTGCACGTCCACGCCGACCACCAGGTCCACGCCCGGCCGGCGGCGGACCTCGGCGACGAAGCGGGCACCGAGATGGCGCGCCACGCCGGTGACGAGCACGACCACGCCCACGGTGTTGCCCCCGTTCCCCGGCCCGAGCGGCCTGCGTGCACCGTACCGCGCCGCCCTGCCGGGCCGTGAAATGACACCGCCCGCCCAGACCACGAGGGGCTGGACGGGCGGTGGAAGCGCTGGGCGCGCTAGGCGCGGCCGGGGGCGCTTACTTCTTGTTGCGACGCTGAACGCGGGTCCTCTTCAGAAGCTTGCGGTGCTTCTTCTTGGCCATACGCTTGCGACGCTTCTTGATGACAGAGCCCACGGAACAACCCTCGCTCACTGAGACTCTCGCCCGTGAGAGACGGAGTCCATACGACTGACGTGAGGGCCTAGCCTACCGTCCACGGTGCTAAGGCCGTAATCGTGCTCCCCGATACCGGGAAACTCGGGGGAAATCCCCGGCGAACGGGTGCGGCGCCCACCGGTGTGGACCCCGCACCCGCGCGCCGCCGCTACGCGCTCTCGAGCCGCACGTAGGACTCCTTGAGGTACTCGTGCACCGCCTGCTGGGGCACCCGGAAGGACCGTCCGACCCGGATGGCCGGCAGCTCTCCGCTGTGCACCAGTCGGTACACCGTCATCTTGGACACCCGCATGACCGCGGCGACCTCCGCCACGGTCAGGAAGACGACTTCCTGAAGGGGGCGCTCGACGGAACTCATGACCATCACCCGACCCTTACCCGTGTGCAAGGCACCGGCTTCCCCTCCGGTGACTCCACCGGCACACGTGTATCCCCAGAGTAGTTATGGGTGGTACCAGTGGGAAGAGGGGAAGTGCAGTCCTCGTACGGTGAGAGATAGGACCGTTGCAGTACGTAGCCGATCGGCCGATGGCACCGCCCGGCGTACGCACGGCCTGACCAGGGCGGCGGGTTCAGGCCAGCAGCCCGTGCTGGGGGAACACCGCCCGCCGGGTGGCGAGGATGGCCTGATCGAGCCGGTCGGCCGGATCGTAACCCGAGTCGAAGTCGCGCCAGGCGGGGCGGGCGCCGTCGGTCATCCGCAGCGGGGCCGGGCGGCGGGTGCGGCGGTAGACCTCGGCGCGCCAGGACTCGGGGGTCTCGGCGGCCGGGTCGACGGGCCGGGCGGCGGCGGTGGCGACCAGGTGGGTCCAGGTGCGCGGGACGACGTCCACCACGGCGTAGCCGCCCCCGCCGGTGGCCACCCAGCGACCGCCGGCGTACTGGTGGGCGAGGTCGTGCAGCGCCTCGGCGATCAGCCGCTGGGCGTCCACGGTGACGGCGAGGTGGGCGAGCGGGTCCTCCAGGTGGGTGTCGGCGCCGTGCTGGGTGACCAGGACCTGTGGCCGGAACGCGTCGAGCAGTTCGGGCACCAGGGCGTGGAAGGCGCGCAGCCAGCCGGCGTCGCCGGTGCCCGCGGGCAGCGGCAGGTTGGCGGCGGAGCCGGGGGCGTCCTCGCCGCCGGTCTCGATCGACCAGCCGGTCTGCGGGAAGAGCGTGGCGGGGTGCTCGTGCAGCGAGACGGTGAGCACCCGGGGGTCGTTCCAGAAGGCCGCCTGGACGCCGTCGCCGTGGTGGACGTCCACGTCGACGTAGGCGACCCGCTCGGCGCCGAGTTCGAGCAGCCGGGCGATGGCCAGCGCCGGGTCGTTGTAGACGCAGAAGCCGGAGGCCTTGCCGGGCATCGCGTGGTGCAGCCCGCCGCTGAAGTTGACGGCGTGCGGGGTCTCGCCGCGCCAGACGGCCTCGGCGGCGGCGACGGACTGGCCGGCGATCAGTGCCGAGGCCGAGTGGATCGCCGGGAAGGACCAGTTGTCGTCGGTGCCCAGTCCGTGCAGCGGGTCGGAGCGCTCGGGATGGGCGGCGGCGTTCCGGACCGCCTCGACGTACTCCCGGGTGTGCACCAGCCGGAGGGTGGACTCGCCGGCTGGCGGCGCGGAGCGGACGGTCACCCCGGGGCCGGTGCTCAGTCCGAGGGCCTCGACCAGGCGCATGGTGAGGGCCAGCCGGGTCGGGTCCATCGGGTGGCCGGGGCCGAAGTCGTAGGCGGTGACGGCCTCGTCCCAGAAGAGGTGCAGGCCGCAGGGGGTGTCACGCTCGGCTTCGGGCATGGCCTCCACCGTAGCGGGTGGCGGTGGCCGGACCGCCCTCAGGGCGCGCCGGGGCGGCACTCGCGGGAGCCGCCGGGCGCGGGGTGCGCAATGAAACTACGGAAGTTGTGGGGCAGCTGTGGAGGCGGGTGTTGAGGCGGTGCAGACAAACGCTTTGCGACTCCATATCCTCTCCGCCATGAAGCCATTCAGCGTGCAACGCCTTGGGGTAATTCTCGCTGCAATACTGGGTTTTGGCGTCTTCTTCGCCGCCCAGCCGGCCTCCGCCGCGGTCAGCGGCACCACCTTCGCGGTCGACAAGTCGACGGCGAAGGCGGGAGACCAGCTGACCCTGACGCTGTCGCTCACCAACAGTGAGACCAGTCCCATCTACTTCGCCTACGAGGCCGTCCAGCCGACCTGGCCGGCCAACACGCAGGCCGGAGCGTTCACCGTCCTCAGCTGCACCGGTGACACCTCCGACTGCGCGATCAACGGGAACAGCGCCAACTTCCACTTCAACGCGCCGATCGCGCCCGGGGCGACGAAGAGCGTCACGCTCACCGTCAAGATCACCGACACCCCGGCGTGGGGCACCGCGCCGTACACGCTGAACTGGGCGCCGTACGTCTACTACGAGTTCGGCCAGGTCGGCAACGGCACGGCCAAGGACCAGGGCTGGACCTACGGAGTGCCCGAGCTCCAGACCGTGATCAGCTGACCCCACGTCCCGTCGACCGCCCCCGCCGTCACCCGACGGCGGGGGCCGGGGCGGGTTCCGGGGCGGGCTCCGGGGCGAAGCGGTCGGCCAGCGGCAGGACGGCGAGCACCAGCAGCATCGGGGCGAGCAGCGCCCAGCGGTACGAAGCGGCGTCCGCGATCGCCCCGACCAGCGGCGAACCCAGCAGGAACCCCACGTAGTTGAAGAGGTTGAGCCGGGCCACCGCGGCATCGGAGTCGGCCGGGAAGAGCCGGCCGCCGGCCGCGAACACCTGCGGGATGATCGCGCAGATGCCGAAGCCCAGCACGGTGAAGGCGGCGATGCCCGCCCAGGCGCCGGGCGCGACCGCGGCCAGCCCGAAGCCGAGCGCGGCCAGCGCGGCACCGGCACGGACCACCGGGACGGCGCCGAAGCGCTGCACCGCGCGGTCGCCCAGTGCCCGGCCGAGCAGCATCGCGACCATGTAGCCCAGGTAGGAGAGCTTGGCGAGGTCCTCCCGGCTGCCCAGCCCGTCGGTGAGGTACTTGACGCTGTAGTTGGAGACCGAGGCGTCCGCGATGTACGCGAAGGCCATCGCCAGGCAGAGCGGCAGCAGCGGACGCCAGGGGACGGACCGGGCGGCGGCCTCCGCGGCCTCCCGGACGGCGTCGCCGAGTTCGGCCGGGCCGGCGAGCAGGCCGCCGGTCAGCAGGGCGAGCGGGGCGATCACCGCGGCGGCCGTGCCGAACAGCACCGGCAGCCCGAGGTCGTAGTGCGAGCCGAGGCCCGCCAGGGCCGCGCCGAGGATGCCGCCGAGGCTGAACGCCGCATGGAAGCCGATCATGATCGAGCGGCCGTAGCGGTGCTGGAGCCCCACCCCGAGCATGTTCATACTGGCGTCCAGCGCGCCCACCAGCAGCCCGAACGCGCCGAGGGCCAGGGCGAGTTGCCACAGCGTGCCGCCCAGTCCGGCGGCCGCCAGGCTGAGGCAGACGGCGGGCTGGACCACCCGCAGCACGGTCCGTGCGCCGGTGCGCTTCACCAACTGCTCGGAGACGATCGAACCGACCCCGGCCAGAACCGGCACCGCGGCCAGGAAGACCGGCAGCAGCCCGTCGCTCAGCCCGTACCGGTGCTGGATCTCCGGGATGCAGGTGACCAGCAGGGCGAAGGTGACGCCCTGGAGCAGGAAGCTGACGGCGAGCGCCGCCCGCCCCACGCGCAGACCGGGCGCCGCGGCGGACGGGACGGGCCCTGCGGACGGTGCGGCACTCAAGCGGACCTCCAGGCGGACTCCACGCGGACCTCGCAGACCTCGCTACCGACCGGTAGGACGATGTTGGCGAGAGCGTAGGGGGTGCGCCGCGATTACGGGAGGGGTCGCGCAGCGGTCATTTCCCGCCGGAGGCCAACTCCCGGGAGCGGTCCCGCGCCGCCTCCAGGGCGCCGAGCAGCGCGGCCCGCACCCCGTGGTTCTCCAGCTCGCGGATCGCCGCGATGGTGGTGCCGGCCGGGGAGGTGACCGCCTCGCGCAGCTTCACCGGGTGCTCGCCGGAGTCGCGCAGCATCACCGAGGCGCCGATCGCGGACTGCACGATCAGGTCGTGCGCCACCTGCCGGGGCAGCCCGAGCAGGATGCCGGCGTCGGTCATCGCCTCGACCAGGAAGTAGAAGTAGGCCGGACCGGAGCCGGAGAGCGCGGTGGCCGCGTCCTGCTGGGACTCGGGCAGCCGAAGCGCCTTGCCGACCGAGCTGAAGATCTCCTCGGCGCGCACCAGGTGCTCCTCCCCCGCGTGCGAACCGGCCGAGATGACGCTCATCCCCTCGTCCACCAGGACCGGGGTGTTGGGCATCACCCGGACCACCGGGGTGCCCGCCGCCAGCCGCTCCTCGAACCAGGCGGTGGGGACGCCGGCCGCGGCCGAGATCACCAGCCGGTCCGCGCCGACGTGCGGGGCCAGCTCCTCCAGCAGGGCGCCCATGTCCTGCGGCTTGACCGCCAGGATCAGGGTGTCGGCGAGCTTGGCGGCCTCGGCATTGGAGACGGCCACCACGCCGTAGCGGGCCGCGAGTTCGGCCGCCCGCTCCGGGCGGCGGGCGGTCACCAGGACATCGGCCGGATCCTTGCCCGCGCGCAGCAGACCGGAGAGCAGGGCCTCCCCGATCTTGCCGGTGCCCAGGAAGGCGATCTTCTGTCCGTGTGCTGCGCTGCTGCCCATCGTCCGCTCCTTGCCTCGGTACTGCGGCCATCCTCGCACCGCCCACCGGCACACGCGGGGACCGTCCGACCCGTGGTCGCCACGGACCCGAACGACCCTTGCCCCTAGGGAGAGAACTCGGGGGTTTCCCCTATGGCCTCCCGGCTCCGGGGAGCGCACCGTGGAGTCATGGCACACGACGAAATGTCCCGACGTGAGAACCGGCAACTCGCCGTCGCCTCGGCGACCGTGGGCCCGTGGCGGACCGCCGCGGGGGTCGGTGCGGTGGTGGGGGCGACGGCCCTGGGGATCGAGGCGATCTCCGGGAACTGGTCGCTGAGCATGCTGGCCTCACCGGCCGGCTGGGGCCTGTTCTTCTTCTTCCTGGTCGGCACCGTCGGCGGCCAACTGCGGCGCGACACCACCGACCGGCGACTGCGCCGCTGGGCGAACGAGCACCCGTGGCAGTCCGCGCTCCCGGCGGCCGGCGGCCTGCTGGCACTGAACACGCTGGCCCAGCTGTTCCTCGGCGACGAGGGCCTGTTCGGCGCCTTCTTCCTCTCGCTGCTGCCGGCCGGCCTCCTGCTGGCGATCGCCGGGGTGGTCGGGTCGGTCAAGCAGGCCCGCGGCAAGGGCTGACGGCCACCCGCGACCTGCCCGTTTCCGGACAAACGACACCGATCCCACGGATCACGCACACGCGTTCACCACGAAGTGTGCCCCCGATCAACGGACCGTCACACCCTGTCGGCATACTGGCGCGATGCCGACAGCCGAAGATCCGGAACCGCGCCCCGAGACGGGCCGCGAGGCGGGCGGGAAGGACCCGTTCGCCGACCTCGTCCTGGACGAGGAATTCGTCCGCGGGGCCACCGTCAAGGAGCAGAGCGGGCGCACCCGCATGCTGTCCGCCCGGTGGAAGCACACCCCGCCGGTCGACCCGGGCGGCCGCCGCTCGGTCAACGACGGCCCGTCCGCGCCCAAGGGCCGGTTCGGGCGCAAGCCGAAGCCCGCCGCGCTCGACCCGTGGGGCAACCCCCGCCGCCCGAGCCGGCGCGGCTGGCGCACACCTGTGCTCGTGGCGCTGACCGTCGCGGTGGTGCTCTCCGTCCTGAACGTCGACGGGCTGCGCACATGGTTCTCGGACCACGTCTGGAAGAACTCCTCCGCCACCCCGGTGCCCACCGTCGCCCCGGAGACCGCCAGGCCGACCTCGGCACCGCCGGCCACCCCCGACGACCAGCCGACCGTGGACCACCCCTGGAAGGGCTCCCCCGCCGAGGGCTGGCCGAACGGCCCGGAGGCCTTCGTGCTGCCCGAGGCCAAGGCCGTCGGCGTCTTCTCGGCCGACGAGGTCGCCGCCCAGCTCCAGTCGGTCAAGGACTACCTGACGGCCTCCAACCTCGACCCCCGGGTGATCGCGGGAGCCCGTCCGGACGCCGCCCTGGCGATGCTCGACCGCCAGGAACGGGCCAACGCCGTCGCCGCCCTCGACCACCCCGCCAAGGAGACCGACCCGACCAGCTGGTTCACCCGCTTCGACCCGCGCGAGGCCGCCCTGGTGGGCACCACCGTCAAGGTCCAGGGCCGGATCAGCTTCGAGGAGGACGGTGACGGCGGCGTGCTGGTGCACACCGACTTCACCTTCGTCTACCCGCTGCAGCCGGGCCCGGACGCGGAGAAGCTGGCCTCGTCCCGCCGCCGCACCCCGGACACCGCGCCGGGCGGCACCGCCAAGCCGGTCGGCCTGGTCACCCGGACCGCCGCCACCGACAACGGCGACACCTGGACGACCCGCACCATCGTGCGCAAGGTCGACGACGTCCGCTTCTACGACCCGAAGCACTACAAGGTCGACGCGAAGAAGCTGGTGTTCGCCAAGACCCAGTGGGACGCCGGCAACAGTGCCTGCGACGTCTACGACGGCTTCCTGCACCCGCAGTTCCAGCAGTTCACCAGCCACGACCCGGCACCGGGCGGCCCGACCACCGACCCGTACGACCGGAGCAAGGACATCACCCCGGCCGACCAGTGCGGCAGCGTCAGCCGGACCTAGGGTCCGGTGGCAGGAGGCGTCAGCGCTTGCGCTTGGCCCGGCCCGGCGCCTTGGCGTCGGGCCGGCGGCTGCGGCCCGCCTGGCGCTTCTCGTACTGGGCGACGGCCCGCTCGTAGGCGGCCCGCCGGACCGCCTCGCCGGGGGCCTCGACCAGGCTGCGGGCGAAGTAGGCGAGCAGCGAGCCGGCCCCGCCGATCAGCCAGACCGCGCCGAGCGACTTCTCCTCGGCCATCCAGCCGGTCAGCTGGTCCTTGCCCTCGGTGAGCACCTTCCAGGTGCGCCGCACGGCCATCATCGAGCAGACCGCGATGGCGGCGGTCAGCAGCCCGTTGAGGAACGTGCCGTTGTCGGAGAGGGCGATGCCCTCGATGCCGAAGCGCAGCAGCAGCACCACGGCGGCCGCCGCGACCAGGGCGCCGATCGACACGGCGACCCGGCGCGGCCAGTAGCCGTTGTCCCGGTTCAGCCAGCTGGTGCCGAACCAGCGGATCGGCTCCGGCTCGGGGGCGCCGACGGGAGTGGGGGCGGGGGTGGGGGGCTGCTCGCTCACGCCGTCGATTATCACCCGACCGCCGCACACGGCGGAGGAGCCGTCCCGGCCGGTGGGACGGCTCCTCCTCGTTCCGTGCGGGCCCGGCCGCGTTCCGTTCGGGCCCGGCCGCGTTCCGTTCGGGCCCGGTGCCGTTCCGTGCGGGCCGGTGCCGTTCCGTGCGGGCCCGGCCGGGTCAGCCGAGCTTGGACACGTCGCGGACGGCGCCCCTGTCGGCGGAGGTGGCCATCGCGGCGTAGGCGCGCAGGGCCTGGCTGACCTGCCGGTCGCGGTTCTTCGGCCGGTAGCCGCCCGCGGCCTCCAGGGTCCGGCGGCGCTCCGCCAGGACCTCGTCCGGGACCTCCAGGGAGATCCGGCGGCCGGGGATGTCGATGGCGATGGTGTCGCCGTCCTCGACCAGCGCGATGGTGCCGCCGGAGGCCGCCTCCGGGGAGGCGTGGCCGATGGACAGGCCCGAGGTGCCGCCGGAGAAGCGGCCGTCGGTGACCAGCGCGCAGGCCTTGCCCAGACCCCGGCCCTTGAGGAAGGAGGTCGGGTAGAGCATCTCCTGCATGCCCGGGCCGCCCTTGGGGCCCTCGTAGCGGATGACGACGACGTCGCCCTCCTTGACCCGCTTGGCGAGGATCGCCTCGACCGCGTCCTCCTGGGACTCGACCACGACGGCCGGACCGCTGAAGGTCCAGATCGACTCGTCCACGCCGGCGGTCTTCACGATGCAGCCGTCCTCGGCGAGATTGCCGTACAGCACGGCCAGGCCGCCCTCGACCGAGTAGGCGTGCTCGACGCTGCGGATGCAGCCCTTGGCGGAGTCCGTGTCCAGCGACTCCCAGCGCTCGGACTGCGAGAAGGCCTCGGCGGAGCGGACGCAGCCGGGAGCGGCGTGCCACAGCTCGACGGCCTCCGCGGAGGGCGAACCGCCGCGCACGTCCCAGGTCTTGAGCCACTCGGCGAGCGAGTCGGCGTGCACGGTGTGGACGTCCTCGTTGAGCAGCCCGCCCCGGTACAGCTCGCCGAGGATGGCCGGGATGCCGCCGGCCCGGTGCACGTCCTCCATGTAGTACGAGCCGTTCGGCGCGACCTTGGACAGGCAGGGCACCTTGCGGGAGATCGCGTCGATGGCCCGCTGGTCGAAGTCCAGCTCGGCCTCCTGGGCGGCGGCGAGCAGGTGCAGGATGGTGTTGGTCGAGCCGCCCATGGCGATGTCCAGGGCCATGGCGTTCTCGAAGGCGGCGCGGGTGGCGATCGCCCGGGGCAGCACCGAGGCGTCGTCCTGGCCGTAGTGGCGGTTGGTGATCTCGACGACGGTCCGGCCGGCGTCCTCGTAGAGGGCGCGGCGGGCGGTGTGGGTGGCGAGCACCGAACCGTTGCCCGGCAGCGAGAGGCCGATCGCCTCGGTCAGGCAGTTCATCGAGTTGGCGGTGAACATGCCGGAGCACGAACCGCAGGTGGGACAGGCGTTCTCCTCGATGATCGCGATGTCCTCGTCGGAGACGTTCTCGTTGACCGCCTGGGAGATCGCGTCGACCAGGTCGAGCTTGCGCACCGTGCCGTCGACCAGGGTGGCCTTGCCGGCCTCCATCGGGCCGCCGGAGACGAAGACGGTCGGGATGTTCAGGCGCAGCGCGGCCATCAGCATGCCCGGGGTGATCTTGTCGCAGTTCGAGATGCAGATCAGGGCGTCGGCGCAGTGCGCGTTCACCATGTACTCGACCGAGTCGGCGATCAGGTCCCGCGAGGGCAGCGAGTAGAGCATGCCGCCGTGGCCCATCGCGATGCCGTCGTCCACGGCGATCGTGTTGAACTCGCGCGGGATGCCGCCCGCCCGCTTGATCGCCTCGGAGACGATCCGGCCGACCGGCTGGAGGTGGGTGTGCCCGGGCACGAACTCGGTGAACGAGTTGGCGACCGCGATGATCGGCTTGCCGAAGTCCTCGCGGGCTACGCCGGCCGCCCGGAGAAGCGCCCGGGCGCCTGCCATGTTGCGACCGTGGGTGACCGTACGGGACCTCAGCTCGGGCACTGTGCTCCACTCCTTCGGGGCTCTCGCGGGCACCCCGCTGCTGGGAGGGTCCGGGGGCCGCTGTGGGTACCGAGCCTACGCCCGCCGTCCGGCCGGCGGACGCTCCGTCCGCGATGCGGGCAGGCGGCGGGCCTCCCCGGTCAGTCCCGCTTGACGGCCACGGTGAGGTCCAGGACGTACGGCTCGACCACCTGCCCGTCCGGGAACTCGGCCAGCAGCGCCGCACGCTCGGCGGCGAGCAGCGGTTCGCGCCGCTCCGGGTCCAGCGAGGCGAAGTAGGAGCGCGAGGTGAGGTTGTCGACCACCTGCTCGACCGGCACCTGCCGCCGCCAGCGCAGCTCGGCACGGGAGACCTCCAGCCCGGCGGCGGCGAAGGGCACCGTCAGCTCGGCGATCCGGCGGTAGCCGTGGTAGCGGCCCGACAGCGCCGCCCACAGCCGCTCGTCCCGGGCGCGCACCCACGGGACGCTCTCGTCGAAGACGTTCCACCAGGCCGCGACGGCGCCGCCCGGCCGCAGCACCCGCAGCGCCTCGGGGACGGACTTCTCGGGGTGCGTCCAGTGGAAGGCCTGGGCGTAGGTGACCAGGTCGGCGGAACCGTCGTGGAACGGCAGGTCGTCGCCGACGCCGCGGACCAGCGGCAGGTCCGGCGAGACGGCCTGGAACTGCGCGGCCATCCCGGCGGAGGGCTCGACCCCGACGACGTCCGCGCCGCGGGCGGCCAGCAGACGGGTGGCGATGCCGGTGCCGGCGCCGACGTCCAGGACCCGGGCGCCCTTGAGCCCGCGGCCCCAGAGCCGCTCCAGCTCGTCGAACAGCCCCTCCGGGTAGCCGGGGCGGCCGCGGTCGTACGCGGCGGCCACCGCGCCGAAGCTCCCGGCCAGCTCGCGGAAGTTGCGGACCTCACTGAAGCCGCCGGCCCCACCGGCGTTCTGATCGTTCGTCACTTCTCCCCCTCGGTAGGGCGGTTCGCGCCCGATCCGGCCGGACGGCTCAGCGTACGCGCGAGGGGGTGGCCAGGTGCAAGCGGGTAAAAGCGAGGGCCTCGGCCAGATCGGCCTCGCGTTCGGCGGGGGAGGCCGCGCGCCGGGTGTTGACCTCCAGCACCACGTGGCCGTCGAAACCGGTGCGGGCGAGGTGCTCCAGCAGCTCGGCGCAGGGCTGCTTGCCGCGGCCGGGGATCAGGTGCTCGTCCTTGCCGGAACCGCTGCCGTCGGCCAGGTGGACGTGGGCGAGCCGGTCGCCCATCCGCTCGACCATCGCGAAGGTGTCGATCCGGGAGGTGGCGGCGTGCGAGAGGTCGATCGTGAAGTGCCGGTAGTCCTCGTCGGTGACGTCCCAGCCCGGCGCGTACGCGAGCATCTCGCGGTCGCGGTAGCGCCACGGGTACATGTTCTCGACGGCGAAGCGGACGTCCGTCTCGCCCGCCATCCGGTTGATGCCCTCGACGAACTCCTTGGCGTACTGGCGCTGCCAGCGGAACGGCGGGTGGACGACCACCGCGCTCGCGCCCAGCTTCTCGGCCGCCGCCCGGGCCCGGACCAGCTTCGTCCACGGGTCGGTGGTCCACACCCGCTGGGTGATCAACAGGCACGGCGCGTGCACGGCCAGGATCGGCAGCCGGTGGGCGTCGGAGAGCCGGCGCAGGGCGTCGATGTCCTGGCTGACCGGGTCGTTCCACACCATCACCTCGACCCCGTCGTAGCCGAGCTTGGCGGCCAGCTCGAAGGCCACGGCGGTGCTCGCCGGGTACACCGAGGCGGTGGACAGCACCACCTTGGTGTCGGGGATGTGCAGGGCCGGGTGCCGGGGCAGCACCAGCCGGTCGGTGGTGCGCAGCAGCGGCGGGCGGGCGGCGTCGCGCTTGGCGGCCTTGACCGAGCGGACGGACTGGACGGCGGCCTTGGCGGCGCCGGCGGCCCGGGCGGTGCGGGTCTCCTTCGGGACGGGCTTCGCGGCGGCCCTGTTCGGGGTGCCCTTCCCGGTGGCGGGCTGCTGCGCGGCGTGCTTCTGCGCGGTGTGCTGCTGTTCGGTGTGCTGCCGTGCGGTGTGCTGCTGTGCGGTGCGCTTCCGTGCGGTGGCCGTCTTCGCCGTGTCCGCCGTGGTCGCCGTGTTAGCCGTCTTCGCCGGACCCGCCGCGGTCGGCTTCGCGGTCTTCGCCGCTGCCGTCTTCGCGGTGCGCTGGGCGGCCTTGACGGCCTTCGCGGCCTGCTTGGCGGCCTGGGCGGCGGTGGCGCCCGTGACCGCCTTGCCGAGCCGGCGGCGCGGACCGTCCGACCGCGACTGCCCGCTCCCGGGAGTGCGGCCCTCCTGCGTTCCGTCCTCGCCCGCTGGTTGCACCACGGGAGACAGCGTAAGCGGAGCACGCTGCGAACGGGGCGGGATGACCGGCGCAGTGACCATCGGCACGTCGACCCGGCCGCGGTCGATCGACGGCCGGCACTCCGCCGCGCCCGGCGCCCGGGCGCGGCCGGGCTACGGGGTGAGCGCCGGGCGGCGGCGGTCGGCCGGGCTGTCCATGGCGTCCAGGCGGCGCAGGATGATGCCCTCGCGCAGCGCCCACGGACAGACGTCCAGCTCCTGCAGGCCGAACAGGTCCATCGCGGCGTCGGCGACCAGCGCCCCGGCCAGCAGCTGCTTGGCCCGGCCCTCGGAGACGCCGGGGATCTGGGCGCGCTCGGCGACGGTCATCGCGGACAGCCGGGGCAGCCAGGAGGCCAGCCCGCTGCGGGTGAGCCGGCGGTCGGCGTACGGGCCCGCGTCGGCGGGGGCGGCGCCCGTCATCCGGGCCAGCTGCTTGAAGGTCTTGGAGGTGGCGACCGCGTGCCGCGGCGGGCCGAGGCGGTTGATCTCGCCGACCACGGCGGCCAGCTCGGCCCGGATGTGTCGTCTCAGCTCGCGCAGCACCTCCGGGTCGGCGACGTCGCCCGGCAGCCAGCGGGCGGTCAGCCGGCCGGCGCCCAGCGGCAGCGAGCAGGCGACGTCCGGCTGCTCGTCCAGGCCGCAGGCGATCTCCAGCGAGCCGCCGCCGATGTCCAGGTTGAGCAGCCGGCCCGAGGACCAGCCGAACCAGCGGCGGACGGCCAGGAAGGTGAGCCGGGCCTCGTCCTGCCCGGAGAGCACGCGCAGCTCGACGCCGGTCTCGGCGGCCACCCGGCGCAGCACCTCCTCGCCGTTCGCCGCCTCGCGCACGGCGGAGGTGGCGAACGGGAGGATGTCGACGACGCCCTTGTCCTCGGCGACCCGCAGCGAGGAGGCCACATGGCCGACCAGCCGCTCGACGCCGGCCGCGCTGATCGCGCCGTCCGCGTCCAGCAGCTCGGCCAGGCGCAGCTCGGCCTTGTGCGAGTAGGCCGGCAGCGGGGCAGCGCCCGGATGGGCGTCCACCACGAGGAAGTGGACCGTGTTGGAACCTACGTCGAGCACACCGAGTCGCATAACTCTCCACGCTACGCGATGCGGACCCTGGTGAGAGGGGGTGTGACGGTATTCGCGCTGGTCCGGGACCGGGCGGCGGGGCCGACGGCCATCCGGCGGCGGTCCGGCGGCCCGGGTCGTCCGCGCCCGGACCGTCCGGGCGCTCAGTGGCCGCGCGGGCGGGCGGGGTGCCGGCGGGGTGGGCGGGGTGGGCGGGGTGCCGGCGGTGCGGGTGGGCGACGGTACCGGTGACGGCCGACCTGTTGTGACGGCCGACCGTCACAACAGGCCGTCCCACAGCTGCTCCACGATGACGGCCCACCAGTTCTCCGGGTCGGCGAACACCGTGCCGTCCACCTCCGCCAGCGCGCGTTGCAGGGCGTCCACCGCCCCGCCCGCGGCCACCGGGTCGAGCCCGCGCAGAGCGGGCCACCAGCCGGCGAACACCTCCAGGCAGCGGACGAAGGCGCGCAGGCTCTCATTGCAGTGACGGACGGTCGCGTAGTCCGGGTCCACCGCCCGGACGGCGCCGTCCACCGGGCCGAGGGCCAGCAGCGCCCAGCCGTCCGTCCCCAGCACCAACTGCCCGGCGAGCGCCAGGCGCTCCCGCTCGGCCGCCCGGGTGCCGCGCCCGGACTCGGCCAGCCACGCGGCGAGCGGGGGCAGGACGGTGCCCCGGCGGGTGCCGTCGGCGATCGCCTCCGCGCCCGGGTGGTGCAGCGCGAAGAACCCCGGCACGGCCACCGGGACACCCACCGCCAGCAGCAACGCGGCCGCGTCCCCGGGCAGTTCGGCGCGGGCGACGTCCGCCGGCTCGAAGCGCTGGACGCCCGCCGGGCCGAACCGCTCCGCGAGCCGGGCGGCGAGCGCGGTGTCGGACTCGTCGGCCGCCTCGCCCGCCGGATGTGCCCCGCCCGGTGCGCGGGGGAAGGGCACCCGGTTGCGGGCCGGACCGTCCGGCGACGCGGGCAGCGCCCGTACTGCGGCGGCCCGGTGGTCGAAGCGCGGGCCGTACGGGAGCTCGAAGTCGATCCGGGCATGAGGCAGTTCGGCGGTCAGCGCGTACGACCAGTAGCCGCCGGGCAGGGCGCTCATCCGCAGGTCGGTCCGGACGGCGAGCACGTCCTCGGCCGCCACACCCTGCTCGCGCAGCCACCACCAGCCGCGCAGCGCCGGGTGCGGCAGGCCCGCCGCGGAGCGCAGGGCCAGCGACCGTTCCTCACCCGTGTCGTCCCGGTAGGTCAGCTCGGCCCGGGCACCCCGGCCGGTCGCCGGCGGGAGGATCGGATCGTAGCCGCCGGCGCCCACGAAGTCCCGGTACAGCCCGACCACTTCGTCCACCGGCACCGAGGGCCACAGCGTGAACCGTCCGCTCTCCCGGTCCACCACGGCACAGGCCGCCCCCACCTCCTCGGGCGCCCGCCGCTCCCCCGTCCGCGGGTCGACCACCACCCGGGCGGGCTCCGCCCACACCACCCAGCCGAGCTCGAACTCGTGGGTGCACACCCGCCGCACCGCCCCGGCACCCTGCGGCAGATCCCCGTTGACCCACCGGTGCCCCGCCTCCACCGCCTGCGCCCGAGAAATCACCCGGCCACCCCCGTCCCGTCCACTCCCCGCCGCCCATCCCGGCCCGACCCGCGACCCTACGCCCGCGCCCCACGCCCGCACCAAGCCTCAAGCACCAAGCACCAAGCACCGGAAGCGCAGCCCCTCATGCACGAGAAGTCGGCCCCGCCGACTTCCCACGCGGGCGTCCACATCCCCTGCCGCCCCGCAGCCGGCACCGGAAGAACGAATATGACGTCCGGTCTACATATTCACGCGCAGACCCAAGCCCGCCCGGACCGGATCCGCGTGAGAAGTCGGCCCGGCCGACTTCTCACGCGCCCCTCCCCCTCCAAAGCCACCACGGCGAACCGCACGGGACCCAGCCACTCCCCCACACCCCCAGCACGCGACCGCGAAAAGTCGACCCAGTCGACTTCCTACGCATCACCCCGGTGAATATGTCGGTCGGTCTACATATTTCTCCCAGAACCGACCCCAGCCACCCCAAATACACACAGAAAGTCGGCCCGGCCGACTTCTCACGTGGGCCCCTCCGCAACCGCGCATTCCACCGCCGAGGAGCAGCACCGCGGGCCACGCAGAAAGTCGACCCGGCCGACTTCTCACGCATCCCTTCCCCCTCCAGGGCCACCATGGCGAACTGCACGGGACCAGCCACTCCCCCACACCCCCAGCACGCGACCGCGAAAAGTCGACCCAGTCGACTTCCTACGCATCACCCCGTTGAATATGTCGGTCGGTCTACATATTTCTCTCAGACCCGAACCCAGCCACCCCAAATACACACAGAAAGTCGGCCGGGCCGACTTCTCACGCAGACTCCTCCGCAACCACGCATTCCACCGCCGACGGGCAGCGCCGCGGGCCACGCAGAAAGTCGGCCTGGTCGACTTCCTGCGCAACCTCTCACGAACCCCACCATGGCCTGCCGCCCCCACACCCCGTCGCGCGGGCAAGTGGAAACGGACCAGCTGGCTTCCCACGCGGCTCCCACTTTCCGCGAGGGCACCCTGGCCAGCTGCGCGAGAAGTCGGCGGGGTCGACTTCTCGCGCGGGCTCCTCCCATTTCCGCGCATTCCACCGCTCAGGAACACCATCGCGGGCTGCCGCACAGGAAGTCGGCGGGATCGACTTCCCACGCGGGCTCCTCCCGCTACCGCGCATTCCACCGCTGAGGGGCAGCGTGGCGGGCCGCGCGGGAAGTCGGACGGGCCGACTTCCCGCACTGGGGGTCAGGGGGTGGGGGTGAGGGGGCGGCCTTCGGGGGTGAGGGCGATGGCCCAGAGGCCGTGGGTGGCGGGGTGGAGGGGGGTGGGGGCCCGGCGGGCGAGCTGGTGGTCGAGGTAGGTGACGGTGTCCTGGTGGTTGACGGCGTTCCAGGCGTGCGGGCGGCCGTAGGCGTCGAGGGTGAGGAGTAGCGCCTGGGAGCCGTGGCCGGCGCGGCGGAGGTCCTCGGCGAGGCGGTCGAAGGCCCGGCCGCCGTCGCCCAGGTCCCGGAAGGGGGCGCCGAGTTCGCGTTCGGCGCGGTCCCGGCCGCCGCGTTCGCCGGCGTCGCCGTCGGTGGGGATGCGCGGGGCCGCGCAGGTCGGGCGGCCGGTGTGGCACTCGACCGCCGAGAGGGCGATCTCCAGGCTGTTGTTGGCCCGGCCCGGTTCGCGGTAGCCGCCGTCGTTGACGGCCTCCGCCCAGCCGCCGGCCGCCGGGTCGGGGTGGCGGACGGGCAGGCCGTCCTCGTCCCGGGGCGCGCGGCGTTCGAGTTCGGCCTGGTGCTGCGGGTCGACCGGCGCGAGCCCGCCCGGCAGGCCGTACGGACGGCTGTCGGCGATGCCGCGCAGCCGGACCGCCGGGTCGTCCGGCCGGGCTCCGCGCCGTGCGCGCAGGGCGAGTTGGAGGGCCATCGCGTGGGCGGTCGCGACCGGGACCGCGCCCCAGGCGAGGGTCGGGTCGGCGAGTCCCGCCGCGTTCTCCCGCCTCCGGGCCTCCACCGGGTGGGTTTCGGGTCGGCCGATCACCGGGGTGGTCCCGACGATCGGGGGTGCGGCCGGGGGTGGCGGCGCGGCGTGGACGGGCGGCGGTCCGACGACCGGGTGCGGTGCCGCACCGGCCGGGGTCCGGGCCACCGGCGCGCCGGGCTGCGGCCCGCCGACGGCCGGCCCACCGACGGCCGACCCGCCGCCCGCCCCGACACCGCTGCCGAACGGCGCCGCCACGTTCACGGGCCCGCCGGCGGCGCCCGCCAGCGGCCCGGGCCCGACGGTGCCGACGGGCCCGGCCGGTCCGGCCGGCTGGTACCCGCCGTACACCGGAGTCCCGAACTGCCCGGGCACTGCGACCGGCCGGACCGGCGGAGGAGCGTCCGGCGCCGGTCCGTACGCCGGTCCGTACACCGGGCCGGACGCGGGGCCACCGGCGGACGGCGCGGTGACGGGCGCGGCCGGCGCACTCACCGAGTCCGTCCGCACGGTCACCGGCCCACCTCCGCCAACACCACCCGCACCGCCACCCGCACCGCCACCGCCACCGCCGTGCGCGGAGGCCGCGGGCGCCTGGAGCGGGTAGTCCCCGTCCGCCCGGACCGCCGGCCCGCCGCCCTGCCGGACCGGCGCGACCGCGGACGGCGCGGACGGCGCGGACGACGCCGGTGGCGACCAGTCACCGCCCCCGCTCCCCGTCGCCCGGTGCTGCCCCGGCGGGCCGCCGGCGGCGGCGTACCCGCCCCCGGCCCCGCCCGCCGACGCCCCCGCCGACGCCCCGGCCGTCGCGTTCGCCGCGACCGCCACGTCCGGCCCACCGACGACCGCCCCCGGATCCGCCACCGCAACCGAGGCCACCGTCACCACGCCCGGCGTCCTCGGGTCCGCCGGCCCGCCGGGCGTCCCACCCGTGCCCGGCCCCCCGGCGCCCGGCCCATCCGGTCCCCCCGGTCCCTCCGGCCCGCCCGCCCCCGGCGTCAGCCCGGCGAGCGGCACCCCGCGGACCGCCTTGCCGTTCTCGTCGGTGAGCACCGGCTGCCCGTGCTCGTCGAGCCGGACGGCGAGGTCCGCCACCCCGACCACCGGCTTGCCGTCCGGCCCGGGGACGACCAGCAGCCCGGTGGCGTCGGCCACCGGTGTGCCATCGGCGCGGAGGATGACCGGCTGCCCGTCCTGGCCGAGGACGGGCGTGCCGTGCTCGTCCACCTTGACCGTCAGCCCGGGCACGCCGACCAGCGGCTTGCCGTCCTTCCCGGCGAGCAGGACCAGCCCGGAGCCGTCCGCGCCGAGCACGCCCGGTTCGCCGAGGGCGGCGGGCAGCCCGGCGGCGAGCGGGTCGAACGCGCCGCCGCGGTACGAGGCGGCGGTGATCCCCGTCCCCTGCGCGGTGCCGAGCTTCAGCAGGGCGACGGCGGCCGGTTCCTTGAGCACGCCGGACAGGGCGTCCTTCATGGCGCGGCCGAGTTCGGCGAGCAGTCCGCCGATCTTCAGCCCGGCGGCCTCGACGGCGACGGCCGCCACGCCCGCCGCGACCTGCTCGGTGGCGGTGTTCCTCAGCTTGGACGCGAAGCCGCCGACGGCCTTCTCCAGTCCGCCGACCACCCCGCTCCGCGCCGGGTCGCCGCCTGCCGTCGCGGCGACCTCGGCGACCTCGGCGGCCGTCTGCTTGGCCTTGGCCGCCTGCTCCTCGGCGTGCCGGAGTTCGGCGGCGAGCTGCTGCAGGGTCGCGACGATCTCGGCCTTGCAGGTGTCCACGGCGCGCGCGGCGGTGTCGAAGGCCCCGGCGACCAGCCCGACCGCGCTGTGCGCGTCGTCCAGGTGGCCCTTGTTGCCGGCGCTGAAGCTCTGCCAGTACGTGCCGAAGGCCTCGACCGCGTGGCCGGAGTTGTCGGCGGTGACCCGCCGGACGGACTCGCCGCAGCGGCGGGTGAGCCGGTCGGCCTCCTTGCCGAACTCGCGCCAGACCCCGGCGGCCCTGCGCAGGCCCTCCTCGTCGGCCTGCGGCCACTGCTGGCCGGTCCGGGCCAGCACCGGGACCAGTTCCTCGGGCAGTTTCCGGGACACGCGCTTCCCCCTTCGAGCCGGGTCCGTCAGACCGACATGTCCTTGGGGACGGCGGGAGCCGCCCCCGGGGTTGCCCCCGGCGCCGTGGAGTGCACCGCGGGCGCCACCGGCGAGGCCCCCGGCACCCCTGGGACCGCCGCCGGCCCCGGCACCGCCGCGCCTGCCGCGGCCCCCGGCACCACCGAACCTGCCGCCGCCGGCACCGCCGTCGCCCCGAACCCGCTCGCCGCCGAGTTGTCCGCGTCGGCCGTCCGCGCGGCCATGGTGTGCAGCCCGGCCCCGACGCCGGTCACCCTCCCGGCCAACCCGCGCAGCCCGCCGACGAGTTCACCGCGCGCCTGCCCGTACACGGCGGCGAAGCCGCTGCCCGGCCGGTCCGTCCCCCAGGGCGCACCGAGCGCGGCGAGGCCCTGTTCCAGGGCGGTGACGGCTTTCGCCAGCTCGCCGCCGAGCTTCTCGAACTCCCGCCCCTCGCCGTGCAGTTCCCACGGCTTGAGGACGAACTCCCCGCCCGCGCGGCCGGACGCCCCGGTGCTGCCGCCTGCCATCCCCGTACCTCCCCGTCACGGGCCGGTGGCGGCCCGGTAGCGGTCCGTGGCGGACCGGCCGCCATCGTAGGCCCGCCTCCGGACCCGCCCGCAGGGCCCGCCGGACCTCTTCACCCCGCCTTCACGCCGTTCGGCCCCGCCGCTCAGGCCCCGCTTCGGCTTCGCTTCGGCCCCGCTTCGGGCCCCGCCACCGGTCCCGCCACCGCGCTCCCGCCGCCGAAAGCTCTACCCTTGCCGGGTGGCACCAGCAGAAACGTCCAAGAAGAAGTCCAAGGCGAAGCCCGAGGCCGCCCCCGCCCCCGTCGATCTCGCGATGCCGACCCTGCGGCGCGAGATCCCTCGCGACGAGGTCCCGCTCGACTTCCCCCGCGCCTGGGTCGAGTTCGCCGACCCCGCCGACGAGGAGCAGGTCTTCCGCTGCGACCTCACCTGGCTGACCTCCCGCTGGTCCTGCGTCTTCGGCCAGGGCTGCCACGGCATCCGCGAGGGCCGCGGCGAGTCGGACGGCTGCTGCACGCTCGGCGCGCACTACTCGGACGAGGACGACGAGAAGCGCGTCCTGGGGCACGCGGCCCGGCTGACCCCCGAGCTGTGGGAGAACTTCGCCGAGGGCACCGACGCCGAGGGCCGGATCACGTCCGACGGCGGCATCACCATGCTGGACGAGGACGGCGACCGCCAGACCCGCCGGGTCGGCGGCGCCTGCATCTTCGTGAACAGCCCGGACTTCGCGGGCGGGGCCGGCTGCGCGCTGCACGCGCTCGCGCTCAAGGAGGGCCGCGAACCGCTGGAGACCAAGCCGGACGTCTGCTGGCAGCTGCCGGTCCGCCGCACCTACGACTGGATCGACCGCCCCGACGACACCCGCTACCTCCAGGTCACGATCGGCGAGTACGACCGCCGCGGCTGGGGCCCGGGCGGCCACGACCTGCACTGGTGGTGCACCGGTGCCCCGGCGGCGCACCAGGGCGCGGAGGCGGTGTACGTCAGCTACCGCCCCGAGCTCACCGAGCTGATGGGACGGAAGGGGTACGAGGTGCTGGCCCGGCTGTGCGAGGAGCGGATCGCCACCAAGGGCGACCGCAAGGTGGCCCCGCACCCGGCGGACCCGGTCAGGAAGTCCAAGAAGGACCGACCGGCGAAGGACTGACCGGCCCCACCGGTCGGCACCCGGCACCACCCCCGCCCGCCGGCACCGGCCCCACCGGTCGGCCCCGGCCCACCCGCCGGCACCGCCCTACTTGTCGATGTCGCCGACCACGAAGAACATCGACCCCAGGATCGCCACCATGTCCGCGACCAGCGTCCCCGGCAGCAGCTCGGTCAGCACCTGGACGTTGTTGAAGGACGCCGAGCGCAGCTTGAGCCGCCACGGCGTCTTGTCGCCGCGCGAGACCAGGTAGTAGCCGTTGATCCCGAGCGGGTTCTCGGTCCACGCGTAGGTGCTGCCCTCGGGCGCCTTGAGCACCTTGGGCAGCCGCTGGTTGACCGGGCCGGGCGGCAGCGTGGCGAGCTTGTCGAGGCAGGCGTCGGCGAGGTCCAGCGAGTTGAGGGTCTGCTCCAGCAGGCACTCGAAGCGGGCCAGGCAGTCGCCCTCCTCGCGGGTGACCACGGTGAGCACCTGGCGCAGTTCCTCGGAGCCGTACGCGAGGTACGGCTCGTCGCGGCGCAGGTCGAGGTCGAGGCCGCCGGCCCGGGCGATCGGGCCGCTGACGCCGTACGCCTCGGCCTGCGCCCGGGTGAGGATGCCGACGCCGGCGGTGCGGGCGCGGAAGATCTCGTTGCCGAGGACGAGGTCCTCGAAGACCGGCAGCTGCGAGCGCACGGTGGCGACGGCGGTGCGGACCCGGCCGAGCCAGCCGGCCGGCAGGTCCTCCTTGAGGCCGCCGACCCGGTTGAACATGTAGTGCATCCGGCCGCCGGAGGCCTCCTCCAGCACGTGCTGGAGGTCTTCGCGGCCGTTGAAGGCGTGGAAGACCGGGGTGATCCCGCCGAGCTCCAGCGGGTACGAGCCGAGGAACATCAGGTGGTTGAGCACCCGGTTGAGCTCGGCGAGCAGGGTGCGGATCCACACCGCCCGCTCGGGGACCTCCATGCCGAGCATCCGCTCGACGGCCATGACGACGCCGAGCTCGTTGGAGAAGGCGGAGAGCCAGTCGTGCCGGTTGGCCAGCATGATGATCTGCCGGTAGTCCCGGGCCTCGAACAGCTTCTCGGCGCCCCGGTGCATGTAGCCGATCACCGGCTCGGCGCTCACGATGCGCTCGCCGTCGAGCAGCATCCGAAGCCGCAGCACGCCGTGGGTGGCCGGGTGCTGCGGGCCGATGTTGAGCACCATGTCGGTGGTGCCCGCCGCGCCGGTGAAGTTCTCGGCTCCCGCCCCGATGCCGACCGTGGTCTCCCTCATGCCCCCAGAGTCTGCCATCCCGGCAGGGGCGCCAGGCTCGCAGGTTCCGACATCCGGACGGCCTGCACCAGCCACCCGAACCCGCCCAGCCCGCCCGGGTCGGTCAGTTCGGCCCCCTCCCCCGCCCCGCTCAGCGCCCGCAGGTAGCCGGCCGGGTCGCTGGTGGCCAGCGCGAGCGCCGGGCGCCCGCCGCTCACGCCGAGCGCGCGCAGGGCCTCCCGCTGCGTTGTCCACAGGCTGTGGAGAGCGGGCGCGGCGACGGCGTCCAGCGCGACGTGCGCGGTGACGTCGCAGGAGCCGTCCGGCACCGGGGCCACCTCCCGGCCGTCGCGGAAGCCGGCGTACGTGCCGAACGGCGGCCGCCGCCCGGCGGTGTGCCCGTAGTCGACGGCGACGGCCAGGCCGCACTCCAGCCCGGCCACGGCCCGCGCCCAGGCGGCGTCCCGGGGGCCGCCGAACTCCACCACCTCGCCGGGCTCCGCGACCGGCCACCAGCGGGCGGCCCAGGCCGCGTCGGCCTCCGACACCGGCTCGCCGAGCCGCTGCTCCCCGGTCGCGGTGTCCACCTCGACGTAGCGCAGCACCCCGTCCTCGTCGACCTCGCCGGCGTCCAGCGGGACGTTGTCCAGCCACTCGTTGGCGAACAGCAGCCCGGTCACCCCGCGCGGCGGCTCGTCCGTCCACAGGGCTGTGGACGGCAGTCCGGCCGGGCGGTCGGCGATCTCCACGCCGTACGGGCGCAGCCGCGCCAGCACCTGCGCGGGCAGCTCGGCCAGGACGCCGGTGAGCAGTTCGCCCCGCCCGGCCCCCAGGTCGACCAGGGCCAGCTCCTCCGGACGACCGAGGGCCGCGTCAACCTCCAGCAGCAGCCGGGCCACCGCACGGGCGAACCTCGGCGAGGCGTGCACGGAGGTGCGGAAGTGCCCGGCGGGGCCCTCCGGCCTGCGGTAGAAGCCCCGCCCGGGGTCGTACAGGGCTTGTTCCATGGCGGGCGCCCACCGCATCCAAGTCATGGGGTGGGACGCTACCCGGCGCCGGACCGCCCCTCCCCATCGGATCAGGTGCTTCTCCGACCTACGGAGTAGGACGGATCGCCCTACCGGCGGACCTGGGCACGCCGGGCGACTGCCTACGCTGGACACGTGCATCGACTCAACGCCTGGCTCCGCCGTCACCCCATGGTGGTCGACGCCGCCTGGGCGTCGATGGTGCTGTTCTTCGGCCTGCTGCCGAACGACGCCTCCCTCGACGAGGGCTGGCGCTCCGACGCCTCGATCCTGGTCGCGGTGCTGCTGCCGCTGCTGATGGTCTTCCGGCGGCGCTACCCCGACCTCACGGTGGCCGCCGCCGCGGGCATCGGTGTCGGCCAGGTGGTCGCGAACGTGTCGCCGGGCGGCTCCTCGATCGCCTACCTGGTCTTCGCCTACACCGGCGCCGCCTTCGGCCAGAAGTGGACCTCCCGGCTGGCCCTGGTGGCCGGCCTGGCCGCCGGGCCGCTGGTGTTCTGGCAGATGAAGCCGGTGAAGACGGTCTTCGACCGGGCGGGCGACGCGCACACCCGCCCGTACACCTTCGGCGAGGCGGCGCTGATCACGCTGCTGATGAGCACGCCGTTCATCCTCTGCTGGGCCTGGGGCCGGCTGACCAGGGTGCGCCGCGCCTACCTGACCGAGCTGGAGGACCGCGCCGCCCGGCTGGAGCGCGAGCGGGACGCCCAGTCCAAGGTGGCGGTCGCCGCCGAGCGGGCCCGGATCGCCCGCGAGCTGCACGACGTGGTCGCGCACAACGTCTCGGTGATGATCGTCCAGGCCGACGGCGCCGCGTACGTCCTGGACAACTCCCCGCAGCAGGCGAAGGAGGCGCTCGGCACGATCGCCTCCACCGGCCGCCAGGCGCTGGTCGAGATGCGCCGCCTGCTGGGCGTGCTGCGCACCTCCGACACCAAGGCCGAGGAGTACGTGCCGCAGCCGGGCGTCGAGGAGCTGCCGGAGCTGCTGGAGCAGGTCCGCACGGCCGGACTCGACGTGGACTACGCCACCTCCGGGCAGCCGCGCGAGCTGCCGCGCGGCGTCGAGCTGACCGTCTACCGGATCGTCCAGGAGGCGCTCACCAACGTCCGCAAGCACGGCGGCCCCGACGTCCACGCCCGGGTCGCGGTCGACTTCGGCGAGCGCGAGCTGGCCGTCCTGGTGGAGGACGACGGGCGCGGCAGCACCGACGAGCAGCTGGTCGCCGGCGGCGTGGACGGTCTCGGCCACGGCCTGATCGGCATGCGCGAGCGCGTCGGCATGGTCAGCGGCAGCCTCGACGTGGGCCCCCGCCCCGGCGGCGGCTTCCGGATCCGCGCCGTCCTGCCGCTCAGGACGGCCCACTAGCCCCTCCGTCCGGCCCCCGCCCCCAGCCCCCAGCCCCCGTCCAGTCCTCAGCCCCCGTCCGCCGTCCATCCCCCCAAGGAGTCCCACCTTGACCATCCGCGTGATGCTCGTCGACGACCAGGAACTGCTGCGCACCGGCTTCCGGATGATCCTCCAGTCACAGGGCGACATCGAGATCGCCGCCGAGGCGGGCGACGGCGCGCAGGCCCTGGAGCAGCTGCGGCGCACCGAGGTGGACGTGATCCTGATGGACGTCCGCATGCCGCGGCTGGACGGCGTGCAGGCGACCCGCCGGATCTGCCTGGCCGAGGACGGCAGCCCGCTGCCGAACGCCCCGCACGTGCTCATCCTCACCACCTTCGACCTGGACGAGTACGCCTTCGCCGCGCTCAAGGCCGGCGCCAGCGGCTTCCTGCTCAAGGACGTCCCGCCGACCGAGCTGGTGGCCGCGATCCGCGCGGTGCACGGCGGGGACGCGGTGGTCGCCCCGACCACCACCCGCCGGATGATCGACCGCTTCGCCGAGGTGCTGCCCACTCCGCAGAGCGCGCCCGGCTCGGACGTCCTCGGCCCGCTGACCGAGCGCGAGCGGGAGGTGTTCCTGCTGGTCGCCCAGGGGCTGTCGAACGGCGAGATCGCGGCCCGGCTGGTGCTCTCCGAGGCGACCGTGAAGACCCATGTCGGCCGGATCCTGGCCAAGCTGGGCCTGCGCGACCGGGTCCAGGCCGTGGTGCTGGCGTACGAGGCCGGGCTGATCCGCGCCGGGGCCACCGACTGAGCCGCCGAGGCGGATCCGCTCCGGCGTTCGGGCGCGCCCGTAGACTGGGGCGGTACGTCCGGTACCCGTCGAGTGGACTGGAACGGTCATTCAGGACAAGGCAGGACAAGGGTGGACGTGAATCCGTCCGGCTTCGCCGACTCCGGCGAGTTCGCCCCGCTCGCCGACGGTCTCGGCGACCAGGTCTTCGGTGCTCCCGGCGACCCCGGCAACCGCCCGGCCCGGCTGGCCGTCGGCGTGGTCGGCACCGGCAGGGTCGGGCCCGCGCTGGGCGCGGCGCTGCAGCTCGCCGGGCACACCGTCGTCGCCGCCTCCGGGGTGTCCGCCACCTCCCGCCGCCGCGCCGAGGCGCTGCTGCCGGGCGTGCGGATCGTCACCCCGCCGCAGGTGCTGGCCGCCGCCGACCTGGTGCTGCTGACCGTGCCGGACGACGCGCTGGCCGATCTGGTGACCGGGCTGGCGGCCACCGGCGCGGTCCGCCCCGGACAGCTGCTCGTGCACACCTCCGGCGCGCACGGCGTCGCCGTCCTGGAACCCGCCACCCGGGCCGGGGCGCTGCCGCTGGCCCTGCACCCGGCGATGACCTTCAGCGGCACCTCGGTGGACCTGGCCCGGCTGGCCGGCTGCCCGTTCGGCGTGACCGCCCCCGAGGAGCTGCGGCCGGTCGCCGAGGCCCTGGTGGTGGAGATGGGCGGCGAGCCCGAGTGGGTGCCCGAGGAGGTCCGCCCGCTCTACCACACCGCCCTCGCCCACGGTGCGAACCACCTGGTCACCCTGGTCGCGCAGGCGATGGACCTGCTGCGCACGGCCGGTGTCGCCGAGCCCGGCCGGATGCTCGGCCCGCTGCTCGGCGCCGCCCTGGACAACAGCCTGCGCTCCGGCGACGCGGCCCTCACCGGCCCGGTCGCCCGGGGCGACTCGGGCACCGTGCGGCGCCACCTGGCGCAGCTCAGTACGGTGTCCCCGGACATCCCGGCGGCCTACCGTGCGATGGCCCGCGCCACCGCGCAGCGGGCGCTCGCCAACGGAACGATCGACGAAACGTCGGCGGCGGCGCTGCTGGACGTACTGAACGAGGAGAAGCGCTAGATGGCACGCGGCAAGCAGTCGAACAAGCCCCAGCGGACGCCCAAGGTCCACCGGGCCGTCGTGACCCGCACCGTGAACGAATTCGAGGCCGCGTTCTGGCCGGACGAGCAGCCGGTGGACAACGCCGTCGTGATGACCATGGGCGCGCTGCACGAGGGCCACGCCGCGCTGATCCGGGCCGCCCGCAGGCAGGTCGGCCGGGACGGCCGGGTCGCGGTGACGGTCTTCGTCAACCCGCTGCAGTTCGGCGCCGGCGAGGACCTGGAGCGCTACCCGCGCAGCCTCGACGAGGACGTGCGGCTGGCCGAGGAGAACGGCGCCGACGTGGTCTTCGCGCCGTCCGTCGAGGAGGTCTACCCGAACGGCGAGCCGCAGGTGCGCATGGCGGCCGGCCCGATGGGCGAGCGCTACGAGGGCGCCACCCGGCCCGGCCACTTCGACGGCGTGCTGACCGTGGTCGCCAAGCTGCTGCACATCACCGACCCGGACTTCGCCTTCTTCGGCGAGAAGGACGCCCAGCAGCTGGCGATCATCCGGCGGATGGTCGCCGACCTGGACTTCGACGTGGAGATCGTCGGCGTGCCGACCGTCCGCGAGGAGGACGGCCTGGCGCGGTCCTCGCGCAACCGCTACCTCTCGGAGCAGGAGCGCGCGCAGGCGCTCGCCCTGTCCAAGGCCCTGTTCGCCGGCCGGGACGCCGCCGCGCAGGGCCCGAAGGCCGTCCGCGAGGCCGCCGCGGCCGCCCTGGACGGCGCCGAGGGCGTCACCCCGGACTACCTCGCCCTGATCGACCCGCACGACTTCTCGGAGGCGGCGGACGACTTCCAGGGCGAGGCGGTGCTGGCCGTCGCCGCGAAGGTGGGCGCCACCCGCCTGATCGACAACGTCCACGTCATCTGCCGCTGAACCACCGGCACCACCCCCCTTCCGGCATGCACTCACAGGAGGCGTGACCCGCAATGCTCCGCACCATGCTCAAGTCCAAGATCCACCGGGCCACCGTGACCCAGGCCGACCTGCACTACGTGGGATCCGTCACGGTGGACGAGGACCTGCTCGACGCCGCCGACCTGCTCCCCGGCGAGCTGGTCCACATCGTCGACATCAACAACGGCGCCCGGCTGGAGACGTACACGATCGCCGGCCCGCGCGGCTCCGGCGTGATCGGCATCAACGGCGCCGCCGCCCGTCTGGTCCACCCGGGCGACCTGGTCATCCTCATCGCCTACGGGCAGATGGACACCGCCGAGGCCAAGGGCTACGAGCCGAAGGTCGTCTTCGTGGACGAGCGGAACCGGATCACCGGCCTGGGCGGGGACCCGGCCGAAGCCCAGGAGGGCACCGGACTGCTGCGCGGCGACGCGGCGTACGGTGGCGGCAACGGCGCGGCCGACGCCGCCTCGCGCTGAAGGAGCCACCCACCGATGTCCACGCACCGCCTCACCGCCCCGGCCCCCGGCTGGACCGCCACCACCGACGTGGTCGTGGTCGGTTCCGGGGTCGCCGGCCTCACCGTCGCGCTCAACGTCCGCAAGGCCGGCCTGCGGGCCATGGTGGTCACCAAGGCCGTGCTGGACGAGGGCTCCACCCGCTGGGCCCAGGGCGGCGTCGCGGCCGCCCTGGGCGACGGGGACACCCCCGAACAGCACCTGGACGACACCCTGGTGGCCGGCGCCGGCGTCTGTGACGAGGAGGCCGTCCGCACCCTGGTCACCGAGGGCCCGGACGCCGTCCGCCGGCTGATCGCCACCGGCGCCCTGTTCGACCGGGGCGAGGACGGCGAGATCCTGCTGACCCGCGAGGGCGGCCACCACCGCCGCCGGATCGTCCACGCGGGCGGGGACGCGACCGGCGCCGAGATATCGCGCGCCCTGGTCGCCGCCGTCCGCACCGACCCGCACATCGAGCTGATCGAGCACGCGCTCGTCCTCGACCTGCTGACCGACGCGGCGGGCCACGCCGCCGGACTGACCCTGCACGTGATGGGCGAGGGCCAGCGCGACGGCGTCGGCGCCGTCCGGGCCCGCGCGGTGGTGCTCGCCACCGGCGGCATGGGCCAGGTCTTCTCCGCCACCACCAACCCGGCGGTCTCCACCGGCGACGGCGTGGCACTGGCCCTGCGGGCCGGCGCCGCCGTCACCGACCTGGAGTTCGTCCAGTTCCACCCCACCGTGCTCTGGCTCGGTCCGGAGGCCGAGGGCCAGCAGCCGCTGGTCTCCGAGGCGGTCCGCGGCGAGGGCGCCCACCTGGTGGACGCGGACGGCGTCCGCTTCATGGTCGGACAGCACGAGCTGGCCGAGCTGGCCCCGCGCGACATCGTCGCCAAGGCGATCACCCGGCGCATGCAGGAGCAGGGCGCCCAGCACATGTTCCTGGACGGGCGGCACTTCGGCGCCGAGATGTGGGAGCAGCGCTTCCCGACCATCCTCGCCTTCTGCCGCGCCAACGGCATCGACCCGGTCACCGAGCCGATCCCGATCGCCCCGGCCGCGCACTTCGCCTCCGGCGGCGTCCGCACCGACCGGCACGGCCGCACCACCGTCCCCGGCCTGTACGCGTGCGGCGAGGTCGCCTGCACCGGCGTGCACGGCGCCAACCGGCTGGCGTCCAACTCGCTGCTGGAGGGCCTGGTCTTCGCCGAGCGGATCGCCGCCGACCTGGCCGGCCGCGACCGGTCCGGCGAACTGCCCGAGCGCGCGGTGGACGTCGCCGCCGCGCGCGCCGCGCAGCCCGTCCCGCTGCCCCCGTCCGAGGCGCGCGCCGAGATCCAGCGGCTGATGTCGCGCGGCGCGGGCATCCTGCGCTCCGCCGCCTCGATGGCCGACACCGCCGCCGGGCTCGCACTCCTCGCCGAACAGGCCTACGCCCACGTCGCCGAGGAGAAGCCGGCCGACCCCCGGGTGGAGACCTGGGAGGCCGCCAACCTGCTGCTGGTCGCCACCGCCCTGGTCGCGGCCGCCGCGCAGCGCGAGGAGACCCGCGGCTGCCACTGGCGCGAGGACTTCCCCGAGCGCGACGACGCCCACTGGCGGCGCCACCTGATCACCACCCTCGCCGCCACCGGCGGTCCCGTCAGCACCCCTGAGGAGCAGTAGAACCATGACCCACTCCCACGAGGAACTCCCCCTGGCCGACCAGGGCGGCTGCGGCGACGGCTGCGCCTGTGGCGACGGCGAGGGCTACGAGACCGGTCTTGACCCGCAGCTGGCCGAGCTGCTGGAGCAGGCCGGGCTGGACCCGGTCGAGGTCGAGGACATCGCCACCCTGGCGCTGGCCGAGGACCTGGCCGGCGGCGAGGACGTCACCTCGGTGGCGACCGTGCCCGCCGACGCCGTCGCCACCGCCGACTTCACCGCCCGTCAGGCCGGCGTGGTGGCCGGCCTGCGGGTCGCCGAGGCGGTCGTCTCGCTGGTCTGCGAGGAGGAGTTCGAGGTCGAGCGGCACGTCGAGGACGGCGACCGGGTCGAGGCCGGCCAGGTGCTGCTCTCGGTCCGCTCGCGCACCCGCGACCTGCTGACCGCCGAGCGCAGCGCGCTCAACCTGCTCTGCCACCTGTCCGGCATCGCCACCGCGACCAGCGCCTGGGCGGACGCCCTGGAGGGCACCGGCGCGGTGGTCCGGGACACCCGCAAGACCACCCCGGGCCTGCGCGCGCTGGAGAAGTTCGCGGTGCGCTGCGGCGGCGGCGCCAACCACCGGATGGCGCTCTCGGACGCCGCGCTGGTGAAGGACAACCACGTGGTCGCGGCCGGCGGCGTGGCCGAGGCCTTCCGGGCCGTCCGGGCCGCGTACCCGGAGCTGCCGGTCGAGGTCGAGGTGGACACCCTGGAGCAGATCACGCCGGTGCTGGAGGCCGGGGCCGACCTGATCCTGCTGGACAACTTCACCGTCGGACAGCTGAAGGAGGCCGTCGCGCTGGTGGCCGGCCGGGCGAAGCTGGAAGCCTCCGGCGGACTGACCCTGGCCAGCGCGCGCGAGGTCGCCCAGACTGGTGTCGACTACCTGGCCGTGGGCGCGCTCACCCACTCCTCGCCGATCCTGGACATCGGCCTGGACCTGCGCGCCTGACCGTCCGGACCCGCGCAGCCCCGTCCCGACTCGCAGAAAGCGGCCCATGCTCCTCACCATCGACGTCGGCAACACCCAGACCACGCTCGGCCTGTTCGACGGCGAGGACGTGGTGGAACACTGGCGGATCTCCACCGATCCGCGCCGCACGGCCGATGAACTGGCGGTGCTGCTGCAGGGGTTGATGGGCAACCACACCGCGGTCAAGGAGGCCGCGGTGGAGGGCCTGGCGATCTGCTCGTCCGTCCCCGCCGTGCTCCACGAGCTCCGCGAGGTGACCCGCCGCTACTACGGCGACGTCCCCGCGGTGATCGTGGAGCCCGGCGTGAAGACCGGGGTGCACGTCCTGATGGACAACCCCAAGGAGGTCGGCGCCGACCGGATCGTCAACGCGCTGGCCGCCAACCACCTGTACGGCGGCCCGTGCATCGTGGTCGACTTCGGCACCGCGACCACCTTCGACGCCGTCAACGCGCGCGGCGACTACGTCGGCGGCGCGATCGCCCCCGGCATCGAGATCTCGGTCGAGGCGCTCGGCGTCCGCGGCGCCCAGCTGCGCAAGATCGAGCTGGCCCGCCCGCGCAACGTGATCGGCAAGAACACCGTCGAGGGCATGCAGTCCGGCATCCTCTACGGCTTCGCCGGGCAGGTCGACGGCCTGGTCGAGCGGATGGCCCGGGAGCTCTCCAAGGACCCGGACGACGTCCAGGTGATCGCCACCGGCGGTCTCGCCTCCCTGGTCCTCGGCGAGGCCGCCACCATCGACGTGCACGAGCCGTGGCTGACCCTGATCGGCCTGCGCCTGGTGTACGAGCGCAACCGCCCCGCGAGCTGAGCGGCGCTCAGCGGCCGGGGGCCGGGAGGCCCGGCAGGGCCGACGCGGCCCCCGCCACCGCGTCGGAGGGCCGCAGGGTGGTCAGGCCGGTCGGCGCGGGTGTCGGGACGGTGAGCAGAGTCGCTCCCGGCTGCGGGGTCGGGAGCGGTTTACCCGCCCGCGGGTCCTTCGGGATGGCCGCCACGACCTTCTTCCAGCGCGGGTCCTTCACCACCGCGGCGAGTCCGTCCGGCGTCAGCGGCGGGTCGGTGCGGGTGATCGGCGTGCCCTGGTCCAGCGGCTTGCGGTTCCACTCCTGGAGCAGGATCTCGTAGCCGGGCCCGGTCAACGTGGCGGACCAGGTCTTGGAGCCGGCCGGCTCGCCGGGGCGCGTCCCCGCCTGGTAGAGGGTCAGGTGCTCGCCGCCGGGGAGGTCGGTCTCGCTGCAGGCGTCGCCCGGAAGCGGGCCCAGGCAGCCGGGCTCGACGCCGTTGCGCATGATCCAGAACAGGTACTGGACCGGACCGTTCCCGTCGTCCAGCACCAGCCGCAGCTGCGGGGTGTCGCTCTCGGTCCCCCGCGCCTCGCCCACCTGGACCGTCCCCGGCGGGAGCAGTTCGGTGAGCATCCGCTGGAACTCCGGGCCGGAGACCGGCGGGCCCGCCGCCGCACCGGAGGAGGCCGAGCCGGCGGACGCCGGGCCGCTCGGCACGGGGCCGGGCCCGGGCAGCAGGCTGCCGATCCCGGCCGCGCCCACCCCGACCAGGGCCAGCGCGGCGACGCCCGCCACGGTGCCGATCCGCCGCCTGCGGCGCAGCCGGCGCCCGTACGACCAGCCGGTGTCGACCAGCCGGGTGGCCTCGGCGTCGTAGGACCCGCCCGCCCGGCCGAGGGCCTCGGTGAAGGACTGCTCGAACCGCTCGTCGGGCCCGTCGTGCTCAGCGGACATGCTGAACCTACCTCTCTACCAATCGAGTTGACGTGAGTAGTGCGGAGACGCCGCCTTGCCGCGCCGCGCCGCGCCGCGCCGTGCCGTGCCGTGCCGGCTCAGCGCTCGGCCAGCTCGTCGAGGCTGCCGCCGAGCAACGCGCGGATCCGGCCGAGCGCCCGGAAGGACTGGGTCCGGACCGCCCCCGGGGTGAGCTGGAGGATCGCCGCGGTCTCCTCGACGCTGCGGTCCTCCCAGTAGCGCAGGACCAGCACCGCGCGGTCGCGCGGCGCGAGCCGGCCGAGCGCGTCCACCAGGGCCAGCCGCAGCTCCGGGTCGCCCTGCGGGGCCTCGCCGTCCGGCACCGCGTCGACCGGCCGCTCGCCGCTGGAGCGGCGGCCGCGGTGCGAGAGGAAGACCCGCACCAGCACGGTGTGCGCGTACCCGGCCGGGTTGTCGATCCGGCGCTTGGCCCCGAACGGGAAGGTGCGGTGCCACTGGACGTAGATCCGCCCGAACGCCTCCTGCACCAGGTCCTCGGCGAGGTGGGTGTCCCCGCCGGCGAGCAGGCAGGCCGACCGGTAGAGCGGTCTGGCGCGGGCGGCCGCGAAGGCCTGGAAGTCCTCGTCCCGCCGCCCGCCCCGGGACGCCTTCCCCTGACCGTCCGGTTGCATCCTGCCCGGCCCCCTCGCTCGTTCTCCCCTGACACCTGGATGACCAGCTGGCCCCCGGATGGCGTTACAGGTGGCGGCGAAAGGTTTTTTCACCAGGCCGAACATGGGTGGTTCGGCGCGACGTTACCGACAAATCGGATATTCCTCACGTAGTGTCAGCCCATGCCTACGCCACACGGATCGCGCGGCGGTATGGCCTTCAGCGCCGACGAAGTCCGCGTGTTGCGCCGAGCCCTCGCCCAAGCCCTGCACCCCGCCGTCCCCCTCCACCTCCGGCCCGACCGGCCGGCCCTCGCCGGGCCGGGCGCCGAACTCTGGGCGGAGGACGTCCAGGACGCCCTGCGCCTGACCGAGGCGATCGACGAGGCCGTCCAGGAGGGCGGCCGACTGCGCGCCTTCCTGCTCGCCGACCTCGGACGCTACCGCTCCGCCCTGCCCGGCAGCGCCCCCGGCTACCTGGAGCGGCTGGAGGACGCGGTGTCCGACGGGTACCTGCCCGGGCCCGAGGACCTCACCGCGCTGCGCGGGCTGAGCCGCCAGCCCTGCGGCCAGGGCGAGCGGGCCCGCCGCTCCCGGCTGGCCGGGCGCTGCCACGCGCTGGCCGAGGCCGCCGTCCGCGAACGGCTCGCCCTCCACACCGGGCAGCCCCGCCACCTGGTGGCCGTACCGAGCCCCGCCGCACCGCCGCACAGTCACCCCACCCCCGTAGGAGGACGGACCACCATGAGCAGCACCGAGTCCCGCCCGGAGCAGCCCGCCGCCGCGAAGACCCCGCCCCGTCCGCACCGGATGCCCACCCCCGCCGAGCTGTTCGGCCGCCGCCCCAAGCCCCCGGCCCGGCCCGCCCCGCCCGCCGACCTGTCCCCCGAGGAGACCGAGGACGTCGAACTCGCCACCGGCACCGGCTGAACCGGCCCATCCGCCGAACGGAGGGGAGACCGCCACCGCGGTCTCCCCTCCGTTCGTGCGCCGCCCTCCGCCGGCACGCCGGCCCATCGCCCGCAGGCCGGTCCATGTGTCGACAATGCCGTGATCCCGCCGGCCGCCGTCGATCACGTCTTCATAACCTTCACCCAGATGACCAGGCCGTTCGATCCCGTCCTGGGCGAATTGGCCACTGATCAACCGGGTTGACGACCGTTCAACAATCCCTAGGGTGCGGAGCCTCACCACTCCAACCGCGGGGGATTCACATGCTTTCGACTCGCACGCGCCGGATCCTCGGCGCGGGCACGGCCACGATCGTGGCCGCCCTGGCCGCCGGCACCGCGACCGTCCCGGCGCACGCCGCCGGCACCCAGCTCCGGATCTTCCCGACCGGCACGATCCAGATCTCGACCCAGCCGGCCCCTCAGCCCCAGTTCGGCGAGAACATCCACCTGCGGATCGGCCGGACCGGCACCGACGTCGTGACCGGCGCCAAACTCGCGTTCGACACCACCGGCATCGACGGGCTGGCCACGCTCGCCGTCCCGGGCTGCGCCACCGCGGGCAAGGTGATCACCTGCGACATCTGGCGCCTCGACCTGGAGAACATCAACATCACCAGCCACCCGTGGCTGAGCGCCGTCGCGGGCGTCCGCCCCGGTTCCACCGGCACCGTCCACGCCACCCTCAGCGCCCCCGGCGCCGAGACCGCCGAGGCCGACATCCAGGTGGAGATCGGCGGTGCCGGCTTCCGCACCAAGGAGCCCTCGGAGCAGCGTGACGTCAAGGTCGGCAGCACGCTCCCGTCGACTCTCGCCTTCGCCAACCACGGCGAGGTCGCGGCCCGGCGGGCGGTCGTCGAGGTCTACCTGACCCCGGGCCTCGACGTGGCCACCTGGCCCTCCAACTGCGAGTACGCGAAGGACAAGGGCGACTGGGCGGGCCACGGCTTCGGTTCCCCGATGCCCACCGTGCACGGCATCTGCACCATCGACGGCGAGATCGCCCCCGGCCAGGCCGTCAAGCTGAACGGCCTCGACCTCACCGTGGGCGCGGACGCCCGCTACGCCTTCGCCGACTACTCCGTCTTCCCCGCCGAGGGAGCGAGCGGCAGCAGCGCCGCGGACCTGCGCAAGCGGATGTCGTTCCAGCGCGGCACCGGCGCTCCCGCCACCCTGGTGCCGACCTCCGGCGAGGGGATCCCGGACGGCCTCGACATGAACGCCTACTCCACCGAGCAGGAGGTCCTCGCCGACAACGACGCCGACTTCGCGGTGAACGGCGCCTGGGCACCGGACGCCTCCGGCACCACCGGCACCTTCACCCTCGGCGCCGTCAGCGGCGGCCCGGCCTCGATCATGGACCGCAGCGGCGGCGAGAGCGCGCCCGAACTCCAGGTGCAGTTCCCGGAAGGCGTCACCGTCACCGGCCTGCCGTCGACCTGCCGGCCGAACGACTACGTCCTCGGCCAGAAGTCCGACAAGCCGCTCAACAAGTTCAACTGCGAGGGGCTGGGCGGGTTCTTCATCCCGGCCGGCGCCACCAACTCCCACAAGCTGACCCTCTCGGTCCCCGCGGGCACCGACGAGCTCACCGCGACGGTCTCGCTGCAGAACATGGCGAGCGACTACGAGCCGGGCCACCCCAGCGCCGTCATGAGCTGGGACCGCAACCCCGCCAACGACCTGCTGAAGGTCTCCCTGCGGGCCGCCCCGGCCACCACCCCCGGCACCGGCGGCACCCCCGCCCCGACCCCGACCGGGACGCCCACCACCGCGCCCGTCACCGACCCCTCCCCCGCGCCGACCACCGCGGTCGTCCCGGCCGGCCTCAGCGACAAGGACTCCACGAGCCCCGTCCGGGAGACCGGCACGGGCACCGGCGGCACCGGCACCGGCGGCACCGGGAGCGTCCGGACCTCCGACGGCCCGCTGGCCGCCACCGGCAGCTCCGCCGCCCTGCCGCTGGCCGCGACGAGCGCCGCCGCCGTGGTGCTCGGCACCGCCGGTCTGGTCACCGCCCGCCGGCTCCGGGCCCGCCGCAACGGCTGACCCGACCGCTCGTTCCCCGGGGGAGGCCGCCGTCACGGCCTCCCCCGCGGGAATCCCGGCGCGGAGCACCGTGTGTGGCTGGCTACCCTTGTGGGGTGAGCGATCAGAGCCTTGTTCCCGCGACCGACGACCTTCCCGAGCAGATGCGCGTCCGGCGCGAGAAGCTGGACCGGCTCCGGGCGGCCGGCGTCGACCCGTACCCGGTCGGATTCCCCCGCACCACCACCATCGCGGACCTGCGTGCCAAGCACCCGGACCTGGAGCCGGACACCGCGACCGGCGAACGGGCCGGTGTCACCGGCCGCGTGATCCTCTCCCGCACCGGCGGCAAGCTCTGCTTCGCCACCCTGCGGGACGGCACCGGCGACCTCCAGGTGATGTTCTCGCTGGACAAGCTGGGCGCGGAGCGGCTGGCGGCCTGGAAGACCGACATCGACCTCGGCGACCAGGTCGGCGTCGAGGGCGAGGTGATCACCTCCAAGCGCGGCGAGCTGTCCGTGATGGTGGACCGCTGGGAGCTCACCGCCAAGTGCCTGCGCCCGCTGCCGGACAAGCACAAGGGCCTGACCGACCCGGAGGCCCGGGTCCGCCAGCGCTACGTGGACCTGATCGTCAACCCCGAGGCCCGCGAGATCCTGCACCTGCGCAGCAAGGTCGTCCGCTCGATCCGCCGCACCTACGAGGACCGCGGCTACATCGAGGTCGAGACCCCGATGCTGCAGCCGGTGCACGGCGGCGCCAACGCCCGTCCGTTCAAGACGCACATCAACGCGTACGACATCGACCTCTACATGCGCATCGCCCCCGAGCTGTACCTCAAGCGGCTGGTGGTCGGCGGCGCCGAGAAGGTCTTCGAGATCAACCGCAACTTCCGCAACGAGGGCGCGGACTCCACCCACAACCCGGAGTTCACCTCGCTGGAGTCGTACGAGGCGTACGGCGACTACGACACCCAGGCCGAGCTGATCCGCGAGACGATCGTCAACGCGGCCCGGGACGCACTGGGCACCACGGTCATCAAGGGCGTGGACGCGCACGGCGTCGAGCACGAGATCGACCTGGCCGAGCCGTGGGAGGAGGTCGCGGTCTACCCGGGCATCTCCGCCCACCTGGGCGTGGAGGTCACCCCGGAGACCGGCGTCGAGGAGCTGCGCAAGCTGGCCGCCGAGCACGGCATCCCGTTCGAGAAGGACTGGGGCCACGGCCAGATCGTGCTGGAGATGGTCGAGCGCCTGCTGGAGGAGAACGCCGTCCGGCCGACCTTCATCAAGGACTACCCGACCGAGGTCTCCCCGCTGACCCGCCAGCACCGCTCGCAGCCCGGCGTGGCCGAGAAGTGGGACCTGGTGATCTTCGGGACCGAGATCGGCACCGCCTACTCCGAGCTGGTCGACCCGGTCGAGCAGCGCGCCCGCCTCACCGCCCAGTCGCTGCTGGCGGCCGGCGGCGACGTCGAGGCGATGCAGGTGGACGAGGACTTCCTGCGCGCCCTGGAGTACGCGATGCCCCCGACCGGTGGCCTCGGCCTCGGCGTGGACCGCCTGATCATGCTGCTGACCGGCAAGAACATCCGGGAGACGGTGCTCTTCCCGCTGGTGAAGCCGGAGCCGAAGGCTTCCGCCGCGACGGCGGAGAAGACCGAGGAGGAGTGACCTGATGGACTACGTCAGCGCGATCGTGCCGCCGCTGGTCATGGCGATCGGCTTCGGATTCCTGGTGCGGGCCATCGTCCGCAGCCAGGGCGGGGCCCAGCGGGCCAAGGAAGACGTCGACTGATCCCGCGCGGGCCGACGGGCCCCGCGAGGACCGGCGGGCGGAACCCGCGACCGACGCCGTCAGCCGCCCCGAACGACCGGCGCGCCGCCATTCCCGATTCCCGGGGGTGGCGGCGCGCCGGTTTGGCGTACTTCACAAGATTTGCCCCATTCACTCCCTATCCTGGCCGCACTATGGTCCGGCAACTCGGCGAACTTGAGAACGCCATCATGACCCGGGTGTGGCAGTGGAACCGACCGGTCACGGTTCGCGAGGTTCTCCTGGATCTGCGGTCGGAACGCGAAATCGCGTACACCACGGTGATGACCGTCCTGGACAAGCTCCACAGAAAGGGCTGGCTGCGCCGCGAGCGGGTCGGCCGGGCCTATCGATATGAACCGGTCTCCTCGCGTGAGGCGTACACGGCGGCACTGATGAACGACGCCTGGGCCACCAGCGACAATCCGGCGGCGGCCCTGGTGCACTTCTTCGGCCTGATGTCCCCCGAGCAACGCGAAGCGCTCCGGGACGCCTTGCGGGTGGCCGCTCTGTTCCCGCCCGATCCGACCGGGGCGGATTCCGCGGACGACGGACCCGATACCGGTGCGACGGAACCGGGAGCGGCGCGATAACGTCCGGGACCATGGAGGTCACCATCCGCCGGGCGCGGACCACGGACGTGCGGGCAGTGCGCAGGCTCATCGACACCTACTCGCGCGACGGCATTCTGCTGGACAAGCCCACAGTCACACTGTTCGAATCCGTCCAGGAGTTCTGGGTCGCGGAACGCGACGACAACGGCGTGGTGGTGGCCTGCGGCGCGCTGCACGTGATGTGGGAGGACCTCGCCGAGGTCCGCACGCTCGCGGTGGATCCGGTCGTCCGGGGCACCGGGATCGGGCACCTGCTGTTGGAGAAGCTGGTGCAGACGGCACGCTGGCTGGGCGTCCGTCGGATTTTCTGCTTGACGTTCGAGGTCGCGTTCTTCGCGAAACACGGTTTCGTCGAGATCGGCGAGCTCCAGGAAACCGATGATGGTACGACAGACCCGGCGGCGATCGCTACGGATGTCTATGAAGAACTCCTCCGCTCGTACGATGAAGGCGTCGCCGAGTTCCTCGACCTGGAGCGGGTGAAGCCCAACACACTGGGCAACTCGCGCATGCTGCTGCACCTCTGAGCCGCTCCACCCGGGTCAAGGGTTTGTGTTTTCCGGAGAAAGGCGCTTTCCTTTCCTTAGGCAATGGGTCGTTTAGCGGAAAGGGAAGCCCGTGGCACAGAGGGTGCAGGTCATTCTTGAAGACGATCTCGACGGCGGTTCGGCGGACGAGACGGTGACGTTCGCGCTCGACGGCGTTGCCTACGAGATCGACCTGAAGAGCGCCAACGCGGACAAGCTGCGCGGTCTGCTGGCGCCGTACGTGGAGAAGGGCCGCAAGCAGAGCGGCCGGCTCGCCGGCGCCCGTCGTCCGGGCCGCAGCGCCGCGGCGCGGCCGTCCGGCGGCGGCGCCCCGGACACCGCCAAGATCCGCGCGTGGGCCAAGGAGCAGGGCCTGGAGGTCAACGACCGCGGCCGCGTTCCGAGCAACGTCCGCGAGGCCTACGAGAAGGCCAACGCGTCCTGATCCCGGCTCCGCAGGCCCGCCGGAGCGGGTGCGGGGCCCCGGCGGCCGGAGGCGGCGCCGCCATCACACGCACGGGGCGCGGAGGAGTCTCCTCCGCGCCCCGCGGCGCGTGCCCGCGGGGCCGCCGCACCGGGAGCCTGCGGAGCACGGGCTCGGGCACGGGCTCGGGCGGCGGAACAATCACGGGCTGTGCAACGCTGTAAGGGCGAAGCGGTAACGAGGACACCCGGGACGGCGTACCCGGCCCCGGCCGCCGTTGAACCGCCGTCACCACGGCCCGACTTCTCGCCAGGCGAACACCGCCACCGCGGAAACTGCGCGAGAACCGCCCCGATACCGGGTATGAATGCAGGTGGACGGGTTCTTCGGCCCGTCCAGGGGCAGTATGTGCGACCGGCCGGACGGTTCCGGCCGCGCCCCGGCGGCGCGTGTTCGCCGATGGCGTAGCGGAATCCGGTGCATCCGGCCCGCCTGCGGGAACACCGTTTCCCAGCATCAGGTTGGGATTGGTGTCGGCTGGTCGCGCAGCATCTCGCTCCTCTACCGGGGAGTGAATCCGTGGGCCGCGCCGCTGAGCGGGACTAGCATGCGGAAGGACAGGGCGGGGACGGACCCCGAACTGCCCGACCGCTCTGAGGAGCGATAAACGATGTTCGAGAGGTTCACCGACCGCGCGCGGCGGGTTGTCGTCCTGGCTCAGGAAGAAGCCCGGATGCTCAACCACAACTACATCGGCACCGAGCACATCCTCCTGGGTCTGATCCACGAGGGCGAGGGCGTCGCCGCCAAGGCCCTGGAGAGCCTCGGGATTTCTCTTGAGGCCGTTCGCCAGCAGGTCGAGGAGATCATCGGCCAGGGCCAGCAGGCCCCGTCCGGTCACATTCCCTTCACCCCCCGGGCGAAGAAGGTGCTGGAGCTGTCGCTCCGCGAGGCCCTTCAGCTCGGCCACAACTACATCGGCACCGAGCACATCCTGCTCGGCCTGATCCGCGAGGGCGAGGGCGTCGCCGCCCAGGTCCTGGTGAAGCTGGGCGCCGACCTCAACCGGGTGCGCCAGCAGGTCATCCAGCTGCTCTCCGGCTACCAGACCGGCGGCGGCAAGGAGTCGGCCACCGCCGGCGGGCCCGCCGAGGGCACCCCGTCGACCTCCCTGGTCCTGGACCAGTTCGGCCGCAACCTCACCCAGGCCGCCCGCGAGGCCAAGCTCGACCCGGTCATCGGGCGCGAGAAGGAGATCGAGCGGGTCATGCAGGTGCTGTCCCGCCGCACCAAGAACAACCCGGTGCTGATCGGTGAGCCCGGCGTCGGCAAGACCGCCGTGGTCGAGGGCCTGGCCCAGGCGATCGTCAAGGGCGAGGTCCCGGAGACGCTCAAGGACAAGCAGCTCTACACGCTGGACCTGGGCGCCCTGGTGGCCGGCTCGCGCTACCGCGGTGACTTCGAGGAGCGCCTGAAGAAGGTGCTCAAGGAGATCCGCACCCGCGGCGACATCATCCTGTTCATCGACGAGCTGCACACCCTGGTCGGCGCGGGCGCCGCCGAGGGCGCCATCGACGCCGCCAGCATCCTCAAGCCGATGCTGGCCCGCGGCGAGCTGCAGACCATCGGTGCCACCACCCTGGACGAGTACCGCAAGCACCTGGAGAAGGACGCCGCGCTGGAGCGCCGCTTCCAGCCGATCCAGGTCGCCGAGCCCTCGCTGCCGCACACCATCGAGATCCTCAAGGGTCTGCGCGACCGCTACGAGGCCCACCACCGGGTCTCCATCACGGACGCCGCCCTGGTCGCCGCCGCCACCCTGGCCGACCGGTACATCTCGGACCGCTTCCTGCCGGACAAGGCGATCGACCTGATCGACGAGGCCGGCTCCCGGATGCGCATCCGCCGGATGACCGCGCCGCCGGACCTGCGCGAGTTCGACGAGAAGATCGCCGACGTGCGCCGCGAGAAGGAGAGCGCGATCGACGCGCAGGACTTCGAGAAGGCCGCGTCCCTGCGCGACGACGAGAAGCAGCTCCTGCAGGCCAAGGCCAAGCGCGAGAAGGAGTGGAAGGCCGGCGACATGGACGTCGTCGCGGAGGTCAACGAGGAGCTCATCGCCGAGGTCCTGGCCACCGCCACCGGCATCCCGGTCTTCAAGCTGACCGAGGAGGAGACGTCCCGCCTGCTGCGCATGGAGGACGAGCTGCACAAGCGCGTCATCGGCCAGAAGGACGCCATCAAGGCGCTCTCCCAGGCCATCCGGCGCACCCGTGCGGGCCTCAAGGACCCGAAGCGCCCCGGCGGTTCGTTCATCTTCGCCGGCCCGTCCGGCGTCGGTAAGACCGAGCTGTCCAAGACGCTGGCGGAGTTCCTCTTCGGCGACGAGGACGCGCTGATCGCGCTCGACATGTCCGAGTTCTCCGAGAAGCACACCGTCTCCCGGCTGTTCGGCTCCCCGCCCGGCTACGTGGGCTACGAGGAGGGCGGCCAGCTGACCGAGAAGGTCCGCCGCAAGCCGTTCTCGGTCGTCCTCTTCGACGAGGTCGAGAAGGCCCACCCGGACATCTTCAACTCGCTGCTGCAGATCCTGGAGGACGGTCGCCTGACCGACTCCCAGGGCCGCGTGGTCGACTTCAAGAACACCGTCATCATCATGACGACCAACCTCGGCACCCGGGACATCTCCAAGGGCTTCAACCTGGGCTTCGCGGCCACGGGTGACACCCAGACCGGGTACGAGCGGATGAAGGCGAAGGTCGGCGAGGAGCTCAAGCAGCACTTCCGCCCCGAGTTCCTGAACCGCGTCGACGACATCGTGGTGTTCCACCAGCTGTCCGAGGACGACATCATCCAGATCGTCGACCTCATGATCGACAAGGTGGACGAGCGGCTCAAGGACAAGGACATGGGCCTGGAGCTCAGCGTCGAGGCCAAGAAGCTGCTGGCCAAGCGCGGCTACGACCCGATCCTGGGTGCCCGTCCGCTGCGCCGCACCATCCAGCGCGAGATCGAGGACCACCTCTCCGAGAAGATCCTCTTCGGTGAGCTGCGGGCCGGCCACATCGTCGTCGTCGACGTCGACGGTGAGGGCAAGGAGGCCAAGTTCACCTTCCGCGGCGAGGAGAAGTCGGCCGTCGCGGACACCCCGGCCGCGGTCGCCTCGTCCGGTCCGGACCTGACGAAGTAGCCCAACTTTTAACAGACAACTTCACAGCCACCGAGCCCCCGGCGTTCGCGCCGGGGGCTCGGTGCGTTCCGGCCCCTCCGCGGTCGGCACCGGTACGGACCGGGACGACGGCTTCCGCATGGGCTGGTACGGGTGCGCTCGGTTTCTCAGCGAGCTTTAACCAACATACGGTTGACAGACGGTCAGGTGATAGGGAGTCGCGGAGCATAGCGCCGTGACCATGTCACGGTCAAGGTCTATCTTTTCTGTGCACGCTTGTATCAAATGACGTCCACCTGTCTTTCATTTTGGTTTGCCGGGCTTTGGCCAAGAGCTGGGCCCCGGTCGGGGAGGACGTCACAACGTTGAAGAGCACCAGGAGAACCGCTGCGGCTGCCACGGCCGCAGCGGTCATAGTCACGCTCGGCGCGGGCCTGTTCCCGGGCACCGCCGTCGCCGCCGGCTCGGCCCCGGTCCCGCGGGACCCGGCCGAAGCCGTCCAGAACACCGAGCACAACCTTCCGGGCCCGCTGACGGCGAAGGTGGAGGCGGAGCAGAAGGCCGCCACCGAGAAGCTGCTCAACGGCACCGCCGAGGTCGAGCAGCACAACGGCAGCACCAGCGTGAAGCTCGGCAAGGACAAGTACGTGGAGCTCGCCCGCGAGCGCACGGACAAGATCTTCACCATCCTGGTCGACTTCGGTGACCAGGTGGACAACACCACCAAGACGCCGGACGGCAAGGTCAAGTACGGCGGCGAGGCCGGCCCCAAGCACAACGAGATCGAGAAGCCGGACCCGGCCACCAACAACTCGACCCAGTGGCAGGCCGACTACAACCAGCAGCACTACCAGGACCTGTACTTCGCCAAGGACAAGCCCTCGCTGAAGACCTACTACGAGAAGCAGTCCTCGGGCCGCTACTCGGTCGACGGCGTGGTCCAGGACTGGGTCCGCGTCCCGTGGAACGAGGCCCGGTACGGCTCCGACTACTGCGGCTCCAACGTCTGCGCCAGCGCCCAGGACCTGATCCGCGACGCCGTGGACATCTGGTACAAGGACCAGCAGGCCAAGGGTCAGACCGAGGCCCAGATCAAGGCGACCCTGGCCTCGTACGACCAGTGGGACCGCTACGGTTCGCACCACGACGGGAACTTCAACCAGCCCGACGGGTACATCGACCACTTCCAGATCGTGCACGCCGGCGAGGACAAGTCGGCCGGTGGCGGCAAGCAGGGCACCAAGGCCCTGTGGGCGCACCGCTCGTACGTCTACGGCAACCTGCAGGGCTCGGCCGGTCCCGAGGGCAACAAGCTCGGCGGCGTCCAGGTCGGCAACAGCGGCCTGTGGATCGGCGACTACACGATGCAGCCCGAGAACGGCGGCCTCGGCGTCTTCGCCCACGAGTACGGCCACGACCTCGGTCTGCCGGACCTCTACGACACCGCCGGCAAGGGCATCGACAACTCGGTCGGCTTCTGGTCGCTGATGTCCTCCGGTTCCTGGCTCGGCGAGGGCAAGAACAGCATCGGCGACATGCCGAACGACCTCGACGGCTGGAGCAAGTACCAGCTCGGCTGGCTGAAGGTGGACCGCGCCAAGGCCGGCACCGAGTCGACCCACCACATCGGCCCGGCGGAGTACAACAGCAACCTGCCGCAGGGTCTGATCGTCGACCTGCCGAAGAAGAGCATCACCACCGACATCAACAAGCCGTTCGGCGGCACCGGTGAGTGGTGGAGCGGCAGCGCCGACAACCTGAACGTCACGCTCACCCGCGACATCGACCTGACCGGCAAGGCCAAGGCCAGCATCAACGCCAAGGCCTGGTACGAGCTGGAGCAGGACTTCGACTACGCGTTCGGCGAGGTCTCCACCGACGGCGGCAAGAACTGGACCGTCGTGGACGGCACCTGGAACGGCACCGCCCTGCCGCGCGAGAACGGCCGTCCGGCCCTCAGCGGCCAGGTGGCCGCCTGGGGCGACCTGTCGTTCAACCTGGACGCCTTCGCGGGCCAGAAGGTCAAGTTCCGCTACCGCCACACCAGCGACGGCGGCCTGCACTTCCGCGGCCTGACCCTGGACAACGTCGCGGTCGTCGCCGACGGCGCCACCGTGTTCAGCGACGACGTCGAGAACGGTGACAACGGCTGGGTGGCCGACGGGTTCTCCCGCTTCAGCGGCTCGTACACCAAGGACTACGCGCAGTACTACATCGCGGAGAACCGGCAGTACGTGTCCTTCGACCAGACCCTGAAGACCGGCCCGTACAACTTCGGCTTCGCCGACAAGCCGGGCTGGGTCGAGCACTACTCGTACCAGCCCGGCCTGCTGATCTGGTTCTGGGACGAGTCGCAGACCGACAACAACGTCAGCGCCCACCCGGGCCACGGCCTGGTCCTGCCGGTCGACTCGCACCCGGCCCCGCTGAAGTGGTCCGACGGCGCCCTGATGAAGCCGCGCGTCCAGGGCTTCGACTCCACCTTCGGTTCCCGTCGCGTCTCCCCGCTGACCCTGCACAAGGCCGGCGTCGAGACCGTCATCCCGAAGGCCAAGGGCGTCGACGAGTTCAACGACCTGAAGTCGTGGTGGAGCAAGGACAACCAGTACGCCGGCGTCGACGTCCCGAAGACGGGCACCAGCATCGAGGTCGAGAACGAGTCCTCGAACTACCTGGAGACCTGGATCCGGGTCCGCCCGGTCGACAACTGATCGTCACCCCCGGGTAGCGATCGGCCTGTGACCAGGCAGCTCTGACAACTCCACGTCTGGCCCGTCCCCGCAGCGCGCGGGGGCGGGCCGGACGCTTTGTCAGGCCCGGCCGGCCGCCAGCCGGTCCAGGAAGGCGGCGGCCGCCACCGTGACGTCGGCGGCGGTCCAGCCGAGGGCGGGCGCCGCGACCGTGACCTCGGTCATCGACAGCCCGGGCGGCCCGCCCGCGCGCCAGGCGCCGAACAGCCCGATCCCGGTGTCCTCGGCCAGCCCCAGTCCGGCCTCCTCCAACTCCCCGACCGGGTACGGCAGCCAGAGCTGGAACTGGTGGGTGTGCGGCGGGGCCGGGTGCACCCGGGCGCCGGGGACGGCGGCGAACGCCCGGTCCAGCGCCGCGGCGACCGTCCGGGCGTGCGCCACGTACCCGGGCAGCCGCGGCAGTTCGCGCTCCAGTCCGGTCAGCGCGGCCAGCGCGAACGGCCACTGCTGGTAGAGCTGCCCGCCGTAGCGGTGCCGCCAGGCCCGGGCGGTGCGGACGAAGCCGCCCGGACCCGCCAGCGCGGCGCCGCTGATCCCGCCGAGCGTCTTGTAGAAGGAGACGTAGACCGAGTCGGCCAGGGCGGCGACCTCCGGCAGCGGCCGGCCGAGGGCGACCGCGGACTCCCAGATCCGGGCGCCGTCCAGGTGCAGCGCCGCACCGTGCTCCTCCCGCACCACCGCGGCCAGCTCCACCAGCTCCGCCCAGCCCGGCAGCACGAACCCGGCGTCGCGCAGCGGCAGCTCCAGGCTGAGCGCGGCGTACGGCTCGTCCAGGGCGCGCAGTTCCTCGGCGGTGGGCTGGCGCGGCTCGGTCGTCGGCCAGAGGCTGCGCAGGCCGGACAGGACACCGAGCGCGTGCCGCTCGTGCCGGTCGGTGTGGGCCAGCGGGTGGGTGACCACGGTGCGCGGGCCGGCCGCCTCGGCGTGGATCCGCAGGGCGATCTGCTGGGCCATGGTGCCGGTCGGGAAGAAGGCCGCGTCCTCGGTGCCGAGCAGCTCGGCGACCCGGTGCTCCAGGGTGCGGACCACGCCGTCGCCGTACTGGTCCGGGCGGCCGTCCAGGTCGGGGACGGCGTGCGGCCCGGGGGCCGCGTCCGGCCCGGGGGCGGCGCCCGAGCCGGGAGCGGCGTCCGGCCCGGGGCCGGCGTCCGGGAGCGGGCCGGCCAGGTCGGCGAGGCGTTCGCGGATGCTCTGCGGCTGGACGCCGGACAGCAGCCGCTCGCAGCCGCGCAGGGCGGCGAAGCGGCGGTCCGGCAGGCTCGGGCGGTCACTGGCGTCGGGGTCTTCGCTCCTGTTGCCATACATGGCTCGATGGTGCCGCAGCGGGCCGGACCGGTCAGCGGTCCGTACGAAAGCGGTTCGAGCCCGCCAAACCCGGGCCGCGCGTGGCGCTGGTCACAGGCCCGCGGCCCGGTACGACCGGCGGTAGTAGCGCACCCGGGGGAACCGGCGGGCGCGCCGGAGCGGACCTGGACGATCGGATCTCATGATCGGTACTCCATCGGTTTGAATCTCCGGCGCCACGCCGACTACACGCCGTAGTACGTCACCCCGTTTGGGACTCCGCTCGGTGACCGTTACACCTGAGTGGTCCCCCGCTCAGCACGCGCCCGAACGGGCCCTTCGTGCTGCCCTCGTACGACCCGTGAGGTACGGCAAGCGATGTCCAACGTCCCGCCCTTGGCGCCGGCCCTGCGCCGGCTCGCCGCCCGTGCGGCGGCCCGGGCCGCGGCCTGGCAGCCCCGGCTCGACCACGCCGTCCGTACCCACGCCGCGCCGCTGCACACGCTCGCCGCCCGTACGGCGGCCCGGGCCGCGGCCTGGCAGCCCCGGCTCGACCACGCCGTCCGTACCCACGCCGCGCCGCTGCGCACGCTCGGATCGCCCCGGCACACCACGCTGCCCGGCAGCCGGCAGCGGGCCGAGCACGACCACGCGCTGGTCTCGGCCGGAGCGGCCGCCGTGCTGCTCGCCGGCGTGCTGCTGGTCGCCACCCCGGGCTCGGCCTCGGCGCAGACCGTGCTGCCCACCACCCCGGGCAGCTCGGCCTTCACCGTGCCGAAGGTGGACGTGCCGAGCGCGGGGCTGGTCCAGGTGGCCGGACCCAGCGCCTACAAGCTGCCCGACGACGGCGACTCCGCGCAGCAGTCCGTGGCCGTGGCGGCCAACCTGCTGCCGTTCGACCCGCCGGCACCGGAACCGGAACCGGCACCGGAAGCCGCCGCCGAGCCGGCCCCCGAGCCCGACCCCGGCCCGGCCCCGGCCCCGGCCCCGGCCCCGGCCCCGGCTCCCGGATGGTCGGCGCCGGTGCCGAACGCACCGACCAGCAACCCGTACGGGAAGCCCAACCGCAGCTACGCGGCCGGGTACCACACCGGGGTGGACTTCGCGGTCGCCCCGGGCACGCCGCTGCTGGCGGTCGGCGACGCGACCGTGGTGTCGGCCGGCTGGGACGGCGCGTACGGCAAGGAGGTCGTGCTGCGGCTGGCGGACGGGCACTTCGCGCAGTACGCCCACATGTCCTCGGTGGCCGTCGCGGCGGGCGAGCGGGTGTCGGCGGGCGAGCGGATCGGCATGTCCGGGAGCACCGGCAACTCGACCGGGCCGCACCTGCACTTCGAGATCCGCACCAGCAACCGCTACGGCGCGGTGGTCAACCCGATCGCCTACCTCGCGGGGCACGGCGTCACGAACTTCTGAGCCGCCCCGCGGCGCTCAGCGGGCGCCGGGCGCGGGGTGGCTGATCCGGGCGCCGATCTCCAGCGCGATGTCCCGGGCCGCGCCGATCGCCTCGTCCAGTTCGGCGGGGGGCAGCCGCTCGCCCCACACGTTCGGGGCGTGACCGCAGTTCGCGCTGTCCTGCTTGACCAGGAACAGCGACGAATGGACGGTGAACAGCGCCATCGCGGCCCGCAGCCGGTCGTGGAAGTCCGCGTCCGGCCCGTGCACCAGCTGCATCATGGTGATCATGCGATCCCTGAAGGCCAGCCCGGCCGGGGACTCGCGCAGCGCGGGCTGGTTCTCGTGGAAGAAGCGCAGCAGCGGGGCCCGCTCGGCCATCCCGTCCGCGAAGCGGCGGATCAGCTCGTCGCGCACCTCCGGGCTCCAGACCTGCTGGCGGCCCCACGCGACGGTCTCGTCGATCGGCGCGGCCATCCGCTCGACGATGCCCAGGACGATGTCGTCCTTGGTCTTGAAGTGGTAGTAGAGCGCGGCCTTGGTGACGCCCAGGCGGTCGGCGATCTCGCGCAGTGAGGTCTGCTCGTAGCCCTGCTCGGAGAAGAGCTCCAGCGACACCTCGATGATGCGAGCCCGGGTGTCGCTGCGGGGGCTGTGCGGAGTGCCCATGGCCTGCCTCATGACTGCGTCGGTTGACTACTGCGGACCCCGGGACGGCGGCCGCCCCGGACTCATTCTCCCTGCCCAGAAGGCCGGTCGGGAAACTGGCTTGACGACCGGCTAGTAAACAACCTACCGTGCCGACGGTCGATAAACTAGCCGGGCGACAAGTAAGTGAGCCGCCGCACGGCACGACGCTCCGTCCGAACCACGCTCCGGGAGACCCCACCCCATGTCACAGCCCAAGACCGCCGGCCCGGTACCGGAGGACAAGACGGCCGAGGAGGAGCAACCGCGGTCGCCCCGCGAGATCCGCCTCGTGATGGTCGGTCTGGTCGTCACCATGCTGCTGGCCATGCTCGACAACCTGATCGTCGGCACCGCGATGCCGACCATCGTCCACGACCTCGGCGGCGGCGAGCACCTGTCCTGGGTGGTCACCGCCTACACCCTGGCCACCGCCGCCTCCACCCCGGTCTGGGGCAAGCTCGGCGACATGTACGGCCGCAAGGGCACCTTCCTCACCTCGATCGTGATCTTCCTGGTGGGCTCGGCGCTGTCCGGCCTGGCGCAGAACATGAACGAGCTGATCGGCTTCCGCGCCGTACAGGGCCTGGGCGCCGGCGGTCTGATGGTCGGCGTCATGTCGATCATGGGCGCGCTCGTCCCGCCGCGCGACCGCGGCAAGTACCAGGGAATGTTCGCCGCGGTGATGGCCCTCGCCACCATCGGCGGCCCGCTGGCCGGCGGCTTCATCACCGACCACCTGAGCTGGCACTGGACCTTCTACATCAACCTGCCGCTCGGCGTGATAGCGCTCGCCGTGGTCGTCGTCACCCTGAAGCTGCCGAAGGTCCGCAACACCGCCAAGATCGACTACGCGGGCGTCGTGCTGCTCACCACCGGCATCACCTCGCTGGTGCTGATCACCACCTGGGGCGGCCAGCAGTACGCCTGGGGCTCCAAGGAGATCCTGGGCCTGACCGCGCTCGCCGCCGCCTCGCTGATCGCCTTCTGCTACGTGGAGCAGCGGGCCGAGGAGCCGATGCTCCCGCTGAGCCTGTTCCGGAACCTGAACTTCACCCTGGTCTCGATCATCGGCTTCATCGTCGGCTTCGTGATGTTCGGCTCGACCGTCTTCCTGCCGCTCTACCAGCAGACGGTCCAGAGCGCCTCGGCGACCAACTCCGGTCTGCTGCTGATGCCGATGATGTTCGGCATGCTGATCGTCTCGCTGGTGGTCGGCCAGGCCGTCACCAAGACCGGCAAGTACCGGATCTACCCGATCATCGGCACCATCGTGATGACCGCCGGCCTGATCCTGCTCTCCACCATGGGCATCGGGACCAGCAGGTTCACCTCGGCCTGCTGGATGGTCGTGCTCGGCGCCGGCATGGGCTTCCTGATGCAGATCACCATGCTGGTCGCGCAGAACAGCGTCGAGCTCAAGGACATGGGCGTGGCCAGCTCCACCGCCACCCTGTTCCGCACCATCGGCGGCTCCTTCGGTGTCGCGCTGTTCGGCGCGCTGTTCAACAACCGGGTGACCGACACCATGGCGGAGATGCTGGCCGGGAAGCCGATGCCCCCGGGCGGCATGAAGGACCCGCAGCAGAGCAGCCTGGAGGAGCTGCACAAGCTGCCGGACTACGTCCAGGACGCCTACAACCACGCGGTGTCCAACGGCATGCACACCGTCTTCCTGTGGGGCGCGGGCGTGGCCGTGATCGCGATCGCCGCGGCGGTGTTCCTGCGCGAGGTGCCGCTGCGCGGAACCGGCAAGGGCGAGAAGCCGGCCGAGGCCTCGCTGGAGGCGGCGGCCGTCTGACGGCCCCCGCACACGACGGCGCCCCCGGGAGGTCCTCTCCCGGGGGCGCCGTCGTGTTCCGCCGCTTACTGGGGCAGCCGGTAGACGCCCTGCTCGACCGGCTCGACCAGGCCGTCCGCCACCAGGCCGTCCAGCGCCCGGGCCCGCTGCACCGCGTCCGGCCAGACCACGTCCAGCCGGGCCTGCGGCACCGTCCCGTGCGCCTCGCGCAGCACCGCGAGCAGCTTGCCGCGCACCTGGCGGTCCGTCCCCTCGTAGGACTGACCGCGCCGGGCCGGGCCCTCGTACGGCGGGCGGCCGGCCCGCTGCCAGGCGCAGGCGGTGAACAGCGGGCAGTCCCCGCACTCCGGGCCGCGCGCGGTGCAGACCAGCGCGCCCAGCTCCATCACGCCGACCGCCCAGGTGGCCGCCGTCTCCGCGTCGTCCGGCAGCAGCGCGGTGGCGGTGCGGCGCTCGGCCGCGGTGGTCGCCTGGGGCGGGTACTCGACCCCGGTCACCGCGCGGGCGAAGACCCGGCGGACGTTGGTGTCCAGCACCACGTGCCGCTGGCGGAAGGCGAAGGAGGCGACGGCGGCGGCGGTGTACTCCCCCACCCCGGGCAGCGAGAGCAGCGTGGCGTGGTCGTCCGGGACCTCGCCGCCGTGCTCCTCGGTGATCGCCACCGCGGCCGCGTGCAGGCGCAGCGCCCGGCGCGGGTAGCCCAGCCGGCCCCACATCCGGACCGCCTCGCCGGACGGCTCGGCGGCGAGGGCGGCCGGGGTCGGCCAGCGGGTGAGCCAGGCCTCCCAGGCGGGCAGCACGCGCTTGACCGGGGTCTGCTGGAGCATGAACTCGCTCACCATGACCGCCCAGGGCGTCGCGTCGGGGGTCCGCCAGGGCAGGTCCCGCTTGCTCGCCTCGTACCAGTCCAGGACGGTCGAGTGGAACAGCGGCAGGGGCATCGGCAGCCGGGCGGCGTCGGCGGCCGAGACAGGGAGGGCGGGGGTGGTGATGGCAGTCATGGCCCTTCGATCCTCCCATGCCCGCCGACCGGGCCGAAGTGGATCAGGCCACTCCGGATCCTCCCGGGGAGGCTCCGGAAATCGTCCGATTGGAGCTCGCTCGAACGGATCAAATGGCGGATCATGTGAAGGAAGGGGCGACTGTGCGGTGTTGGTGAGTCAATCGCCACACACAGTCTCGTAGAGTTTGATCGTGCCTTCTCTGCGTCAACCCGTCGGACCACTGCCGGCCTCGATCTACTGGCGTCGGCGCATCGTCGTGCTCGTCGCCGCCGCGGCGGTCGTCGCCCTGATCGCCTGGCTGATGATCGACCCGGGCGGGGGCGGTGACGGCGGCTCACCGGGCAACGCCGCACAGGCCGTTCCGTCCCAGTCCCAGAACCAGACCCCGGCCCAGGCCATCACGCCCGGCGCCTCCCCGAGCGGCCCCGCGGCGCGCCCCGGCGGCGGCACCGGCGGCCCGGTGGCGGGCGGCGGCGGCACCGAGGTCAACCTCAGCGGCGGCACCGGCACCGGCGGCGCCAACCCGGCCCCCGGAGGCGGCGCGGCGCCGGCGACCGGCGGCGGTACGGGCGGCTCCGGCGGTACGGGCGGCGGCGGCACGGGCGGTGCTCCGGCCGTGAACACCCCCGAGATCATGGCGCTGCCGGTCTGCGCCTCCTCGCAGGTGGCGCTGGAGCTGGCCGGTACCCAGAACTCGTACCAGCCCAAGGACAAGCCCCGGCTGGCCCTGACGGTCAAGAACTCCTCCGGCACCAACTGCCGGGTGGACCTGGGCCGCACCGCCTCCGTGATCACGGTGAGCGGAAGCACCAACGACCGGGTCTGGTCCTCCGGCGACTGCCCGGCCGACAAGGGCAACATCTGGGTGCAGCTCGGCGCGAACGGCAGCCAGACCGAGACGTTCACCTGGGACCGCAGCCGCAGCAAGCCGCAGTGCGCGACCGCCGACCAGACGCCGCCGCCGAGCGGCACCTACGTGGTGCTCGCGGAGCTCACCGGGCTCTCCGGGGACAAGGTCTCGGCGCGGGCCTCGATCCGGCTGGACAGCTGAGAACCGGTCAACTTTTCCTGGAGCCCCCGGCCGCCGCGCGGCCGGGGGCTCCGTCGCGTTCGGGGGCTCCGTCGCGTTCGGGGGCTCCGTCGCGTTCGGAGGCGGGTTCGGTGCGGTGCTCCGCGCTTCGGCGCGGCACGGCTCCCGTTCGGTGCGGCTCCGGTTCGTGCGGACGTGCGACGGCCCCCGGGGAGGTCTGTCCCCCCGGGGGCCGTCGCCGAGTTCGGGCGTCCGTACGGCTGCGCGTCAGGTCAGACGTAGCGCTCCAGGATGGACGATTCGGCAAGGCGGGACAGGCCCTCGCGGACCGAGCGGGCGCGGGTCTCGCCGACGCCCTCGACGGTCTGCAGGTCGTCGATGCTCGCGGCGAGCAGCTTCTGGAGGCCGCCGAAGTGCTCGACCAGGCGCTCTATGACCGTGTTGGGCAGGCGCGGGATCTTCGCCAGCAGGCGGTAGCCGCGCGGCGAGACGGCGGAGTCCAGCGACTCCGGCGAACCCGAGTAGCCGAGCGCCTTGGCGACGGTCTGGAGGTCCAGCAGCTCGGCGTGGGTGAGCGCCTCCAGGTCGGCCAGCACCTCGGTGACCGTCCGGCCCTTCTTGGCGGCCCGCTCGGGGAAGTAGTCCCGGGCGACCAGCTCGCGCTCCGGCTCCACGCCCGCGATCAGCTCGTCCAGCTGGAGCGAGAGCAGCCGGCCGTCGATGCCGAGCTCCAGCACGTAGCCGGCGATCTCGGTGGCGATCAGCCGGACCATCTCCAGGCGCTGGGCCACGGCGGTGACGTCCCGGACCGTCACCAGGTCCTCGATCTCCAGCGCGGAGAGCGTGCCGGCCACCTCGTCCAGGCGCAGCTTGTAGCGCTCCAGGGTGGCCAGCGCCTGGTTGGCGCGGGACAGGACGGTGGTGGAGTCCTCCAGCACCCGGCGGGTGCCGTTGACGTACATCGCGATCAGCCGCATCGAGTGCGAGACCGCGACCACCGGGTAGCCGGTCTGCCGGTTGACCCGCTCGGCGGTGCGGTGGCGGGTGCCGGTCTCGTCGGTGGGGATGGTCGAGTCCGGCATCAGGTGCACGCCGGCCCGGACGATCTTGGTGATGTCCTTGTCGAGCACCACCGCGCCGTCGAGCTTGCACAGCTCGCGCAGCCGGGTGGCGCTGAACTCAACGTCCAGGACGAAGCCGCCGGTGCACAGGGACTCGACGGTCTTGTCGAAGCCCAGCACGATCAGACCGCCGGTATTGGCCCGCAGGACCCGCTCCAGGCCGTCACGAAGCGCGGTACCGGGCGCGATGGCGGTGAGGGAGGCCCGCAGCAGGGCCTCCTCGCGGGAGGCCTTGTCCGCCCCCCGGTCGCTGGCTGCCACGTGACTCCTCCGGTCGACCCGTGCCGCGCGCCTCACGCCGTGCGCCGGTCCGCGGTCTGTTGCTCTGTCGCTCAGTACCGCTCGGTACTGCCTTTTGGCCAATGAGACTGGGGAAAGTCTAACTGTGTGTGGCTTCGGCAGGGCTTGGGTCAGCGCAGTTCGTCGGAGTCCAGCGGCTCCCAGCCCTCCATCAGCTCCTCGGGGTACGCCGCGGGGCGGTCCGCGGCCCGGGCGGAACGCGGGGCCGGCGGCGCCGACGGTGCCTCACCGCGCGGCTCGGTGCGCGGCTTGGCGGCCGATCGGCGGCGGCCCGGGATGGCCCGCAGCGCCTCGCCGATGTCGGCCACCTCGACCACCTTCATGCCCGGCGGGACCTTGCCCGGGTCCGGCGGGACGAGGGCGTGGGTGAAGCCCAGCCGGTGCGCCTCGGCGAGCCTCCGCTGCACACCCGTCACCCGCCGCACCTCGCCCGCCAGGCCGACCTCGCCGATCGCCACCAGGTTGCTGGGCAGCGGGGTGTCGGTGGACGAGCTGGCCACCGCGAGCGCCACCGCGAGGTCCGCGGAGGGCTCGGTCAGCTTCACCCCGCCGACCGTCGCGGTGTAGATGTCCTGCTTGCCGAGCTTCACCCCGCCGTGCCGCTCGACCACGGCCAGGATCATCGCGATCCGGGGGGACTCCAGGCCCGAGGTGGTGCGCCGCGGCGAGGGGATCTGCGAATCCACCATCAGCGCCTGCACCTCGGCCACCAGCGGGCGCTTGCCCTCCAGGGTGACGGTGAGGCAGGTCCCGGGAACGGGCTTGTCACGCCTGGTCAGGAAGAGGCCGGACGGGTCGGCCAGGCCGACGATGCCCTCGTCGTGCAGCTCGAAGCAGCCCACCTCGTCGGTTGCGCCGTAGCGGTTCTTGACCCCGCGGATGAGCCGCAGCCGGGCGTGCCGGTCACCCTCGAAGCTCAGCACCACGTCCACCAGGTGCTCCAGCAGGCGCGGGCCGGCGATCTGGCCGTCCTTGGTGACGTGGCCGACCAGCAGGGTGGCCATGCCGCGCTCCTTGGACGCCCGGATCAGCGCGCCCGCCACCTCGCGGACCTGGGCCGGGCCGCCGGGGGCGCCGTCCAGCTCCGCGGAGGCGATGGTCTGCACCGAGTCCAGGATCAGCAGGCCGGGGTTGACCGCCTCGATGTGCCCGAGCACCGCACCGAGATCCTGCTCGGCGGCGAGGTAGAGGTGCTCGGAGAGGGCGTTGATCCGGTCCGCGCGCAGCCGGACCTGGCCGGCCGACTCCTCGCCGGTGACGTAGAGCGTGCGGTGCTGCGCGGTGGCCGCCTTGGCGGCGACGTCCAGCAGCAGGGTGGACTTGCCGACGCCGGGCTCGCCCGCCAGCAGCACCACCGCGCCGGGCACCAGGCCGCCGCCGAGCACCCGGTCCAGCTCCGGCACGCCCGTCGAACGGGCCGTAGCGACCTGGCCGTCCACCTGGGCGATCGGGCGGGCGGGCGCGCTGACCGGACCGGCTGCCGTCGTGCGGATCGGCACCGCGCCGTACTCCTCGACCGTGCCCCAGGCGTTGCACTCCGGGCAGCGGCCGACCCACTTGGGCAGCTGGTTGCCGCACTCGGTGCATCGGTACGCCGGGCGGGGCTTGGCGGTGGTCTTGGAACGCGGAGGCATGCGGCCCACCGTAGCGCCTGGGTGTGACAACGGCGGGCCGCCGGCGGGCCCGCCGCGCATCCAGACAGATGGACGATGTTGTTACCCGAAAGAAGTACATACGCGGCGAATGGTCGGAGTCAGCCGTCCGCGTTCTCTACCGTCGGACGGGTGACGACGAGAACTGTTGGGCCGACCGGGGCGGTCGGGCCGGGGTGGTCCGGCCGGCCGGGGAGGCCTCGGTGGCTGACCGGACCGGTCGGGCCCGCCGAGTCGGCCGGGGCCGCGCGATCGGCCGGGGCCGCAGGCTCGGCCGATCCCGTCGAGCAGCGGACCGGCGCCGCGCTCGCGGCGTACGACCGGCAGGTGGACGGCCTGTTCACCTACTGCCTCTCGGTGCTCTGCGAGCACGACGCGGCCGCCGACGCCCTGCGCGAGGTCCGCGAACTCGCCCGGCGGCACGGCACCCGGCTCACCGAGCCCGGGCTGCTGCGCGCCTGGCTGTTCTCGCTCGCCCGGTACTGCTGCCTGCGCCGGCTCGCGGACGGTGGCCCGGCCGTGGCGGGTGCCGGAACCGGGACCGGGACGGGGACGGGGACGGGGCGGGCGGCGGCGATCGGCGCCGCACCGGACGAGGCCGAGACGGACGAGACCGAGGCCGAGGCGGCCCGGCGGCGGCGCGAGCTGTCCTCACTCGCCTGGCCCGAGGCGGCCGGCACCGACCCGGAACAGCGCGAGGCACTGGAGCTGTCCGTCCGGCACCGGCTGACCCCGCTGGAGGTGGCGGCGGTACTGGGCCTGCCGTTCGAGCGGACCCGCGCGCTGCTGGCCGGAGCCGAGGCCGAGGTCGCCCGGACCAGGGCGGCGCTGCTGGTGCTCGGCGTGGGCAGCTGCCCGGAGCTGGACCGGCTCGGCGGCGCCGGGGCGGAGTCCTGGCGGGACTGGGTGCTCGGCCCGGCCCTGCGACGGGAACTGGTGCAGCACGTGCTGGACTGCCCGACCTGCCGGGGTACGGCGGAGCGGGTGGCCGCGCACGAGGCCGCCGAGGGTGCGGCCGGGCTGTCGGGGCTGGCGCTGCTGCGCGCTCCGGTGGACACCTCCGGGGCCGCCGCGGTCACCGGCCCGCTCACCGCTGCGGTCACCGGCGCGGCGACCGCCCGGGCGGCTGCCGTTCGGGCGGCGGATGCTCCGGCGACGGCGGCTCGGGTGGCGGCGGCTCGGGTGGCGTCGCCGGGGCTGCGGTTCGACCAGAGCGGCTTCCCCCGGCACCGGGCGCCGGACGCGGGGCGCGGGCTGGCGGTGCGCCGGCGGGTGGTGACCACCGGGGTGCTCGCGGCCGTCCTGGCGGCGCCGGTGATCGCGCTCTGGGCCGGGCACCGGGGCGGTGGCGGCTCGGGTTCCGCGGCCTCGGTGTCGGCCGTACGGGTGGACGGGGCCGGGCGGCCCGCCGGGCAGGAACCACGGCCCGCGGTGGACGGCCCGACGGGGTCGGGTGCGCCCGGCATGCCCGGGCTGGAGCTGGCGGGGGCTGGGGCTGGGGCTGGGGCTGGGGCCGGAATGGTCGCGGATGGTGCCGGTGCGGACGGTGCAGAAACGTTGCTTCCCGGGTTTCCGCGGCTCACCTTCCAGGGCTCGGTGATCCCGGTCCCGGCCCACGGCGCGACCCCGCTCGACAGCCCGGCCCTGGTCGCCGCACCGGCCCCATCCGTCGACCGGGCCTCCGCGACGGGCACCGGAGAACCCGCCCCGGCCGGGCTGCTCACCGTCGAGGCCGGCGAGTACGGCAGCCGGACCATCCTCACCCTCACCAACTCCGGTACCACCGAGATCCGTTGGCACGCGGTGACGGAGGCCGGCTGGCTCCGGCTCAGCCGCGACTCCGGCACCCTGGCGCCCGGCCAACGGATCACCGTGATCGTCACCGTGGACGAGGACCAGGCGCCGACCGCGCACTGGACCGCCCGGATCGCGCTGCCGCCCTCGCAGGCGGTGGTCACCCTGGAGGGCGGGCCGCACAACCGCGGCGGCTCCGCCTCCTCCCCGGCCGATCCGTCGCCGTCCTCGACACCGGCGCCGACGCCGACCGGTTCCGCCGACACCTCGCCCACGGCGGCCCCCACCACGTCGAGCCCGCCCACGTCGTCCCCCTCGCCGTCCGGCCCGCCGACCGGCTCCCCGTCCCCCTCGGGCACGGCCACCACCGCCCCCGGCCCGGACACCCCACCGCCACCTCGCTGACACCACAGCCCGCCGGGGCACCCGGGCGCCGTGAGAAGTCGGCCCGGTCGACTTCTCACGCACAGCAGCGGCGGGCACCAGCCGAGTACGGCGCCCCGGCCCTCCCACCCCTCGCGGAATCCGGCGAAGGGGCGCCGTGAGAAGTCGGCCCGGTCGACTTCTCACGCACAGCAGCGGCGGGCACCAGCCGAGTACGGCGCCCCGGCCCTCCCACCCCTCGCGGAATCCGGCGAAGGGGCGCCGTGAGAAGTCGGCCCAGTCGACTTCTCACGCGCGGCGAGTCAGGCATCGGCGGGCATGAAGGCCGGCCTGCCACTGCCACCCCCTGAAGCCGGGCCAAGGGCGCACGAAAAGTCGAGCGGGCCGACTTCCTGCGCGCAACAGGGTCAGCCCAGCAGCGCGTAGGCCGGCCTGCCCGTCCCGGCCGCGAGCCCGGGCAGGAAGGGACCCGTGAGAAGTCGAGCGGGCCGACTTCCCACGCCCAACGCGTCGGGCATCGGCGGCCAATGCAGACCGACCTACCACTGCCGCTCCCAGAAGCCGGACCGAGGATGCACAAGAAGTCGACCAGGCCGACTTCCCGCGCGAGGCGCTTAGCCAGCGCGCCAGCGGGAGAGACCGAGGGCGTGGTCGGCGTGCCGCGGGGCGCCAGGGCGCCGGCGATTGCCGGCCAGGACCGCGGGCACGGGACGGCAGCTGCCCGCCCCCGGGCAGGAAGGGACCCGTGAGAAGTCGAGCGGGCCGACTTCCCACGCCCAACGCGTCGGACGTCAGCGGCCTTGCAGACCGACCTGCCACTGCCGCCCCCAGAAGCCGGACCGAGGATGCACAAGAAGTCGACCAGGCCGACTTCCCGCGCGAGGCGCTGAGCCAGCGCGCCAGCGGGAGAGGCCGAGGGGTAGTGGGCGTGCCGCGGGGCGCCAGGGGGCCTGCGGTCGCCGGCCAGGACCGCGGGCACGGGACGGCAGCTGCCCGCCCCCGGGGAGGGAGGGATGCGTGAGAAGTCGACCGGGCCGACTTCTCGTGCGCAACAGGGTCAGGGCAGCAGCGCCGTGGACCGACCTGCCACTGCCGCCCCCAGAAGCCGGACCGAGGATGCACAAGAAGTCGACCAGGCCGACTTCCCAAGCGAGGCGCGGAGCCAGCGCGCCAGCGGGACAGGCCGAGGGCGTGGTCGGCGTGCCGCGGGGCGCCAGGGGGCCTGCGGTCGCCGGCCGGGACGGCGGGCACGAGCTCTCCGGGCGGGGGCGGGTTGCGGGGCGTCAGGCCCGGTGGATCGGCGGGGGCTGGTAGCTGCCGTCCAGGACGGCGGGCTCGGGCTGGTAGATGCGGAGGATGGGGCGGAACTCGCCGGGCGGGGTGGGGAGCCAGTTGGCGGCGGCGGCCGGGTCCTCGGGCTGGTCGTGCTGGAGGGCCAGGGTGAGGGAGCCGTCCTCGGCGTGCGCGAGGCCGGGGGTGCGGTCGCCGATCGAGTAGCGGTCGATCGGGTTCTCCACCAGGTAGTAGTCCGGGACGGAGTACATCGTGACGGACCAGAAGGCCCCGGCCGGGGGCGGCTGGTCGAAGCGCAGGGTGTAGTCGTGGGCCCCGGTGAGGGGTCGGCCGTCGGAGTCGTCGTAGGTCATCGCGTACGAGGCCTCGTAGGCGTGGTTGCCCCAGAGGCCGGCCCGGGCGGCGGCGGCCCGGCTGAGGTAGGCGGCGCGGCGGTCGGGGATGCGCCACTCGGGGTCGTCCAGGGTGCCGGGGCCCAGGTGGTCGGTGTTGTAGTCGAACAGGTGGAGCGTGCTGCGCCACTCGCCGGGCGGGTGGTCCTCGGGCGGGCGGGTGGCGTCCTCGACCCGTTCGCGGCCGGCGGCCAGGCCCTTGGCCAGCGTCAGCGTCCATTCGGGGGCGGCCGAGCGGTACGGCGAGGCGCCGTCGTCCAGCAGGCCGAGCGGGGCGAAGCGGCGCTGGTACTCGATGTCCGCGGTGGCGGGCGGGAAGGCCTGCATCCAGACCCGCAGCCGTTCGAAGAAGGCCAGCCGCTCGGGGACGTCCCCGTCCGGCTCGGGCAGTCCGGCGACCAGGCCGCCGGGTTCCAGCGGCTCCAGTTCCAGGGCGGACTGGAGGGCCCGGACCCGGGGCAGGTCCTCCGGCCCGGTGCAGGCGAAGCGGCCGACGAGGGTGCCGACGGTGGTCGGCAGCTCGATCACCCGGTTCGGGTCCGGCGGGGTGCCGTGCCAGCCTGGTGGGACGATCAGCCAGGTCTGCGCGCCGGTGCCGGTGGCCCGGCGGCCGAGGTAGGCGACGTTGTCCGTCCAGGCGTCGATGATCTGCAGCACGTAGTAGGCGCCCGCGGTGTCCGGGACGCGCAGCACCTGGGGGCCTTCGGAGAGGTCGAGCTGGGCGATCGAGTAGATCGTGTCGTTGTTGACCGAGACGAAGCGGTCGGCCGGACCGGCCAGCCGGGTGGCGTGGCTGATGTGGTTGAACGGCGCCGCCGGCAGGGTGCCCAGGCCGCCGCGGGCGAAGCGCTCGACCATGGTGAGGCCGGCAACCAGCGGATAGCCGTAGACGTACGCGTCGGCGGCCAGGGCCTCCAGCTCGGGCTGGTTCATCGCGGGTCCTTCGTCCGGGGCGGGCAGCCGGTCGGCGGAGTGCTCGGCGTCGGCGGGCCGTTCGTCACCGGCGGGGGCCGGCGGGTCCGCCGTCCGGGCCGTGCTCCGGGCCGTGCTCCGGGCCGTGCTCCGGGCCGTGCTCCGGGCCGTGCTCCGGGCCGTGCTCCGGGCGGGCGCCGGACCGGGGTTCGGTCGCCGACCGCGGTACACCTCGGATGCTAAGCGGGGCCGGGTGGGGCGGCATGTCGGACCGGACGCCCCGCGGCATCCGGCGACCCGACGCCCGTGACCGGACGCCCGTGACCCGACACCCGTGACCCGACCTCTGCGGCCCGACTTCTCCGGCCCGGCATCTGCTGACCGCGAATCCGGGCGTACGGGCGGTGCGGCCCGGAGAGGGTCCTCGGTATGAAGATCCTCTTGCTTGGGGGCTCGTCCTTCCTGGGACGGGCCTACGCTGCCGAGGCCCTCGCCCGGGGCCACCGGGTGACCACCTTCAACCGCGGTCGCAGCGCCGCCGACCTGCCCGGCGTCGAGGCGGTCCGGGGCGACCGCGACAGTGCCGGGGACCTCGCCCGGCTGGTGGACGGCCGCAGCTGGGACGCCGTCGTCGACACCTCCGCCCAACAGCCCGCCCAGGCCGCGCTCAGCGCCCGGCTGCTGCGCGAGCGGGCCGGCCACTACACCTTCGTCTCCTCCGTGCACGCCTTCGCCGACTGGCCCGCCCGGGCGGTCGACGAGGACTCCGCACTGCACCCCTGCCCCGCCGACACCCCGCCCGGCCAGCCGCCCGCCACCGCCCTGAAGGCCGGCTGCGAGCGCGCCGTGCTGGCGGGGTTCGGCGCCGGGCGCACGCTGGTGCTGAACAGCGGACTGCTCGTCGGACCGTACGAGTTCGGCGGCCGACTGCCCTGGTGGCTGGAGCGGATGGCACGCGGTGGTCGGGTGCTGGCCCCGGGGGATCCTCGGCGGACCATGCAGGTGATCGACGTCCGGGACTTCGCCGGCTTCGGGCTGGACCTGCTGACGGCCGGGACGACGGGGCGCTGCATCACCACGGCGCCGCCCGGGCGGCTGAGCTTCGGCGAGTGGCTGGCGACCTGCCGGGAGGTCGCGGGGGCCGCGGACACCGAGCTGGTCTGGGTGCCGGACGAGCCGCTGCTCGCCGAGGGGCCGGACCAGGTGGGCGCGTGGACCGAACTCCCCCTCTGGGCACCGGACCTGCCCGAGATGGCGGGCGCCTGGCTGGCCGACACCGGCCGGGCGGAGGCGGCCGGGCTGCGCTGCCGCCCGTTCGCCGAGACGGCGCGGGACACCTGGGAGTGGCTGCGGCGGCGCGGGCCGGTCGAGGACACCGACGCCGAGGGGCGCAAGGGGCGGCCGGGGGCGGCGGTGCGGCAGGGCCTCGAACCCGCCAAGGAACGGCGGCTGTTGGCCGCCCTCGGCTGACGGCGGCGCCGGTCGGCAGCGGTGCCCGGGCACCGGGAGTGGGAAGTCGGCCGGACCGACTTCCCACTCCCGGCACCACTCCCGGCACCACTCCCGGCACCACTCCCGGCGACACGCCCGGCAAGACCCCTTGGGACGCTCCTCAGGGCGCTCCGGGGACGCGTTCGACGCGCGCCGCCTCCGGCGCGGGTGCCCCGTTCAGTGCTTGCGGCGGGTGACCAGTTCGGCGAGCGCCAGCAGTTCGTCCGCCGCGGCCGGCTCCGGGACGGCGGCGGCCAGCTGCGCCATCGCCGCGGCCATCCGCTCGCAGGACTCGCCCTGCGCCCAGCCGCGCCCGCCGGCCGCCTCGACGGCCGCCGCGCACTGCGCCAACTCATCGGCGTCCAGCGGGCGTTCGATCGCGTACAGCTCGGCCAGCAGCTTGCCCTCGACGGTGCCGGATCCCAGCGCCGCGACCACCGGCAGCGACTTCTTCCGGGCGACCAGGTCCGCGCCGACCGGCTTGCCGGTGACCGCCGGATCCCCCCAGATGCCGATCAGGTCGTCGATCAGCTGGAAGGCCAGGCCGATCTCCCGTCCGAAGCAGTCCAGCGCCTGCGCCGCGTCCTCGGAGGCGCCCGCGTACAGGGCGCCCATCGCGCAGGCCGCGCCCAGCAGCGCGCCGGTCTTGGCCTCCGCCATCGCCAGGCACTCGGGCAGCGAGACGTCGTTGCGCCGCTCGAAGGCGCAGTCGATCTGCTGGCCCTCGCAGAGCTCCACCACGCAGTCGGCGAGCCGGCGGATCGAGCCGTGGGCGGCCGGGTGGGTGTCCTCGGCGAGCAGCCGCAGCGCGAGGGAGTGCATGGCGTCCCCGGCCAGGATGGCCTCGGTGGTGCCGAACACCCGCCAGGCGGTGGGCCGGTGGCGCCGGGTGTCGTCCCGGTCGATGACGTCGTCGTGGAGCAGGGTGAAGTTGTGCACCAGCTCCACCGCGGCGGCCGCGGCGACGGCCTCGTTGGGTTTGCCGCCCAGGGCCTGGGTGGCGGCGAGGACCATGGCCGGTCGGATCGCCTTGCCTGCGGAGGCCTGGGCGGGAGTGCCGTCCGCCTCCCACCAGCCGAAGTGGTAGCCGGCCACCTTGCGCATGGTGCCGGGCAGCGAGTCGACGGCGGCCCGCAGGACCGGGTCGACCAGGGCGCGGGTCCGGGCGAGGATGTCGGCCGCCTCGTGGCCCTCTTTGTGGTCCCGCTCCAGCGTGGGACTGGTCATGGGTGTTTCCCCCTGTCGGGCGCCTGTCGTGGGACGGCCCGCCGACGGCGGGCCGGGGTTGCGCTGTGCCGGTGCGCGCCGGGCCGGTGCACAGCAGGTACGCACTGCGCCGGTACCCAGCAGGTATGCACCGGGCTGGTGCGCAGCACGTACGCGTCGGGCCGGTTACGCATCCGCCCGGCCGGGGCCGGTGGACGGCCCCGGCGGACGGCGCGGCTCTGCGAGCGGCCCCGCGAACCTTCGGTACTGCGCGATCCGTCAGTACTGCGCGATGTCCACGTTCTCCAGGACACCGACCGCGTCCGGCACCAGGATCGCGGCGGAGTAGTAGGCGCTCACCAGGTAGGAAATGATGGCCTTGTCGTCGATTCCCATGAACCGCACCGAGAGGCTGGGCTGGTATTCATCCGGAATTCCGGTCTGGTGCAGGCCGATGACGCCCTGGTTGTCCTCCCCGATTCGCATCGCGATGATCGAGCTGGTGCTCCCGACGATCGGGATCTTGTTGCACGGGAAGACCGGGACGCCGCGCCAGGACAGGATCTGCTTGCCCTCGACCTCGACCGTCCCCGGGTAGAGGCCGCGCTTGTTGAGCTCCCGGCCGAAGGCGGCGATGGCCCTGGGGTGGGCCAGGAACATCCTGGTGCCGCGGCGGCGGCTGAGCAGCTCGTCCATGTCGTCCGGGGTGGGCGGGCCGGAGTGGGTCTGGAACCGCTGCTCGTACGCGGCGTTGCCGAGCAGGCCGAACTCGGGGTTGTTGACGAGCTCGTGCTCCTGGCGCTCGCGCAGGGCCTCGATGGTCAGCCGCAGCTGGTGCTCGGTCTGGTTCATCGGCTGGTTGTAGAGGTCGGCGACCCGGGTGTGCACCTTGAGGATCGTCTGCGCGACGCTCAGCTCGTACTCGCGCGGCTTGAGCTCGTAGTCGACGAAGGCGCCGGGCAGCTCGTACTCGCCCTGGTGGCCGGCGGCGAGGTCGATCGCGGCCTCGCCGTGCTTGTTCTGCGCCTGCTGGAAGCCGTTCAGGTACTCGATGACCTGGAGCTGCAGCGCCTCGGAGCGGTCGTGCAGCTCCTGGAAGGAGGGCCAGGACAGCGTCAGTACGGTGCCGGAGGTCGCGGCGCGGACGGTGTACGGCCAGGCGCCGCCGTCCTGCCGGATCGCCTCGTCGCCGAGGTGGTCGCCGTCGGCGAGGGTGCCGATCACCGTCTCCTCGCCGTACTTGCCGGTGCCCAGCCGGTCGAGCTTGCCGTGGGCGATCAGGAACACCTCGGTGATCGGCGCCCCGGCCTGGACCAGGACGTCGCCCGCGCCGAAGTCCCGCTGCACGAAGCGCGAGGCCAGTTCCTCCAGCACGGCCTCGTCCTGGAAGCCGCGCAGCACCGGCACCTCGGCCAGCGTGGGCGGGACGATCCGCACCTCGGCGCCGGTCTTGACGAAACCCACCCGGCCGCGGCCGACCGAGTGGCGCAGGCGGCGGTTCACCCGGTAGGTGCCGCCGGACACCTGCACCCAGGGCAGCCTCCTGAGCAGCCAGCGCGGGCTGATGCCCTGCATCTGCGGCGCCGACTTGGTGGTCGTCGCGAGGTTCCGCGCGCCCGCCGTGCTCAGACTCTGCTGCTGCCGGATCTCCGGTTGCGCACCGGGCGCGGGAATACCGGCATTCGTTTCGGTCGACATGAGGGGAGCCCTTCGCATATCCCAATGAAGCGTCGCCTTGCACATGCGTGTTGCAGCTTCATGGTGGGCCCATTCAGGGGCGCCCCGCAATCACTCGTTCGAGTGGTTCCGAATGGCCGAACAAATAGTACGAATGGATCACCCGATCGATATTTGTTCGACTATTTATTCGAACATATCGGAGTGCCGCGCCCCATCCTCCCCCATCGAAGCCCCGACCCGCGCCACCCCGCGCCACCATCCGCCCACGGCGCCCCTGCCGTCCGGGGCGTTCGAACAGGCCGCTAGGGTGCCCTGACCCTTCGTCAACTTCCCTCCTGGGAGGGTCACATGAGTGCACCCGTACGTGTCTGGCTGAACCGCACCTACGCCGAGAACGTCTTCTTCATCGAGCAACTGCGCGCCGCCCCGCGCCCCGTCGTGGTCCACGCGACCCACGGCGACCCGGACTCCCCCGTGCTCGCCGCCGCCGACCACGGCACCCCGGAGCCCGCCGGCCTGGCCGCGGACGGCTACGTCGGCTACGCCCTGGACTACTGCGCCCGGCACGCGATCGACGTCTTCGTCCCGCAGCTGCACCAGCTCGCCATCGCCCTCGCCCGGCCGGAGTTCGAGGCGATCGGCACCACGCTGCTCTGCCCGCCGGCCACCGCGATAGCCGCCTTCACCAGCAAGGCGGACGGCTACGCCACGATCGCCGGGGCCGGGCTGCCCACCCCGCCCTGGTGGCGGGTGCGCACCCCCGCCGAGCTGTGGGACGCCGTCGAACGGATCGAGGGCACCGGCCGCACCGCCTGCCTCAAGCCCACCACCGGAGCCGGCGGCGCGGGCTTCCGGGTACTCACCCGGGAGCCCTACAACGCGCGGCGGCTGGCCGGCTGGGACCACCGGGTGCAGGTCGAACAGGTCGCCGCGGCACTGGCCGGGGGCAGCCCGGACGGCGAGCCGGTGGACCTGCTGGTGATGCCCCACCTGGACGGGCCGGAGGTCTCGGTGGACTGCCTCGCCGACCGGGACGGCAGCCCGCTCGCCGCGGTCGGGCGCACCAAGGAGGGCCGCCGCCGGGGCTTCACCACCGAGGATTGCTACCTGGAGCCCGTCCGGCGGCTGGTCCGGGCGACCGGGATGGCGTACCTGTCCAACGTCCAGTTCCGCCGCCTCGACGGCCTGCCGGTGGTCATCGACGTCAACACCCGCCCCGCCGCCGGGCTCCACCAGCTGCGGCTGTGCGGACTCAACCTGCCGTGGGACGCGGTGCGGCTGGCGCTCGGCGAGCGGCCGGAGTGCGCGGGGGCGGAGCCGGACGTGCGCGGCATCGAGTACACCCTGGTACCCGGCATCCGGCCGGTGCACCCGCAGCAGGAGCCCGGGCGGGTGTCTCCGGGGGCGCAGCCGGCGGCGGCCCGGGCGTGACGACCGGCGGGAGCGGCGGGCCGGGCGCGACGACCGGCGGGAGCGGCGGGCCCACTGCCGGCCGCGGGCCGCTCGCCGCCGCCCGCGCCCCCGCCCGCACCCCCGCCGCTACAGCGGGCCGTTCCAGTCGAGGGTCGGCTCCAGCACGCCCTCCAGGGTGAGCAGCCAGCGCTTCACCTCGATGCCGACCCGGCCGCCGCCGAAGCCGCCGATCCCGTCCGCCGCCACCACCCGGTGGCAGGGCACCAGCAGGGGGACGGGGTTCGCGGCCATCATCTGCCCGACCGTGCGGGCGGCCAGGCCGGGCTCCGTGATGTCCTCGAACACCCCGCTGCGGGCGGCCAGTTCGCCGTAGGTGATGGTCCGGCCGTACGGCACCTCGCGCCAGAGCGTCTGCAGCACCGCGCGGTGCGGGCCGGAGCTCAGGCTCCAGTCGACCGGCAGGCCCAACTCGCGGGTGCGGCCCGCCAGGTAGGCACCGATCCGCTCGGTGACGGCGGTGATCTTCGACTCGTCGGTGCACGCCGGCAGCTCGCCCTCGCGCGGCCCGGTGTAACCGGCCGACGCCACGCCGAGCGGGGTCACCGCGATGCGCATCGGCCCGCTGGGCAGCGGCGTGGGCACGGTCAGCCAGGACATCGACCAGGACTGCGACACGCTCGGGCCCCCGCCCTCCGCCGGACCGGCCGCCGGCCACCCCGGCACCCGGGGGGCGTCCCCGCCCCGCGCGCCATCGTACGGCGGGCGGTCGCGCGCCGGGCGGTCGCGCGGCAGGCCGTCGGGCGGCGGGTGCCGGGGCGGCAGGCCGTGGCGCGGCGGTCCGCCGGACGACGGCCCGCCTGCGGCACGGGCGGCTCCGGTCAGAGCTGCGTCTTCAGCCCACGGGCGAGCGAAGCGCACCAGTGCACCAGATCGGCGCGGTCCGGGGACCGTCCCTCGCACAGCACGGCCAGCTGGTCGTCACTGAGCCGGTTCGACCCCGGGATCTCCAGCAGGTACGCCAGGTCCGCCAGTACGGTGGCGAGCCGCTCCGCGTCCGCGTGGTCCAGGGTGACCGCGGTCCCGTGATGGCTGATGGTGAGCGAGCCGGGCATGATCGACCTCCTCCGTCTCCCCCGTCCTCCACCGTACGACCGGGTCGGCCGCCCCGCCCGCCGCGGAGGCCTGCGTGCGCGGGAGGGGCAGCCGGTCGCGCTCCGGGGCCGGCCGGGCGCGGTGCGCGGTGGGCCGGGGGTGCGCCCCGAAGCCGTCCGAGGGGTTGGTCAGCTGTCCGGGCCCTCCTCCCAGCGGCGGTTCCGTACCGCCGGTACGGCCAACACTACGGCCCCGGCCGCCAGTTGCCAGACCGCCCCGACGAGCAGCACGGTGTCCGCGCCGAACCGGCCCGCCAGCGGACCGGCCGCCGCCAGTCCGAGCGGGCCGAGGGCGAAGGCGCCCAGGACGCCGAAGGCCGTCATCCGGCCGAGCAGCTCCACCGGCACCCACTTCTGCAGGGTGGTGTTGTAGAGCGTCCCGCAGACCGCCGAGCCGGCCCCGGCCACCAGCGCGCCGGCGGCCACCCAGGGCAGCCCCGCCCCGGCCGCGAGCGCCCCGGAGGGCAGCGCCCAGGCCAGCGCCGCCGCGGACGCCACCGCGAGCGGACGGGCGGGCGCCCGGCCGAGCATCAGCAGGCCGCTCAGCACCGCCCCGGCGCCGTACACGCCCATCACCAGGCCCCAGGCCCGGGCGCCGCCGAGGCCCCGCTGCGAGAGCAGCGGGCCCAGCACCAGGAAGGGGGCCCAGACCAGCAGGTTGAACAGGCCCATCTGCGCGGTGGTGATCCACAGCCACGGGCGGGAGACGAACTCCGACCAGCCGGCCCGCACGTCCCGGATCATCGACTCCTCGCCGCCCGCCGCCCGTACCGGCAGCCGCAACCTGGCCAGCGCGAAGGCGCCGACGCCGTACGTCACCGCGTCGGCCAGCAGCACCGTCGCCGGCCCCCAGGCGGCGGTGACCAGCCCGGCGGTGGCGGGGCCGACCACGGTGGACACCGAACGGGCCAGCCCCAGCAAGGTGTTGGCGTCCGCCATCAGCTCCTTGCGGCGCACCAGATCGGGCACGATCGCGCCGAAGGCCGGCATGAACAGCCCCTCGCCGACCCCCCAGAGCGCCACCAGCACGACCATCGCCCAGACCGGCGCGTGCCCGGCCGCCAGCAGTCCGGCGAACAGCGCCTGGACCAGGCCGCGCAGCAGGTCCGAGCCCAGCATCACCCGGCGGCTGCCGAGCCGGTCCGCGATCACCCCGCCGGCCAGCAGCACCAGCACCACCGGGAGGATCCGGGCCGCCATCACCCACCCCAGGGCGGTGCCGCCGCCACCGCCGGCTCCCCCGGCGCCGCCCTCGCCGTCGAGCACCGCGAAGGCGACCGCGACCGGCGCCATCGAGGAGCCGATCAGGGAGGTCGTGTATCCGATGAAGAACCACGTGAATTCGCGCTCGCCGAGCACGGCGAGACGGTCTCCCAGTCGCCTTCTGCGGGCCGGGATCCGTTCGGTCTGCATTGCCATGTGCAGCAAGTCTGCGGTCCGAAGGGGAGCGCTTCAAGGGATTCCGGCGAAAAAGTTGAGCCTTTTGGAGTCAATTTTCCGGGCGGAGCGAACTGCCGCAGTAAATTCGTCTTTCAATGGCTCCCGACCTGCCCTTTACTGCGATTCTTGGCTAGGGTTCGAGCGGCTTGGCGGAATTGATTTACTGCGGAAGAAGGCGATCGTGACAGAAACCGCGGCAGGACTCCCACCGGTCGAGTACGCCGTCGCCGTCGAGCGCTACCTGGCCGCCTCCGGGCTCGCCGACGGCTCCCGGCGGATCTACCGGATCGCGCTGGACACCTGGGCCTGGGCGCTCGCCGACCGGCCCTCCCCCACCGGCCCCGAACGGCGGCGGGCCCGGCCGCCCGTCCTGCCGCTCGCACTGCTCGACCACCCGGACGCCGCCGAACGACTGCGCGACGCGGCCGCCCGGCGCGCGGCCGACACCGACCCGCGCACCCTCAACCGGGAACTCTCCACCCTGCGCGCGGCCGTGGCCTGGTGGCGGGCCAGGGGCTGGCTCGACGGCGACCCGACCACCGGCCTGCTCGCCCGCCCGCTGCCCGAACCCGCGGCGGCCGCAGGCCCGTTGACCCCCGAGCAACTGCGCGCCCTGTTCACCCTCCGCGCGCCGCTGCGCGAACAGGCGCTCTGGCACCTGCTGCACGAGTCCGGCGCCGCGATCGAGACGGTCCTCGCCCTGGACACCGACCACCTCGACCCGCCCCGCCGCCGCACCCGCGCCGGGCAGGCCACCGTCCACTGGCAGTCCGGCACCGCCCGGCTGCTCCCCCTCCTGGTGGCCGGCCGCGTCACCGGCCCGCTCTTCCTCACCGACCGCCGCGCCCCCGCCGGCACCCCCGCCCGCGACCGCTGCCCGTACACCGGCCACGCCCGCCTCTCCTACCGCCGGGCCGCCGAGCTCTTCACGGCCCACACCCGGCCGCTCGGCCCGGGCTGGACCCTCCGCCGGCTGCGGGCGGGGCGGTAGCCGCGGGGCGGCGGCGCGCGGCGGGCAACGGGCAACGGGCAACGGGCAACGGGCAACGGGCAACGGGCAACGGGCAACGGGCAACCGCAACGTCGGCAGCGCCGCGCCGTTACGCAGCCGATGAACGGCCGTGACACGACCGGCCGAGGACCGCGACACGGCCCTCCTACCGTCATCCACGACGCCACCGGCCGAACCGGTCGAACCGGATGAGCCGGCCGGAGGGCGTCCTCGACGAGGACGTACGCGTCCGGCGCCGACGACGGACGTCCCGCGACACCGGCACGCCGGGGCCCGCGAACCGCACCGCGGACCGGCGGCCACCACCTACCGACCGATGCAGATGGAGACACCCCGCATGAGCAGGAGCCGTACCCACCACTCGCCCGCCCGCCGCGTCCTGGCGGTCTGCGCCCTGACCGGCGCCGCGCTGCTGGCCACCATCAGCGGCGGGCAGGCCTGGGCCGACGGCGTGCCGAAGCCGGCCGCCCCCAGTGTCGCCGCCCCGAACGGCGACGCGGCGCCGAGGACCGCCGTGCCCACGCCGTCCGCCGCCCCGAAGACCGACGCCTCGCCGGCCGTGGCCGCCCCCAAGGGCGTCGCCTCGCCCGCCCCGGTCGCGCCCGGTGGCGCCCAGCCGCAGGTCCGCGAGGTGCCCAAGGGCGCCGCGCAGGCCGGTGACGGCTCCGCCGCCTCCGAGGGTTCCGGCCTGATGCTCGCCGGTGGCGGCACCGTCGCGGCCGTCGGCGCCGCGGCCCTGGGCTTCGCCGTTCTGCGCCGCCGCTCCGGTGCGCGCGGCTGACACCGGTCCCGAGTCCGCCGGGCACCCCGGCGCCGCTTCCCCGAACCCGGCCGGGCGGGGAAGCGGCGCCGGGGCCGTCCCGGTGGCGGGGACCGACACCCGCCGTCGCGCCAAGGACCACCGGCGGGGCCGCCGACGCGCCGCCCGGCCCGCTCCGGGCCCGCTGCGCCGCACCGCCTTCGGCACCGCGGGCCTGCTCTGCCTGGTCCTCGGCACCTCGCTCGCGCTGTCCGGCCGGGAGACCCCGGTGGTGCGGGTCGAGACCTCCGGGCACGGCACCGGCACCGGCACGGACGCCCCGGCGATGGCCCCGGGCACCCCGGCCACGGCCGGCGCCGCGTCCACATCCACGTCCACCGCCCCGAAGCCGTACGCGTCCTCGCCGCCGACCCGCCTGCTGGTCCCCTCCGTCGGAGTGGACGCACCGGTGACCGACCTCGGCCTGAACCCCGACGGCACGGTCGAGGTGCCGCCGGCCGACCGGGGCGAGGAGGTCGGCTGGTACCGCAACGGCCCCACACCCGGCGAGAACGGCCCCGCCGTGCTCATCGGGCACTACGACACCGCGCACGGCCCGGCGGTCTTCAAGCAGCTGCCGAAACTGCGGCCCGGCGAGCTGATCCGGATCCGGCGCGCCGACGGCAGCACCGTGGACTTCAAGGTCCGCACGCTGCTCCAGGCCGCCAAGGACCACTTCCCGACCGAGCAGGTGTACGGCGACACGCCCGCGCCCGCACTCCGGCTGATCACCTGCGGCGGGCGGATCGGCTCGGACGGCCACTGGACGGACAACATCATCGTGCTGGCGGACCTGGCCTGACGGCCGGGACCGGTCGTACGGACCGCATGAACCGCATGAACCACCTGGACCGTACGAGCCGTACGACCCACGTGGTCCGGACTACCCGGACGGCCCGCACGGCCCGCACGAAGTCACCGTCGCGGAACCGCCGACCACCGACCGCGCGACCTACCACCGGGGCGGTGACGGGAGCGACGACCGGAACGACGACCGGAGCGACGCCGCAGAGCAGGAGGACGAACACCGACCGTGGCAGCAACACCACCACCCCGCCGCCGGCCCGGCGCCGTCCAGCTCGCCACCCTGGCCGGCCTGGTCGTCGTCCTCGCCCTCGCCGGCCTGGCCTTCGGCCGCGCCACCCCCGGCGACCTGCGCGACCAGGGCCCGGTCCGGGCCGTCACGCCGCCGCCGGTGCTCCAGCCGCTCTGGCCGAAGCTGCCCACCTCCCCGCCGCCGTCCGCCGCCGCGGCCGGCGTCACCCAGGAGCCGCCGCAGCCCGTACCGGACCTGACCGTCCCCGGGCACGACATCACCGCGGTCGACGTGCGCACCGTCCTCGCCAAGGACCCGAACGTGGGCCCGGAGGAGCGTCAGGCGCTCGGCTCCTGCGCCGGGTGCGAGGTCCGCGCCCCCGAGTTCCGCGACCTCTCCGGGGACGGGCAGCCCGAGCTGATCACCGTCGTCACCACCCCCGGGCGGGTCGTGCTGCACGTCTACGCCCTCGCCGAGGAGCACCTGCTGCCCGTCCTCCAGGTGCAGGTCCAGCCGGCGTTCAGCGCCGCTACCGTCGGCACCGACCTGTGGCTGTTCGAGCCCACCAGCGCCTACGCCCGGACCACCAGCCTCTACCAGTGGAACGACAACAGGCTCGTCCTGAAGGAGCGCAAGGACGAGGGCGTCGGCCTGCTCCCGCGCACCGGCGCGGACACCGCCGCCCCCGAGTCCGGCCCGGCAGTGGCACGCCCCACCCCGTTCGCGCCGAGGCAGGCGGCCCCCGAGGCCGTCGTCCCGTCCCCGCGCCCCGTCCGGCCGTCCTCCGGGCCCGCCGCGCCCTCCACCCCCTCGGGGCCCTCCGCCCCCGCCGTGCTCCCGGAAGCCAAGCGATGACCCCCGCCACCACCCCCGCCCACCCGCACATCCTCCTGGTCGAGGACGACGAGGTGATCCGCGAGGCCACCCGGATGGCCCTGGAACGCTACGGCTTCCCGGTCACCACGGCGGCCGACGGCCTGGAGGGGCTGGAGGCGTTCCACGCCGTCCGGCCCGACCTGCTCCTGCTGGACGTCATGCTGCCGCTGCTCGACGGGGTCGGCCTCTGCCGCCGGATCCGGGAGGAGAGCCAGCTGCCGATCCTGATGATGTCCGCCCGGACCGACCCGGTGGACGTGGTCTCCGGCCTGGAGGCAGGGGCGGACGACTACGTGGTCAAGCCCTTCGAGAGCGCCGTCCTGGTCGCCCGGATCCGTACGGTGCTGCGCCGCGTCCGGGTCGTCCCGGCGACCGACGCCCCACCGCCCCCGGACGCCCCGGCGGCCGACGCCCCGCCGCTCCCCGGCACCCCCGGGGTTCCCGGAGTTCCCGGGGTCCCGCAGCCGGCGGTCCCGCCGACCGCCCCCGCCCCCACCCCGTCCGTCCGCAGCTTCGACGGCCTCCAGGTGGACACCGACAGCATGGAGGTCCGGGTGGACGGCCGCCTCGTCCCGCTCACGCCCACCGAACTGCGGCTGCTGCTGGAGTTCACCGCCGCGCCCGGGATCGTGCTGGAGCGCTCCACCCTGCTCGAACGCGTCTGGGACTACGAGTGGGGCGCCGACACCCGGGTCGTGGACGTCCACGTGCAGCGACTGCGCGCCAAGATCGGCTCCGGCCGGATCGAGACCGTCCGCGGGTTCGGCTACAAGCTGCGGCGCCCGGCATGACCCTGCGCCGCCAGATCGCCACCGCCGTCGCCGCCATCGCCGTCCTGGTCGCGGTGGCCGTCGGCCTGCTGGTCCACCAGGCGATGATCCGTCAGCACGTGGACCAGGCCCGCTCCTCCGCACTCGCCGCCCTCGACTCGGCCCTGGCCGGCTACGGGCGCGACGGCGAGGTGGCCGGCCACGGCGCCGCCGTGAACGACCCGGCCCTGCCCGACCGGCTGCGCGCCCTCGCCGACGGCGGCCGGCACGGCTCGCTGCTCGCCGCCGACGGCACCGGCGAGTCCATGTGGGCGGCCGGCCCGGTGCAGAACGGGGTGCTGTCCGTCCGGGTGGACTTCACCCAGGACCGGCAGGCCATCGCCGACCTGGACCGGATCATCCTGCTCACCGTCGTCGCCGCGGTCTTCACCACCGTGCTGGCCGGCGTGCTCGTCGCCGACCGGATCAGCCGCAGGCTGCGCACCGCGGCCACCGCCGCCCGGGGCATCGCGGCCGGCGGGACGGACACCCGGATCGGCGAACTCGTCGACGGCAAGGACGAGGTCGCCGACCTCGCCGCCGCCGTCGACCTGATGTCCCGCACCCTGCACCGGCGCCTGGAGGACGAGCAGCGCTTCACCGCGGACGTCGCCCACGAGCTGCGCACCCCGCTCACCGGGCTGGTCACCGCCGCCGAGCTGCTGCCGCCCGGACGCCCCACCCAGCTCGTGCAGAACCGGGTCCAGGCACTGCGCGGCCTGGTCGAGGACCTGCTGGAGGTCTCCCGCCTGGACGCCGACGCCGAGTCCCCCGACCTCTCGGCCGTCCCCCTGGAGCGCGCGGCGCGCCGCACCGTCTCCCTCACCGGCCTGGACGTCACCGTCGACATCACCGCCGACCGGCAGGTCCGCACCGACCTGCGCCGGCTGGACCGCATCCTCGGGAACCTGATCCTCAACGCCCACCGCCACGGCGCCGGCCCGGTCCACCTGCACGTCGACGGCCTGCGGATCACCGTCCGCGACCACGGCCCCGGCTACCCCGAGGACCTCCTCCGGCACGGCCCGCAGCGCTTCCGCACCAACGCCCCCGAACGCGGCCGCGGGCACGGCCTCGGCCTCACCATCGCCACCGGCCACGCCCGCGTCATCGGCGCCGCCCTGACCTTCACCAACCACCCCGACGGCGGCGCCGTCGCCACCCTCGCCCTCCCCCCGGACTGACCCCGCCCACGCGAAAGGGCCGGCCCGACACCCCGTCGGACCGGCCCTTCCCTCGTACACCTGAGCCCCCTGTCGGGTTCGAACCGACGACCCCCGCTTTACAAGAGCGGTGCTCTGGCCAGCTGAGCTAAGGAGGCACGGTGGCCGTCCGCGATGGATCACGGCGGCACCGGGGGCAGTCTACCGGGCCCGGGTGACGGGATGGGGGGATATCCGGGGCTTGGTGGGATGGGTGGGCGTGATGGAACCGATGCCGAAATCGGGTCGGGTGGGGGCTGACAAGTCAGGGAACCGCAGGTAGCGTCGCCGGGAGTCGGTTCGAGCAGTGGTTCAGACCACTGGCGGCCCGGCGGAACCCTGACAAACCCCCCTTTACTCGGATCGTCCGGCACGTTCCTGCCGGTGAAGGAGAGCGACAACCATGGCTTCTGTCACGTACGACAAGGCGACCCGCGTCTACCCCGGGGCGGACAAGCCCTCGGTGGACGCGCTGGAGCTGGAGATCGCGGACGGCGAGTTCCTCGTGCTGGTCGGCCCCTCGGGCTGCGGCAAGTCGACCAGCCTGCGCATGCTGGCCGGCCTGGAGGACGTCAACGCCGGTGCGATCCGGATCGGCGACCGCGACGTCACCCACCTGCCGCCGAAGGACCGGGACATCGCCATGGTGTTCCAGAACTACGCGCTCTACCCGCACATGACCGTCGCCGACAACATGGGCTTCGCGCTCAAGATCGCCGGCGTGAACAAGGCGGACATCCGCACCAAGGTCGAGGAAGCGGCGAAGATCCTCGACCTGACCGATTACCTGGACCGCAAGCCGAAGGCGCTCTCCGGCGGTCAGCGCCAGCGCGTCGCGATGGGCCGGGCGATCGTCCGCCAGCCGCAGGTCTTCCTGATGGACGAGCCGCTGTCGAACCTGGACGCCAAGCTCCGCGTCTCCACCCGCACCCAGATCGCCGGCCTCCAGCGCCGCCTGGGCATCACCACGGTCTACGTCACCCACGACCAGACCGAGGCGCTCACCATGGGCGACCGGGTCGCGGTGCTCAAGGACGGTCTGCTCCAGCAGGTCGACACCCCGCGCAACATGTACGACAAGCCCGCCAACCTCTTCGTGGCCGGCTTCATCGGCTCGCCGGCCATGAACCTGGTCGAGGTGCCGCTGGTGGACGGCGGCGTGAAGTTCGGCGGCTCGGTCGTCAACATCTCCCGCGAGGACCTGTCCGGCGCCGGCACCGACAAGACGGTGACCGTCGGCATCCGCCCCGAGCACTTCGAGGTCGTCCCGTCGGGCGGCATCGAGGGCGTCGCGGTGACCGTCAACGTGGTCGAGGAGCTCGGCTCGGACGGCTTCGTCTACGGCACCACCCAGATCGGCGGCAAGGACCACGAGCTGGTCGTCCGCGTGCCCGGCCGCCAGATCCCGGCCCGCGGCGAGACCATCCACGTCGTGCCGATCGCCAACGAGACCCACGTCTTCTCCACCAGCTCCGGCCTGCGCCTGAGCAACTGACGCGACCTCGCGCCTCCCCGGAGCCCGTCGGACCCCCGTGGTCCGGCGGGCTCCGTCCGTACACCCCCGCGTCAACACGGCGGAGGGACGAAACCGGACAGTGTGTCACTCGATGGTGTAACGGAGGGCGATCCTGCCCGTACCCACCGCTACTCTCCTGAGGGTGAAGCAGCTAGTGCGCCGTATCGGCCAGACCGTCGCCCTGACCCTGCCGGTCGTCCTGGTGACCACCGGCACCCTCGCCGTGACCCGGGTCCCGTGGGCCCCGCCGACCGGGCTCGACCAGCAGGTCGTGGCGGCGTCGAGCGGCGACGGCGCCGGGATCGGGCGTTCCAACAACGCGGCCGGCGCCGCGGCCAGGACCTCGGACGGGCTCGCCCCGCAGGACTCGCTGCGGGTGGCGCTGCTCGACGAGCTGCGCGCGAAGAACCCCTCCGCCGCGCTGGACCTGCTGGAGCGCTCGATGCGCGAGCAGCCCTCGCTGACGCCCTACTGCACCTCGCTGGCCGGCGAGCTGGGCAAGGCGGCGGTGCGCAAGTACCAGGGCGACGTCCAGCGGGCCCGCTCCTTCGCCCGCCCGGTCTGCGACGGCTCGTTCGCGGCCGGCGTCGTCGGCTGAGGAAGGCCGGAGGCGGTCGGAGGCGGTCGGAGGCGGTCGGAGACGGCTGCGGAAGGCTGCGGAAGGCTGCGGAAGGCTGCGGAAGGCCGGGCGGACCCCGGTCCCCGAGGCGGCTGACACCCCCGTCCGCCGCCTTATTGTTCAGGCATGACCGCTGACTCCGGCCCCACCGCCGACCTCCCGTCCGCCCGGCCCCCGCAGCCCCACGCGCCCCGGCCGACCACGACGCCCGTCACCCAGGCCGTCATCCTGGCCGGCGGCCAGGGCTCCCGGCTGCGCCCCTACACGGACGACCGCCCGAAGCCGCTGGTCGAGATCCCCGGGACGGGCACGCCGATCCTCGGCCACCAGCTGGCCTGGCTGGCCGAGGAGGGCGTCACCGACGTCGTGATCTCCTGCGGGCACCTCGCCGACGTGCTGGAGGAGTGGCTGGACAAGGCGGACCTGCCGCTGCGGGTGCGCACGGTGGTCGAGGCGGAGCCGCTCGGGCGCGGTGGCGGGCTCAAGTACGCGGCCAAGGCGCTGCCCCGCCCGGACGAGCCCTGGTACGCCACCAACGGCGACATCTGGACCCGCTTCAGCCTGCGCGAGATGGCCGCCTTCCACCACGAGCGGGACGCCGTCGCGACGCTCGCGCTGGCCCGGCCGCGGATCCCCTGGGGCGCGGTGGAGACCGACCAGTTCGGCAACGTGCTGGACTTCATCGAGGCCCCGCCCTCGCCCTTCCTGATCAACGCCGGCCTGTACGTGTTCAGCCCGGAGTTCGCCGAGCTGCTGCCGGACGTGGGCGACCACGAGCGCACCACCTTCCCCCAGCTGGCCCGCGGCAAGCGGCTGGCGGGCTACCAGCTGCCGCAGGGCGTGTACTGGCGGGCCATCGACACCGCCAAGGACCTCACCGAGGCGGCCAAGGAGCTCGCCTCCGGCGCCGGCCGGGCACCCCGGTAGCCGACGGGCACCGCAGGCCCGTCCGCGCCGGGACCGGACGGCCGCAGGCCCCGCCCGGCTGCCCACCCGCGCACGGAGTCGGACGCGGACGCGCCACCGGACACGGCCTCGGACGCGCTCGCCCGACCCCACACGGACACGGACGCCCCCGCCCCGCCCCACCGCACGCGCACGCGCACGGCGATCGGCCGGGTGCTCCCCCACGGAGCACCCGGCCGATCGCCGTTACGGGGCCTCAGGTCGCGGTCGGCGCCCCCGGGTGGGAGGCCCGGCCGCCGGACAGGTCGGCCAGCGGCGCGCTGCCCAGCACCCCGCCGAGCAGCCCGCCGGAGCTCGGGCTGGACTTGGACCCCGGCCCCGCGCCGCCGGCACCCGGGGTGCTGCGCGACGCGGGTGCCGTGCCGCCCGGGCCGGTGGGCGGCGCGGGCGCGGCCGGGGAGGCGCCCGACCCGGCCTCCGCCCGGCCCGAGTGCCCCTTGCCGCTCGGCGTCGGGGTGGCGGGCTTGGCGGGCGGCGTGGTGGCCGGGGTGGTCGCGCTCGGCGTCGGGGTGGCCGGGCGCGGGGCGGCGGGCGGGGGCGTGGTGGACGTGCCCTTGCCACCGCCGGGGGCGCCGGACGGACTGCCGGACGGCCAGACCGGGGTGCCGTAGTCGGTGGCCGGACGGTCCGGCGCCTGGTGCGCCCGGGCGCCGGTGCGGACGGCGGCGCCGAGCATCGAGCCGAGCAGCAGGGTCAGGCCGACCACGACCGTGGTGACCACGGCGCCGCGGCGCAGCACCCGGCGGCGCAGTGCCCCGGAGGTGTCCGCGCCGAACCGGCGCCAGGCCTCCAGGCCGAGCCGCCCGTCCAGCGAGGCGAACGGCGCCCCGGCGATCAGCAGCGGGCTCCACGCCGCGAGGAAGATCAGGTCCGGGGTGTCGTAGACCGGGACCGCCCGCCAGCTGACGGTGAACAGCAGCGCGGCGGAGAGCGCCATCGCGGCGCCGGCGGCGAGCCGCTGCCAGAGGCCGAGGACGGTCAGCACGCCGACCACGATCTGGGTGAACGACACCGCCAGGCCGGCGCCCACCGGGTGCGCCATGGCGAAGGCCAGCAGCGGCTCGGCGACCTTCCAGGGGTGCAGCGAGGAGAGCCAGCGCATCATCGAGCCGCGCTCGCCGCCGTCGAAGTACACCGGGTCGCAGAGCTTGCTGAACCCGGCGTAGACCGAGAGCGAGCCGAGGACGGCGCGCAGCGGCAGCAGCACCAGGCCGAGGTCGACCCGGCGGCCGGGGTACCAGGGCTGCTTGCCCGCGGCGTCGGCGGCGGAGACCTCGGGCAGCTCGCCGCTCGGGGTCCAGCCGTGCGGCTCGCCGACCGGGCCGACGCCCGCGTCGGTGGCGGTGCCGGCGCCCTCGCGGGGCTGGCGCGGGACGGCCCGGGCGCCCGCGAGGGAGGGGAGCGCCCGGGTGTCCGGCTCGACCAGGCGGACGCCGCCGGCCGGGGTGCCGCCGAGGCGCACCGCTTCCAGCAGCTGGGTGGCCGCGAGGTCCCCGGGGGGCGCCTGGCCGGTCCAGGTGACGGCGGTGACCCGGCCCTTGCGGCGCGGCGCGCCGCCGGCCCCGGCCCCGGCCAGCGCCGGGACGGCGGAGGCGGGCACGACGACCTGCGGGGTGACCAGCGGACGGCGGATCAGGCCCTGGTTGGCGTACGGGTCGCCGAACGCGGCGCCGGTGGACAGCAGTCCGGCCGGGGCCTCGATCAGCGGCGCCGTCGGGGCGCCGAGCCGCAGCCGGAAGCTCGCCTGGGTGCTGCTGAGCCGCGAAGGGTCCGACTCCACCTTGACGGTGTTGAGGGCGGGGCCCGCGTCTATCCCGGAACTGCCGTTGCCGAACAGGGGGCGCCGAGGTGTTCTGGTGTCCACGCCCGTCTAACCGGGTGACGGCCGCTTAGGACACTCTGCCGGGTGGATGTCCGGCGCACACTTGAAGTGATCATGAAAAAAGCGATCGGGCCCGATCGGGCCCGATCGCCTTCCACTCGGATTGCGGGGAATTCGGAAGATCGCCTGCGCTCCGCGCCCCGGCCGTGCTCAGCACCAAACGGTCAGCACTGAGCGCTCAGCACCGAGCTCTCAGCGCTCAGCGCTTGGCGCGCAGCCGCGCGGCCTCGTACAGCACGATGCCCGCCGCGACACCGGCGTTCAGCGACTCGGTCAGGCCGGACATCGGGATCCGGACCCGCATGTCGCAGGTCTCCGAGACCAGCCGGGACAGGCCCTTGCCCTCGCTGCCCGCGACGATCACCACGGGACCGGTCAGCAGCTCCAGGTCGCCGATCTCGGCCTCGCCGTCGGCGGCCAGGCCGACCACCATCAGGCCGGCCTTCTGGTAGGCCTCCAGGGCACGGGTCATGTTGGTGGCCCGGGCGACGGGCAGCCGGGCCGCGGCGCCGGAGGAGGTCTTCCAGGCACCGGCGGTCATGCCGGCCGCGCGGCGCTCGGGGATGACCACGCCGTGCGCGCCGAAGGCGGCGGCGGAGCGGACCACGGCGCCCAGGTTGCGCGAGTCGGTCACGCCGTCCAGCGCGATGATCAGCGCGTCCTGGCCGGCGTCGGCGGCGTCCGCCAGGAGGTCCTCGGGGTGCGCGTACTCGTACGGCGGCACCTGGAGCACCAGGCCCTGGTGGTTCATCCCGCCGGTCATCTGGTCCAGCTGGGGCCGCGGGGCCTCCATCAGCGGGATGCCGCGGTCGTTGGCGGCCTGGAAGGCGTCACGGACCCGGTCGTCGGTGTCGATGAACTGCTGGACGTACAGCGCGTTGGCCGGCACGTCGCCCTGCAGGGCCTCGACCACCGAGTTGCGGCCGAAGACCAGTTCGGCGCTGCCCGCGCCGCCGCGACCGCCGCGACCGCCGGCGCCGGCCCGGCGCATGCCGGCCCGGGCCTTGGCGTCCCGCTCGCGCTTGATCGCGGCGTTGGCGGCGCGCTGCTTGGGGTGACCCTTGCGCTCCGCACCGGGCGGGGTCGGACCCTTGCCCTGGAGCGCCTTCCGGCTGTGCCCGCCGGTACCGACAGACGCGCCCTTCTTCGATCCGGGGTTGCGGCGGTTCCTGCGCTGGCTGTTGCCGGCCATGGCTGTACTTCCTGTCTGTCCGGCATGCCCCGACCGCCCCGGTCTGCCCGGTGGCCGCCGACGACATGCGTACGTCATGCGGGAGGGCCGCACCGGTCCGGTACGGCCCACCCATCACCCCGATCGTCGGATGGGGTTACTGGCTGTTGATCGTCCAGCGCGGGCCGGACGGGGTGTCCTCGATCGCCAGCCCGGCCAGGCCGAGCTGGTCGCGGATGGCATCCGCGGTGGCGAAGTCCTTGCGCTCGCGCGCCGCCTGCCGCTGGTCCAGGACCAGGCGGACCAGCGAGTCGACCACGCCGTGAAGGTCCTCGCCGCGCTCCGTCCCGGCCCAGTGCGGGTCGAGCGGGTCGAGGCCCAGTACACCGAGCATCGCACGGACCTCGGCCAGTCGCGCCACCACGCTCTCCTTGTCGTCCGCGTTCAGGGCGCTGTTGCCCTGGCGGACGGCGGTGTGCACGACGGCCAGCGCCTGCGGGACGCCGAAGTCGTCGTCCATCGCCTCGGCGAAGGCCGGCGGCACCTCGGGCGCCGCGTCGACCGTGCCGCAGCGCTCGACGGCGCGCTGGATGAAGCCCTCGATCCGGCCGAAACCGGCCTCGGCCTCGCGCAGCGACTCCTCGCTGTACTCGATCATCGAGCGGTAGTGCGGGGCGGCCAGGTAGTAGCGGAGCACGATCGGCCGCCACGCCCGGACCATCTCGGAGACCAGCACCGAGTTGCCCAGCGACTTGCTCATCTTCTCGCCGGCCATGGTGACCCAGGCGTTGTGCACCCAGAAGTTGGCGAAGTCGTCGCCGTAGGCCTTGGACTGGGCGATCTCGTTCTCGTGGTGCGGGAAGATCAGGTCCAGCCCGCCGCCGTGGACGTCGAAGGCCGCGCCCAGGTACTTGTGGGCCATCGCCGAGCACTCCAGGTGCCAGCCCGGACGGCCGGGGCCCCACGGGGTCTCCCAGCTCGGCTCGCCCGGCTTGGCGGCCTTCCACATCGCGAAGTCGCGCTGGTCCCGCTTGCCGGTCTCGCCCTCGCCCTCGGGCTGGCGCAGGTCGTCCAGCTTCTGGTTGGAGAGCGCCAGGTAGCCGGGGTACGACCGCACGTCGAAGTAGACGTTCCCGTCGGCCGCGTAGGCGTGGCCCCTGGCGATGAGCCCCTGCATCATCGCGATCATCTCGGGGATGTGCCCGGTGGCCCGCGGCTCGACGGTCGGCCGCAGGCAGCCGAGCGCGTCGTAGCCGTCGTTGAAGGCACGCTCGTTCTCGTAGGCGATCTGCCACCACGGCGTGCCGAGCTCACGCTCCTTGGCGATGATCTTGTCGTCGATGTCGGTGACGTTCCGGGCGAAGGTCACCTGGTAGCCGCGGTAGGCGAACCACCGCTGCATGATGTCGAAGTTGAGGTACGACCGGATGTGCCCGATGTGTGGCGCCGACTGGACGGTAGCGCCGCACAGGTAGATCGAGACACAACCCGGTACAAGCGGGACGAAGTCGCGTACCTGGCGGGTGCTGGTGTCGTACAGACGAATGCTCACAGCGTCAAGCGTAGTGGGCAGCAGGGGGTGCCCCGCCACATTCCCCGGGACAACGGGGGCGTGATCCCGGGGAAACAGTGGCCCGCGGGCGGGGTCAGATGCTGCCGAGCACCTTGCGCGGGGTGAGCCGGACGACCACCCGGACGTCGTCCGGACCGTCCCAGGTGTACTTGTCCACGCCGCGGTACTTGGCGGCCAGCTCGTCGATCAGCTCCCGGCCGCCCTCGGTGGTCAGCGAGACCTCGCCGCGGGCCTCCAGGTACTCGTACGGGTCCTCCGACGGGTTGACGAGGATCGAGACCCGCGGGTCCCGCTCCAGGTTGAGGTGCTTGCGGCGGCCCTGGACGGTGGAGAACAGGATGTCGTCGCCGTCCCGCTTGACCCAGACCACCGAGGCCTGGGGGCTGCCGTCGGGCTGGATCGTGGAGACCACGGCGAAGCTCTTGTCGTCGAGCAGCGCCTTGGCACGGTCGGAGAGCTGGGCGGTCACGGATTACCTCTTCTCGTCGGCGGTTCGGCCCGAGCGGAAGCCCGTACGGGCCCGAGCCGAACAGTAGCGACTCGGGCCCCGAGGACACCGGGTGAACACCCGTCAGGAGCGGTTTCTTCCCGCCCGCTCACCGCGACCGGCTCAACGCCGTTCGTACACCAGGGCGGTGGCGATCGCGGCCAGCCCCTCGGCCCGGCCGGTCAGGCCCAGTCCGTCGGTGGTGGTGCCGGAGACGGACACCGGGGCGCCGACCGCCCCGGACAGCGCCGCCTGCGCCTCGTCCCGCCGCTTGCCGATCTTCGGCCGCACGCCGATCACCTGGACGGCGACGTTGCCGATCTCGAAGCCCGCCTCGCGGACCAGCCGGGCCGCCTCGCCGAGCAGCTTCACCCCGGACGCGCCGGCCCACTCCGGGCGGTCGGTGCCGAAGTGGGCGCCCAGGTCGCCGATCCCGGCGGCCGAGAACAGCGCGTCGCAGGCGGCGTGGGCGGCGACGTCGGCGTCCGAGTGCCCGGAGAGCCCGGCCCCGGCGTCCGGCCAGTCCAGCCCGGCCACCCGGAGCGGCCGGCCGGCCTCGAAGGCGTGCACGTCGGTGCCGATCCCCACCCGGGGGATCACGGGGGCGGTCTGCGGGTCAGTAGGCATCGGCGGCCCTCCTGCGGGCGAGTACGGCCTCGGCGAGCACGAGGTCCAGTGGACGGGTGACCTTGAACGCCTCCTCGTGGCCGGGCACCACGACGACCCGGCCGCCGTAGCGCTCGACCAGGCCGGCGTCGTCGGTGACCGGCGGCGCGTCGGCGGTGCCGTCGCTCTCCCCGGCCAGCGCCTTGGCGTGCACCTCGACCAGGGTGGCGCGGTCGAAGCCCTGCGGGGTCTGCACCGCGCGCAGGGTGGCGCGCTCGGGCGTGTCGAGCACCGGCTCGGGACCGCCCGGGTTCGGCTCGACCCGCTTCACCGTGTCGGCCAGCGGCACCGCGGGCACCACGGCCCGCGCTCCGGCCCGGACGGCGGCCGCGACGGCGTCCACCACCTCGACCGGGACCAGCGGGCGGGCCGCGTCGTGCACCAGCACGATCCCGACCTCGTCCGGGATCGCGGCCAGGCCGAGCCGGACCGACTCCTGGCGGGTCGCCCCGCCGGCCACCACCCGGATGTCCTTGTCGTCCAGCCCGTGGCTGTCCAGCAGGGCGACCACCTCGGCCACCCCGTCGGCGGGCGCGGCGACCACGACCAGGCCGACCGCCCGGCTGCGGGCCAGGGCCCGGACGGCGTGCACCAGGAGCGGCACACCCCCCAGTTCCCGCAGGGCCTTCGGGGCCCCCGGCCCCAGCCGCTCACCGCGTCCGGCGGCGGGCACCACTGCTGCTGCGACTGCTCCTGACGCGTTCAGGTTTCACTCCTTCGGCGAAGTGGGTATGGCCATGGCGTGCCCGGCGGGCGCACCGGGCCCCTTCCGAAGAACCACGGTCCACCGCCCGCCGCACAGCTCCGCAAGCTCTCCGCAACAGCGGGAGCCGAAACGGCCTTGCCGGCCTCGGCCGGCCAGGGCGGGTGGCGTGGTCCGGACATGCCTCAGCGCCCGAAGTGCCAATGCACCACTCCCGGACGGTTCGTCCGAGGAGCGGCGCGCCGGCACCGGGCGCTGTGAGCGTTGGGCGGCAGCCCGACCGCACTGCGGTGGCGCGCGCTACGAGGCGAGGACCTCGTCGAGCAGCGTCTCCGCCTTGTCCTCGTTGGTGTTCTCCGCCAGCGCGAGCTCGCTGACGAGGATCTGGCGCGCCTTCGCGAGCATTCGCTTCTCGCCGGCCGAGAGGCCGCGCTCGCGCTCGCGGCGCCAGAGGTCGCGAACGACCTCGGCGACCTTGATGACATCACCCGAGGCGAGCTTCTCCAGGTTCGCCTTGTAGCGACGGGACCAGTTGGTCGGCTCTTCCGTGTACGGTGCCCGCAGCACCTCGAAGACCCGGTCCAGACCCTCCTGGCCGACTACATCGCGCACACCGACGAACTCCGCGTTCTCGGCGGGCACGCGGAGCGTCAGGTCTCCCTGCTGCACCTTGAGCACCAGGTAGGTCTTGTCCACACCTTTGATCTGGCGAGTTTCGATGGCCTCGATCAGCGCGGCCCCGTGATGGGGGTAGACCACCGTGTCGCCAACCTTGAACGTCATGTGACAGGACCCCTTCCGTGGCTTTCCAGAATAACACGCTTCTCGGCACACTCGAAGGGCGTTTTCGCAGGTCAGGGCCGGTCTCGGGGCTTGACAACGACCCCCATGACGTGCTGCGACCGGTGTTCGAGAACGGCTTCCCGCAGGTCGGAGGCGGTTCCGGGGTTGGACGAAACCCTTGCGCAACACCCCCGCAACCATGATTGGATCTTGAGCTTTCACCCCTTTTCGGGTCGCGACCGAATCGTTATTCGATCTTGGTCGAACCTTGTCCGTCGAGTGACCTGGACACGTCGAGCGTGCCGCCGGACGGCCCCCCGGCGGCCCCCGGGAGTGCGACACGGGGGCCACCCCGTGAGGAGCGCATAAGTGAGGTCGATAATCTGAGACCTGACCTACCGACACGTGACTTAGGAGAAGCCGCCGCCGTGAGCCGCAGCCTTCGACGCGGCAGCATCGCCGCCATCGCCGCCATCGCCATCGCCTCGCTGTCCTCCTGCGCCGCCGGCAACACGCCGGATACCTTGCAGATCAAGCCCGACAACGCTGCGGCGACCCTCGGGACCAACCTCCGGCTGAACAACATCGTGGTCGTCACCGGGGAGAACACCGCGGGCGACTACACCGGTGCCGCCAGCGTGGTCGTGAACATCGCGAACACCGCGAACATCCCGGCCGAGCTCCAGTCCGTCACCGTCGGCGGTGCCGCTGCCACCTTCGCGGACGCCGCCGGCGCTCCGCTGTCCAGCATCGTCGTCCCGGCCGGTGGCGCGGTGGCGATCGGCGGTCAGGGCAACCCGTCCGCCACCGTCGCCTCCGCGACCGTCCACGTCGGCGGCTTCGCCCCGACCGTCTTCACCTTCAAGGACGGCCAGAAGGTCGAGGCCCAGGCCGGCGTGAACCCGAACCTCGGCCTCTACAGCGGCTACGGGCCGACCCCCTCGCCGACCGCCACCCCCGCCAAGACCGCCACCCCCGGCGCCACCGCCCCGGCCACCGGCGCCACCACCCCGGGGGCGCCGACCACCGGCGCCGCCGTCCCGGCCGGCACCACCGCTCCGGCCGTCCCGGCCGCGCACTGACGCCGCACCCCGCCCCCGGCGGGCCCTCCAGGGCCCGCCGGAGCGACGCGAAGGCCCCCTCCGGCTGCTGCCGGCGGGGGCCTTCCGCGTGGTCGGGACGGTTTACGGCTCGAACTTGTAGCCCAGGCCGCGGACGGTGACCAGGTAGCGCGGCGCGCCCGGGTCCGGCTCGATCTTGGCCCGCAGGCGCTTCACGTGGACGTCCAGGGTCTTGGTGTCGCCGACGTAGTCCGCGCCCCACACCCGGTCGATCAGCTGCATCCGGGTGAGCACCCGGCCCGCGTTGCGCAGCAGCATCTCCAGCAGGTCGAACTCCTTCAGCGGCAGGTCGACCTTGGCGCCGTCCACGGTCACCACGTGGCGGTCCACGTCCATCCGGACCGGGCCCGCCTCCAGGGCGCCCGGGCCGCCGCCGTTGTCGCCCGCGCCGCCGTCCTCGCCGCGGCGGCGCAGCACCGCGCGGATCCGCGCGACCAGCTCGCGGGTGGAGTACGGCTTGGTGACGTAGTCGTCAGCGCCTATCTCCAGGCCGACGACCTTGTCGATCTCGCTGTCCTTGGCGGTCACCATGATCACCGGGACGTTGGAGCGCACCCGGAGCTGGCGGCAGACCTCGGTGCCGGGCAGGCCCGGCAGCATCAGGTCGAGCAGGACGAGGTCGGCACCGTTGCGTTCGAACTGCTCCAGGGCGTCGGGGCCGGTGGCGGCGACGGCCACCTCGAAGCCCTCCTTGCGGAGCATGTACGAGAGGGCGTCGCTGAACGACTCCTCGTCCTCGACCACCAGTACTCGGGTCACGATCAGGCCTCCGGGGCAAGCTGAGGGGTTGTGTCTGACAGGTGTTGTTTCCGTTCCCCGGCGGGGAGCGGACGGTCCGTACGGGCCGTGGTGAGGGTTCGGGGTGCGGCGGCGGGCCCGGCGGGGTCGCCGCCCGGCGCGCGGTCCGGCGCGTCGTCGGGACCGTCGAACGCGTCGGGCTCGTCGTCGAACGCGTCGTCGGGCTCGTCCTCCGTGGGTGCCTGCCCGGCGGGCAGGCGGACGGTGAAGGTCGAACCCTGGCCCTCGACGCTCCACACCGAGACGGTGCCGCCGTGCGAGGCCGCGACGTGCTTGACGATGGACAGGCCCAGGCCGGTGCCGCCGGTCGCCCGGGAGCGGGCGGGGTCGACGCGGTAGAACCGCTCGAAGACCCGCTCGCGGTCCTTCTCGGAGATGCCGATGCCCTGGTCGGTGACCGAGATCTCGATGAGCTCGCCGTCCGCCTCCCCGAGCGCCGCGGCGCTGGAGATCCGGCGGGTGGCGATGGCCACCCGGGTGCGGGGCGGGCTGTAGTTGACGGCGTTCTCGACCAGGTTGCCGAGCGCGGCGGCGAGCTGGCCGCGGTTGCCGTGCAGGTAGAGGCCGGCGATGCCGCCCGCCGCGATCAGGATCTGCTTGGCGGCGGCCTGCTGGCGGCAGCGGTCGATCGCCTCGGCGATCAGTTCGTCCACCGCGACCGGCTCCGCGTCGACCATCAGCCGGTCGTCCTGGACCCGGGAGAGGTCGATGATCTCCTGCACCAGGCTGGCCAGCCGGGCCGCCTCGACCTGCATCCGGCCGGCGAAGCGCTGCACCGCCTCCGGGTCGTCGGACGCGTCGACGACCGCCTCGGAGAGCAGCGACAGGGCGCCGACCGGGGTCTTGAGCTCATGGCTGACGTTGGCCACGAAGTCCCGGCGGACGGCTTCCACGCGGCGCCGCTCGGTCTGGTCCTCGACCAGCACCAGCACCAGTCGGGAGCCCAGCGGGGCCACCCGGACGGAGACCGCGAGCGGCTCCGCCGCGCGGGCCGCGCCCGGCCGGGGCACCTCCAGCTCGACCTGGCGGATCTCGCCGTCCCTGCGGGTGGCGCGCGCCAGCCCGAGCATCTGGTCCACGGCGACGGCGCCACCGCGCACCAGGCCCATCGCGTACGCCGCCGAGCTGGCCTTGACCACCTCGTCGCCCTCGCCCAGCACGATCGCGCAGGAGCGGAGCACGGAGAGCACGGTGTCGACCCCGGGCGGCAGCGGCGGCTCGGGGTTGCCGGTGCCCAGTGACTGGTACCGGCCGGGGTTCCTGCCGCCGGTTGCGCTGTACCTGCCCCTGGCCTGCTCGCGCTCGCTCCAGCGGAAAGCGATGGAGGCGGTGAGGCCGACGCCGAGCCCGGCTATGGCACAGGCAGCGGCGGCGGCCACGTTCACGTCCATGTGGCCAGCGTAAGCGCACGACCAGGGCAGTCCCCATGCACTGGGTCAAGGCATCCACCACGCGTTGCCGAGAATTCACCTTCAGGTAGCTGTCGATTCACCGGAGCGGCCGTGCACCGTCGCCCTGGCGGCGGAAAGTTGGCCGGGCAGCCCGTGTGGGAGAGATCGGTGTGCCGAACAGCGGCCATCGGCTCGGGTGTGCGCGTACGATGCGCGCCACCAGCAGCGGTCACCCGGACGCCGGAACGACGGTCGTACGGGCCGACCGGTCGGCACCGCCACCGACACAGCTACTGAGGAGAGAACATGCGCGACGCGTACCACGAGGAACTCGATGCGATCGGCGACAGCCTGGTCGAGATGGCCCGGCTGGTCGGATCGGCGATGGGCCGGGCCACCACCGCCCTCCTCGACGCGGACCTGGCGCTGGCGGAGAGCGTGATCGCCGCCGACGAGAAGGTCAACGAGCTCCACCACGAGCTGGAGAACCGGGCCATCGACCTCCTCGCCCGCCAGCAGCCGGTCGCCACCGACCTGCGCATCGTCGTCACCTCGCTGCGGATGAGCGCCGACCTGGAGCGCTGCGGCGACCTCGCCCGGCACGTCGCCAAGGTCGCGCGGATGCGCTACCCCGACACCGCCGTGCCGAGCGACCTGCACTCCACCGTCCTGGAGATGGGCCAGCTCGCCCAGCGCCTGGTGGCCAAGGCCGGCCTGGTCATCGCCACCAAGGACGTCGACAAGGCCCTGGAGATGGAGCAGGACGACGACGCGATCGACACCCTGCACCGCGAGCTGCTGTCGCACCTGATCGACGAGCGCTGGCACCACGGCATAGAGACCGCCGTCGACATCACCCTGGTCGGCCGCTACTACGAGCGCTTCGCGGACCACGCGGTGTCGGTCGCCAAGCGCGTGGTGTACCTGGTGACGGGCGAGCACGTGGCCGAGTTCGTGGCCGCCACCGAGGCCGCCGAGGCCGCGCCGGTCGACTGACCGCCGGTCCGGGCTCACCCCGAGGGGTGAGTAAACCTGTGGCAAGGGTGGTGCGGGCGCACGGACTTCCGTGCGCCCCACCACTGCGCGCCCGTTGACGCTCATCCGTTCGACGGCTTCACTCGACATTGGGGGCACAGGACTGTGCCCGTCACAAGGAGGGAAGCTCGATGAAGGCCAACCCGTCCCGACCGGCTACCGCCCACCACTCCGTCGAGCCACCCGCCCCGAAGCTGCTTCCCGTCCTCGCGGCCGGCTGCGGCTGCGGCCCGGGCTGCGGCTGCGGCTGCCAGTCCGGCGCGCCCTGCCAGTGCGGAGGCGCCGACGGCGGCTGCTGCGGCGGCCACTGAACGCGGCACCACCCGAGGAGCTCCCGAGGTGCACGGCCCACCGGCGACCGTGCACCTCGCGCTTTCCGGCCCGCTCGCCTGCTCGCCCGCTCACCCTCCCGCGGGCTTCCGCGGGCCTTGCGCGGGCCTTCCGCAGGCCTTCCGCAGGCCTTGCGCGGGCCTTGCGCGGGCCTTCCGCAGGCCTTGCGCGGGCCTTGCGCAGGTCAGAACCGGACGTCGGAGCAGGAGTAGAAGGCGTTCCCGGTGTCGGAGATCGTCCAGACCGCGACGACCACCTGGTGCCCGGTGCGCCCGCCCGGGACGGTCGCGGTGTGGCTGAGCGTGCTCGGCACCTGCTTCCCGCCGTACGGGACGGTCAGGAAGGGCGTCAGGTCCAGGTTGGCGCGGGTGACCGGCTGGCTCGCGTCGTAGCCCGGCTTGGTCATGTAGTACCGGAAGTCGGCGGTCGCGTGCCGGGCGGTGAACGTCCAGGTGAAGGTGAGCTGCTGGCCCGCCGTCACCGGCGTGGTCGGCCAGGCGCCGCCGTGGGGGTCGTCCAGCTCGGCGAAGCGGGCGTTGCCGCCGGCGCAGATGGTGCCGTCCGAGGGGCCGAGGGCCGGGAAGCCCTTGGGGCCCTCGACGCTCTGCGGCTCCCACTGGATGTCACCGCAGTCCCACGGGACGCCGTCCACGTGGGTGTCGCAGAGCGCGGCCCGGCTGGGCGGGGTCGAGATCCAGCCGTGGGACGAGGCCGGGAAGGCGAGGGTCAGCGGGATCGCCAGCGCGGCGACGGCGGCCCCGACGATGTGACGTGTGCGCATGGTGCTCCTCCGTGGGGGTGGATGGAGTGTGCGCCGGGGGCGCGGACGCGCGCGCGTGGGGGTGCGGCGGCCCGGACGGGGAGATCCTGGCATGCCTGCGCCGGTCCGGTGCCCTCACGGTAGGAGTCGCCGACCGAGCCCGTCAATGGTCTGAACCAGTTTCCCATTCACTGCCCAACTCCCCTACCGGACAACCGGGTTGAACCCGAACCGACCCACAACGAACCGACCGGAAACGAACGAAGCCCCGCCCCCGGTCGGACCGGGGGCGGGGCCGCAGCGGCAAGCGGCTTACTTCTTGCCCTGGTTCTTGACGGCCTCGATGGCGGCCGCGGCGGCGTCCGGGTCGAGGTAGCGGCCGCCCGGGGTGACGGGCTTGAAGTCGGCGTCCAGCTCGTACACCAGCGGGATGCCGGTCGGGATGTTCAGGCCGGCGATGGCCTCGTCGGAGACGCCGTCGAGGTGCTTGACCAGCGCGCGCAGGCTGTTGCCGTGGGCGGTGACCAGCACGGTCCGGCCGGCGGCGAGGTCCGGGACGATGGCGTCGTACCAGTACGGGAGCATCCGCTCCACGACGTCCTTCAGGCACTCGGTGCGCGGACGCAGCTCGCTCGGGATCTCGGCGTAACGGGCGTCGCCGGCCTGCGAGTACTCGGAGTCGTCGGCCAGCACCGGCGGCGGGGTGTCGTACGAGCGGCGCCACAGCTGGAACTGCTCCTCGCCGAACTCGGCCAGGGTCTGGGCCTTGTCCTTGCCCTGGAGCGCACCGTAGTGGCGCTCGTTCAGCCGCCAGCTGCGGCTGACCGGGATCCAGTGCCGGTCGGCCTTGTCCAGGGCGATCTGCGAGGTGCGGATGGCGCGGCGCAGCAGCGAGGTGTGCAGCACGTCGGGGAGCAGACCCTCGGCGGCCAGGAGCTCGCCACCGCGGGCGGCCTCCTTCTCGCCCTTCTCGTTGAGGTCGACATCGACCCAACCGGTGAACAGGTTCTTCTGGTTCCACTGGCTCTCGCCGTGGCGGAGCAGGATGAGTCGGTACGTCGTGTCAGCCATGGCCCCCAGCTTAGTGGGGGCCATGAAAACCCCTGGTGGGGACCTTCGACCAATGTGTAACGTGTGCCTCGCGCATCTGACACTTACATGCGTCGGCTGACCGGGCCTGCCGCACCGATCGGCGGACGCCTGCCCCCGGGAGCCCCCACATGCTCGTCACCGCCGGTTTCCGAAGAATGATCCAGGAGACGGCGGGCGGGCTGCCGCGCCAGTTCTGGTGGCTCTGGGTCTCGACCCTGGTCAACCGGCTCGGCGCCTTCGTGGTCACCTTCCTCGCGCTCTACCTCACCAGCAGCCGCGGGTACTCGGCCACCTACGCGGGCCTGGTCGCCGCCCTGTTCGGCCTCGGCTCGGCGGCCTCCGCGATCATCGCCGGCGTGCTGACCGACCGGATCGGACGCCGTCCGACCCTGCTCGCCGCCCAGCTCGGCACCGCGCTGTTCACCGCCGTGCTCGGCTTCACGGACGGTCAGGTGGCGATCGCGGTGGTGGCCTTCCTGGTGGGCTTCTGCAACAACGCCACCCGGCCGGCCATCTCGGCGATCATCGCGGACATCGTCCCGGTCGCCGACCGGGTCCGCGCCTACTCGCTGAACTTCTGGGCGATCAACCTGGGCTTCGGCCTCTCCTCGGCCGTCGCCGGCCTGATCGCCAGCCACGGCTACCTCACGCTGTTCCTGCTGGACGCGCTCTCCACGGCGCTCTGCGCGGTGGTGATCTTCGTCAGGATCCCGGAGACGAAGCCCGACGTCCGGACGGCGAAGGCCGACGAACCGGCGGTCGGCCTGGGCACCGTGTTCCGCGACCGCCGCTTCATGGCCGTGGTCGGCCTCACCCTGCTGCTCGCCCTGGTGCTGCAGCAGGGCGCCACCACCCTCGCGGTGGACATGGGCCACCGGGGGATCACGTCCACCGAGTACGGCCTGGTCATCGGCCTGAACGGGCTGCTGATCGTCCTGCTGCAGATCCCGCTCACCCGGTGGGTCGAGAGCCGCAGCCGGTCGGCCATGCTGGCGGCGGCCTCGCTGTTCATCGGCTGGGGATTCGGGCTGACGGCCCTGGCGGGGTCGTCCGCGTGGTTCTACGCCGGAACGGTGGCGGTCTGGACGGTCGGGGAGATCCTCTACACGCCGACCCTCATGGGCCTGATCGCCGAACTGTCGCCGACCCATGCCCGCGGCCGCTACCAGGGCGTCTACTCGCTCGCCTGGTCGCTCGCCTCGTTCCTCGGCCCGGCCGTCGGCGGGGTGCTGCTGGAGCGGGCCGGCGGCGGGGCGCTGTGGGGTGCGTGCGGAGTCTTCGGCACGGTCGCCGCGGTCGGCTACCTGCTGCTGGGCAAGCGGACCGGCGCCGCGCAGGGCATCCGGCCCGGCGGGACCGTCGTCACGGTCCCGGCGCCCGCGGCGGAACCCGCCGGGAAGGCCCCGGCGGGCGCCTGACCGGACGGGCCGGTCCGCACGGGGGCGGTCCGCACGGGTCGGTCCGCACGGGTCAGTCCGCGTCCGGGGCGTCCGCCGGCGGCTCCTTCGGGGCGGCCAGGTGGGCGAAGGCGGCCAGGTTGCGGGTGGACTCCCCGCGCTTGGTCCGCCACTCCCACTCCCGGCGGATCGCCGTGGCGAAGCCCAGCTCCAGCAGGGTGTTGAACGGCTCGTCCGCGTTCTCCAGCACCGTCCCGAGCAGCCGGTCCACGACCTGCGGGGTGAGCGCCTCCAGCGGCAGCCGGCCGGCCAGGTAGACGTCGCCGAGCGCGTCGACCGCGTAGCCGACGCCGTACAGCCGGGTGTTGCGCTCCAGCAGCCAGCGGTAGACGGCCTCGTGGTTCTCGTCCGGACGGCGGATCACGAAGGCGTTCACCGACAGGGTGTGGTCGCCGACCCGCAGGGCGCAGGTGGTGCTCAGCTTCCGGGTGCCCGGGAGGGCCGCCACCAGCGTGTACGGGTCGGTGGCGGCCGGTTCCCAGGCCACCCCGGCGTCGTCCAGGGCGGTGCGCAGGAGGGTCAGGGCCTCGTCCTTGGTGCGGATTGCCATGGGGGTGACGTTACTCGCCGGTACCGGGCCGGCGCAGCCCCGGCCGGTCGGCGCGCGGGCCGCGCGACGTTCCGCCGGGCCGCCCCCGCGCCGGTCGGCGACGGGCCGGCCGAGGGCCGGGCCGTCCCGCGCTCAGGCCAGTCGGCGACGGGCCGCGGCCATCCGGCCGGCCGGCCGGGCCATGCTGCCGGCGTACACCTCGGCGGTGGTCGCCGCCGCGGTGTCCCAGCCGAAGCCGGCCGCGTGCCGGGCCGCCGCCGCGCCGCGCCGGGCCACCAGGCCCCGGTCGGTGATGTACGGCTCCAGCGCGTACGACCAGTCCAGCGGGTCGTGGCCCTGCACCAGGGTGCCGGTCTCGCCGTCCCGCACCGCGACCGGCAGACCGCCGACCGCGGCCGCCACCACCGGGGTCCCGCAGGCCTGCGCCTCCAGCGCGACCAGCCCGAAGGACTCGCTGTACGAGGGCATCACCAGGGCCGTCGCCGCCCGGTACCAGTCGGCGAGCAGCTCCTGGCCGACCGGCGGGTGGAACCGCACCACGTCGGAGATGCCCAGCTGGGCGGCGAGCTTGTGCAGGCTCTCCGGCCGGGCCAGCCCGGTGCCGGACGGCCCGCCGACCACCGGCACCACCAGGCGCTCGCGCAGCTCCGGGCGCCGGGCCAGCAGCGCGGCGACCGCCCGCAGCAGTACGTCCGGGGCCTTCAGCGGCTGGATCCGGCCCGCGAACAGCAGCACCGCGGCGTCCTGCGGCAGGCCCAGCCGGGCCCGTGCGGCGGCGGGCGTCCGCGGCCCGCCGGGACGGAAGACGTCCAGGTTGACCCCGGGGTGGACGACGGCCAGCTGGTCCGGCCGGGCGGCGTAGTGCAGCGCCAGCTCGGCGGCCTCCTCGGTGGTGTTGGCGATCAGCCGGTCGGCCGCCTCCACCACCTGGGTCTCCCCGATCACCCGGGCCGCGGGCTCGGGCGTGTCGCCCGCGGCCAGCGCGGCGTTCTTGACCTTCGCCATGGTGTGCATGGTGTGCACCAGCGGCACCCCCCAGCGCTGCGCGGCCAGCCAGCCGACCTGCCCGGAGAGCCAGTAGTGCGAGTGCACCAGGTCGTAGTGGCCGGGGCGGTGGCCCGCCTCCGTCCGCAGCACCCCGTGGGTGAAGGCGCACAGCTGGGCCGGCAGGTCCTCCTTGATCAGGCCCTCGTACGGCCCGGCGGTGACGTGGCGGACCAGCACGCCCGGGGCCAGCTCGACCGTCGGCGCGTCGTCGGAGCAGATCGACCGGGTGAACACCTCGACCTCGATGTTGAGGTCGGCCAGGCGCTTGGCCAGCTCGACGATGTAGACGTTCATCCCGCCGGCGTCCCCGGTGCCGGGCTGGTGCAGCGGCGAGGTGTGGACGCTCAGCATGGCGATCCGGCGCGGACGGCGGCGGCCGGGGACGAGCGACTGGAGCCGGCCGCGCGCGGGGGCGGCCGACTGGGCACGGCGGACCGAACGGACGGGGTGCTGGATCACCTGGCTGAAGCCTCCTCTGTGCTGCCCGTCGAGGCGGTCCGTACCGGGCCGCCCGTTGTCCGGTGTGCGCTGCCCCGTCCCGGGCACACATCACCACCAGTCTGCCAACCACACGGACCGCGCTCGGCATTCCCGCCCCGGCCCACCGGCCCGGGGCGGTCGCCATCGCCCCAGGTCAGCACGGTGCCGCCGACGGCCCGACTACCCTTCTGGGCATGGCTGCCTCCTTCGAACCCGTTCCCGCCGCGCCCGCCCGCGGACGGACCGGGCGACCGGTGGGGACGGTCACCCGGGGCACCACCAACACCAACCGGCTGCGCCGGATGGACCGCTGGATCGCCCACACCCTCGGCCGCGCGCTGCGCGTCGCCGAGCGCCCGCCGGTCGCGGTGGACCTCGGCTACGGCGCGGCGCCGTGGACCGCCGTCGAGCTGGCCGGGCGGCTGCGCACGGTGCGGCCGGACGTCCGGGTGGTCGGGATCGAGATCGAGCCGGAGCGGGTCGCCGCCGCGCTGCCGTACGCCGAGCCGCCGCTGCTCACCTTCCGGCGCGGGGGCTTCGAGGTGCCGCTGGACGGCGGCGCGCCGGCCCAGCTGATCCGGGCCGCCAACGTGCTGCGGCAGTACGACGAGTCGGCGGTCGCCGGGGTGTGGGAGCGGCTGTGCGCGCGGCTCGCCCCGGACGGGCTGCTGGTCGAGGGCACCTGCGACGAGATCGGGCGGCGGCACGTCTGGGTCGCGCTCGGTCCGGAGGGGCCCCGGACGGTGACCTTCGCGGCCCGGCTGGGCGGCCTCGGCCAGCCCTCCGACCTGGCCGAGCGGCTGCCGAAGGCGCTGATCCACCACAACGTGCCCGGACGGCCGGTGCACGCCTTCCTGACCGACTTCGACCGGGCCTGGGCGGCGGCCGCGCCGTACGGGGCGTTCGGGGCGCGGCAGCGCTGGGTGGCGGCCTGCACGGCGCTGGCGGGCGGCTGGCCGCTGGTGGACGCGCGCGGACGGTGGCGGCAGGGCGAGGTCACGCTGCCCTGGTCGGCGCTCGCACCGTGACGGCGGGCCGGCACCGTGACGACGGGCCGGCACCGTAGCGGCGGGCCGGCGCGGTGCTGCCGGGTTCGGGGGCGCCCACCTGCCCGCGAGCGCCGGAGCTGGTGACCGACCTGATGCATTCACTCGAACGAGTTATCGAATATCTCTGGCGTGTTGACGCCTCGACACGCCACCATGGACCCGGCCGAACGGCGACACCACACGCCACCCGGCCGGCACCACGCCCCACCCGGCCGTCAGGCGCCCCGCTCGGACAGCTCCCGCCGAGCCCGTTCGAACACCCCGTACATCTCCGACCCGAACAGCACGAACCGCACCTCCGCCAGCTCCGCACCCGCCTCCACGTCACCGCCGTCCAGCACCTCCGCGACGGTGCCGAGCGCGATCCGGGCCGCGTCCGCCGGCGGCCAGCCGTAGATCCCGGCCGACACGGCCGGAAAGGCCACCGTGCGCGCGCCGAGCGCCACCGCGGTGCGCAGCGACTCGCGATAGCAGGAGGCCAGCAGCTCCGCCCGCTCCTCGTACTCCTCCGCCCGGTGGACCGGCCCGACGGTGTGCACCACCCACCGGGCCGGCAGCCGTCCGGCCGCCGTCGCCACCGCCCGTCCGGTGGGCAGCCCCCTGCCCCAGTGCGAGGCGCGCAGCCGGCGGCACTCCTCCAGGATCTGCGGCCCGCCCTTGCGGTGGATCGCGCCGTCCACCCCGCCACCGCCCAGCAAGGACGAGTTGGCGGCGTTCACCACCGCGTCCACCTGCTGCTCCGTGATGTCACCCTCCACCAGGGTGATCCGCTCCACCATCGCCCGCTCCCATTCCCGGACCGCCCGGCATCCGCCGGGACGGAACCGAGTCGTCGTCCGAGTCCAGTCACCGCACCGCCACCGGCGTGGCAATAACCACAACGGCGCCGGTCGGCCGGAGAAATCCCCGGAGATCACGTTATGGTCGCGAGAAGTTCCCCGACGCGCGGTGCCAGGCGGGCACTGCGGACGGACGCCGGCCGTTACGCAGTCGGGGAAAGGGAGGAACCACCGATGCCCGCAACGGGAGACGGGCGGGCACCTGGTGCCGCGGACCTGCCGGGCGCCCACGACGGCGCCCGCGTCGGCCATGCCCGCGGCCGTGCCACGACCGGACCGGCCACGGCGACTTCCCCGATACCTCACCCCCGCTCACGGGCCGCGCACGCCTCCCACCCGTCCCACATCCCCGACCCGGCCGACCCCGCCGCGGCGGACGGGCCCGCCGACGGCACACCGCTGCGGCTGCTGGTCATCGAGGACGACGCCTCGGACGCCCAGCTGATCAAGGCCGCGGTGGCCGACAGCGGCACCTCGATCGAGATCCACTGGGCCCGCGGCCTGGACCAGGCCACCGAACTGCTCGCCCCGCCCGCCCCCTGGGCCCGGCGCGGGCGCTCCCGCACCCCCGAGTTCGGCTGCGTGCTGCTCGACCTCGCCTCGCCCGCCGACCTGCCGCACCCGTCCGACCCCTCGGACGGGCTGGAGGGCCTGCACGAACTGCTCCGCCGGGCCCCGCACACCCCGGTCGTGGTGCTCACCGACGCCGCGGGGGCCGAACTCGGCGCGGCCGCCGTCGCGGCCGGCGCCCAGGACTTCCTGCTCAAGCACGAGACCGACGGCCCGCTGCTCGCCCGCGCCCTGCGCTACGCCGTCGAGCGCAAGCGCGCCGACGAGTCCCAGCGCCGCCTGGTCGAGGCCGAGCTGCGCGGCCAGGAGAACGCCCGCCTCCAGCGCCACCTGCTGCCCACCCCGCTGCTCGACGGCGCCGGGCTCTCCTTCACCCGGCGCTACCGCCCCGGCCGCCGCCGCGCGCTGCTCGGCGGCGACTTCTACGACGCCGTGCGCACCGACGACGGCACCGTCCACGTCGTGATCGGCGACGTCTGCGGCCACGGCCCGGACGAGGCCGCGCTCGGCGTCGCGCTCCGGATAGCGTGGCGCACCCTGGTCTTCGCCGGCCTCACCGGCGAGACCCTGCTCACCACCCTCCAGCACGTGCTGGAGCACGAGCGGCGCAGCGACGAGATCTTCGCGACGCTCTGCATGCTGGTCATCGAGCCCGGCGGCAGCGGCAGCGACCTCGGCTCGCTCGGCGCCGGCGAGCGGGCCCGGCTCTACCTCGCCGGGCACCCGGCACCGCTGCTGCTCGGCCGGGACCACGAGCCGATCTCGCTGCCCTCCGACCTCGCCGGGCCCGCGCTCGGCCTGCTGCCGTGCCACGACGGGCAGGCCGCCTGGCCCGCCCACGAGGTCGAACTGCGGGCCGGCTGGCGGCTGTTGCTCTACACCGACGGGCTGATCGAGGGCCGGGTCGGGGCCGGGTCCCGCCGCCTGGGCCAGGACGGGCTCGCCGACCTGGTCGGCGACCACCAGGCCGCCGGGCTGACCCGGGGGCGGCTGGTCGACAGCGCCATCGCCGAGGTCGAGGAGCTGAACGGCGGGGCGCTGACCGACGACGTCGCGGTGCTGCTGCTGGAGCGCAACCCGGTGCAGCTGATCCTCGGCTGACGGGCCGGCTCTCTGCGCCGCCGGCCGGGCATGCGCCGGGCACGTGGTGGGCGTGCGGCGGCCCGGGCGGGTGAACTCCCCGCCCGGGCCGCCGCGTCGTCCGCCGCCGGGGCTACCAGGGGCCGTACGGACCGGTGTTGCTCCGACCGCCCCGGCCCCCGTTGCCTCCGGTCAGTGCCCGGATCGCCGGGCGGACGTCCACCACGTAGACGATCGAGGCGACCAGACCGGCCAGGGTGCCGATGCCGGTGAAGAAGTTCACCCCGAACAGGAAGTCCCAGCCGAAGGAGATCGCCAGGATCGCCACCCAGAAGCCCTTGGTCTTCTTGTCGGCCGCCCGGTAGGCGTCCTCCCGGCGGGTGGCCGCGTCGGCCAGGGCGAACAGCTTGTAGCCGAGGATGGCGATGGTCGCCCACCAGATCGGGTTCAGATAGGAAAAGGCCAGAATCTGCAACACTCCGACCATTTCGATCTCCTCTGCTCTCGACTCCGGCACTGCGACCGTCGCCCATCCTGGCACGACGACCGTCCACGACGGGGTCAACGTCCCACGGTCACCTACTGTGCCCCTCGGGGCACCACGTCACTCCGCGGCGTCGGCGGCGCCCTTGCGGGCCCGGGAGGGCTTCTTCGGGGCGGGCTCGGCGCCGCCCTCCGCGGCCGGCGCGGGCTCGGCCGGCTCCGCGACCTCGACCGGCTCCACGACCTCAACCGGCTCCACGGTCAGCTCGGGCCGCTCGGACGGCTCGGCCTCCTCCGAGGCTCCCGGGCGGGCCTTGTCCACCACGACCTTGCCGCGCTCGGCCAGCTCGTCGTAGGTCTCCTTGGCCTTCACCGCCAGCTCGACCGCACGGGCCACCTGCTGCAGCGCGAAGCCCTGGGCCCGCTCCTGCAGGGCCTTGAGGTCCGTCGGCATGCCGGTGACGGTCTCGGTGACCTTGGCCTGCGCCCCGGTCAGCAGCGACTGCGCCTCCTGGAGCGTGGCGGTGGCCTTCTCCTGAGCGCCCTTGCGGTCCGCCGCCAGCGCCTCGACCCGGCCCGGCACCTCGCGCAGCTTCTCGTACGCGAGGTCCCCGGCGCCGGCCAGGGCGTACAGCGGGGTCGGGTCGCTGAGGGTCTTCTTGATCTCGTCGGTGATGGGCATGGTTACCGGTCCTCCCGGTGGATGTTCTGGGTGGCTGGGCCGTCGGTCGTCGGGGTGGGTGCCGACGCGGCGTTCTCCTTGAGGAAGGCGTCGTAGACCGCGAGCAGCGCCTGCTTCTGCTGCTCGTTGATCAGCGGATCGGCCAGGATCGAGGCCCGCAGTTCCAGGCCCTCGCCCCGCCGCTCCTCCAGGATCCCGGCCTGGACGTACAGCGTCTCCGCCGAGATCCGCAGCGCCTTGGCGATCTGCTGGAGGATCTCCGCGCTCGGCTTGCGCAGCCCGCGCTCGATCTGGCTGAGGTACGGGTTGGACACGCCGGCGGCCTCCGCCAGCTGCCGCAGCGAGTACTGGGCGTTGCGGCGCTGCTCGCGGATGTACTCGCCCAGCGAGCCGACGTTCAGTGAGGCCATGCGGACAGCCTGCAACACCCCGCTTGCAAATGCAAGCAGGGTGCTAGCGGCAGCAAACGCGCGCGTCCCCGTCGGGGCGCGGCCGGGGCCGGGCGGACCGGGCGGTCAGGCCAGATGGGCGAGGAGGAGCTCGATGAGCCGTTCGGGGGTGCGCAGCGGGAGGTAGTGGTCGGCGTCCGGGACGAGGTGGCCGCGGGCGCCGGGGATGTCGTCGGCGAGCCGCCGGGCGATCGCCGCGATCTCCGGGTGGTCGCGGTCGCCGTGGACGACCAGGGTGGGCGCGGCGACCGTGCCCAGGAGCGGCTCGGCCGCCCGGGCCGGGGCGCCCGCGAGGTGGTGCTCGCTGACGATCCGGCGGGCCGCGTTCTCCTCGACCATCGCCGCGATCAGCTCGCCGCCCGGTGCGCCGCGGCCCAGGGCGGCCCAGACGGAGAGCTCCAGCTCGGCCAGCTCCGCCGCGTCGCCACGGCGCCGGGCCTCGGCGTAGGCGGTGGTCTCCGGGGACGGCGGCCAGTCGTGGCCGCTGACCGAGGCGCCGACCAGGCCGAGCGCGGTGACCCGGTCGGGGTGGGCGAGGGCGAAGTCCAGGGCGGTCTCCCCGCCCATGCTCAGACCGACCAGCGCGGCACCGGGCAGACCGAAGTGGTCCAGGACGGCGCCCAGGTCCGCGACGTCGTCGAAGGCCTGCTCCGGCGTGCTGGAGCGGCCGAGGCCGCGGGCGTCGTAGCGGATCACGTCGTGGTGGCGGGCGAGCGCCGGGGCGACGGCGTCCCACAGCCGGGAGTCCATGCCGGAGCCGTGCAGCAGCACCACCGGGCTGCCGGCTCCTCGGCGCTCCGCCCACAGCCGGCCGCCGCCGGGGGCCGGGACGTGGACCGTGCGGACCTGTTCCGCGGGGACGTGCTCCGCGGGGACGTGCTCCGCGGGGACGTGCTCCGCGGGGACGTGCTCCGCGGGGACGTGGACCCCGGAGCCGGGGGCTTCGGAGCCGGGGGCGTCAAGTGCAGGGACGTCCGAGGCAGGGGCGTCGGGGGCGTCGGGGTGCGGGCTCATGCGGTGATCCTTCCAGAGCCCCGGCGAGGCCCGCCGGTCAGCCGGACTCGGGCAGCCGGACCGGCATCAGCACGGAGAAGGTGCCCGAACGACCGGGCGTGCGGACGGCCAGCGGGGCGATCGGGCCGCCGAGTTCGAGGAGCAGCTGCCCGGGGCGGCCGGCGTCGAGGGCTTCCAGCAGGAAGTCCCGGTTGACGGCCAGTCGGTAGCCCTCGGGGGCCGGATCGTCGGCGACCGTCAGGCGGCCGTCCCCGGTCAGGGTCAGGACGGTGACCTCGCAGTCGGCGCCGTCCGGGCCGGAGGGCAGGGTACGGGTGGCCCCGGCCGCCACGGCCGCCCGCAGTTCGGCGGCCGAGAGGGTGATCCGGTGCTCCGGCGCGAGCCGGGTGACGGCCCGGTGGTCGGGGTAGTCGAAGTCCAGCGCGGCGCCCTCGATCCGGTGCTCCCCGACCTCGGCCCGGACCGGACCGCCGCCGAGGGTGAGCGCGACCTCCGCCGCCCCCGAGCCGAGCAGCGCGCGCAGCGCGTCCACCAGCGCGGTCGGGACGACCGTGCCCGCCACCGGCCGCTCGGGCGTGTCACCGGCGGCGGACACCTCGGCGAGGGCCATCCGGTAGCGGTCGGTGGCGACCAGGCGCAGCACCGGCCCGTCGGGCTCGAAGAGCACGCCGGCGAGCGAGGGCAGCTCCGGGTCCCCGCAGACCGCGAAGCGGACGGCGTCCAGGGCGGCCGCGAGCTCTTCGGCCGGGACGGTGAACCGGAGTCCGGCGGGGGTGGTGGTCATCGGCTGCTCCCTCTGGTCGATCATCGCGTGGATCAGGGAGAGCTCGCGGCGGGCGTCGGCGAGGCCGTCCTCCAGACGGCGCAGGTGCGCGTCGAGCACCTGCCGGGCCTCCTCGCCGCCGGGCGCGGCGCCGAGCACGGCGCGGACGTCCGTCAGCGGCAGGCCGACCCGGCGCAGCCTGGCCAGCAGCCGGGCGTCGGCGAGCTGGCCGGGCCGGTACCAGCGGTAGCCGGTCTGCGGATCGACCCAGGCGGGGGTGAGCACCTCGGCGCCGTCGTAGTAGCGCAGGGTACCGACGCCCAGTCCGCTGGCGCGGGCCAGTTCGCCGATGCTGTGCAGCTCGCTCTCCATGCCGGTGACTCTGCGGGCTCGACCTGGTCGAGGGTCAAGCCGGGTCGGGCCGGTCGGCGCCGTCGCCGGGGGCGGGAGCGGGAGCGTCGGCGGGAGCGGGAGCGGCGGAAGGGACGGGGGCGGGAGGGACGGGGGCCGAGGGAGGCACGGGCGCGGCGCCGGTGAGGTGGGCCAGCTTGTGCGGGTTGCGGACGCTGCGGATCCCGGCGATCCGCACGGTGCCGTCGGGCTGCTCGGCGAATTCGAACACCGACACGGAGTCGACGGCGCCGTCCACGGTGACCAGCGCACCGGGCTCGCCGTTGACCAGGACCGGACGGGCGCCGGCACCCTCACCGAGCTGCCCGAGCACCCCGAGGACGAAGCGGGCGACGTTCTCGGCACCGACGACCGGCCGCAGCGCGGCGCGGATCACCCCACCGCCGTCCGTCCAGGCGGTGACGTCGGGGGCGAGCAGTTCGAGCATCCGGTTGAGGTCGCCGCCGGCGCAGGCCACCAGGAACTCGTCGGTGGCGCGGCGGCGCAGCTCGGGCGGGGCGTCGTAGCGCGGCCGGCCGGCGCGCACGTGCGCCCGGGCCCGGCTGCCGACCTGACGGCAGGCGGCTTCGGTGCGGTCCAGGGCCTCGGCGATCTCCTGGTAGGTGAATCCGAAGGCCTCCTTGAGCACGAACACCGCCCGCTCCAGCGGGGACAGGCTCTCCAGCACCACCAACAGGGCCACCGAGACCGTCTCGGCCCGCTCGACGCCCTCGGTCGCGTCCGGCTCGGTGACCAGCGGCTCGGGCAGCCAGGGGCCGACGTAGGACTCGCGGCGCACGGCGGCCGAGTCCAGCTTGTTGAGCGCGAGGTTGGTGACCGTACGGGCCAGGAAGCCGCCGGGACTGGCGACCGGGCCGGTGACGCCGCTCCAGCGCAGCCAGGTGTCCTGGACCAGGTCCTCGGCATCGGCGACGCTGCCGAGCATCCGGTAGGCGATGCCGAAGACCGTCCGCCGGTGCCGCTCGAAGTCGGCCAAGCGGGGGTCGGCCGACCGGGAGTCGGCCGACGGCGCGTCGTGGGTGTCGGTCACCCGCGCGACGCTACCGCACGGTAGCCGCCGCGCTCAGCCCCGGAAGGCCTCGTAGGCGGGGGCGAGCACGACGGCGAGGTCGCGGCCGTGCACAGTGATGCCGGAGCGGCCGAGGCGGCGCAGCGAGGACTCGTCCGGACCGTCCTCCTCCTCCGCCGCCGGCGCGCGGCGCAGGGTGAAGTCGCCGCACCAGTAGGCGGCGACGTTGACCACGGGCGGTTTCGGTTCGTCGCTCACGCGTCCTCCTCGGCCACGGCGTCCTCCCGGGTGAGGGCGACCAGTTCGCGCAGCGCCTCGACCGGCAGGTCGGTGAGCCAGCGCTCCCCCTCCCCCACCACCGCATCGGCCAACGAGCGCTTGGCGGCGAGGAGTTCGTCGATCCGCTCCTCGACGGTGCCGACGCAGACCAGTCGGCGGACCTGGACGTCCCGGCGCTGGCCGATCCGGAAGGCCCGGTCGGTGGCCTGCTCCTCGACCGCCGGGTTCCACCAACGGTCCAGGTGGATCACCTGGTTGGCGGCGGTCAGGTTGAGGCCGGTGCCGCCGGCCCGCAGCGAGAGCAGGAACACCCCCGGCCCGTCCGGGGATTGGAAGCGTTCGACCAGCTCCTCACGGCGCGTCCGGGGCAGGCCGCCGTGCAGGTAGAGCACCTCCTCGCCGAGCCGGCGCTCAAGGTACGGGCGGAGCATCGCACCGAACTCGGCGTACTGGGTGAAGACCAGCGTCCGGTCGCCCTCGGCCAGCGCCTCCTCCAGCAGTTCGGCCAGCCGGGCGACCTTGCCCGAGCGCCCGCCCACCGCCGAACCGTCGTGCAGCAGTTGGGCCGGGTGGTTGCAGACCTGCTTGAGCTTGCCGATCGCGGCCAGCACCGTGCCGCGCCGCTCCACGCCCCGGATGCCCTCGACCCGCCGCAGCAGGTCGGCGACCACGGCCTGGTAGAGGCCCGCCTGTTCGGCGGTGAGGTTGCACCAGACGGTCATCTCCTGCTTGGCGGGCAGCTCGGCCGCCACCGCCGGGTCGGACTTGACCCGGCGGAGCACGAACGGTGCGGTGCGGCGGAGGAGTTCGGCGGTGCGTTCGGGACTGCGGTGCAGCTCGACCGGGATCGCGTAGCGCTCCTTGAAGCGCTCGGCCGGGCCGAGCAGGCCCGGGTTGGCGAAGTCCAGGACGGCGTGCAGTTCGGCGAGCCGGTTCTCCACCGGAGTGCCGGTGAGCGCGATCCGGTGCCGGGTGACGGGAAGGGCGCGGATCGCCCGGGACTGCGCGGTGCCGCTGTTCTTGATGTGCTGGGCCTCGTCGGCGACCACCCGGCGCCAGCGGATCGCGCGCAGGGCGGCGAGGTCGCGCTGGACCAGCCCGTAGGTGGTGATGACCAGGTCCACGCCCCTGACGGCCGCGGCGAGTTGCTCCGCGCCGAGGCGGCCGGCGCCGTGGTGGACGTACCGTCGCAGACCGGGGGCGAAGCGCTCGGCCTCGCGCTGCCAGTTGCCGACCAGGGACATCGGGCAGACCAGCAGGGTGGGGCCGGCGGTGTCCTCCGCCCCCTTCGCCGCCTCCGGCCCGTCCGCCCCCTTCAGCCCGTCCGCCGCCTTTGCCGCCTCCGCCGCCTCCGCCCGCTCGGAGGCGAGCAGGGCGAGGGTCTGGACGGTCTTGCCGAGGCCCATGTCGTCCGCCAGCACGGCGCCGAGGCCGAGTCCGGACATGGTCCGCAGCCACGCCAGCCCGCGTTCCTGGTACGGGCGCAGCTCGGCCCGGAAGTCCGCCGGCAGCTCCGGGGCCGGGGCGGCGACGGCCTGCCCGGCGAGCAGCTCGCCGAGCGGGCCGTCGGCGCGCACCGAGGTGACCGGCAGCCCGGCGACCGTCGCCTCCGGGTCGAGGGCGAGCCGCAGCAGCTCTCCGGCGGCGAGCACGCCGTCGCGCCGGTCGGCGAGGAAGGCGAGCGCGGCGGCGATCTGGGCCGGGTCGGCCTCCAGCCAGGTGCCGCGCACCCGGACCAGCTCCTGCTTGGCCGCGGCGAGTTCGGCCAGTTCCCGCTCGGTGAGCGGCTCCCCCTCCGGGCCGAGCGCGACCTGCCAGCGGAAGGCGACCACGGCGTCCCGGTCCACCTGGCCGGCGGCCGCGAGCGAGCCGGGTGCGGGCGGGGCGGTGGCGCGCAGGGCGAGCCCGAGCCGGGGGCGGCGGCGCCACCAGGCGGGCAGCAGCACCCCGAAGCCGCCCTCGGCGAGGGCGGGCGCGGCGGTGCGCAGGAAGTCGAGCGCGCCGGCCCGGCCGAGCGGCAGGGCGGACGGGTGGGAGCGGTGGCGCAGCCCGTCCAGGGCGGGCCAGCGGTGGGCGGCGCGGGCGAGTTCGGCGACCAGCACGTCGACCGGGTCGGCGCCCTTGCGGGCGAGCGCGGCGTGGGCGGCGCCGCCCTCGTGCAGGTCGGCGGCGCGGACCAGCAGGGAGGGCTCGTCCACGGCCTGGAGCAGGAACTCCAGCTGCCACGCGTCGTCGGAGGGCCGGCCCTCCGGGTCGTCCTGATCGGGGCCGAGCGGCTCGACCAGGCGGAAGCAGAGCCGCAGCGCCGGATCGACGGGCTCGGCGGCGGCGTACCAGGCGCCGAGCCCGCGGCGCAGTTCGGCGAGCTCCTCGGGCGGGGAGCCGTCGAACCCGCCGTCGGGGGTGGTGAGGGCGTGCAGCCAGCGCTCGGCGACGGCCGCCCCCGGTCCGGCGCCGCCGTCGACCGGGAAGGGGGACGGGGCGTCCGCCAGTGCGGCGCGGGCCTCGGCGTCCACCAGTGCGCCCAGGGCCGCGCCCAGCAGCGCGTCCCCGTCGTCGGCGCCGTACGGCCACTCCCCCAGCAGGACGGGCGGGCAGCCAGCGGCCAGGGCGGCGGCCTCGCGGCGCCCGGCCGGGGTGAGGTCGGGCCGCCACCGGGCCTGCGGGCGGCCGTCGGCGGCGGTCACGGGCAGCGGCTGGACCCGGCCGCGGCCGACCGTCCGCCAGGCGAGGTCGTGCACTCCGGTGAGCCAGCGCAGCGAGGGGCCGTGGACCACCTCGACCCGTCCGGCGCCGGGCAGATCGCTGCTGGTGACGGCCCAGACCGGGTCGAAGACCTCACCGAGCAGCTGGGCGGCGGCCCCGGCCCCGAAGAGCAGGGCCGGCACCCGCCAGGGCGTGAGCACGGCGCCGCCGCGCGGCGGGGCGACCGGAAGGTCGGGCGAGGGCGCGGGGACGGTGCCGACGGTGGGCAGCAGCAGGGTGGCCCAGCGCTCGGGGGCCTGTCCGGCGAGCCAGCCGAGACCCGGACCGATGCCGCCGAGCACGGCGGCCAGCTCGCCGGCCGGGCAGGCGTAGGGGTGGGCGCGCGGGGCGGGCCGGTCGGGCTGCGGTTCGGCGGCGCCGGGGTGGGCGCGGGCGTCCTCGGCCCAGAGCGCCAGCTGCCCGTCCGCCCGCCAGAGCGCGTGCAGGACGAACATCGGGGGCCTTCCGGGCGGGGTGGGACCGTCCTTCGCAGCCTATCCGGGAGGTCCGACAGGGCGGGTCCGCTGAGCCGTTCGGAGGAATCCGGAGCACCATGGTTGAAAGTTGAACGAAGTTGTCCTACGCTGGAGCCAACAAGTTGAAGCCTAAACAACTGGCTTCGAACCAAGGAGGAAGCCATGGGCCTGTTCAACCGCACCAAGACCGTCACCGCCCCCGCCGCGACCGCCGTCCCGACCCCGGCCGGCCCGGACCTCGCCCACCTGACCGGCGACTGGACCGTCGACAACACGCACAGCGAGATCGGCTTCTCGGTCCGCCACGCGATGGTCACCAACGTCAAGGGCCGCTTCACCGAGTACGACGGCAAGCTGCACCTGGACGGGACCCACCCGGGCAACTCCTCGGCCGAGCTGGTGATCAAGGTCGCGAGCGTCGACACCAACCAGGCCCAGCGCGACGAGCACCTGCGCACCGGCGACTTCTTCGCCGTCGACACCCACCCGGAGATCCGCTTCCGCAGCACCTCCGCCCAGCTGCTCGGCGGCGACTCGTACCGGATGACCGGCGACCTCACCATCAAGGGCACCACCCGCCCGGTCGTGCTCGACCTGGAGTACACCGGCAGCGCCACCGACGCGTACGGCGCCGACCGGGTCGGCTTCGAGGGCAAGGCCGTCGTCGACCGCACCGAGTTCGGCCTGACCTACAACGCCGCGCTGGAGACCGGCGGCGTGCTGATCGGCGAGAAGGTCAAGCTCAGCTTCGACATCTCCGCCGTCAAGGCGGCCTGAGCCGGCCGTCCCCCCGAGCACCGCCCCTGCCCTTCCCCCCGGGGGCAGGGGCGGTCTTCGCGTGACGGCCGCCCGCCCGTACGGCGGTCGGCCGCCCGCGTCCGCCCCTGCGCCGACAGCACCGTGTCCACCCCTGCCGCAGCCACGCCGCGTCCGCCCCTACCGCAGCAGCGCCGCGTCCGCCTCGGGAAGCCAGCTGCCCGGCGGACGGCGCAGCCAGCCCTCGGCCGCGCCGAGCGCGCCGGCCGCGGCGGCGAGCGCCCGCAGCCCCGGGTGACGCTCCCCCGGCCGGTGCACCAGGCTGACCAGGCTCAGCGGCACCGGTTCCACCAGCGGCACGTTCACCGTCCCCGGGATCCGCGGGCCGCCGACCGTGGTCAGCATCGGATCGCCGTGCCGGGCGAGGTAGCGGGCGGTCTCGTCGACGCCCACCGGCGGCACGTACGGCGCGGCCGCCGTCAGACCGTGCTCCCGCAGCAGCCGGGTGCCGAGGTCGGCCCACTCGGTGGTCGCCGGGTTGCCCGCGCAGACGTCGACGGGGTGCCCCGCCAGCTCGGCCGGGCGCAGCACGGAGCGGTCGGCCAGCGGATGGGTGTCCGCCATCATCACCGAGATCCGCTCCAACCGCACCGGCAGCTGGACGAGTCGACCGCGCACCGGGGCGGGCAGCCCGGCGAAGCGGCCGAAGGAGGCGTCCAGCCGGTGGGCCAGCAGTTCGGCGGCCGCCGCGGCCAGTCCGCCGTGGAAGCGGGCCAGCAGTTCGCCCTCCGGCCAGGCGGCCCGGGCCCGTTCGAGCACCCGGTCGGCGGTGAGGTCCGGGCCGGTGACGTCACTGTTGAGGTCGAGCAGCAGCGGCCGGGCGGCGGCCCCGGATCCGGCCGCGGCCTCGGCGAGGATCTCGTCGTGCAGGGCGAGGAACCCGCGCGCCCGGGGCAGCAACCGCCTTCCGGCCGGGGTGAGTTCTACGCTGCGGGTGGTGCGGGTGAACAGTGCTTCGCCGAGCTGCCCCTCCAGGGTCCGGACGTCCCGGCTGAGTGCCTGCTGGGCGGTGTGCAGCCGCTCCGCGGCCCGGCCGAAGTGCAGGGTCTCGGCGGTCGCGACGAAGCCGCGGAGCAGGCGGGGGTGCAGGTCACGGGGCATGGGCGGCAGATTAACAACAGCGTGTTGTGAGTGCGGCGAAACAGGTGTTGGACGGCCGCCCGCCACCGGCACCAGGCTGTGAGCACCCCCCTTCCCCCTGCTCACAGGAGCCCGATGCCCCCGCGCGCCGTCCTCACCTCCTACCGGCGGCTGTTCGCGGCCCCCGGTGCCGTCGCCTTCACCCTGACCGGGCTGCTCGGCCGGCTGGCGCTGTCGATGAACGGCGTCGCCCTGGTGGTGCTGCTCTCCGAGCGGCGCGGCTCGTACGGGCTGGCCGGGGCCGTCTCGGCGGCCGGACTGGTCGCCGGCGCGGTCGGGATGCCGCTGATCGGACGGCTGGTGGACCGGTACGGGCAGGCGCGGGTGACGGTACCGGCCGCGCTGTACAACGCCGTTCCACTGACCGGGCTGCTGCTCTGCGTCCGGCTCGGCGCACCCGACTGGACGCTCCTCCTCTGCTCCGCGGCCGGCTCGGCGGCACCCAACCTCGGCGGCATGGCCCGCTCCCGCTGGGCGCACCTGTACCGGGACGACCCGGCCGCCCGGCACCTGGCCAACTCCTTCGAACAGGCCCTGGACGAACTCTGCTTCATGGCCGGCCCGGTGCTCGCCATGCTGCTCTGCACCACGCTCGCCCCGGAGGCCGGACTGATCACCGCCGGGACCCTCGGCGCCGCCGGCGCCCTGCTGTTCGCCGCCCAGCGGCGCACCGAACCCCCGCTGCCCCCCGCCCCGGCGCAGGGGCGGGAACCGGCCGGACCGCGGCACGGCTCCCCGCTGCGGGTGCCCGGGCTGCGGGTGCTGGTGCTGACCTTCCTGGCGACCGGCACGGTCTTCGGCGCGACCGAGATCACCACCGTGGCGTACGCCGACGCGCTCGGCCACAAGGCCTCCGCCGGACTGCTGCTGGCCCTGTTCGCGGCCGGTTCCTGCGTCGCGGGGCTGCTGTTCGGGCTGCTGACCCCGCGCCGGGCACCGGGCACGCGGTTCCTGCTCGGCGCCACCGCGATGGCCTCGGTGCTGCTGCTGCCGCTCGCCGCCGGGCTGGGCGGGACCGGGCTCGGGCTGCTCGGGACGGCCCTGTTCGCGGCCGGCACCGCCACCGCGCCGACCATGGTGACCGGGATGACGCTGGTCCAGGAGCTGCTGCCGCAGCGGCAGTTCAACGAGGGCATGGCGATGGCGGTGTCCGGCATCGTGATCGGCATCTCGGCCGGGGCGGCGCTCGCCGGGACGGTCGCGGAGCGGGCCGCTCCGGGCACCGGCTACCTCCTGCCCGCCGCGGCCGCCGGGCTCGCGCTGCTGATCGCCCTGGCGGGGCGCCGGCACCTGACGACGCGCGGGGCGGCGGCGGCCGCACCGCCCGAGGGGGCGCCGGGTGGAGTGCCGGGCGGGGCGGCGGGCGGGGCGCCGGAAAATGCCGAGCAGATTGTCAGTCCCACCCTCTAACGTCGAGGCATGGGGGAAATCACGTACGTCCGAGGCGATGCCACCACGCCCCAGGGCAAGGGCGTGAAGGTGATCGCGCACGTCTGCAACGACCTCGGCGGCTGGGGCAAGGGCTTCGTGCTCGCGCTCTCCAGACGCTGGCCCGAACCCGAGGCCGCGTACCGGCGCTGGCACAGGGAGCGGGCGAAGAACGACTTCGGCCTGGGCGCCGTCCAGCTGGTGGCGGTCGATCCGCACGTCTGGGTGGCCAACCTGGTCGGCCAGCGCGGCATCCGCACGGGGCGCTCGACCGGGGTGCCGGTGCGGTACGAGGCGATCGACACCGGACTGGCCGCGCTCGGTGAGCACGCGCTCCGGCTCGGTGCCTCCGTCCACATGCCGCGGATCGGCTGCGGCCTGGCGGGCGGGCGGTGGGACCGGGTCGAACCGCTGGTCACCGCCCGGCTGACGGCCCGGGGCGTCCCGGTGACCGTCTACGACGTCGACTGACGGCCTGCTCCAGCAGGCCCTCCCCTTCCACCGATCCGGCTCTCCGCCTCTCCAGCGTTCCGTCGACCGGTTCCTACCTGTCCGCCGGCTCCGCCCGCTCGGACCCGACCGCCACGCGCGCGGCCGGCCAGGCGTACACGTACTCGGGCAGCAGGAACCCTCCGGGGAACTCGCCCTCCTGCGCCCGGACCCGCTCTGCGCCCTCGCGCTCGTAGAAGGCGATCGCGCGGGTGTTGTCCCGCAGCACCTCCAGGGAGAGTCCGGCCCCGGGGTGCCGCTCGGCGACATGGGTGCGGGCCGCGATCAGCAGCTCGCGCCCGATGCCGCCGCCGTTCAGGCCGGGGCGGACGTGCAGGTTGTCGATCATCACTCCGCCGTCCGGCTGCGGGACGAGGTAGATGAATCCGACCATCGCGCCCGCTCGTTCGGCGACCAGCAGTTCGGGCGTGTTCTCCGGCCCGCCGTAGTCGGCGCAGTCGGTGTCCAGGCGCAGTGCCCACAGTTCGCGTCGCTGGGTGACCATCCCGTCGCCCAGTCCCGCCTCGGGGACGATCCCCCGGTAGGCGGTGCGCCAGCTGTGGGCGTGCAACTCGGCGATGGAGTCGGCGTCCTGTACTCCGCCGCGCCGGATGACGGTCCGTCCTGAACTGATCATGTGACCAGCCTCCCACAGAGATGGAGTTGAACATGTTCAACCGATACGTCTACAGTACCGCTCAGCTTTTGAACGCGTTCGAAATGAGGGGGGTCGCCGTGGCACCGGATGCGGAGGGGGCATCCGGTGCCACGAACACCGACACCGGATGGAACGTCGTCTCCGGCTAGGCTCGTGCTCGTGGACGACCTGGCAGCGACGAACCGAACGGACGGCGAGAACGGCACGGCCGGGGCTCCGGCCGCGCCCGACCCGGGGAGCGGGACCGGGCCGGAGGGCGGAGCACTGCCCGGCGGCCGGGCCCGGCCCAAGACCGACAAGAGTGAGGCGACCCGTGCCCTGATCCTGGAGACCGCCATGCGGCTGTTCCAGGAACGGGGCTACGAGAAGACCACCATGCGCGCCATCGCCACCGAGGCCGGCGTCTCGGTGGGCAACGCGTACTACTACTTCTCGGCGAAGGAATTCCTGATCCAGGGGTTCTACGACCGGATGACCTACGAGCACGCGGCCGACGCCAAGCGCCGGATGTCCCACACCCGGGACTTCTCCGAGCGGCTGGAGATCGCACTGACCTCCTGGCTCGACACGGCCGCGCCGTACCACGAGTTCGCCGCGCAGTTCTTCCGGACGGCTGCCGACCCGACCAGCTCGCTGAGCCCGTTCTCCAACGATTCCCACCCGGCCCGGGCGACGGCGGTCGAGCTGTTCCGCGACGTCCTCCAGGGCTCGGAGCTGGCGCCCAAACTGGACGCCGAACTGGTCGAGCTCCTGCCCGACGTGCTCTGGCTGTACCTGATGATCGTGGTCCTCTACTGGGTCTTCGACCGGACCGAGGACACCGAGCGGACGCGGGAGTTCGTCCGCCGGTCCACCCCCATGGCGGCCCGGGTGATCAACCTCTCGCGCTACCGGGTGTTCCGGCCGATCGTCCGCGACGCCAAGGGCCTGATCCAGGACTTCATCCTGCCCACCATCGGCAAGACGGCCGTCAAGTAGCGCCCGCGGCAGCACCGGAGGCCGGCCCGCGAACGGGCCGGCCTCCGGTGCTGGAACGGGCTCAGAACTCGGTCGGCGTCCAGGCCCGCACCGGGGTGCGCAGCAGCAGGTCCGCGGCGGCCGCCGCCCCCGGGCGCAGCTCGGCGACCAGGGCGGCCGCGGCCAGCCTCGACGCCGTCTCCGCGCCCAGGTAGAGAGAGCCCAACTCCGAGGCGCCGAGCGCGAGCTCGGCGTCGTCCGTGGTCCGGGTGCAGCGGCCGGTGCCGTCCTCGGCCGTCTCCAGCGCCCAACGGCCGGAGGCGTAGCCCAGCTTGTCGTCGACCTCCAGCACCACCCGGCCGGGGGCGCCGTAGCTGCGGGCGCCGAACGCGGCCTCGACGTCCAGCACTCGCACCCAGACGAGGTCTCCGTTGTCCTCGTGCGGGGTGGCCGCGCGCGGGTCCTGGAGCAGCAGCGGCAGCGGGTCGTCCGGGCCGAGGTTGCGCACCTCGACCCGGGCCACCCAGTCCACCGACAGCACCAGGCGCCAGAGTTCGACGGCGGTGGGCAGGTCGAGGGCGATGAACTCGTCCACGGAGAGCGCGCCGTCGGGGTAGGCGCCGTCCCACTTGGGGTCGATCCGGTAGAGCACCAGGCCGGTGACCGTGCCGGCGGCATCCCGGTGGACGGCGGCGAACGGCTCCTTGAAGTCGTCGCCGGACGTGCGGACTTCGCCGCTGGTGCGCTCCCACCAGAGCGCGTCGCGCTCGATCGCGCCCGGCTGGGTGCGCCGCCAGCGCTCGTACAGGTCCGCGCCCAGCTCGCGCAGCTCCGCCATGGTCACGAAGTCGATCCGGCCGCCGGGAACGCCCAGCAGGCCCTCGCGCAGACCGCGGGTGCGGCGCAGGTCGATCCTCCAGCCGCTGCCGTGGGTGGCCGGACCGAAGCCGAACCGGCCGTAGATGTTGTACTCGGCGGCCATCAGGACGGCGACCGCGCAGCCGCGCTCGGCCGCGGCCGCGAGGTCCCGGCGCATCATCGCGCTGAGCAGGCCGCGCCGGCGGTGGGTGGAGCTCACCGTGACGTTGGTGACGGCGTCGGCCTGGACGACGGACCCGCCGGGGACGGTCAGTTCGGTGTCGAAGCTGCGGAAGGTGGCGATCTGGCGCTCGCCGTCGAAGCCGGCCAGCATCCGGCCCGGCTCCCACTGCCGGCGGCGCAGGTCCTCCGCGACGGCCACGTGGGGGCGCAGGAAGCCGAAGTTGAGCGCCCGGTTCCACTCCGCCACCTCGTCCACCGAGACGGCCCGGACCTGGAGCCCGCTCACGCTGTCGACGTCCGTGTGATCGATGCTGTTGCCCATGGGGCCACCGTACGGCGGCCCTCCGGGGGTGGCATCCGAATTATTCCGTGCCCGACCCGTGGTGCTCGCCGGGCACCACCACCCAGTGGTTGGTGCGCAGGACGCGGTCCGCGAAGTCCAGGTCCCGCTCGCCGACCAGCCGGAATCCGAGCGCCCGGCAGATCCCGTTGGACGCTCCGTTGGTGGTCCCCGGGTTGGCGTGCACCTCGCCCCAGCGGCCGTCCTCGGCGGCGGCGTCCAGCACCCTGCGGACCGCCGCCTTGGCCAGGCCGCGCCCCTGGTACTCGGGCAGCACCATCCAGCCGATCTCGGAGACGCTCTCGCCGTCCTCCTGGTCCGACCAGAGCGTGACGGTGCCCGCCGCCTCTCCGTCCTGCGCGCCGTCCGGCACGATCATCCTGATCCAGGAGCTGTCCCCGGCCACCAGGGCCAGGTCCCTGCGCAGCCGCTCCTCCACCCGCGCCCGGGGCAGCGGGCCGCCGAGTTCGGCCATCATCACCGGGTCGCAGCGCATCCGGACGTACGCCTCCACGTCCCCCGCCCGAACATCCCGCAGTCGCACGACGCCTCCTCAGTGCCGGTCCGCGCGGTCACGCTAGCGCGCCCCACCGACAGTGGCGTCCGGGCGGGCCCGCCTGGCATCCTCGTGCCGGTTCAGGTACAGACGATCCGCTTCGGGGGGAACCATGGAGGACGAGTACGTCCGCAGGCTGAAGGAGTACGAGGGCCGGGCGCTGACGGCGAAGCTGGTCGGCGGGCTGACCGTGGCCGGCTGGCTCTGGGCGCTCTGGCTGGTCCTCGCTCCGGGCAACGGGCTGTGCGGCTCACCGGCCTTCTACCAGCCGACCGGCTTCCACCTGGCCGAGGTCTGCGACTCCGAGATGATCGGCCGGGTCGGCGGCGCGTTCGCCGTCTTCCTCGTGTCGCTCCCGGTCGCCGCGCTCTGGGGCTGGACAGTGGTGCGGCTGCGCGACAGCCGCCGGGCGGTGGCCGCCGTGGCCGGCCGGTAACCCGGTGGGGCGGCGGCCGGCTCGGCCTCCCGGACGCCCTCGGTGCCGAGTACCTCGCGCCGACCCGGCTCCGGGGGACGCCCTGGGCGCGCTCGACCCGGTCCTCGTGGCCGCCGCCGAGGGGCGGGGCCGGTCGCACCCGTCGAGGTGCTGACCGGCACCCGCAGGCCCGGGCGTCAGGGGCGGGCGTAGAAGTCCGGGGTCCCCATGATCCAGAGGCTGGCCTGCTTGACCGGCATGCCGACCCGCGGGGCCTCGATCATCTGGTCGTCGCCGATGTAGAGCCCGACGTGGTGGATGTCGGCGGCGCGCCCGGTGTCGGTCCAGAAGACCAGGTCGCCGGGGCGCAGCTGGCGGTAGCCGATCGGGGTGCTCTGGGCGTACTGGTCGGCGGCGAAGTGGTTGAGCTGCCGGCCGCCCTCGCGCCAGGCCATCATCGTCAGCCCGGAGCAGTCGTAGCCGCCCGGGCCCTCGCCGCCCCAGACGTAGGGCAGGCCGATCTTGGACTTGGCGAAGGCGATGGCGGCGGCCGCGCCCTCGGCGGACCACGGGCGGGCGGGGGGCGGTGCGGGGTGGGCCCTGGTTGCCGCGGCGGCCGCTGCCGCCGCCGCTGCCTCGGCCTCCCGGGCGGCCTGCTCGGCGGCGGCGCGGGCGGCGGCCTCGGCCTCGCGGGCGGCGATCTCCTCCAGGGCCTCGCGGCGCCGGCGCTCCAGCTCGACGGTGGTGTTCCGGGCGGCGGCCAGCTCGGCCAGCAGTTGCTCGCGGCGCCGCCCGGCGGCGGCCACCTCGTCCTGCTGGGCGGCCAGCCGCTGCTCCGCCCCGGCCTTGGCCGCGCCGACCTCGGCGGCGGCCTTCCCGGCGGCCTCGGTGGCGGCCCGGGCGGCGGCGGAGGCGCCGCGGGCGGCGGCCGCGGTGGAGGTGGCGGCGTCCAGGATCTGCCGGGTGCGCTCGCTGACCTGGCCGACCGCGGCGGCGCGGTCGCCCGCGTCGCGCGCACCGTGGGCGCCGAGCAGGGCGTTGAGGGCGGACAGTTCGGCACCCGCGCCCTGCCGGTACGTCTCGGCCGCGAGCCGGGCCGCGTCCTCGGCGGCGGCCGCCCGCTCGGTCTCGGCGTCGGCGGCGCGCTGCGCGGCGGCGGCCTCCTCGGCGCGGGCCCGGGTGAGGGCGAGCCGGGCGCCGTTGTAGGCCTCGACGGCCTGTTCGGCGGTGCGCCCGGCGCGGTCGAGCTCGGTGCGGGCGGCGGTGAGCGCGGCCTCCAGGTCGGCGGCCGAGGAGGCCTTGCCCTCGGCCTCGGCCCGGGCCCGGTCGATCTCCTCGGTGGTCGGGTACGGGTCCTCGCCCACGGCCCGGCCGGCCGTCGGTTCGGGGTCGGCCGGGGCGGCCTGGGCGGCGGGGAGCAGCCCGAGCAGGGCGGTGAGGGACAACAGGAGGGTCGGCAGGATCCTGCGCGCCACGCGACATCCCTTCTGACGGGTCCGGAGGGGACGGCGTCGGACGGCGCGCGGCGTACGGGCGGTCGGTGGCCCGGGGGTCGGCGGGGATCCGATGAATCATCCCATCACGTGACAGAACGGTCACATGACGCTCATGTTCTCAATTCCGGCGGCCTTCACGCCCGGAAAGTGCTCCGCCGGTCGGGTGACCATCGGATGATCTGACCAAACCTCGGCTCCGGCCGGACAGCGGGGCGGGCGGGAAACCGAGCAGGAAACGGGCAGGAAACCGGACGGGGAACGGACCGGGACCCGCGCGCAGGGCCGGGCTACCGGCCGATCCGACGGGTGTGGGTGCGCAGCCGGTGGTGCCGCTCCGGCCGGCTCTCCAGCCCGGTCGGCCCCACCGCGAAGACCCGGCTGCGCCCGGCCCGGACGGTACGACGGCGCTGCTGCGCCAGGCGGGAGCGGTCCGGACCGGCCTCGGCCGACCCGAGCGCCGGGTCCGCCGCGCCCCGGGCCGTCCCGGCGGCGGCCGCCGAACGGCGGTCGGCCAGCCGGGCCTGACGGCGGGCCAGCGCCCGGGCGGCGTGCGCGTCGAGGTGGGCGCTGGCCCGGGCGGCCATCCGCTCGGCCACCCGGTGCGCCGCCGGGTGGTTGGCGGGCACCTTGTCGGGGGCGCCGGCGATCAGGTCGAAAAGCCAGGTGCGGGCCCGGTCCGCGCGCCGGTGCAGCAGGCGCTCGCGCCGCAGCGCACGCGCCCGGCGGCGGGGGCGCGTGGAGTACCGCCAGCGGGCCCACGGGCTGCTCGGGCGGGCCAGCCGGATCGCCCCGATCCAAGACAGGCCGGGGACCATGATCCCGAGCAGGCCGGTCCACACCTTGCCCTTGAGCAGGGTGATCACCGAGGCCAGCGAGTTCACCGAGATGATCGTGATCAGGCCCCACCTGGTCTCCTCGCCGGGCACCACGCCGAGCGGCACGTACCCGACCAGCAGCAGGGAGGTGAACAGGATGCCGAAGATCACCGCGTCCACCGATTTGCGGCCCTGTTCGCTCCAGTACACGTCGTCCAGGTGCAGGATCAGCGCGAACTCGTCCAGCACCAGACCGCAGCCGATGCCGAAGGCCAGGCCGAACACGTCGATCCACGGGTGCCCGCCGTAGGTGGCGAACACCCCGATGCCGCCGAGCAGCAGGAAGCCCAGGCCGAACACCATGTGGTGGATGTGCAGGCCGCCCGGGGTCACGTTGCCCGGCCACCAGCGCACCTGGGCGCGGATCATCCGGACGCTGAACCGGATGAAGACGAAAGAGGTGATGAATCCGACCAGCAGCAGGAACAGCGGTTGCTTGTGCGCGGCGACGATGTGCTCGCGGTAGCCGTCCAGCAGTGTCGTCATGGGTCTTACCTTCGTTCCTGGTCCTGCGTCCTGCCTGCCGTGACGTGGCCCGGGGGCCGGGGCCGGGGCCCGGGGACCGCATCGCCCCGGCACCGGCCCGGCACCGGCCCGGCACCGGCCCGACGTCCGGTCAGAACCCTCGAGTGCGCTTGGCCGCCCGGCGCGGCACGACCGGGTAGAGCGACGGGCGCTCGGCGCCGACCGGCAGTTTCAGGAACAGCCGGGCGATCTCCCCGCCCAGGTTCACCCCGACCGCCAGCGCCATCGCGATCGCCGCCGCCCGGAAGACCGACACCAGGCCGGCGCTGGAGTGCCCCTGGGCGAAGGCCAGCATCCCGAGGTAGAGCGCCGAACCGGGCATCAGCGGACCGATCGCGGCGGTCACGTACGGCAGCGCCGACCCGTTGCGGTAGCGCGCCATCAGCTGGCCGAAGAGGCCGACCAGCCCGGCCGCCACGCCGGTCGCCGCGATCGGGTTGACGCCCGCGTTGTACACCAGCGCACCGTAGCTGGCCCAGCCGATGCCGCTGTTGACGGTGACCAGGGCCAGCGTGCGGCGGTCGGTCTGGAGCAGCGTCGCGAAGGCCAGGGTCAGCAGCATCGCGGCGACCATCTGGACCGGCGGGTAGTTGACGCCCACCAGGCTCTCGTCCGGGCGCAGGTTCGCCTCGAAGCCGACGCCCAGGTAGAGGATCACCATCACCCCGATCACGATGCCCGCGACCAGGTAGATCACTTCCAGCAGGCGGGCCGCGGCGGTGATGTAGAAGCCGGTCAGGCCGTCCTGCACGGCGGCGACCAGGGCGCGCCCGGGCAGCAGGGCGAACAGGCCACCGGTGATCACGACCGAGCCGCGCAGGCCCCAGTCGTTCAGCGAGAGGATGATGCCGGAGGCGGCGGCCGGCATCGCGGCCGCCACGAACTGGTAGAACTCCGGCAGCCGGCGCCGGGCCAGCGCGGAGGCCAGCCGGTCGCCGAGGACGGCCGCGACGAAGGCGCTCGCGAACACCAGCCAGGCCTTGTCGTCCACCCGCCCGCCGACCAGGAAGGTCGCCGCGCCGGCCAGCAGGCCGGTGGTCAGGGCGAGGAACCAGGCGGGGTACGGGTGCCGGTTGCGGCGGATCAGCGCGAGCCGGCGGTAGGCGTCGTTGACCGTCACGTTCTCCGCGGTGATGTCCGCGACCAGCGCGTACACCGCGTCGAGCCGGGTGTAGTCGGAGGTCCGGCGGCGCACCACGCGGTCGGCGGTGACCGGCGGCTCGACCAGCGAGGGCTGGTACGAGATGCCGATCAGGGTGAAGGTGACCTGCGGCTCGCAGCGGTCCAGCCGGTAGGCGTGCGCGATGCCGAGCATCGCCGCCTCGACGTCCTCGGCCGCCTCGCCGCTGGCCAGCAGCAGCTCGCCGATGCGCAGCGTCAGGTCGAGGATGCGCGGGACGTTGCGGGTGACGGACGCGGAGGGGTGCATTTCGCGGGCGGTGCGCTCGAAGGCGGGCCGCTCGGACATCGGGGTGCGCAGCAGGGTGCGCATCCGGTCCGGCCAGGGCGCCTCGCCGGGGGCGCCGGCGGTGAGGTCCGGGACCGGGATGCCGGTGGGCGGGGTGTAGCCGGCCGCCCGCCACTCCTCGGGGGTGAGGGTGTCCTCGGCGACCGAACGGCGACGGACCGGGCGCTCGGTCTCGGCCCGTCCGGTCGCGGCGCGGACCGCCGGCCCGGGTACCGACTCGGGTACCGGCTCGGGCTCGGGCTCGGGGGCCAGCAGGCCCTTGGTCTCCGGAACGGGCAGGGCGAGCGGGACGACGGTGGTGGGCTCGACCGGCGGGGCGGGGTAGCCGAGCAGGCCCTCGGTGGGCGGGGCGTCGGCGGGGTGCACCGGCTTCGGGGGTGCCTGCCGCGCCTGTCGGACCGCCCTGCCCCCCCTCGCCCGCTTGCCCGTACCCGGTCGGCCCCGCTTAGGCACTTCCGCTCCTCGCCACCCCTGGCGGCCTCCGGCCACCGCTCGATCTCGGGTTACACCTTGCCTGATCGAACAGCCGGACGCACATGTACGCGGCGTCCCGTGGCCGGAGCGGCGGACGCCTACCCGGCGCGGTGGCCGGAGCGGCGGACGCCTACCCGGCGCGGTGGCGGGTGGCGGACGCCGCGCCGGAGCGGCGCGCCCGCAGCAGCTCGATCGCCACCGGGATCACCGAGACCAGCACGATGCCGACCAGGATGGCCTCGATGTTGTCCCGGACGAACGGGATCTGCCCCAGGAAGTAGCCGAGCACGGTGACGCCGCCGCCCCACAGCACGCCACCGACCAGGTTGAACACCACGAAGCCGCGGTAGTTCATCCTGCTCACCCCGGCGACGATCGGGGTGAAGGTGCGCACGATCGGCACGAAGCGGGCCAGCACGATCGCCTTGGGGCCGTGCCGGTCGAAGAAGGCGGCGGCCTTCTCGACGTTCTCCTGCTTGAAGACCCGGGAGTCGGGACGGCGGAAGAGGCTCGGGCCGACCTTGCGGCCGAAGAGGTAGCCGACCTGGTCCCCGGCCACCGCGGCGACCACGATCAGCGCGCAGACCAGCCAGAGCGGCTGGTGCAGGTAGGTGCCGCCGGCCACCAGCAGGCCGGTGGTGAACAGCAGCGAGTCACCCGGCAGGAAGAAGCCGATCAGCAGACCGGACTCGGCGAAGACGATGGCCAGGATGCCGATCAGGCCGAAGGTGGAGATCAGGGTGGTCGGATCGAGCCAGGACGGGCCGAGGGCGAGGCTGGTCACGGTGCGGGCACTCCGGGAGGTCGAGTCTTGGCAATGAAACAGTAAAGCATTGACAAAGACTCGGCTGGAGGCGGAAAGGTTCCCGGGCCGGCCCGCACACGGCCGGGCGCGGAGCGCGCGGCACGGCCGGGAACGCGCGCGGCCCCGGTGGGGGCCCGGGAAGGGCCGGCCCGCCGGGGCCGCGCGGTCGAGGACGGTCAGAGCCCGTAGCGCTCGACGATCTCCTCGTGCCGGGCGGGGGCCGCGCCGGCCGCCTTGGCCAGCTCCGCCCAGGCGAGCGGGTGGGCCCAGCCGTCGGTCAGCCGCAGCAGCAGGGCGTCGGCCTCGGCGGCCGAGGCGGTCGGCGGGACGCCGAGGGCCGCGTAGACACCGGGCAGGGTGTCGCCGCCGTCCGCCGGGTCGGTGATCCGGTACTGCTCCCCGCTGTACACCCAGACCGCGTACCCCGCCCCGTGCAGCTCGTCCCGCAGGGCCGACCACTGCTCGTCGCCGGGCCAGCCGCCGTCGATCCAGTAGGTGGTGTACCCGGCCGGGTCGAGCAGGGTGAGCAACTCGAACACCGGGCGCCAGCGCTGCCGCTCCTCCTCGGGGGCGTCCTCGGCGGGCGGGCGCTCCAGCAGGGCCGGGGCGAAGACCACCACGTCGCCGTGGTTGAGCGTCAGGTCGTCCCCGAGCACGGGCAGGATGCGGGCGGTGGCCGGGCCGGTCCGCAGGGCGGGCAGGTCGGACGTCGCGCCGTTGGTGCGGGTGGCCCGGACGGTGACCAGCTGCCACTCCTCGTCCACCGGGCCCTCGGGCTCGTCGAACTCGATGTCGAGCAGCGCGCCGGTGGAGCGGACCACCGCCCAGTCCCGGTTGGCGGTGGCCGCGGTGATCAGGTGCCACAGGTCCGGCTCCCGGACCGCCCGGTGGCCGTCCTCCTCGGCGGAGTCCTCGGCGGAGTCCTCGGCGCTGTCCTCGGAGGTGTCCGCGGCCGGCGCCGCGCGCTCCAGCAGTTCCAGGTACATCCGCTGCGCGGTGGCGTGGTCGCCCAGCTCGGTGGCGGCGTGGGCGGCGAGGCGACGGGTGTTGATCACCTCGTCGTCCAGCACCAGGATCGCCCGGCACTGCTCCAGCGCCTCGGTCCAGCGGCCCTCGGCGGCGGCCCAGCGGGCGCGTATCCAGTGCCCGTCGGCCGGGGCGGAGACGGCCACCCGGTCGGCGAGGCGGCGGATGCCCTCGGCGTCCCGGGCCTCGATCAGCATCTCGCCGAGCGCGCCGGTCAGCTCGCGGTCCGCCGGGTCGTCCTCCAGGTACCGCCACAGCAGGTCGGCCGCGGCACGGGCGTGGCCGAGGCCGCCCAGCACGGTGGCCAGGAGCACCGCCAGTCCGGTGGCGCCGGCCTGCTCACCCCGGTACCGGTCCAGGGCGACGGAGAGCAGGTCGGCGCCGGTCTCGTAGGGCACCCGGACCTCGGCCAGGTGCGCCGTCAGCTCGCCCGGCGGGACGGGCAGCTCGGGCTCCGGCAGTGCCTCGGCGGCCGCGCGCAGCGCAGCGACCTGCTCCGACACGCCGTCGGTGCGCCGCAGCCGGGTGAGCTTGCGCTCCCCGGTCACGGCGAGGGTGAGCGCCACCGTACGGGCACCGCGGGCGAGCGCGAGCCGCCCCGCCGCCAGCAGCAGGTCCACGCACGGGCGGTGCGCGCCGACGCCGTCCAGGTAGCCGACCCAGCCGGCCAGGACGGCGCCCAGTTCGGCGTCGTTCTCCCGGGCCCCGGCCGCGACCAGCAGCTCGACCGTCTGCGTCCAGGCGGTGCGCAGGTCGGCGTGCCGTTCGGCCTCGGCCCGCTCGGGCAGCAGGGCGAGCGCCTCCTCGGTGCGGCCGAGCGAGGCGAGCGCGCGGGCCCGCAGCAGGGCGCCCCAGCGCTGGTCGCGCTCGTCCAGCCGGCGCCCCTGCGTCTGCTCGGCCCGCTCGGCCGTCTCCAGCAGCTCCAGCACCTCCTCGTGCCGGCCCAGCAGGTGCAGGGTGCCGGCCCGGGCCTGGTGGAAGCGGAGCGAGACCGGCTGGCCGGCCGCCCGCATCCGGTTGGCCGCGGAGTCCAGGTGGTCCAGCGCCTCGGCCGCCCGGCCGTCGTCCTCCAGGGCGTCGGAGTACTCGCGGGACAGGCAGTCGTAGCAGGCCCGGTCGGGCTCGATCCGGTCCAGCGTCTCGCCGACCACGGCGAGCCGCTCGGCCACGTACCCCGGCCCGTCGACCCGGGCGTGGCAGATCGCGAAGTCCTGCACCACGCAGACGGACTGCGGGCAGTTCGCCGTCTCCTCCCGGTGCGCGAAGTCCAGCAGGTCGACCGCCTCGGGCAGCACCGCCTCGCCCTGCTGGCGCTTGTTCAGCAGGTTCTGCATCCGCCAGTGCCGCAGGTAGACCTCGACCCAGGGCAGGCCGAGCGCCCGGGCGGCGGCCACGGCCTCCGGGTAGAGCGCGTCGAGCTGCTCGTTCCGCCCCTCGGTGGCGTGCTCGGGCAGCTCGACGATGGCGTCGGCCAGCCGGTGGTGGCCGGCCTCGGCCAGCTGCCGGTGGGTGTCGCGCACCCAGGCCCAGATGTCGGTGGTCATGCCTGCTCCCCCTGCGTCGTGCTGATGAGGTGTCTACCGCACCCCACTGACAATCCGTCCGTCACCGCTCCTCCGAGAGCGCGCCGGGGCTGTCCGGGACCTCCGGCAGACCGGCCGGGACGGCGGCGGTCAGGGCGGAGACCGCGGTGCCGATGCCGGCCAGCGCGGCGGTGAGGTCGCCCTCGGACGGTCCGGACGAGGCCGCGGCCATGATCACCTTGATCGAGCGGAGCAGCCCGGCGGCGGTCGCGCTGCCGGTGTGCCCGCCGCGGTAGGCCGCCAGCAGGTCCCGGACCGCCGGGCTGGCCAGGTTGAGGTAGAGCCGGGCCCGGACCTCGCCGTCGGTGCGGGCCGTGAAGGCGCGGGCCAGCCGCAGGGCGGCCGAGGGTATCCGGGCGTCCGCCCGGTCGTCCTCGATCCGGGCCTTCAGCTCGGCCTCGCGGTCCGGCACCAGCACCAGCGGCAGGCCGGGCGGGTCGAAGCGGGCCGGGACGAGCTGCTCGCCCGGGTCGGCGAGGGCGCCGGCCAGCCAGGCCGACTCGTGCTCCGGCAGCGGGCGCTCCGGGTCGCGGAACAGCTCGCGGTCGCCCTGCTCGCTGCCCAGCTCGACCACCCGGCAGCCGCGCAGCTGGGCGTAGCGGCGCAGGAACGGCAGGACGGCGTAGCGGTCTCCGCGGGCGATCGGCACCCGCATCGCCCGGTACAGCATCTCCTCGAAGCCGCCGCCGCTGCCGAGCGCGACGTGCACCGCGCCGCCTCCGGCCGCGCGCAGCGCGCCGGCCGTGAGGTCGCCCTGCGAGGTGGGCACCGGGACGTCGTCGGCGAGCAGGGTGAACAGCCGGTCGTCGCAGAGCGCGGCACCGAGCAGGTCGTTGCCGTGCCGGGCGAGGATGCGGCGCCACGCGGCGGGCCGCAGCCGGGCGGTCTCGTAGAGGCCGTCCACGATGGCGTCGGTGAGGGCCTTGCGCAGCGCGTGGTAGTGCTCGTCGCGCTGGAGGTCCTCGCGGCTGGCGGTGGGGGTGAGCCGGTTGGACTCGACCACGCCGCCGATGAACCCGGCCCAGCGGGGCAGCAGGTCGCGGGCGTCCTCGGCGAGCAGCATGCCGCGCAGGTAGACGGCGAGGTCGCGGTTGTCGCTGCTGCCGTAGGTGCCGCCGTCCTGGACCCAGAGCAGGCCGACCGCGTCGGTGACGTCCTCGACCGGGTGGACCGGGAACGCGGTGAGCGGCTCGAAGCGGCGGCCGAAGGCGGCGGCGAAGCGCATCCGGGCGGCGTACTGGTCGCCGTCGGAGGGGTGGCGCCAGGGCACCTCGACGGAGTTGACCGGCTGCTCGTCGTCCCCGAGGTGGACCGGGACCGGCAGCAGCACGCAGTAGCGGGTGAGCACGTCGCGCAGCACGTCCTCGTCGGCGAGGTGGGCGTGCTCGGCCTTGAGGGTCAGCTCGACCACCGTGCCCGGGCGGGGCCGGGCGGGCACCGGCTCGACCCGGTACTGCTCGCCGCCGCGGCTGCGGTAGCGGTGGCCGAGGTGCGGTTCGCGGTGCGAGGTGGTGGTGACGGTGACCTCGTCGGCGACCGAGAAGGCGGAGAGGAAGCCCAGGCCGAAGGCGCCGATCAGCTCCTGGTTGCCGGTCAGTTCGCGCAGCATCCGGGTGTAGCCGGTGCCGACGGTGGCCAGGTAGGAGTGGATCTCGGGTTCGGTGAGGCCGGCGCCGGTGTCCTCGATGGCGACGGTCCGCCGGGCGGCGTCGGCGCGCACCCGGATCAGCGGGCGGTGGTCGCCGTCCGGGTCCTCCAGGAGCCGGCGGGTGTGCGAGTCGTGCGCGTTCTGGACGAGTTCGCGCAGGGCGACCAGCGGGGTGGAGTAGAGGTGGGTGGCGAGGACGTTCACCAGGCCGCCGAGATCGACCTCGGTCGTGCGCAGCTCCTCGGCGGGGGTGGGCTCGGGCGGGGCACCATCAGACATGGGTCCCCAGTGTGCCAGTGCGACTATCTGGCGACCATTTCTTTCTTCTTCGGCACCCTCCTGACGGAATGACGGAATACCGTCAACTTCGAATTGACCGATCCTCCCCCATCGGGGGAATTGCCACCCGTTCGGTGGAGTTCGTCCACCGCACTGGTGAATGCTGAACCGGCGACGTACGTACGGCGAGCCGCCCGGCCCCGCGGGCCACGGCGCCCCGGAGCGGCCACCCCGGACGGCGCCACAGTCCGCACTTCTCGCCAGGGAGACCAGCGTGTCCCGTATTCGCGCAGCCGCCGCCACCGCCCTCGGGGCGTTCCTCCTCGTCGGCGTCGGCGCCGCCACCGCACACGCCGACGACGGCGCCGGCGCGGCCGACCACTCCACCGGCAGCGTGGTGAGCGACGCGGGCTCCGGCAACATCATCGGCGACGTCCACGGAAACGTGGTCAACACCCAGCAGACGGCCACCGGTTCGGGTGCGGGCAACCAGAACAACAACCTCGCGGTGACGGGCAACGGCGGAAGCGTCAGCGGCACCCAGAACAACAGCGGGAACACCGGCACCCCCCAGGGCAGCGGCGGGAACTCCCGGGGCACCGGCGGGAACTCCCGGGCCACCGGGGCCACCGGGGCCACCGGGGGCAACCGCTAGAGCGCCCCTCCCCCGGACGTCCCCAGCACCGCCCGGCCGAGCCGCAGCAGGCAGTCCCCGAGGTCCGGCCTGGTGCTGTGCGGACGGTTCCGCACCCCGTCGTTGACCAGCGCGAACAGTGCGTGCACCCGGATCCGGGCGGCCGCCGGGTCGAGCCCGGGGTGCACCTGGCGCAGCAGGCCGACCCAGGTGCGCAGGAAGTCCCGCCGGAAGTCCACCGCGGCCCGGCGGTCGGGCGGGGCCAGCCGCTCCGTCTCGCTCAGCATGGCGCCCAGGTAGTCCCCGTTGCGCAGCGCGAAGCCGACGTACGCGCCCAGCCCGGCCTCCAGCGCCGCCCCGGGCCCGGCGGCGGCCGTGATCGCGCCGTCCACCTCGTGCCAGAGCCGCTCGCGGCTGCGCACCAGCGAGGCGGCGAGCAGCTCGGCCTTGCTGTCGAAGTGCCGGTACACGCTGGGACCGGATATGCCGACGGCGGCGCCGAGTTGGTCGGTGCTGACGTTGTCGAAGCCGCGCTGGTGGAACAGCCGGACGGCCGCCGCGAGCAGCTCCTCCCGGCGCGCCCGCGGCCTGGGCTCCGGCGCCGCCGGCACCGGCCCGGAGGCGGACTCCGGCACCACCGGCACCGGCCCGGCGCAGGGCCCCGCGGCCGTACCGCCCAGGGGGACCGCCAGGACGGCCGCGACCATCCCGCGCAGCAGCGCCTCGGCCCGTCGGGGCTGCGGAGCCGCCGACTGGTAGGACAGCCCGGCGCAGGCCGAGAGCGCCGACCAGCAGAGCAACTCGGCGTCCCCGGCAGCGAGTTCCGGCCGTTCCACGCGCAGCACCGCGACCATCAGGGCGACGTCGGCGCGCAGTTCACGGCGCAGCGCCGCCCGCCGGGCCGGCGGCAGCAGCCGGGCGTCGCGCTGCACCAGGGTGCCGAGCGGGCGGTGGCCGACCGCGACGGCGGCCAGCGCGGCGCCGAGGTCGGCGGTGGTGCGGGCCGGGCGCAGGCCTTCGGCGAGCGCGTCCAGGCCCAACCGGACGGCCCGGTCCAGCAGTTCGGGCTTGCCGCGGAAGTGCCGGTAGAGCGCGGGCGCGGTGATGCCGACACCGGCGGCGACCTCGGTCATCGAGACCTGGTGGTAGCCGCTGCGGTGGAAGCGGTCGGCGGCCACGGCCAGGATCTGGGCGCGCCGCCCGGGCGGCCGTCGGACCACCATGGCGAGCCTCCCTCCCCTTCGGCCGGGCACCGGCCCGGCACTGGTCCCGCACCGGCCCGGCACTGGTCCGGCACGGCGCCGGCCGCTGGAACGGGACCGTGACCGGCGTCGGCGGAAGGCTAGCAAGGATTCACTTCGCACCCCGCCGACCGTGCTCCCCACCGGCTTTTCGCGCCCGGCCGACTCTGGACAGCCGAAGCTACCCCGGATTAACTTGTGGAGCCACCACCAGGCAGGTTCCGCCCCGGCCGGCAGCCCCGGCCGGCGCCGTCGAAGGGAGCGCCGCCGTGCGCCGCACCGTGTTCAACGAGGACCACGAGGCCTTCCGGGAGACCATCCGGGACTTCATCGCCAACGAGGTCGTCCCGGTCTACGAGAGCTGGGAGGCCGACGGTCACCCGCCGCGCGACTTCTACCGGCAGCTCGGCGAGCTCGGCGTCTACGGCATCGAGGTGCCGGAGGAGTACGGCGGCGCGGGCGAGAGCGGCTTCAAGTACCAGGCGGTGATCGCCGAGGAGACCGCCCGGGCGGGCGTGAGCTTCGGCTCCTCCGGCGTGCACACCGGCCTGGTGCTGCCGTACCTGCTGGAGTACGCGAACGAGGAGCAGAAGCGGCGCTGGCTCCCCGGTTTCGTCTCCGGCGACATCATGACCGCGATCGCGATGACCGAGCCGGGCGCCGGCTCCGACCTCGCGGGCATCTCCACCACCGCGCGGCTCTCCGAGGACGGCACCCACTACGTCCTGAACGGCGCCAAGACCTTCATCACCGGCGGCGTGCTGGCCGATCTCGTCCTGGTGGTCTGCCGCACCGCCCCGTACGACCCGGAGAACCGCCGGGCCGGGCTGTCCATCCTCTGCGTGGACACCGCCTCCGCGGGCTACACCGTCGGCCGCAAGCTCCAGAAGATCGGCCTGCGCACCTCGGACACCGCCGAGCTGGCGTTCAGCGACGTCCGGGTGCCGGTGGAGAACCTGCTCGGCGAGGAGGGCAGGGCCTTCTCCTACCTGACCCACAACCTGGTGCAGGAGCGGCTGGCGATCGCCGTCGGCGCGTACGCGGCGGCCGCGGCGGCGGTGCGGTTCGCGGTCCAGTACGTCAAGGAGCGCAAGGTGTTCGGCAAGGCGGTGGCCGAGTTCCAGAACACCAAGTTCACCCTGGCCGACTGCGAGTCCCAGGTGGTGGCGCAGCAGTCGATGGTGGACCGGGCGCTGGAGCTGTACCAGCACGGAGAGCTGACCGTCGCGGACGCGGCCGCGGCGAAGCTGTTCTGCACCGAGTCGGCCTCCACGGTGATCGACAAGTGCCTCCAGTTGCACGGCGGTTACGGCTACATCCTGGAGTACCCGATCGCCCGGCTCTACACCGACAACCGGGTGTTCCGGATCTACGGCGGCACCAGCGAGGTCATGCGCAGCATCATCGCCAAGTCGCTCGGCCTGTAGGGCCGTTCGGGTCCGACGGCACGGCGGGCCGCCGTTCCGCGGCGGCCCGCCCCGCTGTTCGCCGGCCCGGCGGGCGGGCTCAGTTCGGTGAGCTGTGCTCGGCGCGCCAGGCCTCCCAGCCCGCGTTGGACGCCACCTTCGCCTCCCGCAGGGCCCGCTGGGCGAGCGCGGTCGGCGGGGTGTCCAGACCGCGCACCCAGCTGCGGCCGGCCGCGATCAGCGCCGCGCACACCACCACCGTCCCGGTCGCGCTGAGCAGCGTGCCGATCGCGGTGAGCGCCACGCCGCCGGTCAGCAGCGGGCGGTTGACCTGGAACCCGGAAATGACTCTGTCGTTGGTCGCCATGCCTCCACGATGCGGGCAGTCGGCGGAGCCTGCACCTCGGACCGCCCGGCCGCGGCACTTCCGGGTGCGGGGCGCCCGGGCGTCCGCGACCCTGGGCTCACGGAGTGCGCCCGGAGCCAGGAGGAGGCGCGGTGCCCGATCTCGAACAGCTCGCCGTGGAGCACGCCGCCCGGGCGGCGGAGAGCCCGCACGGGCGCAGCGCCCACCTGGTCCTGCACGACGGGATCCTGCGGCAGACCGTGATCGCGCTGACCGCGGGCACCACGCTGGACGAGCACAACCCGCCCGCCGCGGGCAGCGTCCAGGTGCTGCGCGGCCGGGTCTCGCTGACCATCGCCGGCCGGCGGCTGGAACTGCCGGCCGGCCACCTGGAGCCCGTCCCGCAGGAGCGGCACGGGCTGCTGGCGCACGTCGACTCGGTGGTGCTGCTGACCGCCGTCACCGCGTAGCGGGCGAGGGCTCCGTGGAGGGAGAGGACTCCGCGGCGGGCGGGGACTCCGCAGCGGGCGAGAGCTCGGTAGCGGGTCAGTGCTCCACGGGGGCGAACACGCTGTCGCTGACCAGCCGCAGTCCCCGCAGGAAGTCCTGCCCGCCGGGCGCGAGCTCGGGCGCGGCCAGCCACTGGGCGCAGTAGCCGGCCAGCAGCGTCTGGTAGAAGGACCCGCGGGCGACCTCCTCCGCGGTGTCCGGCACCTCGGGCAGCCCCTGGAACACCGCGGCCAGTCCGAGCCGGCCCTCCTTCTGCGCCGCCGCGAAGGCGTCCGCCAGGTCGGGGGCGTGCCCCGCCTGGGCGAGCGCCTCGAACTGGGCCGCCCAGAGCCCGCGGTGCTCGACGAAGACGTCCCGCAGGCCGTCCCAGACGGCCGCGAAGCGCACCTCCGGGTCGTCCGACACCTGGTTGGCGGCGATCACCACCGCGCCCAGGGCCTCCCCCATCTCTCCGATCGCCTCGATCATCGCCGCGTTGAGCAGCGCCTCCTTCGAGCCGAAGTGGTAGCCGATCGCGGCCAGGCTGACGCCGGAGGCGGTCGCGATGTCGCGGGCGGTGGTGCGGCCGTAGCCCTTCTCGTACAGGCAGCGCTTGGCGCCGCCCATCAGGTCTTCGCGGTTTCCCATGCCCTGATCCTACGGAAGCCATGGACGAATGTCTCGCACATTCGTCTCACTCGGTCGTACGTCTTACTCGCTCGTCCGTCTTGCACGAGCGACTTGCACATATGTACTAGACAAGCGTCTGAGTCATCCGTACCGTCTTCCCCATGACCGCAACCACCGGCCGCGCAGGCCGTCGCGAATGGATCGGCCTGGCCGTCCTCCTGCTCCCGACCCTCGTCCTCACCATGGACATGGGCGTGCTCTTCTTCGCCGTCCCGTACATCTCCACCACGCTGGCGCCGAGCGGCACCCAGCAGCTGTGGATCATGGACATGTACTCGTTCCTGCTGGCCGGACTGCTCATCACGATGGGTGCGCTGGGCGACCGGATCGGCCGCCGCCGACTGCTGATGATCGGCGCCGCCGGCTTCGCGGGCGCCTCGCTGCTGGCCGCCTGGTCGCACGACGCCGACCAGCTGATCGCGGCGCGTGCGCTGCTCGGCGCCGCCGGGGCCACCGTGATGCCCTCGACCCTCGCGCTGATCCGCAACATGTTCCACGACCCCAAGCAGCGGCAGGTCGCGCTCGGCGCCTGGGGCGGCATCCTCACCGCCGGGGCCACCCTCGGCCCGGTCGCCGGCGGGCTCCTGCTGGAGCACTTCTGGTGGGGCTCGGCCTTCCTGCTCGCCGTCCCGGTGATGGCCCTGGTGCTGCTGGCCGCGCCCGTCCTGCTCCCCGAGTACCGCTCCACCGGCCGCACCGGCCGCTTCGACCTGCTCGGCGCCGTGCTCTCGCTGACCGCGATCCTGCCGCTGGTCTACGGCGTCAAGACGATCGCCGTCGAGGGCTGGAGCCTGCTGCCCGGGCTGGCCGTCTCCGCCGGACTGCTGCTGGCCGGTGCCTTCCTGTGGCGCCAGCGCACCGCCGCGAACCCGCTGCTCGACCTGAGCCTGTTCCGGATCCGCACCTTCAGCGGCGCGATCAGCGTCAACAGCATCGCGATGTTCGCGATGATGGGCTTCTCCCTCTTCACCTCGCAGTACCTCCAGCTGGTCAAGGGCATGAGCCCGCTGACCGCCTCGCTCTGGTCGCTGGTGCCGAGCCTGGGCGTCGGCGCCGCGGTCGGGACCAGCTCGGCGCTGGCCGGGAAGGTCCGCCCGGCGGTGCTGATGGGCGGCGGCTTCCTGGTCGGCTCGGCGGGCTTCGCGATGATGACCCTGGTCGGCCCGCACTCCCCGCTGGCGCTCATCCTCACCGCGGCCGGGGTGCTGGCCGCCGGGACGGTCGGCACCATGACGATGACCGCCGAGATGGTCGTCTCCGCCGCCCCGGTCGAGCAGGCCGGCGCCGCCTCCGCCACCTCCGAGACCGCCGTCGAGCTCGGCAGCTCGCTCGGCATCGCCCTGCTCGGCGCGGCCGGCGCCGCGGTCTACCGCCACCGGCTGGACGGCGCCCTCCCGGCCGGCGTCGACGGCGAGGCCGCCCGGAGCGCCCAGGACACCCTCGGCGGAGCGGTCACCGTCGCCGCCCACCTGCCCGGCCGACTCGGCGCCGACCTGCTGGAGACCACCCGCACCGCCTTCACCGACGGCCTGCACGTCGCGGCCGTGGTCGGCCTGGTCTTCGCCCTGGGCGCCGCCGTCCTGGCCTACCGCCTGATGCGGCACCTCCCGGCCGCCGCCCCCGCCACCGCCCCGGAACCCGCTCCGGAGCCCGCCGCCGTCTGACCCGTCCGACCCGTCCGGCCCGATCCACGCGAGTCATCGAGAGCCCCCGCCCATCCCGGGCGGGGGCTCTCCGCCGTCCAGGGAGCCGGCCTCCCGGGCGCCGCCCTCCCACCCCCGCGCAGCGGTCGCGCCGATCGCCCGAGCGGCCCCGCGCCGCGCCTCCACCCGGGGGTGGACCGCGCCGGGTCCACCCCCGGGCGCGTGTGCCGGCCGCCCGCCGGGAGGACCGTGGAAGCACACCTCGGATCGACCGCCGGGAGCCCCTCATGTCCCTGCCCGCCCTCCTCTCCCTCCTCGGCGTCCTCTGCTGGGTCGCCTACGAGCTGCTGCTGCGCCGGCGCGAGGACACCGCCGCCGGCACCTGGCACGCCGACCGCCGCGACCGCGGGTCCACCCGGCTGCTGCTCGGCTGCTACGTCCTGTCGGTCCTGGTCGTGGTGCTGTTCGAGCGCGCCGGGATCGGCGAACTGCCCTCCTGGGCCGCCTGGTTCGGGGTGGCCCTGGCGGTCGCCGGGCTGGCGCTGCGGGCCTGGGGCATGCGCACCCTGGGCCGCTACTACACCCGCACCCTGCGCACCGTGGACACCCAGCGCCTGGTCCGCACCGGCCCGTACCGGCTGATCCGGCACCCCGGGTACGCCGGCAGCCTGCTGGTCTGGGTCGGCTACGCGGTCGGCACCGGCAGCTGGGCGGCCGCCCTGGTGGTCGCGGCCCTGCTGCTCGCCGCGTACGGCTGGCGGATCTCCGCCGAGGAGCGGCTGCTGCTGGACGCCTTCGGGAGCGAGTACGCGCAGTACCGCCGGGCGACGAAGCGCCTGGTGCCGTTCGTCCACTGAACGCCCCGACGCGGTCGGCCGGGTGTGAGCTTCGGCACCCGTGTCCGGCCGGGCCGGTGCCGCCGCGCTCGCGATCCGCTCGAACGGCACCTGGTTTTTGGCCAGCGTTTCCCGGCTGGTGTATCCGTTCGCCGTCAGGTACAGGCATACTGGCCAGCACGGGCGCAAGCGCCCGCCATGACTCCTGACAAGAAGGGACCGGTGGCCAGGGATGCTGCGGAACGGTCTTGAGCCCTGGCACATTCTCGTGGTGCTGGCGGTCGTAATCCTGCTGTTCGGATCGAAGAAGCTGCCCGAGATGGCCCGTGGCCTGGGCAAGTCCATGCGCATCCTGAAGGCCGAGACGAAGGCCATGCGCGAGGACGACACCCCGGCGGACGCCGCGGCCGGCACCGCGCAGAGCACCGCCGCTCCCCAGCAGGGCGCCACCGCTCCCCAGCAGAGCGCCGACCGCCCGGCCGTCACGCCGACCAACGTGACCAAGGCCACCGAGACCAAGCGGCCCGAGACGACCGCCTGAGTCCGCCCCTTCCTCCGGAAAGCCCCTGGTGAACCACCAGGGGCTTTCCGCGTTCCGGGGCCGTCCTGAAGCGTTCCGGGACCGCTCCGGCCACCGCCCCTCCCGACTGGCCGTCCGATCTGATCCGTTGTCTCCTGGTATGCACCCACCGGAGGAACGGAGCCCGGCATGCCGACCGACGAATCCGGCGCCGGGCCCGAGGGCGGGCCCGGCGACGAACTGGAGGAGCTGCGGGCGCGGCTGAGCGCCGTCGAGGCCCAGGAGGCACGGCTCGCCGAACAGTTGGCCGCCGGGCCGACCGCACTCCCGGCGGACCGCCCACCGCCCCGGCACCGGGTCCGCTCCTTCCTCGCCGCCCTCCTGATCGTGCTGGCCTGCGCGCTCACCCCGCTCGGCGCCCTCGCGCTCTGGGCACGGTCCGAGATCAGCGACACCGACCGCTACCTCGCGACGATGGCCCCGCTGGCCGAGGACCCCAGGATCAAGGCGGCCGTCACCGACCGGGTGACCGCAGAGATCATGAAGAAGCTCCCGCTCGACTCGCTGCTCGACGGCCTCGCCCCGGACGACCGGCCCAAGCTCGGCGCCCTGCTGGGCGGCATCGGCCAGGCCCTGGACGACGGGCTCGGCAGCCTCGTCCACGCCCAGGTCGAACGGCTCGTGAACAGCGACGCCTTCGTCACCCTCTGGACGGACGTCAACCGGGACGCCCACGCCGCGGTCGAGAAGATGGTGACCGGGCAGGGCGGCGGCGCCGTCGAGGTGCACGACGACACCGTGGTGCTCGACCTCGCCCCGGTGATCGCCCGGGTGAAGTCCGCGCTGGTGGAGCAGGGGCTCCCGCTGGCCTCCCGGATCCCGGAGATCCACACCTCCTACCCGCTGGTGCGGTCCGACGCCCTCCCCGAGGTCCGCACCACCCTGCGGGTCCTGGACCTGGCCGGCTTCTGGGTGCCGGTGCTGGCCGGGGCCTGCGCGCTCGGCGGTGTGCTGCTCGCGACCCGGCGCCGCCGGGCGGTGGTGGCGACGGCCCTCGGCATGGCGGGCGGGGCGCTGCTGCTGGGCATCGGGCTGAGCGCGTTCCGGGCCGTCTACCTGGACCGGCTCCCGGCCGATGTCGACCAGGCGGCCGCCCGGGCGGTGTACGACACCCTGGTGCGGTACCTGCGCTCGGCCGTCCGGGTGGTGGTCACCCTCGGCCTGCTGGTCGCCCTCGGCGCCTGGGTGATCGGCCCCGGACGGTGGGCGCGCACCGTCCGGGGCGGCTGGCGCGCCGGGCTGGGCGCGGTGCGGCGGGTGGCCGCACGGGCCGGACTGCGACTCGGGCCGGTCGGCCGGTTCGTCCACCGCTGGAAGGCCCCGCTGGGCTGGCTGGCGGTCGCCCTCACGGCGCTGGCCTTCGTGCTGTGGAGCCATCCGACGGTGCTGGTGACGCTCTGTCTGGCGCTCGGGCTGCTCGCCGTCCTGGCGGTGCTGGAGCTGCTGGACGCGCCGGGGCAGGACCGGGCGGGACGGCCCGGGGACGGAGCCGGGGCCTCGGCCTGAGGGGCGGCCTTCCGGGGCGCGGGGCCTTCCGGGGCGCGGGGCCCTCCGGGGCACGGGGACCTCCGGGGCCGGCGGGGCGCGAAGACCTCCGGAGAACGGCCGAAACGGAGCGGCCGCGACTGCGGCGGCCGGCGGCCGGTACGGCGACGGCGCGGGGGCTCGCCCGATCGGACCAGGCGGGCGAGCGGACGGGACCGGGCCCGGGGAGGCTGGGCGGGATGTCCGAGAACCCTCCACCCCCTGCCGACCTGCGGGCCTGGCTCTGGCTGCTGATCGCGTCGACGCTGCTGATGGTCGGGTACTTCACGCTGCCCCTGGAGTGGCTCGGCGAGCGCCGGCCGGTGCTGAGCTGGCTGGTGTTCGCGGGGGCGCTGGTCGGGCTGACCTGGCTGATGCTGGCCAAGATCGTCGGGGTGATGCGGGGGACGGCCAAGCGGCCGGTGGTCTGGCTGGCCTTCCTCATCTTCCTGGCGCTGACCATCTTCGCGGGGACGTACTACGTGATGGGCGCGCACAAGTCGGAGTTCGCCGGGCTGGAGACCCGGCTGGACGCGCTGTACTTCACCGTGGTGACGATGGCGACGGTCGGGTACGGGGACATCACCCCGGCCGGGCAGACGGCGCGCCTCGTGGTGGTGCTGCAGATCGGGTACAACTTCGTGTTCCTCGCGGCGGCGGCCGGAACGGCGTCCCGGGCGGTCCGGGGGAACGTGGAGCGGCGGATCCGACGGCAGGACTGAGGCCGGCGCGGACGGCAACGGACGTCCGCCCGGCGCCCCTGCGGCCACCCCGCCGGCACCCCTGCGCCCACCCCGCCGGAAGGCCTTTCCGACAATCCGTCAAAATTCTTTAGTTCTTTGACAGTTGGCTCCACACCGGCCACCCCGTCGAGGGCAGCGGGTCGAGCGCCGGAACCCGGCCGGCACCACGCTCCGGCCAACCGGGCTGCCCGGATCCGCGAGGACGCCGTACCCGTAAAGTGACCTCACAAAATTCTCATGTTTTCGCTCGGCCGGACGACGCGTTCCGCGGCGGCCAGGGAGACGAAGAAGTCCGGGAGGGTCCGTGGAAGGTCATGAGGTACGCAAGCTCGCCGAGCTCGAAGACCGGCACTGGTGGTACAAGGAGCGGCGGATACTGCTGGGCCGGGAGCTCGCCAAGTTCAGCAAGGCGGGCACCGCGCTGGACATCGGGGCCGCGGGCGGTGGCAACACCCGGGTGCTGAGGGCGAACGGCTGGAAGCCGATCGCGATCGAGTACGGGGAGGAGGGCGCCCAGGTGGCCCGCGACCGCGGGCTCACCGTGATGCGGGCCGACGCCCGCAGGCTCCCGGTCGCCGACGGCGCGATCGACTTGGTGGTCGCCTTCGACGTGCTGGAGCACATCGAGGAGGACGACGCGGCGATGGCCGAGATCCACCGGGTGCTGCGCCCCGGCGGAGTGGCACTCATCGCGGTGCCGAGCGACATGAGGCTCTGGTCGGCGCACGACGTCGCGGTCGGCCACGTCCGCCGCTACACCCGCGACACCCTGCGCGAGGTGATCGTCGGCAGCGGCTTCACCATGGAGACCCTGGACAGCTGGAACGTCCTGCTCCGCCCGGCCGCCGCCTGGCGCCGGAAGAAGAGCACCGGCAGCGACCTGGACGACGTTCCGGCCTTCATCAACACCGCGCTCAGCACGGTGATCGCCGCCGAGCGCTACCTGCCCGTCCAGGGCCTGCCGGGTGTCTCCCTGCTGACCCGGGCCCGCAAGCCCGTCACCGCCGCCCGGTAGGCGCCACCAGGGTTTCCGTCGGCCCCTTGCCGCGCAAGGGGCCGACGGGCGTGCGCCCCGACGTTTCCGCCGGGCGGTCGGCGGAGTCTCCGCCGCGGCCGGTGCGGGTGGTGCACAGCACTGTCCACAGGCTGTGGACAGTGCTGTGCACTCCGGAACGGCCGATGCGGCTCGGGCCGATCAGCCCCAGATCATGTCCTCCGCGACGACCGTCGCCGCGGTGTTCTGCGCGGGCGCCTCCCAGGCCGTGGTACCGGCGATGGCGAAGAGGCCGGCGGCCACGGCGAGCGCGGCGATGGACCGCTTGAAGATCTTGGTGCGAGACATGGAAATCCTCTCGAAACTGCACGAAAAGGCGAAACCGCCCCCCGTGACGGACGCTCCCCAGCGCTTGATCAACAGGCTAGCCACAGCAGCGCGTTGGGGGAAATGACCGCCGGACGAACCGGGACGCACCACCCGCGGACACCCTCACCCGCGGCAAAGGACACGAATCCGCCTCCGCGAAGCCGGTGGCAGGCGGCCGGGCCCGTCAGTCGTCCTGGAGATCGACGGCGGTGTGCAGGGTGGCGAACAGGGCCGAGAGGCGGGCGTTCCAGTTGGCGTACGTCGGGACGTCGATGGCGTGCTTCTTGCCCATGTCCTTGACCACCTTCTGGGCGTCCTTGAGCTCCTGCGCGGCGTCGTCCGGGTTGCCCTCGTTGAGGCGCGCGGCGGTGGTGTCGAGGATCCTCAACAGGTCGGTCTGCTTGTCCCGCTCCCTGCCGACCTGCGCCTGGGCGACGGCCTGGCGGAAGGCCTGGATCTGCAGCGCCGCGGGCTGGTTGCGCGGGACGGCCTGGGTGGGGGCCGGGGGCGCGGACGGCGCCGCCGAGCTGCTGGTGGGCGCCGCGGAGGCCTTCGGGGTGGGCGTCGTGGTCGGGGCGGTGGACGGGGCGGTGGACGGGGCGGTGGCCGCGGCGGGCTTGGCGGCGGCCGCGTTGCCGGCCGGCTCGTCGAAGGCGGTGAGGGCGAGCGCGGTGACGCCGGCCAGGCCCGCCACGCCCAGCGCCCCGAACACCAGCGGCTTCCGCCGGCTGCGGGCAGGAGAGGGCGGGTTCCCGGGCCCGGGCCTCGGGACCGGGACGTAGGCGGGAGCCGCCGGGGCGGGGATCGGCGCCATCACCGAGGTGGCGGCCGGCGGCTGGGGCGGCAGCACGGTGGTGTGCTGCTGGTTCGGCGCCGGGAAGTGCGGCACCGGCGGCAGCAGCTGGGTGGCGGCCCCGCCCGCGTTCGCGAGCAGCTCCGCCGTCGGGTCGGCGACCATCAGCCCCGGTACGGTGCCGAGGAGTTCGGCCCGGGCGGTGGCCGCGTCGGCCGGGCGGTCGGCCGGGTTCTTGGCCAGCAGCCGCAGCACCGCCGCGTCCAGCGCGGGCGGCAGGCCCGGGCGGCGGACGGACGGCGGCAGCGGATGCTCGCTGACGTGCTTGAAGGCGATCGCCACCGGAGTCTCGGCGGTGAACGGGGTCGCGCCGGTGAGCATCTCGGTCAGCACGCAGCCGACCGCGTACAGGTCCGTCCGCCCGTCCAGTTCCGAGGCGGTGGCCTGTTCGGGCGAGAGGTAGGCGGCCGTACCGAGCACGCTCGCGGTCTGGGTCAGGTTGCTGGAGGAACCGGCCCTGGCGATGCCGAAGTCGACGACCTTCACCCCGCCGTCATCGGTGATCATGATGTTCCCGGGCTTGATGTCCCGGTGCACCAGCCCGGCCGCGTGCGCGACCGACAGCGCCTCGCAGACCGCCGCCGCGATGCCCACGGCGCGCTCCACCGGCAGCGCCTGCTGCTCCGCCAGCAGGGCGGCCAGCGAACGGCCGTTGACGAGCTCCATGACGATGAACGGGGTGCCCTGGTCCACGCCCGAGTCGAAGACCATGACGATCCTCGGGTGCGCCAGCATGGCCGCGTGCTGCGCCTCGCGGCTGAAGCGCTCGGCGAAGCGGGGGTCGTCGGCGAGTCCGCCGTTGAGGACCTTGACGGCCACCTGACGGCCCAGCACCCGGTCCGTCCCGCGCCAGACGGTGGCCATGCCGCCGACGCCGAGCAAGTCGACGAGTTCGTAACGCCCGTTCAGCGCCCGTCCGATCACCTGGAGCTCCCCTCACGTGCCCTGCCCGGGGTCCCGGGCCGCCTCGTGCACCTGTGCACGATAGCCGCCCCGCCGAACGCGCCGACCAGGGGCGGAGGGTGGCGGTCGGGGGACCGGGCAGCGGTCCCCCGGCCGCCGGCACGGGGGTGCGGCCCGCCCTGACTGCGGGCGGGCGGGCCGCACGTTTCCGGGCCGGCCGGGCCGGCGGCGCGTCCGGGGGGTGCGCCTGCCGGTCCGGCCGGGGCCGGCCGGGCGGCCGGTGGGCACGGGGGAGCCGACCGGCCACCCGGGGTCTTCGGGTGGTACTGCTTCCTGCGGGTGGTGCGGGTCCTGCGGGTGGTACTGCTTCCTGCGGGTGGTGCGGGTGGTGCTGTTCCGGGCGGGCGGCGAGCCCGGGGGGAGTCGCTCGCCGCCCACCCGGAGTCCTGGGGGCTACCTCCCGGCCGACTGTTCGTTCTCGGTCCGGTCGGGCTTGTCCGGGCGGCCGTCCTGCGCGTTGGGGACGGCCGGGGCGGTCACGCCGGACTTGCCCGGTCTGGTGCCGGCGCCGCCGGTGTCCTCGCCGTCGCTGCCGCCGTTGGCGTTGCCGCGCCCGCTTCCGCTGCCGCTTCCGTTGCTGTTGCCGTTTCCGTCGGTCCGGCCGCCGCCGGTGTTCCCCTTGCCGGATCCGGCGTTCGCCCCGCTGCCGCTGCCGGTGCGGCCGGGGTCGCGCGTCGGGCCGGTGGCGCCCTGGTGGTCGCCGTCCTCGTCGTCGATCGCGGCCCGGCAGTAGTCCGTCACGCGGTCCGCGCCACCGGCCGCCGCGATCAGCGGGCCGTACAGCGATTCGCCGGCCAGTCGGCTCGGGCGGTCGCCCTTGGCCGTACGGTCGGCGAAGCCGGTGCAGAGGCCGAGCAGCGCGGGCGGGACGGCCGAACGGCCACCGCGCCCCTCGGGCGAGGGGGTGCCGGGCGTCGCGGGGCCGGACGGGACGACCGCCTGCGGTCCGGCGGAGGCGCTGCCGGACGGACGGGCGGAACCGGACGCCACGGCACCGAACGGGGCCACGCCCGCCGACGACCCGACGACCGCCGGGCCCGACGCCGGGCCGGTGGCAGCGTCCCGGCCGGCGAGCCTGTGCTCCGGCGCGGACGGGCCGCCGCCCAGCGCGGGCGGCAGGTTGCCGGTGCCGGCGGCGACGGCGACACCGCACAGCGCGGTGGTGCCGAGCACGACGGCAGTGGCCTTCGTGCTGAAGGCCCTGGCCAGCACCGCGGTTGCCATCGATCGTCTCCGGACGGGGGTCACTGTCGGGTGGGGCGTGAGACTCGCCTCCCGGAACGCGGCCAGGGCGGCCTCCTCCCCGGCCAGTTCGCCGGCCGTCGCGGGGGCGGCGGCCGCGGCGAGCACCCGGGCGAGTTGCCCGGGACCGCCGTCCGGTCCGGTGAGCGAGGCGTCCTGCCCGGCCGACGGGCCGCCCACGGCACCACCGAGCAGCTGCTCGGCGGCATCACGGTCGATCCGACGGGATCGGTTGGTGCTCATCTCATGTCCTTCAGCGTCGCGGCCCGGCGTTCTGTCACACCCTGCGGAGAACTTTTTTTCGCGGGTTTCCCCACGGGTCGCCCGACGGCCTCGCCCCCGCCCACTCCGGCCGCCGCCCCGGCGGCGTTCCCCGCGGCCCCGGCGCCCGGTCCGGCCTGGGCCCCGGCCGTCGCCGCACCGGCCCGGGCCGCCGGGATACCGCCCCCGGAGGCGCGCGGCTCGACCAGCTTGGCCAGCCGCCGCAGCCCCCGGTGGGCGGCCATCCGGACGCTGCCGGCCCGCTTGCCGAGCACCCGGGCGGCGCTCTCCGCGTCCAGATCCATGACCACCCGCAGCAGCACGGCCTCGGCCTGGTCGCGCGGCAGCCGGGAGATCAGGGCCAGCGCGTCCGCGGTGCCGACCGTGGTCAGCGCCGCACGCGCGGTGTCGTCCCCCGCCGCCAGCTCGACCAGTTGCTCGAACGGCAGGTCGGTGACCGGACGGCGGCGCCGGGCGCGCAGGTGGTCGAGGGCGCGGTGGCGGGCGACGGTGGCGGCCCAGCCGCGGAAGCCGTCCCCGTCGCCGGAGAAGCCGCGCAGGTCGCGGGCGATCTGCAGCCAGGTCTCGGAGGCGATGTCCTCGGCGTCCTGCGCGTCCTCCGGCCGGCCGCCGACCAGCACCCGCAGGTAGCGCAGCAGGCCCGGCTGGACGGTCCGGAACAGCAGCCGGAACGCCTGTTCGTCCCCGGCCTGCGCGGCCCGGACCGCCTCGGTCAGGTCGGGGGGAGCGGGGGCCGGGCCCGGCGGCGGGCCGGCGGGTGGGACTGGTCCGGACCGGCCGACGGGTCCGTCGGTGCCCGCTCCGGGGCGCTCTGCACTCTGCACCCGCCACATGATGCGCCATTCGGGCGAACACTTCGGCTCCGGCCGAACGACCGCCCGCGGCCGGGGCCAAGGTCCCGAGGACTGCTGTCGTTCGCCCACGGCCCGGACCGGCCCGTCCGGCCTACGTTGTCGGTAGGCGAAGCAGTCCGGGCCGACGGCCCGCCCCGACACAGGGTCCGCCGACGCACCCGGCCCGCCGCCGCGCCCCCGCCGTGTCCGAGGGCGCACGCACGACCCGTGCGGGCCCCGGTCGCACGACCCTGCCTGGTTTGAGCCGTGCCGCTGGGGACCAGCACTGACGGGGACCACCACCGGCGCCGGGCCCGGCACACCGCACCCGGCGCACCCGTCCGGCACCACGACCAGCAGGGAAAGACCGCGATGACGACCGCCCACGAGCTCCACGGGCTCCACGAGCTCCATGCGAAGGGCCTGCGCGAGCACCTCGCACCCGCCCTGCGCGCCCTGGGCCTCATCGGGTGGCGCCGGACCTTCAGCCTGCCGGACGAGACCCACTGGCTGCTGCTCGGCCTGGTCGAGCGCCCCGCCGCCGACCGGGTGCCCTTCACCTTCGAGCTCAGCGTGGTCCGCCGCACCGACTGGAGCGTCGCGGCCCTCCCCGGCCACCGGCCCGACCCGCGCACCCGGTACGGCGTCGAGACCTGGCGGGCCCGGATCGGCGAGGTGCTGCCGGTCGGCGAGGACGTCTGGTGGGAGGTGCTGCCCGGGCCGCGCTGGCAGCTCCCGCTGGACGACGCGGTCGCCGCCGTGCACCGTTACGGCCTGCCGGAGCTGCGGCGCCGGGCCGAGGCGGACCGCACCCCCGCCGGGGAGACCTACCTCCTGCCCGCCGAGCTGGAGTCGGTCAACGCCGCGCTGCTGACCGCGGCGGTGGCCCGGGTGCAGCGTGCCGAGCTGGCCGACGAGGCGCTGGTGCTGACCGGCGCCTGGACCCGCGGCGACGGCGTCGCCCGGACCGTTCTGGCGGGTGTCGCGCAGGGCTTCCTGTCCGCCGGCGACGAGCGCTACGGCACCGTCCGCTGCCTGGACACCCTGGGCCGCGCGCTGTGGACCTTCCCCGACGAGGGGTAGGAAATCCGCAGGTCGGAGGCGGTGTCACGGCGCGCACCATGACAACCGTCATGCGGATGACGCAACGGACGGCACTGCGCTGACGGAGGGTCGGACGGAAAGACTGGAGGCACGACGCGGGCAGCGGCCCGCGGCCACCAGCCGGGGAGGACCCACCGTGAGCCAGACCGTCAGTGCCGCCGCCGTCACCAGCACCGTCGCCCTCACCGGCACCACCCCGGCCACGTCCGCCGCCACCGGCGCCGCCACCCGTGCCAAGGCCCCCAACCCGCTGGTCTCCGGGCTCCGCCCGCTGGCCCTCGACGTGGCCGCCCCGCTGGCCGGCTACTACCTGCTGCACTCGGCCCTCGGCCTGAGCGAGTTCGCCGCACTGGCCTGGAGCAGTGCCTTCCCGGCCGCCCGGACCGTCCTCGGCCTGCTGGTCGAGCGCAGGCTCAACCTGTGGGCCGCCCTGATGCTGACCGTCAACCTGGCGGGCCTGGCGCTGACCTTCGTCACCGGCGACGCCCGCCTGATGATCGCCAAGGACGGCGGGCTGAGCGGCACCGTGGCACTGGCGATCCTGGTCTCCGCGCTGGTCGGCCGACCGGTGATGACCCCGATGCTGATGCCCTTCCTCACCAAGGGCCGGCCGGAGCGCGCGGCCGCCTGGCAGCGGCTGGTCGAGGGCCGGGCGGCCGGAGCGCGGGCCTTCCGCCGCCACGAGCGCCTGTTCTCGGGCATCTGGGGCACCGCGCTGCTGGCCGAGTGCGCGGCCCGGGTGGTCGGCGCCTTCACCCTGCCGGTGTCGACCATGGCCTGGCTGTCCACCGTCGTCCTGATCGGCGCGATCGTGGCCGGTTCGATGCTCGGCCAGATCGCGGTCGAGCCGATGGAGCGGCTGGTCCGCACCGAGACCGAGGCCCCGACCGCCGCCTGAGCACGCGGCCCGCCGCCTTCCCGAACACCCGGCTCCCCGAACACTTCCCTGAACGGCCGGTTCCCGGGACTCGAACGGCGAGGAACCATCCGGATCCCCCGGGAGTCGTTCATAACGAGGGGGTAACGGGACCCCCGCCGAGGAAAACGGGGACCCCCATGTACCGGACGACGCACGCGCCGAGCAGCACCGAGGACCGCACGCTCGTCTGGGACGGCTGCCTGAACGTCCGCGACCTGGGCGGCCTCCCCACCGCCTCCGGCCGGCCCACCGCCCACGGTGCGATGGTCCGGGCGGACAACCTGGACCGCCTCACCGCCGAGGGCTGGGACGCCCTCCTCGACCACGGTGTCCGCACCGTGGTCGACCTGCGCAACGCCGAGGAGTACAAGCCGCTCCTCCCGCTCCCCGAGGACGTCGAGCTGGTCCGCGTCCCGCTGGACGAACTGGCCGGCCCCGCCTGGTGGGAGGCCCACGGACGGCTGGACGGCACCCCGCTCGCGCTCCGCCCCTACCTGGACCACTGCCCGCACGCCGCCGCCGCGCTGGTCTCCGCGCTCGCCGACGCCCGCCCCGGCGGCGTGGTCGTGCACTGCGGCGCCGGCCGCGACCGCACCGGCCTGGCCGTCCTGCTGCTGCTCGCCCTGGCCGGGGTCGACCGGGCCGCGATCGCCGAGGACTACCTGATGAGCGGCCCCAACGTCCGTCCGCTGTACGGGATGCTGGGCCTGCCGGACCCGTACCGCCGGATCGACGCGGTGCTCGCCGAGGCCGGGACCACCGCCGAGGACGCCCTGGCGGCCGCGCTCGACGACTTCGACCCGGTCGGCTACCTGCTCGCGGCGGGCGTCGCGCCCGAGCGGATCGCCGCCGTCCGGGAGCGGCTGCTGCCCGCCGCGTAGCGCGGGCCCCGAAGCCGCCGGGGCTCCGAAGGGGTTCCCCGGGACGCCCGGGACGCCCGGGAAGACTTCCGCAAACCATCGTCAACCGATGGTTGACGATCCCCGGATCGACAACCTACGGTTGACGCATGGAGAATCCCGTTGTTCCCAACAGCACTCCGCTGCGCCTCGACGACCTGATCGCCGCGATCAAGAAGGTCCACACCGACGCGCTCGACCAGCTCTCCGACGCGGTCATCGCCGCCGACCACCTCGGCGAGCTCGCCGACCACCTCATCGGCCACTTCGTCGACCAGGCCCGCCGCTCCGGCGCCTCCTGGACCGACATCGGCCGCAGCATGGGCGTCAGCAAGCAGGCCGCCCAGAAGCGCTTCGTGCCCAAGGATCCGGGCGCCCCGAACGACCTCGACCCCAGCCAGGGCTTCAGCCGGTTCACGCCCCGGGCCCGCAGCGTCGTGGTGGCCTCCCAGGAGGAGGCCCGCAAGGCGGGCAACGCCGAGATCACCACGGCGCACCTGGTGCTCGGCCTGCTCGCCGAACCCGAAGGCATCGGCATGAAGGCGCTCACCGCCCAGGGCGTCACCCAGGAGGCCCTGCGGGCGGTGGCCGCCGCCGCCCTGCCGGCCGCCGTCGACGACCTGCCGGCGCTGATCCCGTTCGACGCCGAGAGCAAGAAGGCGCTGGAACTGACCTTCCGCGAGGCGCTCAAGCTCGGACACAACTACGTCGGCACCGAGCACCTCCTGCTCGCCCTGCTGGAGCTGGAGAACGGCCAGGGCGTGCTGGCCGGACTGAAGGTGGACAAGCCCGCCGCCGAGGCCTTCGTCTCGGAGGCGATCGCCGCCATCGTCGCCGCCCGGGACGCGGAGGCCGAGCCGCAGCAGTGAGGCCCCGTGCCCTGTCCCGGGCGGAACTCCCGCCCGGGACAGGGCACGTGCGCTCAGAACCCGGAGACGTGGGTGGTGACGATCCGCACCCGGCCGTCCTCGGCCGCCTCCAGCGCCGCCCGCAGCCGGGCCGACCGGGCCGGGCCGAGCAGCTCCAGGGCGTCCTCGACCGACGCCCAGCGGTAGTCGTCCAGCTCGCCGGCCGGGACGGTCACGGGGGTGCCGTCCGGGACGGCGCCGAAGTCGAACATGAAGTGCTGGGCGGGGTGGTCGAGTTCGGCCGAGGCGTGGGTCCAGGAGATGGCCAGCAGTTCGCCCGCCCGCCGGACGAGGCCGGTCTCCTCCTGCAGCTCCCGCTCGGCGCACTCCACCGGGCCCTCGCCGAGGTCGATCGTGCCGCCCGGGAACTGCCAGTGCTCGCGGTACCCGGCCTTCACGATCAGGATCCGACCGGACCCGTCCCGCAGCAGGCACCCCGCCGCCGCGTAGATCCGGGGCAGGGAGGCCAGCCATTCCTCGCGGGACTTCAACGGCTCAGCCGTCACGGTGCTCCTCCTGGGGCGGGGCGGGTTCGGTCGCCCCCACTCTGCCACCCGCCGACGACCGATGAGTCGAGGCCGCCCCGGCGGTCCTATCCGGCATGAACACCGTGGAAGCCGAACCGGAACGCCCCGTACTGACCTGCGACCTGGGCGCGCTGACCGCCCCCGACCTGGCCGTCGTCGACGCGCTCGCCCGGCTGCGGCTGGCCGCCGCCCGGCACGGAGTGGCCGTGGTGCTGCTGAACGCCGGCGGTCCGCTGCGCGAACTGCTGGCGTTCAGCGGCCTGTCGGCGCTGCTGCCGGGCGCGGCCGACCCCCCGGCCTTCGCGGAGCTACTCGGCGACGGAGTCCACGGCGGGCTCGACGGTCCCGACGGTCTCGGTGAGCTCGGCGGCTTCGGCGAGCCCGGCGGCTTCGGCGCCGGACTCCGCGACGGGATCGGCCTCCAGTCGGGGCGAGAGGCCGAAGAGCGGGAAGAGCACGTCGGTGTCCAGGAAGTTGGTGAAGCCGGTGATCCGCCCCTCTGACACCTCCGGCACGATCAGCGCCCACGGCTCGTACCCGCCCGCCGGACTCGGCCGGTACTGGCCGAAGGCCGGGCCTCCGTTGGCCGTCACCGGGAGCAGCCGCGAGCCGCGGCAACCGCGACCGGGGCCCAGCATCCACGCCCGGAGTTCGTCCCGCCCGCGCAGCCACATCGAGAACGGCGGCATGTTGAGCGTGACGTCCTCGTGCAGCAGCGCGGCGAGACCGTCCATGTCGTACGCCTCGAAAGCGCGGACGTAGCCGTCCAGCAGCGCGCGCCGGCCCTCGTCCAGCTCGGGGGCCGGCCGGGCCGCCGAGGCGTCGACGGCGAGCACCGCCCGGGCCCGCTGCAGCGCGCTGTTGACCGAGGCCACCGTGACGCCGAGCAGTTCGGCCACCTCGGCGGCCTTCCAGCCGAGCACCTCGCGCAGGATCAGCACCGCCCGCTGCCGGGGCGCGAGGCGCTGCAGCACCGCGACGAAGGCCAGCTTCACCGACTCGCGCTGGACGGCCACCTCGGCCGGGTCCCCCGTCTCGGGCAGCACCCGGCCGTCCGGCGCCGGACCGATCCACGTCACCTCGGGGAGCCGGGTGTCGTGCGCCGCGGCCACCGTGACCGGCCCGGCCAGGTCCATCGGCCGGGCCCGGCCGTTGCGGCCGTTCAGCGCGTCCAGGCAGACGTTGGTGGCTATTCGGTACAGCCAGGAGCGCAGCGCGGCCCGCCCCTCGAAGCCCCGGTGCCCGCGCCAGGCGCGGACCATGGTCTCCTGCACCGCGTCCTCCGCCTCGAAGACCGAGCCGAGCATGCGGTAGCAGTAGCCGGTCAACTCGGTGCGGTACCGCTCCAACTGGAGCTCGACCGGCTCCTCCGTGATCACGTCGGTCATCGTGCGCCCCGCCCCCGTCGTCCTGCCCCGTACCCGTGCCTGTGCCCTGGTGAACGGGACGAACGTAGCGCACCCCACTGACATTGATGCTGGTACTCAGGTTCCGGTGGTCGTGGCTCTGCCACTGACTGACGCCCTGCTGGGCTGTCCTCAAGGTGTTCTGTCCGGCTACCGGGACTTGTTCTCATGGCTCCGGCCGGGCGGAACATGACCTGATAGGAGCTTGGTCCAGAAGCCCCTTCAATGTCCTGTCTGCTTCACCCGGCCGGCGCCGCCCTCCGGCTAGGGAAGGCAGTACCAGCATGACAGCAGCGGTCTCGCAGGACCCGGCGGGCCCGGATGTGTTCGGCGGGGTCGACTCCCACACCGACACCCTCCACGTGGCCGTCATCAGCGACAACGGCGGCCACCTCGCCGACGCCGAGTTCAGCACCACCGCGGCCGGATACGCCGCCGCCCTGGCCTTCCTGAACGCCCACGGCCACGTGCTGGCGATTGGCGTGGAGGGCACCGCCTCCTACGGGGCCGGGTTCACCCGCGAAGCCCGCGCGTGCGGGCACCGGGTCGTCGAGGTCAACCGGCCCGACCGGGCCGAGCGCCGCCGCATCGGCAAGTCCGACCCCATCGACGCCTACGCCGCCGCCCGCGCCGCCCTGTCCGGCCGCGCCTCCAGCGAGCCCAAGGACGACACCGTCGCCGGCATACGCGCCCTGCACAACGCCGCCCGCTCCGCCGTCAAGGCCCGCACCGCCGCCCTCAACCAGATCGGTCAGATCCTCGTCACCGCGCCCGAGGCCGTGCGCACCCGATACGGACGGCTCAAGGCAGCCGAGCGCACCGAGGCCCTGGCCAGGCTGCGGCCGGCCGGGGACGCCGTTCACACCGCGGTCCTGATCGCGCTCAAGAGCCTCGCCCGGCGCGTCAAGGAGCTCACCACCGAACACCAGGCCCTCACCAAGGCCCTGGACGTCGAGGTCACCGCCCACAACCCCGGCCTGCGCGCCGCCTACGGCGTCGGCCCCGACACCGCCGCCCAGCTGCTGGTCACCGCCGGAGGCAACCCCGAACGCCTGCGCACCGAGGCCGCGTTCGCCGCCCTGTGCGGAGCCGCCCCCGTCCCCGCCTCCAGCGGCCGCACCAACCGCCACCGCCTCTCCCGCGGCGGTGACCGGGCAGCCAACGCCGCCCTCTACCGCATCGCCCTGGTCCGCATGTCCAGCGACTCCCGCACCCGCGAGTACGTGTCACGACAGACCGCCGCTGGCCGGACGAAGAAGGAGATCATCCGGCTCCTGAAACGGGCCATCGCCAGGGAGATGTTCCGTTGTCTGACCACCACGGTCACCGTCCCCGGCATTGCCGACCTACGGCCTCTGCGCCAGTCGAAGAACATCACCCTCACTACCGTTGCTCAGCACTTCGGAGTCTGGCCGGCCACCATCTCCACCCTCGAACGCGGCCTCCGCCGAGACGACGACCTCGCCAACGCCTACCGCGACTGGCTCACCGCCGCTTGACAGCCAATAGGAGCATCACCGACCGTGCCGACCGCGCTCCGGCGGCAACAGCCCTGCGGGAGCGGGCCGTAGCCGTCGCTCACCGGCCGTCGCAGGGGACAGGAAATTTCTGACGATGCGCCAGGAGCGTTCCGGCCGTAGTGCGGTGCAGTGCAGTGCGGTGCACTGCGGCACGGTGCGGTGCGGTGCGGTGCGGCTCAGTGGGCGGAGTGCTTCTCCGCGCCACGGTGCCGGTGCCCCTTGAGCTCGGCGTGCATCGCCGGGGCGGCGTGCATCGTCGTGCCCGGCGCGTCCCTTCCACCGTGCCGGAACGATTCGCCGGCGCCGTGCGCGGCGGCGGCGTAGGACATCGCGCCGGCGCTCGGCATCGGCGCGAACCGGGCGGGTGGGCTCGCCATGCCCCGGCGTTCCAGCAGTTCCTGGGTGCCCTGGCGGAGCTTGGCGGTGCTGCCGGGCGTTCGCTTGGTCATCGTCGGCCTCCCTTCGTCGGCCACCGGCCGGTCGGATGCCGGCCGGTGGGGCCGAACGGGCTTTATGTCCGGATTTTATCCGGATTGCAGGTCCGTGCCAGTGCGGAAGGGATGTGCGGGCGCCACACCCGGGAGACGTCCGCGGGAACCTGCGCGAGCGCCGGTACGCGGGCCCCGTCAGACGCGTGACCGGCTCAGCCCATGACCTCGTGGACGAAGCACCAACGCCAGTCCTCCCCCGGCTCGTACGAGCGGATCACCGGGTGGGAGGTGTTGTGGAAGTGCGCGGTGGCGTGCCGTTGCGGAGAGAAGTCGCAGCAGCCGATGTGGCCGCAGTCCAGGCAGATCCGCAGGTGCACCCAGTCCCGGCGGCCCTGCTCCAGGCAGTCGGCGCAGCCGTCGGCGGGCGGCCGGGGCTCGATGTTCTGAGGGGCCAGAGCGAGGTCTTCGCAGGCGCTCATGACTGAAAGGCTATGCCGCCCCGGCACGGAACGCCCGCTCAGGGCGGCCACGGACGGGCGTCCCGAGGGTGGCACTGCCGTTCCCGGGTCCGCCCGTCCCGGGTTCCCCCGTCCCAGGAAGGGCCGTCCCAGGAAGGGAGTTCCCGGGAAAAGCGCAACCCTGGGTAACCGCTCGCAGCCCGCGCAGAGTGGTCGGCACCGGCCCGACCGAACCTCTGGAGCCCCCGATGAGCCACCCCTCCTCCGCCGCCGCCCGCACCGCCGTCGTCACCGGAGCCGCCAGCGGCATGGGCGCCGCCACCGCCCGGCTGCTCGCCGCATCCGGCGCCCGGGTCGCCCTGCTCGCCCGCCGCACCGAGCGGCTGGACGCCCTCGCCGCCGAGATCGCCGCCGCGGGCGGACAGGCGCTCGCCGTCACCACCGACATCACCGACCAGGCCTCGGTGGACGCCGCCGCGAAGACCGTCCACGACGCCTACGGCCCGGTCGACCTGGTGGTCAACAACGCCGGGGTGATGCTGCCCAACCCCCTCGCCGACGGCCGGATCGACGAGTGGACCCGCATGGTCGACACCAACCTCACCGGCGCGCTGCGGATCGTCCGCGCCTTCGGCTCCGACCTCACCGCGGCCGCCGCCGAGGGCCGCACCGCCGACCTGGTCAACGTCTCCTCGATCGCCTCGCACGTGGTCTTCCCCGACTACGCGGTGTACGGGGCCACCAAGGCCGCGCTCACCCAGCTGTCCGCCGCCCTGCGCAGCGAGTTCGGCCCGCGCGACGTCCGGGTCAGCGCGATCGAGCCCGGACTGACCGACACCGAACTCGCCGGGCACATCGACAACCCTGTGCTGCGCGAACAGCTCGGCGGCATGTTCACCGCCATCCCGGCGCTCGCGGCCGAGGACGTCGCCGACCTCATCGCCTACACCGTGAGCCGCCCCCGGCACGTCAACCTGCGCCACCTGGTCGTCCTGCCGACCCGGCAGGCGTAGGGCCGCGTCGTCCCGGCACTGCCGAATCCCCGCCCCTCGCCCGCGGGCGGCATGGGAGCATGCCATCCGTGGCGATCGTGACGGGGAGAACGAACGGCGACACCGGCGGGGCCGACCCCGGCGGTGCGCCCGCGCAACGGAAACGCGGCACGGGGACGCGGGACACCGGCGGCAGAAGCGGCACCGACAGCGGCGGCAGCGGGGACGGCACCGGGGCATCGGCCGACGGCACCGGGGTGCCGGCCGACGGCAGCCCCGGAACGGCCCCCGCCCGGATACCCGAGCAGGCCGGCCCCGGCCGGTTCCGGGCCCGTCCGCTGCCCGCCACCGACCGGGTCCGGCAGCCCGTCGCCCTGATCCGGCTGCTCGGCGGCCTGTTCGCCATCGCCCTCACCCTGCTGCTCGCCGACTACGCCCGCGCCACCACCGGCGGCATCGCCGCCGACGTCGCCGAGGCGGCCTCCCTGGTGCCGCGCCCGCTGGCCGGACTGGCCGGCGGTCTCACCACCGCCGCCGTCCTGCTGCTCCCGGTCGGCCTCGCCGTCCGCCGGCTGCTGGGCCCCGACCGGCGACGCGCCCTCCAGCAGGTCTCCGACGGGCTGCTCGCCGCCGTCCTCGCGTACGGCGCCACGCTCGGACTGGACCTCTGGGCCGACGGCCTCGCCCCGCCCTCACTGCTCTCCGCGCTCACCCAGCCGCTGCCCGGCAGCGGCGGGCTCGGGCACACCGAGTCCGTCTACGGCTACCTCGCGCCGGCCCTCGCCTTCATGACCGCCTCCGGCAGCCGCGAACGCCGCCTGCCGTGGACCGTCCTCGCCCTCTCCGGCCTGGCCGGGCTGACCGGCGGGTACGCCACCCCCACCGCGCTCCTGCTCGGGCTGCTGATCGGCTGGACCGGCGCCCACGGCACCCTGTACGCGGTCGGCACCCCCGACCCCTGCCCCCGGCCCGGCGAGGTCCTGCGCGCCCTGCGCGACAGCGGCCTGCGCCCGGTCGAGGCCCGGCCGGCCGGCCCCGACCGCTACCGGGTCCGGCAGGCCGACGACCGCCCCGACCTCGACGTCCAGCTCCTCGACCGGCAGGCCGTCACCGCCGCCGCCGTCCAGCGCGCCTGGCGCCGGCTGCGCCTGCGCACCGCCCCCGACCCGCGCGTCCTGCGCTCCCCACGCACCGGCCTGGAGCACGAGGCCCTGGTCACGTACGCGGCCCTCGCGGCCGGCGTCCGCACCCGCCGCATCGCCGCCACCGCGGGCATCGGCCAGGACACCGCCCTCATCGCGTACGAGCGGCTGGCCGGACGCACCCTCGACGAACTCGCCGACGAGGAGATCACCGACGAGCTGCTCACCGACGCCTGGCGGCAGTTCGCCCTGCTCCAGCGCCGCGAGATCGCCCACCGCGCCCTCGTCCCCTCCTCCCTGCTGATCGACGGCTCCGGCGCCGTGCACCTGGTCGACTTCGCCGACGGCGACATCGCCGCCACCGAACTCGTCCTCTGCTGCGACCTCGCCCAGCTCCTCACCACCCTCGCCCTGCGCGCCGGCGCCGCCCGTTCGGTCCGCACGGCCACCGCCGTCCTCGGCCCCGACCCGATCGACGCCGCCCTCCCGCTGCTCCAGCCCATCGCCCTCACCCACACCACCCGCCGCGCCCTCAGGCAGCACGCCAAACGCACCACCGCCCGAGCCGCCGCCGTGGCCGGTGACGAGGCGGGCGGCGGCCACGGCGCAGCAGCCGGTGACGTGGGCGCGCCCACCGGTGGCACCGGGTCCGCCACCACCCCCGCGCCGAACCCCCCGCACGACTCCCCCGCCCCCGGCGGCCTCCTCGACGAGATCCGCGCGGAGGTCCTGCGCACCCGCCCGCAGGTGGTGGGCCGCCCGGTGCGGCTGGAGCGGCTGCGGCCGCGGACCCTGCTGATCGTCGTGGGCGGCGTGGTGGCCGGCTGGCTGCTGATCCCGCAGCTGTTCGCGGCGGAGGACAATCCGGTCTCCGCGCTGGCGGACGCCGATCCCTGGTGGCTGCTGCTGGCGCTGACGGCGGCGGCGGCGAGCCACGTCGCGGCGGCGATGGGCTTCGTCGGTTTCGTGCCGGAGCGGCTGAACTTCCGCAACGCGGTGCTGGCGCAGGTGGCCGGGTCGTTCGTGAAGCTGGTGTCGCCCGGCGGCGTCGGCGGGGTCGCGCTGAACACCCGCCTGTTGCAGCGGGCGGGCATTCCCACCGCGCAGGCGCTGTCCAGCGTCGGCGTGGGGACGCTGATCGGCCTGGTGCTGCACCTGCTGCAGCTGGGGGCCTTCGTCTACCTGCTGGGCTTCGAGCCGGGCGGCTCCGAGCTGGACGCGCTGCCCGCGGTGGTCGCCGGGCTGGCGGGGGCGGCGGCGCTGCTGGCGGTGGTGTCGGCGATCCCGGTGGCGCGGCGGTGGCTGGCGACGCGGCTGCGGCCGCTGACGGCCGAGGTGCTGCCGCGGCTGCTGGACCTGCTGCGCAGCCCGACCCGGCTGGCGGTGGGCGTGACCGGGCAGCTGTTGGTGTCGATCTGCCTGATCGCCTGCCTGTACTGCTGTGCCCGGGCGATCGGCCCGGAGCCGTCCTTCGCCGCGGTCGCGGTGGTGTTCCTGGTGGGCAACGCGGTGGGCAGCGCGGCGCCGACCCCGGGCGGGGCCGGCGCGGTGGACGGGATGCTGCTCACGCTGCTCCAGCAGACCGCCTCGATGGAACAGGGCGGCGCACTGGCCGCGGTGGCGCTGTACCGCCTGCTGACGCTGATCCTGCCGGTGCTGCCGGGCTGGGCGGCCTTCGTCTGGCTGCAACGCCGCCGGGCGCTGTAACCGGACGGCCGGTCCGGCGCGGGGGCGAGCCCGGGGCGGGGGCGAGCCCGGGGCGGCGGCGGGCCCGGCGCGGCGGCGAGCCCGGGCCGGGGGGCGGGGGCGGGGGCTGCGGGCCCGCAGCCGGTCCCGTCGCCCGCCCGTCGGCTACTCCCGGTACTCCTCCTCGTCGTGCCGGACCGGCCGGGTCTGTTCCACGACGTCCGCGACGTTGGTCGCCGGGTCCGCTCCGAGGGCCCGGCGTTCGGCCACCTCGTCGTACGTGTCGCCCTCGGGTGCCTTCTCGTCGGCCTCGACGGTCTCGGCGGTCTCCTCGATCAGGTATTCCTCGTGCTGTTCCTGCGGCATGGCATCCGTCCTCACTGTTCGGAGGCCTTCACGGGCCCGGCTGGCGTACTGGCAGTATCCGCCGCCCGGCGCCGGGACGCGAAGTGCCGACGCCGCTCCGGCGTGTTGCCGGGACTGCCGCGGACCCCTTGCCGACCCGCCGGATTGACCCGTGAAACAGCGCCCCGAATGGCCCAGGAGACAGGTTCATTCCGCCCCTAGGGTCATAGGCATGACGACGAACGAGAGCGCCCGGACCACCCCGACCACCGACGCCGCCGAGGCCCCCGCCCGCCTCGACCACGCCCGCACCGCGCCCAAGGTGTTCCGCGCGATGATCGCCCTGGACGCCGCCGCCCGCGAGGGCCTGGACCCGGCCCTGGTCGAGCTCGTCCAGGTGCGCACCTCCCAGCTGAACGGCTGCGCGTACTGCCTGGACATGCACGTCAAGGACGCCCGCAAGGCCGGCGAGACCGACGAGCGGATCTACCTGCTGCCGGTCTGGCAGGAGGCCCCCGCCGGGGTCTACAGCGAGCGCGAGCGGGCCGCCCTGGCGCTGGCCGAGGAGATCACCCGGATCCACGGCGGCGTCTCGGACGCGGTGTACGCCCGGGCCGCCGCGCACTTCGCGGAGGCCGAGCTGGCGCAGCTGATCTCGGTCTGCTTCACCATCAACGCCTGGAACCGCATCAACGTGGCCACCCGCAAGACCCCCGGCGCCGCGTGACCGCACCGCTGTCCGGAGCGCCGTCCGCACCGCCGTCCTGAACGCCGTCCGGGCCACCGGGGGTACGATCGGTGCCGTACAAAGGGCTAACCCACACCCACCCGGTGGCCCCGAGGCCCATACGAACGACGGGGAAATCATGTCCGGCTCGCACTACTTCACCGGTGCACCCGAGGTGGCCAGCGACCGCCGGCCGATCACGGTCTCCCTGCCGGACCTCACCCTGGAACTGACCACCGACACCGGGGTGTTCTCCCGCAGCCGACTCGACCCGTGCACCCGGATCCTGCTGGAGCACGCCCCGCAGCCGCGGGTGCGCGGCCCGATCCTGGACATCGGCTGCGGCTACGGTCCGATCGCCCTGACCTGGGCGAGCCGCCGCAAGCGCCTCCCGGTCTGGGCGGTGGACGTCAACGAGCGCGCCCTGGAGCTGGTCCGGCTGAACGCCGAGGCGCTGGGGCTCGGCAACGTCCGGGCAGCCCTGCCCGACGACGTCCCCGAGGACGTCCGCTTCGCCACCATCTACTCCAACCCTCCGATCCGGATCGGCAAGGCCGCGCTGCGCCGCCTGCTCACGCACTGGCTCGACCGGCTGACCCCGGACGGCTCGGCGTTCCTGGTGGTGCAGAAGCACCTGGGCTCGGACTCGCTCCAGAAGTGGCTGAACGAGCAGGGCTACCCGACCACTCGGGTCGCATCGGTCAACGGGTCCCGAATTCTGGAAGCGCGGCCCCGCCCCGAGGTGGGCGAGGGCTCCGAGAGCGGACGAGGTACGACGACGTGAAGCAGCTGCGCGGGACCGAACTGAAGCGTCTGCACCGCTCCTGGCGGCGCAGCAACGAGTTCCGGCTCGCGATGATCCTGGAGAACCTCCAGTCGCCGTTCAACGTCGGCTCGGTGGTCCGCACCGGCGCGGCGATGGGCGCCGAGAAGCTGTACCTGGCCGGGGACACCCCGTCGGTGCGCTCGTCCGGCGCTCAGAAGGCCGCGATGGGCACCGACAAGTACCTGAAGGTGGAGCACTTCCCGACCGTCGCCGAGGCCGTCGCGGCGGCCAAGGCGGACGGCTTCAAGGTCGTCGGTCTGGAGCTGGCGGACGAGGCGGTGCCGATGTTCGCCGCGGAGCTGACCCCGGCGGTGGCCTTCGTGCTCGGGCACGAGGACCGCGGGATCACGCCCGAGGCCCTGGCCCTGTGCGACCAGGTGGTGTTCGTGCCGCAGCTGGGCCGGGTCGGCTCGCTGAACGTCTCGGCGGCCGCCACGGTGGCCTGCTACGAGGCGCGCCGGCAGGGCTACGCGATCAGCGGCACCCCGGACGGCGACCTCGCGGGCGACCTCGGCGACGACGAGTAGCCGAGCAGCGCCCCGAGGTGCGACCCGAAGCGCGAGGGGAGCCCGGTCCGTCCGTCGACGGGCCGGGCTCCCGGCTTCGCGCGGCCTCGGCCTCGGCCTCGGCTTCCGACCCGGGCCCGTTCCTCAACCCGGGCCCCGACCCGTTCCTCAGCCCTTGACGTTCCGTCGGGCCGCGCCGACCAGGAACACCACCGCGAGCATCACCGCGGACAGCGCCCCGACCAGCAGCGGGCCCGGACCGGCCGGGCTGCCGTCGACGCGCACGGCCCCCATGAAGTCGACGGCGGCGACGTTGTTGACCAGCACCCACCAGAGCGGCAGGTAGACCGCCTGGAAGAGCCGGTGGCTCCGGCTCACCACGCCGAGCGCCATGGCCAGCGACGGGACGAACAGCGCGCCGCCGAGCCAGCCGGCCGTCCCCGCGCCGTCGCCCGCCGCCAGCATGCGTATCAGCGGGGCGGCGCCCGTCACCGCCGTGAGCACCAGCCCGGACGCCCATTCGGCGAGCAGCCGGCGCCGGGCCGACGGGTAGGCGCCCAGCAGCACCTCCAGACCGTTCTCCACCCGCTGGCTGCCGAGCCGGGACCAGATCAGGACCGGCCACAGCCACACCAGGGGCAGCAGCAGGCCGGTGACGGCGTCCGTCGGCAGCACGAACCCGGCCACCGTCAGCCCGGCCGCGACCAGCCACCACCAGCGGGAGACGCCCTGCACCAGGATGCGGACCTCACCCGCCAGCAGCCGGCCGAACGCCCCGGCCCGCCGCGGTTCGGTCCGTGGCAGGGCACCCCGCGCGGTCGTCCGGCGCGCCCCCGCGGGCTCCGTCGCGTCCGGCCCGGACAGCCGGCCCGCCGCCCCGGCGGCCGTCGGAACCGCGGCCGGCGCCGGAACCTCGGCCGGCTCCGGCAGCGCGGCCGCCCCGCCGGACCCGCGTGCGGGATCGAACCTGCCGAACCACAGCGCCGGCAGCACCGCCACGGCGAACGCCGCCAGCACCAGCGCCAGCCGGCCGAGGAGGAACCCGGAGGACGGGTCGAACCCGTCCCAGCGGAAGGTGCCCAGCGGCCTGTCCACCTTGGTCAGGCCGAGGCTGAACCCGCCCGGGTCGGCCGTCCCGTGCTGGGCCTCCAGCGCCGCGCCCATCGACCGCGCGATCCGGTGCACACCGAGGCCGTCCAGCGGCGCGGAGGCCGACTGCCCGCCGATCGCGAGCACCATGGCCAGCACGAACCAGACGACGTTGCCGAAACCGCCCCGCAGCAGCGGCACCGTCTCGAACAGGAGCGCCGCCGCCGCGGTGACGGCCATCAGGGGCAGCGAGAGCAGCAGGAACGGCTCCGCCAGGGCTGCCGGGTCGACCGCGCGGTCCTCACCGCGGGCGAGCTGCATCAGCAGCGCGGTGACGGCCAGCACGCCGACCATGGAGGCGAGCACCAGCAGGTTGCTCAGGAACTTGGCCAGGAGGTACTGGGAGGTGCGCAGCGGGGTGGCGGCGAGGATCTGTCCGACCCCGGTCGTCTCGTCCCGCGCGATGCCGCTGCGCACCACGTAGAAGCCGCCGAAGGTGAGCCAGAGGGCGCCGGCCAGGGCGGTGACCGCACCGACGTAGGCGCTGTTGTAGACGCCCCGGTTCCCGCCCACGTCCATGATCGTCCAGTGGCCGCCCGCGTCCGGTACGGCCAGGTGGCCGAGCCCGACCGCGGCGAGCAGCGTCACCGCGTACACCGGCCGGCGCACCCGGTCGCGGAAGTCGCCGACCGCCAGCCCGGCGAGCACCGATCCGGTCACCGCCGCACCGCCCGCGGCTCGGCCCCGTCCCGCTCCCCCGGCCGGTGGATGACGCCCAAGTAGGCGTCCTCCAGGTCGGGCGGCACCGGCACCGCGTCGGGCCGCGGCGGCTCGGCGGCGAGCAGTCGCAGCCGCACGCCGCGCCCGGTCCGCACCATCCGGCTGACCACGTGGCGGGCCTGCACCTCCAGGAGGTCGGCCGGATCGACCACCGCCTCCCACACCCGCCCGTCGACCTCCCGGAGCAGTTCGTCCGGCGCGCCCCGGCGCAGCAGCCGTCCCCGGGCGACCACCGCGATGTCGGAGGCGACCGACTCCACGTCGGAGACGATGTGGGTCGACAGCATCACCACCCGGTCCGCCGCGAGCTCGCTGAGCAGGTTGCGCAGGCGCACCCGCTCCTCCGGGTCCAGGCCGGCGGTCGGCTCGTCGACCACGATCACCCGGGGGTCGGCCAGCAGCGCCTGCGCGATGCCGACCCGGCGGAGCATGCCGCCCGAGTACGCGCCGAGCGGGCGCTTGACCGCCTCGGTCAGGTTGACCAGCTGGATCAGCTCGTCGATCCGGGCCCGGGCCGAGCGGGCGCCGATCCCCTTGGCGGCCGCCAGGTAGGACAGGAACTCCCGTGACGTCAGGTTCGGGTAGACCCCGAAGTCCTGCGGCAGGTAGCCGAGTTCCCGGCGCAGCCGGTCCGGCTCGGCCACCACGTCGACGCCCCGGTAGCGGACCTGGCCGCTCGTGGGCCGGGTGACCGTCGACACGATGCGCATCAACGAGGACTTCCCGGCACCGTTCGGCCCCAACAGCCCCACCATTCCCGGCCCGAGCCGCATCGTGATGCCGTCGACGGCCCGCTTTCCGCCCTTGTGGACCTTGGTGACATCCACCAGTTCGAGCACGCTCTCCGCCCTCACCCCTTGAGCTCCGTCCCACGCCCGTCCCGCAGCACCACGACCCCCTGGGGCACCTCGACCCGGTACTTCGTGTCGCAGTTGGCCAGCCCCGAACACCCCGCCCTGAGTTCGAGCACCCCGCCCTCGAGCGTCCAGGACTCCTTGGCACTGCCGATCTTCCCGCTCGTGTCGAACCAGCGGGTGACCTTGACGTCCTCGCGGTCGACCGCGACCAGGTCGGCCGGCGCACCGTGCGACTTCACGTCCAGGCTCCTGCCGGCGAACTCGAAGGTCCTGTCCTCGGGCGCGGCGTCCCTGGCGTCGGCACAACCGGCGAGCGACACCAGCGCGGCCACCACGAGAACGACCGTCCCGTATCCGGATCTCGCACGTCGCTCCACCTCATCCTCCTTGCGGCTGTGATCGGATGCACCGTCCCGGGCCCGTCCCCCGGGGCACGTGAACACGCTCGCAAGCCTGGCCGATCCGCGGACTCCTGCCATCTGCCGTTCGGCAGATATCCCGTAGGGCCGAAGGGGGAGTTTCTCCCACCGACAACACCCGCCCGCCGTCGCCAGAATGGCCTCACGGCCGGTACGACGGGCCGTGCGACAGCACCACCGGGAGGGGACCACATCCATGGACAGCACGACGCGACCCGCACAGAGCCCGGCACCGGCCGAGCCCACCGGGCTCTCCGCACCCGCCGGATCCGCCGCACCGGCCGGGTCCTCGGTACCGGCCGGCTCTTCCGTACCGGCCGGATTCTCGGTAGCGGCCGGGCTCACCGCCCTCCGCCGGAGCCTGACCCTCAGCCGGCTCTCCTGTGTCGCCCTCGTCCACTCCCTCGGTGTCACCGGCGCGCTCTCCCTCGTCGGCCCGGGCCTCGGACTGGTCCCGCGGGCCATGGCCCGGGTGCGCGCGCTGACCGACCGTCAACGCGCCCTGGCCGCAGACTGGTCCGGCATCCGCTTCCCGGGGCCGCCCGGCCCGCTGCCCCCGGTGCCCGAGGGCGCCTCCGGCGTATTCGCCCGCTACCGCTGGATCACGGGCGACCCGCAGACCCGCCGCGAGTTCCACTGGGTCCTCGCCGAGCCGTTCCTCGGCAGCGTGCTGGCCTTCCTGCCGGTCGCCGCCCTGCTCGCCGGCCTCTGGGGCGTCTTCCTGGCCTTCTTCGGCGTCCCGCTGTCCGCCGAATGGGACGGCCTCTGGTTCGAGTTCATCCCGATCGAGGGCACCGTCACCGCCGTCCTCGCCGGCGTCCTCGGCCTGCTCCACCTCCCGCTCGCGCTCTGGCTCGCGCCCCGCACCGTCCACCGGCACGCCCGCCACGTCCACTCGATGCTCGCCCCGGGCGAGCAGGAGCTGCTGGCCGGCCGGATCGCCCACCTGACCGCCACCCGCAGCACCGCCGTCGACACCCGGATGGCCGAGATCCGCAGGATCGAGCGCGACCTGCACGACGGCGCCCAGGCCCGGCTGGTCGCGATGGGCATGACCCTGGACGCCGCCGAACACCTCCTGGAGAGCGACCCGCAGGCCGTCCGCGCCCTGCTGGTCGAGGCCCGCCAGTCCTCGGCCAAGGCCCTGGAGGAGCTCCGCGACCTGGTCCGCGGCATCCACCCGCCGGTCCTCGCCGACCGCGGACTCACCGACGCGGTACGGGCGCTGGCCATGGTCTGCCCGGTCCCCACCGAGGTCTCGGCGGACCTGCCCGGCCGCCCCGAGATGCCCGTCGAGTCCGCCGCCTACTTCGCGGTCTCGGAGCTCCTCACCAACGTCGTCAAGCACTCCGACGCCGGCCGCGCCGGAATCGAACTCCGCTACGATCGCGGCGTGCTGCGCATCACCGTCTCCGACAACGGACGCGGCGGCGCGGACGCCCGCCGGGGCACCGGGCTGCGCGGCGTCGAACGACGGCTCGCCACCTTCGACGGGGTCGTCTCCGTCAGCAGTCCCCCCGACGGTCCGACCACGGTGACCATGGAGCTTCCTTGCGCATTGTCCTCGCCGAAGACCACTTCCTCCTGAGGGACGGCCTGATCCGCCTCCTCCAGGCCCACGGCCACGAGGTGGCGGCCGCCGTGGACAACGGCCCGGACCTCCTCCGGGCCCTCACCGAGCAGCGGCCGGACGTCTCGATCGTCGACGTCCGGCTGCCGCCGACCTTCACCGACGAGGGCCTGCGCGCCGCCCTCACCGCCCGCCGCACCACCCCCGGCCTCCCCGTCCTGCTGCTCTCCCAGTACGTCGAACCCCTCTACGCCCGCGAACTCCTCACCACCGGCGGCCGCGGCATCGGCTACCTGCTGAAGGACCGCATCACCAACGGCGCCCAGTTCCTCGACGCCATCCGCCGCGTCGCCGCCGGCGGCACCGCCATGGACCCCGAGGTCGTCACCCGGCTCCTGGCCGCCAAGGACCGCGACACCGCCCTCGCCACCCTCTCCACCCGCGAACGCGACGTCCTCGAATCCCTCGCCCAGGGCCGCTCCAACGCCGGCATCGCCCAGGCCCTCTTCATCACCGAGAAGGCCGTCGCCAAGCACATCACCAACATCTTCACCAAGCTCGGCCTCCCCCCGACCACCACCGACAACCGCCGCATCCTGGCCGCCCTCACCTACCTCGACCAGTGACCCCACCCGCCGGCGCACACGAAACGGCCCGGCCCGGATCCGATCCGGCCCGGGCCTTCGGCAGTGCGGCACGGTCCGTTCTTGCGGACGAACCACTCGGCACCGGCACTCGTCCGATGACAGTGCGTCACTTTTTCCTGAGCCCGGCTTTCAGCGCCCGCAACCGGCTGTCCCACGTGCAGACCAACTCGTGGAAGCCGCCCGCACTTCGACTGCGGGCAGACTGCAGTCGAGACTCCGCGAGATCCAGCCACCCGCGCTGCCATCCGCTGTCTCGGGGAAAGGGGTCCGTGGAGCCGGCGAGTTCGGCCGCCCATGCGATGGTCTGACCGCGCATGAAGGCAGTGTCGACCTTCTCCTGACCGTTGACGGCTGCTTCCATGACCCTGCGTCCGTCGAAGCAGTTGTAGGCCCGCCAGGCGCTGGACCGGGCCGCTTCCGGATCCTGCTCCGCGTTCAAGATGGAACGCCGCAGGTAGAGACTCCCCAGAGACATCAGGACTTCGACGTCGGTGAAGTGCTCTTCAAGGAGGTCATCCACCACGAGTGCCTCATGGGGCGCTGCCGCATGCTCCCATTCAACGGAGTCCGCCGCGGGGTCGCTGTCGATGTCCGCGGCCGTCCGGTCCCGGCGTTCATTGAGGTAGCGCCCCACGTTTCCGACGTAGTCGTCACCGATCAGCTCGGCAAACTTGGAGTCGGCCAGGTCCCAGTCCACCGGCCTGCCCAACTCGAGGGCGATCCGAGCGGACAGCAGCGACACCCGGGGGGCCTGTGTGTGGAGTTCGGTAACCTCCTGCAGGTAGTCCGAAGCCGCGCACAAGGCCGACTCCCGCGCCGCGGAGGAGATCCCCTTTTCATAGATCGCCTGTCTCAGCAGACACTCGGACGCCTCGATCAGACCACGACGCCAACGGTCCCCGTCCCGCTCCTGCCGCGCCGCCTCGGCGTGGAGTCGAGCCGCCTCGCCGTACTCCCAGATGTATCGGTGGTAGGACGCACGGGACCTCATGACGTCCAGGTTCCGCGGAAACAACTGCCCGGCCCTGTCCAGCAGTTCCCAAACCGGTCCGTGATCGACCTCCTGCGGGCGCCTGCTGTAGATCGCGGTCCAGCGCTGGTACTCACGAGTGATCCTGATGCGGGCCTCGTACAGCGCCCAGGTCGGACCGTACACCCGCTCATGCGCCATCAGCGCGTTCCAGCGCCCGCGGTGAACCTGGTCGGCTCGTACCTGCTGCAAGGAACGGCCGGTGTTCCAGCCCGTGTTGTGCACGGGTACGGCCTGCGCCGCGACCACCAGGGTCCCTTCCCGCTGCCAATCGCTGTCCAAGCACCACAAGTGCAGCAGGGCCAATGACTGATTCCCGGCCCGGACCTCCTCACCACTGTCGAGCCACCGACGGACCTCTTCGACGGCCTTGGCGTGCTCCGGAAGCAGCGTCCGTCCACGACCGCCCCCGGACCAGGCCTGCTTCGTGCGGAGCAGCCGGAGCCACGTCATGTAGGTGCGTCCGGTGGGGAAGGACCGCACGGCGATCCGGGCCATGCGCACACCTTGTTGAAGGCTGTGCCGGGCCGACGCGTGATCGTTGCGCTCACGGTAGACATAGGCCAGGAACGCGTTGGCCTCGGCCAGTTCGACCATGTGGTCCAGCGGCATGGTGGCGCTGGGCCCCTCCCGATCGGCAAGGCTTCCGGCCCGGCCGTTCAGGAGAGCGAGAACCTCCCGGGCACCCGCGTACTGCAACTCCAGATCCGCGTGCCGCTCGTGGACCCTGCGCAGGAATCCGGCCGCTTCGACCACCAGTGGCACCGGCCAGTCGTCCCTGGAGCCCCACGCCTCCTCAAGTGCCGACAGCGTCTCCCGGGCCAGCTCCAGCCGCTCTCCGTCCCCCCTTGTCTCCTGCGCGTACATGTACCCGCTTGCCAGGAGATTGTGTGTCCACTGCTGCTGACGCTCCGGGACCACGCTCGCCAAACGGGCGTTCTCGTTCGCGAGTTCATAGGCGGAACGCACCGCTGTCCGTCGCTCGTCCGCCGTCGTCGCCGTCGCACGGCGAAGTCCTGCCAACCTGTAGAGGAACCAGTTCCGGGTCTGGCGGGCCCGCGACTCCTGCGCCAGAGGAAAGACCTCGATCAGTTGCTCCGCCAGTTCGAGACTGTCGGAGGCATCGGCGCTCACGTCTGCCGAAATCTGGGCAGCAGCCGTGTTCAGGATCCAGGATGTCGACCACAGCAGACGGTTCAGCGAGACGTTGGCGGGACCTTCGTGGAGGGCCGCCAGCTGTCGCGTCAACCGTTCACGGGCGGGGGCCACCTGGGCAAGCGCGCGATGGCGGCGCGCCCCGTGGAAGCCGCACTGGTCGACGGAGCGAAGCACACGCCACGGGGCGGCTTCACCGCACACCTCCAAGAGCGATACGGCGTACTCGAACGCGGACAGGAAGGTCGCGACCGCATCCGGCTCCTGCACAGACGCCCGGGAGGCCAGGTTGAGGCGTCCCGCCGCCGCGTACAGCTCGTCGATCAACTCCCATCCCCGCACAGCTCCGTTGCCGGGTTCTGCACCGTTCGCCACAGCATTCCGGGCAGCCGATCGCTCACTCTCCGCGCCAGTCCGCGAGACCGTCTCCGGCGAGGTGTTCGCCGGCTCCGTCAGCGGAACAGAACCGATCGTCTGCGCCACCGGCAGGAGGACCGCGTCCGCGGAGTCGCCGTTGACGTAGAGGCCGAGTCGCGCGCGCAACCCGGGCAGCGCGTCCGGGACATGGCGGTCGATCCATCCCACGGCCCGACGCAGTGCCTCGATCACACGAGGCACTGCCTCCGACTCCCCCTCCGTCTCCCCGCTCGGCAGCACCGTGTTGGCCAGCAGGCGCCCGGCCGCGATCAGGTTCCGGTCGACGACGTCGCACGGGCGCTCCCCGTCGGCGCCCGCCGCCATGTCAGCGGTGGACCGGATCGTACGCAGGAGATCGTTCCTGAGCGCCTCTCGACTGACCGGGCTGACCTCCAGCCGGGGGGAATCCCCGGCTGGAGGTCCCGAGTCGGCGGCGGGACGCCAAGGGACGAGAATCCCCTCGTTGAAAAGCACCCGCAACACACTGTCCGGCAACCCCATGCCCCGGAGCGCGACCACCGGGAGTGGCAGTTCGTCGATGACTCCCCACACGGTGAGGAGGGCCTGGCCTTTGGTGCGGTCCGTTCCTGTCGCGGTGGACCAGGCCCTGTCCAGTACGCCGGCGATGGTCGGCTCTGCGGCCTCCATCAGGGCTTCTTCGAACTCTTCGGGCCCGATCTCCACCGCCGCCCGGGAACGGGCGTCGAATCCCGCGAGGAAACTGTCGTAATCGTCCTTCCGGTGAATTCGACAGACCAGGCGGACGGCGCGTTCGATGACCCCGGGGCGACGCACTATCTCGTCATAGCCCACCAGATCCAGGCCGTTGACATCGGTCACGAGATTCTCGTCGGCGAGCCAGTCGCCGATCAGCGCGAGAGCGTCCGATGTGGCCAGCGCAGGTACGACGAGGGGCCTCGGCCGGTGGCTTCCACCGTCGATCTCAACGGTTTCGGTGGTCTCCACGATGACCGCGGCGCGCTTGAAGACGTCCTGCCTCAGCAGCTCGTCCAGCTCTTCGCGGAGTTCCGGGCGATTCAGGTCGATGCGAGACGCCTTGATGACAAGAATGAGACTCCTGCCCTTGACCTGACGAGGCAGAACGAGGTCGAGAAGGCCATCGGTCGTACGCTTGGCCGCAACCATGAATTCGCTGTCGTCCAGCGTCTGGTGCAGCGCTCTGGTGATCGCCTCCATCAGCGGGCTCTCAGCCGCCGCACTGGGCTCGATCTCGAGCACCACGGGCGGGAGGGAACCCGCGGGCAGGAGGTCGGCCTTGGCGAGAAGCGAGGTGAGAAGCGCCGACTTGCCCACCTGCGCCCGTCCCATCACGGGAAGGACCTGCCCCATGCGCACCATTGGGCGCGCCTCACCCAGCAATGCGTCGCGCCCCAGGAAAGGGATCGGCAGCGGCAACGGGTCCGGGCCGAGGTACTGGATCTTCTCAGGTTGCGCCGGCGTCCCACTGTCACTGTCCGGCGCGGGCGCTTGATAGCCGGCCGCCTCGAACGGCTTCACGAACCGCCGATTCCTCACCCAGGGCAGTTCACCCACCCGCGAGTCATTGGTGACCGGTCGCGGGTAACCACGGCTGGTGAGCCACTTGTCGACATGCGCCAACAGTTGCCGCGGTGTCCAGAACTGCTCAGTGGACGGCCCACCAGCCACCAGGCACGTGATGAGGGCCTGGCCGAAAGCCGTGAACTCGTTGTCCTCGGGTGACTTGGCCGTTCGGTTGGCTTCGCAGGCGGCGAGGACGTAGCAGCCCTCGGGTGCCTCACCGGCAACGTGTTGCTCGAAGGGCAGGACGTCCATGGCCAGCCCGGCATGGCAGCAGTCGAGAAGGACGAGTTTGATCGGCGCGGGCCCGCTACCCACCGCATTCATCAGGTCGGCGAACGCCAGCATGGTGCTCGGCATGTCGGCTCGGGAATGCGTCAGTGGCAGCAGGAGTTGCCCGCCTTCCTCGACACCGTGACCCGCGAAGTAGAGGACGAAGCACTCCTCCGCCGCCTGGGACGCCGCCTGGACGACCGAGAGGATCTCGGCGGGGTTGCTCTTGTGCGTCAAGATCTCCTGGCAGTGATCGAGCCTGAGCCCCCACACAGCAGGATCACGCAGTTGCTCGCTCACCTTCTCGACTGTTCGCTCAACCGCCTCGAGCTCGGCGAACGTACTGTCGGTGAAGATGCGGGACGAGATGAGGACGGCGCGTGACTTCTCTCCGGCAGGCGGCTCGGCGTTCATGAACTGCCGAGAGAACGCGGCAGTTCGCGGAGCACCGCCTCGGCGGTTTCGGGGTCACGCGCCTCGATGGTGATGGTCCGCGTGCCGTCAGGAGCATCCACGCGTTCGATGACCAGCACCGGCCTGTCCTCGGCCGGACGGGAGGCGGCCTTCGACCGCCAGTAGTCGATCACCGACTGTGCCAGCACTCCGACCAGTCCCGCATCGATGGCAAAGCGCAGACAGTCCGCGAGCACTCCCATGTCGCCCGGAAGGGTGGCCGCGTGTTCGCGCCGGACGACCACACGACGCAGATCACGCTCGGACTTGAGCCACTTCTCCAGCGCGCCCAACTCATCGGAGCGCGCGTCCACCAAACGAAGAGTGATCTGCACCAGGCCCCCCGGGCTTGCGACCAATCAGATGCCGCACCATACCAGCTGCGAACAGGCCGAGGTGCCGGCCTTGGACACGCTCCTCCGCTTCGTCGCGGCCGACTCCGCGCACGGTGCGGCACGTGATCGCCGCTGCGGATCCGCACCGAAGCGAGCCGTCCGGACCGGGGGCGAAGCCGGGAAGGCCGGGGCCGAGGAGCAAGGGCCGAGGCGGGATCAACACCCGCGCTCACGCATCGCTCAAGCAAGCGATCCCGTGGCGCGTCGCCGGCGCCTGCCCGCAGATCGGGGAAAGGCAAAAGCCCCAGGTCACGGCGAGTGAGTCCTGGGGCTTCTACAGAGCCGCCTGCGGGATTCGAACCCGCGACCTACGCATTACGAGTGCGTTGCTCTGGCCAGCTGAGCTAAGGCGGCACCGTCGCCGTGTGTGGCGGCAACGCGGGCCAGTCTACACAGGTTGGCGGGTGATCCGTTACCCGGTATCCGGGGGCGGGGGTCAGGCGGAGGAGACGGCGAGTTTGGCGGCGAAGCCGGCGAAGAGGACGGCGACGCCGCTGGTGAGGGTGGCGGAGAGGCGCTTGCGGCGGCGGAAGGCGGTGGCGAGGGTGGTGCCCGCGAAGATCAGGAGGGAGAGGTAGAGGAAGCTGAAGGTCTGGAGGATGCCGCCGAGGAGGGCGAAGGAGAGGGCGGGCTGTCCGTAGGAGGCGTCGACGAACTGGGTGAAGAAGGAGAGCAGGAAGAGGATCGCCTTCGGGTTGAGGAGGCTGATCACGAGGGCGCGGCGGAAGGGGTTCTCGGTGCTTTCGGGGGTCTGCTCGGTGGTGGGGTCGGCCGCGGCGCGGCGTTCGCGCCAGAGCTGGCGGGCGGCGCGGAGCATGCCGTAGCCGATCCAGAGGAGGTAGGCGGCGCCGCCGAACTTGACCACGGCGAAGACGGCCGGGTTGGCCTTGAGCAGGGAGGCCGCGCCCAGCGAGGTGAGGCTGATCAGGGTGAGGTCGCCGATGAAGACGCCGGCCGCGGCCCGGTAGCCGGTGCGGATGCCCTTGCGGGCCGCGACGGACAGGACGTACAGGGAGTTGGGGCCGGGCAGCAGGATGATGACGAGGGCGCCGAGGATGTACGTCGCCAGGTCGTTGACTCCGAGCACGATGAGCTCCGGTGCAGGGGAGGGTGGCAAGGGGCGCTCATCGTAACGCCGTACCGGTAATCGGTTGAAGTGAAAACCACCTGTCCGTCGGCCTGCGCCCGGCCCGCCCTACCGCTCGCAGCGCTTGCCCTGCTCCGGGGCCTCCCCGGTCAGCAGGAAGCGGTTCACCGCGCCGTCCACGCAGGTGCTGTGCCGGCCGTACGCGGTGTGGCCGTCGCCGTCGAAGGTGAGCAGGCGGCCGGACTCCAGCTGGCCGGCCAGCGACTGCGCCCAGGCGTACGGGGTGGCCGGGTCGCGGGTGGTGCCGATGACGACGATCGGGGCGGCGCCGGCGGCCCGGACGGTGTGCGCCGCACCGGTGGCCCGGACCGGCCAGTAGGCGCAGGTCAGGGCCATCCAGGCCATGTCGCGCCCGAAGTGCGGCGAGACCCGCTCGAACTCCGGTACCGCCCGCTGGACGTCCTCCGGGCCGTGGAACGGGGCGGGCAGGTCGAGGCAGTTCACCGCAATGTTGGCGAACATCAGGTTGGGGTACGAGCCGTCCGACTCGCGCCCGTAGTAGTCGTCGGAGAGCCTCAGCAGCCCGGTGCCGTCGCCGGTCTCGGCGTCGGTGAGCGCGGCGCGCAGCTTGGGCCAGAGGAAGTCGGCGTACATGGCCTGGATGACGCCGGTGGTCGCCTGGGACCCGGTGAGCCGACGGCCGGCGTCGGTGGTGGGCAGCGGGGCGGTGCGGACCCCGCCGAGCAGGGCGGTGAGCCGGTCGCCGACCTGCTGCTCGGTGCGGCCGAGCGGGCAGTCCTCGCGCTTGGCGCAGTCCTGCGCGAAGGCGGCCCAGGCGGTCTCGAAGCCGCCCGCCTGGGTGCGGTTGCCGGCGACGGAGTCGAGCGACGGGTCCATCGCGCCGTCCAGCACCAGCCGCCCGACCCGGCTCGGGAACAGCCCGGCGTAGGTCGCGCCGAGGAAGGTGCCGTAGGACTTGCCGACGAAGTTCAGCTTCTCGTCGCCGAGCAGGGCGCGCAGCACGTCCATGTCGCGGGCGGCCTCGACGGTGCCGAGGTGGCCGAGCGCCGCCCCGGCCTGCGTCCGGCAGCCCTCGGCGAACTCCTTGTCGGCCGCGACCAGCGCGTCGACGCCGCCCTGGTCGCCGGGCGCCAGGCCGACGGCGGTGTAGGCGTCCATCCGGTCGCCGCTCAGGCAGCTGACGGGGCTGCTGCGGCCCACCCCGCGCGGGTCGAGGCCGACCAGGTCGTAGCGGGCCCGCACCCCGTGGTCGTACGTGCGGGCGGCGGCCTCCAGGTACTCGATCGCGGAGCCGCCGGGCCCGCCCGGGTTGAGCAGGAGGGAGCCGAGCCGCGTGCCCTGGGAAGCGGCGGAGGCAGAGGCGGTGGCGGAGGCGGACGGGGCGGGGGCGGGGGCGGGGGCGGGGGCGGGGGCGGACGGGTCGGAGGAAGCACTCCCGGTGCCCGCCGGTTCCGCCGCGGTCCGGGCGGCCGCGAGGGTGAGGTCCCCGTCCCCCGGGTGGTCGTAGTCCAGCGGCACCCGGAACGTCGTGCACTCGAACCCGCTGTCGCAGGGCTGCCAGACCGGACGTTGCGCGTAGTACGGCGCGAGCGCGGCCGGGACGGCGGCGGGCAGCGGCTCCAGCGGGGTGGCTCCGGCCCCCGCGGCCGTCGGGGCCGAGGACGTGCCGGAGGCGGCCGGGTCCGGGGAGGGGGCCGCCGGCGCCCCGGCCGGATCCGCGCTGCAACCGCCCGCCAGCAGCCCGACGACGACCAGCGCCGCGGCCAGCACCCGTGCCCGCGCCGATGCCTGTGCCCGCACCCGCACCGATGCCTGCGCCTGCGCCTGTGCCCGCTCGAAGGCCCTCATCCGCCACCTCTCCGCAACCGACCAGCACGTGGAAGAACCGAAGGAACACCGGGGGAACACCGGGGAACACCGGAGGAACACCCGCAGTGGGAACAACCCTCGAAGCACCCCGGAGGAAACGCAGCTGCCCGGCACCCGCTCCGGGGTACCGGGCAGCGTAGTGCCGCCGGACCTGCCCTCAGGACGCCCTGGCCAGCGCCTCGGCCAGGAACTGCGCCGCCTGACGGACCAGCCGCAGCCGCTCCCGGTCGGGGGTGAAGTCCTGCACGTTGTCCGAGATCCGCACCTCGGCCTTGGCCGCCGCTCCGGGGCCGGCCTTCAGTGCGGCCTGGAGCTTGCGGGCCGCGTCCAGCCCGGCGGAGTCGCCCTTGGCGGCGGCCAGCAGCAGCTTGGCGGCGCTGCCGGCCGGGGCCTCGGCACCGGTCTGGGTGAGCGCGGTGGCGTCGTACCGGCCGGAGACCGCCGCCGCCGCGCCGTACAGGTCGGGCCGGGAGAGCCCGGCGGCGGCCGCGCAGGGCGCGCCGGCCTCGACGCCGAGGGTGCCCCAGGAGGCCGGGCCGGGCGGCAGGGTGCGGAAGGAGGTCGCGATGGTGGTGCGCAGCGTCGCGTCGTCGGCGACGGCGGCCGGAGCGGCGGCGACCAGTTCGCAGGGGTGCGCGGTGCCGTTCGGCGCCTCGGGGGCGACCAGGATGAAGGGGTGGGACCTGCCGGTCTGGAGGGCCGCCCCGATGCCCTCGAAGACGTCCGGGACCTCGGCGTCGGCGGTCTTCTGGGGCGTGGCGGCCTGCATCACGACGACCGGGAAGCGGGCGTTCGGTTCCTTGGCGTACTGCGGCGGAAGCCAGACCCGGATGTTGCGGGGGTGGCCGTCGGGGCCCAGTACGGCGGACTGGAGCAGCTCGCCCCCGCCGGGGTGGCCGACGCTGTCGAAGCGGCTGACCACGGCGGGGGCCGCGGCAGCCGCGACGGCGGCGGGGGCAGCGGGGTCGGGGGCGGCGGCCGACTCGGCGACCGCGGGCGGCACCGCCTGCTGCTGCCGGACCACCGTCCCCGAACCGGTCCCGGCACCCGTGTCCGTGCCCGGAGCCGAGCCCGCCGCGTCCACGACCGGCTCCGCCCGGTCCGGCTCCTGGGTGCCCCGGCCGAGACCGCCGAAGGCGCCCAGCGTGGTGAGCACCGTCAGCGCGGTGACGCACACCCCGCAGACCATCGCCCCGGCCGCCCGCAGCAGCATCGGCCAGCGGTCGCCGGCCAGCTCGTAGGTCTCGGCGGCGCGCAGGTCGCGCCAGCGGTGTTGGGCGCCCCGGGCCAGCCAGATCCCGCCGAGGGCGGCGGCCAGCAAGGGGATGACGAGGAGCGAACGAACCACGGGACGCACCACCTCTGGAGGGGGTCGCGCCGAACCGGACCCGGCGCGCACGGAAGGCGACCGCCCCGGCAGCGGGCGCAGTCGGCCCCCAGCGTGCACAACGGGTGGACGGTCACACGACGGTGTGCCCGGCGAGTGTCGCTCGTTCACTCGAAGGTGGGATGGCGCACCGGCTCCGGGAGGCGTACAGCCGACGCCCGCCGGAGCGACGCCCGGGTGGACGGTCCGAGGGCCCGAGGGCCCGGAGCCGGACGGCCCCGCCCCCGATCGGCGCTCAGCCCGCGCTCAGCCGTCACTCAGCCCGCGCGCAACGCCACCGTCATCGCCTCGACCGCGAGCAGCGGGTCGACGTTGCGGTCCAGCGCCTGACGGCAGGCCAGCACCGCCTCGATCCGCCGCAGCGTGCTCTCCGCCGGCCCGGCCTGGGCCACCCGGTTCAGCGCCTGCCGCTGGTCCTCGTTGGCGAGCGCGCCGGTGGAGCCGAGCTGGATGGCGAGCACGTCCCGGTAGAAGCCGAGCAGGTCGAGCAGGGCGACGCCGAGGGTCTCCCGGCGGGTGCGGGTGGCCCGGCTCTTCTGCCGCTTCTCCAGCTCCTTGACCGCGCCGGCCATGCCGCGCGGCACCTTGCCGCCCTCGTAGGCGCCGTAGGCGGCCTTGAGGTCGTCCGTCTCCTTGGCGTCCTGGGTCTCGGCGAGCGCCTCGGCGTCGGCCTTGGCGGTGTCGACCAGGCGCTGGGCGGCGGTCAGGCAGCCGCCGATGTCTCCCACCTCCAGCGGGATGCGCAGCACCTCCGTCCGGCGGGTGCGGGCCTGTTCGTCGACGGCGAGGCGGCGCGAGCGCTCGATGTCGCCCTGCCCGGCCAGCGCGGCGAGCCGGGCGGTCTCCGGGTCGACGCCGTCACGGCGGACCAGCGTGTCGGCGACCGCCTCGGCCGCGGGGGTGCGCAGCACCAGCAGGCGGCAGCGTGAGCGGATGGTCGGCAGCACGTCCTGGACGGAGGGGGCGCACAGCAGCCAGACGGTGCGCGGGGAGGGTTCCTCCACGCCCTTGAGCAGCGCGTTCGCGGCGGCCTCGGTGAGCCGGTGGGCGGCGTCCACCAGGATCACCGACCAGCGGCCGCCGGTCGGGTAGCTGGAGGCGCGCACGACCAGGTCGCGCATGTCGCCGACGCCGATGGAGAGGCCGTCGGTACGGACGTACTTCACGTCGGCGTGGCTGCCGGCCAGCACCGTGTGGCAGCCGTCGCAGAACCCGCAGCCGGGCGTGCCGCCGAGCGCGAGGTCGGGACTGGTGCACTGGAGGGCGGCGGCGAAGGAGCGCGCGGCGGTGACCTGCCCGGCGCCGGGCGGGCCGGTGAACAGCCACGCGTGCGTCATCAGGGAGGCGTTCGCGCCCTCGACCGGGGCGGTCCCGCGACCGGCCTCGATCGTCGCCCCGGCCGCCCGGGCGGCGGCGGTCAGCTGCTCGACCACCCGCTCCTGGCCCACCAGGTCGTCCCAGACGGCCACTGCTGCTCCCAAGCTCAGTACGGCAGCGCTCGTGGCGCCTCTTCCCCGCCGTCGAGCATACGTCTCCGCTCCGACACCCACTGCTCCGTCCGGGTCACGGCGGGGCGAGGAGGCGGCCCCACGGAACGCGGCGGCGCCGCCGGGGACCTGCCCCGACGGCGCCGCCCACACGTGTCCGGTCAGCCCCGGCGGCCCCAACGACGGCCCTTGCCCTTGCCGTCGCCCTTGCCGTCACCCGTGCCGTCGCCCTTGTCCTGTGCGTCCCCGCGGCCCTCGGGCCGCTCCGCGCCGCCCTGCGGGCCGTCGTACGGAGCGCCCTGGCCCTGACCGCCGTGCTCCCAGCGCGTCCACTCGTCGTGCGAGCCCAGCAGGGTGTCGGTGAGGCTCGGCAGGTCGTCCAGCGGCGTCTCCTCGGCCCACTCCGGCCTCGGCCGCTCGGCACCGGGCTGCGACCGCTCGGCCGTCGGCCCGGCGTCGACCACCGGCAGCTCGCGGGTGCTGTCCACCGGCTCCGCGCGCCGCGGCCCCTGCGCCGGCCGGCCCTCGGTGCGGCCTCCGGTACGGCCTCCGGCACGCTCCTCGGTGCGGCCCGGCTCGATCCGCGGCAGCACCTCGGTCCGGTCGGCCTCCGCCGGGACCCTCGGCAGCACGGCCGTCTCGTCCACCGCCGAGGCCGGCACCACCGGCAGCTTGGCGGTCTCGTCGACCGTACCGGCAGTTCCGCCGGCCGCCCGGCGCGCCTCGGCAGCCTCCGCGGCCTTGCGCGCCTCGGCGGCCTCAGCAGCCCGGACGGCCGCCTGCCGGTCCCGCGGCGAGAGCTCGCGCGTCGCCTCGTCCCCGAGCCCGCCCACCGGAGCCTGCGCCGCCGACTGCGCCGCGTCCCGCGGGGCGCCCTTCGGAACGTCCCGGACCGCCCGCAGCTCCGTGGTCGTCTCCGCAGCCGACTCCCCGGCCACCGAACCCGAACCCGACGCTGAACCCGGACCCGACGCCGAACCCGCGTCGGACGCCGAACCCGGACCCGGCCGCGCCTCGGCCCGGCCCTCCGCGGACTCCGCCGCCGCAGCCGCGGCCGCGAGCGCGGCGGCCTGCGCCAGCCGCGCCTCCTCGGCCCGCTGGAGCGCCTCCTCCGCCCGGCGGCGCTGCTCCTCGCGGGCCAGCTCGCGCTGCCGCTGGAGCTCGGCCTGGGCGGCCGCCTCGTCGGCGATCCGCTTGCGCTCGGCGGCCTCGGCGGCCAGCCGGGCCTCCTCGGCCCTGCGCCGCTCGGCCTCCTGCTCGGCGCGACGCGCGGCCTCCTCCTCGGCCCTGCGGCGCGCTTCCTCCTCGGCCTTGCGCCGGGCCTCGGCGGCGGCCCGCTCGGCCTCCTCCTTGGCCAGCCGCTCCTGCTCCGCCTGCTCGGCCCGCAGCTGCGCCAGCACCTCCTGCCGCTTGCGCTCGGCGGCCTCCTCCTCGGCCTTCTTGCGGGCCTCCTCGGCGGCGCGGCGCTCGGCCTCCTCCTTGGCCAGCCGCTCCTGCTCGGCGCGGGCGGCCCTCTCCTGCTCGGAGAGCGGCAGCTCGCGGTCGAGCCGGTGCCGGATGGCAGTGGTGACGAAGCCGGGGGCCTGGCTGCCGTCCACGACCAGGTAGCGCGCCGGGTCGGCGGCGGCGAGGGCGAGGAAGCCGGCCCGGACCCGCAGGTGGAACTCGGTGGGCTCGGACTCCAGCCGGTCCAGCGCCTCGGTGAAGCGCTCGCGGGCCTTGGTCGGGTCGACATCCAGGACGACGGTCAGGTCGGGCAGCAGCCCGCCGGTGGCCCAGCGGGAGATCCGGGCGACCTCGGTCGCGGCCAGGTCGCGACCGGCGCCCTGGTAGGCGATGGAGGAGTCCATGTACCGGTCGGTGATCACCACGGCGCCGCGGGCGAGGGCCGGCCGGATGACGTTCTCGACGTGCTCGGCGCGGTCGGCGGCGTAGATCAGCGCCTCGGCGCGGTGCGACAGGCCGGTGTTGCCGACGTCCAGGACGAGGCCGCGCAGCCGCTGGCCGACCGGGCTGCCGCCGGGCTCGCGGGTGAGCACGACCTCGTGCCCCTTGCCGCGGATCCACTCGGCGAGCGCCTGGGCCTGGGTGGACTTGCCGGCGCCGTCGCCGCCCTCCAGGGCGATGAAGAAGCCGGTGCCCGCGCCGAGGCGCGGCGCCGGGCCGCCCGGGCCGCGCACCGAGTCCACCAGGTCCCGGACGAACGGCGCGGTGCCGCGCTGGTCGTCGGTGCGCAGCAGCACGACCGCGGCGAGCACCAGCGTGAGCAGCCCGGAGGTGGCGACGGCCAGGGCCGCGCCGCCGTGGATGAAGGTGAAGGAGCCGGGCTCGACGGTGCCGTACTCGACGTCCCCGTAGGCGGCGGCGATCAGCGGGACGACGACCAGCGCGGCGGCGACCACGGTCCGGAGCACCGCGAACAGGTGCTCGGTGACCTTCGGCAGCCGGGCCTCCTCGACCTCCTGGGCGAGCAGGGTGCGTCCGGCCGAGATCACGATCCCGGCGGCCAGCCCGGCCAGCACGGTGAGCAGCAGGACCAGCACGAAGTCCAGCACCAGCCCGGCCAGGATCAGTGCGACGCCCTGGGTGAGCAGCGCCAGCGCGAGCAGCCGGCGACGGGACAGCGAGGGCAGCGTGGCCCGGGTGAGCCGGGCGCCCAGGGCGGGCGTCCCTGCGGCGGCGAGCACCAGCAGGCCGTAGCCGATCGGCCCGGCGCGGTGCTCGGCGGCGGTGAGCAGCGCGAGCGCGGCGACGCCCGCCATCGCGGCGTAGCCGGCCGCGACGGCGAAGGTGAAGTACGGGGCGCCGCCGGTGCGCCCCTTGCTCAGCGCGGGGCCGGGGGCGGCGTCGGTCGGGGCGCGCAGGCCCTGGAGCGGCGAGACCGGGGCGACGGACACCGGGCCGCCGGGCAGCTGCTGGAGGTGGTCACGGACCGCCGCGGCGGCGAACAGCCCGGCCGCGCCGAGCGCCGCGAAGGTGAGCTGGTGGGCGCGGAGCCAGTCGGAGCCGAGGGCCGCGCCGATGTTGTTGAGCAGGGTGAAGGCCACCAGGCCGAGCGCGCCGAGCGGCACGGTCACCCAGCCGGTGAAGCGGTCGATGCTCCGGACGCTCTCCAGGTTGGCCGCGGCCGGGCGCTGCTCGGCGACCGGCAGGTGCGGGTTGGCCGGAGGCAGCAGGCCGGGAACGGCGGCGGCCTTGGCGATCCCCCGGACCCGCTCGGCGGCACCGGTGACGAACACGGTGGCGAGCAGGGCGTAGGTGGCGGCCCCGGACGGCTCGGCGGCGGACCCCAGCCAGACGCTCCACCAGGGGGCGAGGCCGATCAGCAGGGCGCGCAGCACGTCGGTGCCGAAGAGCGTCCAGCGCCGGTCCAGTCGGCCGGTGACCAGCCGGTGCACCGGGCCGAGCAGTGCGACGCCGACCAGGCCGGTCGCCAGCACCCGGACGGCGAGGACCGCGGCGAGGGCGAAGGCGAGGCTGCGCGGCAGGCTGCCGAACCGGCCGCCCTGGGCGGCGGCGATCACGGTGAGCGCGATCAGCACCAGCAGACCGAGCCGGTCGGCGGTGCCGCCGATCAGCTGGGTGGTCCACAGGCGCCGGTAGGCACGTGTCCGCAGCAGCGCCCGGGCCCGGTCCACCGGAGTCCCGGCGGGCGCGACCTCGGGCAGGTCGGACACCCCCGCTCTGGCGGCCGGGGCGCTGGGGGTGGGCTGCTCCTCGCTCGTCATACGGTCAGCGTAGCGGGCTGGGCCTGGCCGGAATGTGGCGAACGGGCTTCCGGATCGTGCTCATCACCGGGTTGTGACGTACCCCGCACAGACCCGACGGGCCTCGGGCCCGCCCCCCGGGATCGGGGGTGCGGGCCCGGCCGCGGTGACCGCGGATCAGCCTTCTTCGGTGGCCGAGGCCTTGTCGGCCGCCGTCCTGCTCGTGGCGGTCTTCTTGGCCGCCGTCTTCTTCGCCGCCGCCGTCTTGGTGGTGGTCTTCTTCGCGGCGGTCTTCTTCGCGGCCGCGGTCTTGGTCGCCGCGGTCTTGGCGGTGGTCGTCTTCTTGGCCGCGGCCTTCTTCGCCGGGGCCTTCTTCGCCGCCTTCTTCACCGGTCCGCGCGCCCGCTTCTCGGCGAGAAGCTCGTACCCGCGCTCCGGCGTGATGGTCTCGACGTCGTCGTCCTTGCGGAGCGTGGCGTTGGTCTCGCCGTCGGTCACGTACGGACCGAAGCGGCCGTCCTTGACCACGACCGGGCGCTCGCTGACCGGGTCGTTGCCCAGCTCCTTGAGCGGCGGGGCGGCGGCCGCCCGGCCGCGCTGCTTCGGCTGGGCGTAGATCGCCAGCGCCTCGTCGAGGGTGATCGTGAAGAGCTGGTCCTCGCTGGTGAGCGAACGGGAGTCGGTGCCGCGCTTGAGGTACGGGCCGTAGCGGCCGTTCTGCGCGGTGATCTCCGCGCCCTCGGCGTCGGTGCCGACCACCCGGGGCAGCGAGAGCAGCCGCAGCGCGTCCTCCAGCGTGACGGTGTCCAGCGACATCGTCTTGAACAGCGAGGCGGTGCGCGGCTTGACCGCGTTCTTGCCGGTCTTCGGCGTGCCCTCGGGCAGGATCTCGGTCACGTACGGGCCGTAGCGGCCGTCCTTGGCGACCAGCATGTTGCCGCCGACCGGGTCCGGGCCGAGCTCGAAGTCGCCGCTGGGCTTGGCCAGCAGCTCCTCGGCCAGCTCGACGGTGAGCTCGTCCGGCGGCAGCTCGTCCGGGATGTCGGCACGCTGGCCCGGCTCGCCCTCGACGGTGGAGGCGCGCTCGACGTACGGGCCGTAGCGGCCGACCCGCAGGGTGATGTCGTCGCTGACCCTGAACGAGCTGATCTCCCGGGCGTCGATCGCGCCGAGGTCGGTGACCAGTTCCTTCAGGCCGCCCAGGTGGTCGCCGTCGCCGTTGCCGGCCTCGGCGGCGCCGCCCGCGGCGTGGCCCTCGCCCTCACCGAAGTAGAAGCGCTTCAGCCACGGCACGGACTGCGCCTCACCGGCGGCGATCCGGTCGAGGTCGTCCTCCATCTTGGCGGTGAAGTCGTAGTCGACCAGCCGGCCGAAGTGCTTCTCCAGCAGGTTGACCACGGCGAAGGAGAGGAAGGACGGGACGAGCGCCGTCCCCTTCTTGAAGACGTACCGGCGCTGGATGATCGTGTCGATGATCGACGCGTAGGTGGAGGGGCGGCCGATCTCCCGGTCCTCCAGCTCCTTGACCAGCGAGGCCTCGGTGTAGCGGGCCGGCGGCTTGGTGGCGTGGCCCTCCGGGGTGATCCGCTCGGCGGCCAGCGGGTCGCCCTGGGCGACCTGCGGCAGCCGGCGCTCGCGGTCGTCGAGCTCCGCGTTCGGGTCGTCGGCGCCCTCGACGTAGGCCTTGAGGAAACCGTGGAAGGTGATGATCTTGCCGGTGGCCGAGAACTCGACGTCCCGGCCGTCGGCGGAGGTGCCGCCGACCCGGACGGTGACGGACTGGCCGACCGCGTCCTTCATCTGGGAGGCGACGGTGCGCATCCAGATCAGCTCGTACAGCCTGAAGTCGTCACCGGTCAGGCCGGTCTCGGCGGGGGTGCGGAAACGGTCGCCGGACGGGCGGACGGCCTCGTGCGCCTCCTGCGCGTTCTTCACCTTGCTGGCGTAGGTGCGCGGGGCGTCCGGCAGGTAGTCCGCGCCGTACAGCTGGGTGACCTGGGCCCGGGCGGCGGTGATCGCGGTGTCCGACAGCGTGGTGGAGTCGGTACGCATATAGGTGATGAAGCCGTTCTCGTACAGCTTCTGGGCCACCTGCATGGTCCGCTTGGCGCCGAAGCCCAGCTTGCGACTGGCCTCCTGCTGGAGCGTCGTGGTGCGGAACGGCGCGTACGGCGAGCGGCGGTACGGCTTGGACTCGACGCTGCGGACGCCGAACGCCGTCTGCTCCAGGGCGGCGGCCAGCTGACGGGCCGCCTGCTCGTCCAGGTGCAGGGTGTTCGCGCTGGCGGCCTTCAGCCGGCCGTCCTGGCCGAAGTCGCGGCCGCTGGCGATCCGCTTGCCGTCGACGGAGGCCAGCCGGGCACCGAAGGTCTCCGGGTTGGCGGCGTCGGCCGGGGTGCGGCCGGTGCCGAAGGTGCCGACCAGGTCCCAGTACGAAGCGGCGCGGAAGGCCATCCGTTCGCGCTCGCGCTCGACCACCAGTCGGGTGGCGACGGACTGCACCCGGCCCGCCGACAGCTTCGGCATGACCTTCTTCCACAGCACCGGCGAGACCTCGAAGCCGTACAGCCGGTCGAGGATGCGGCGGGTCTCCTGGGCGTCGACCAGGCGCTGGTTGAGCTCGCGCGGGTTGGCCACGGCCTCCTGGATCGCCGACTTGGTGATCTCGTGGAACACCATGCGGTGCACCGGCACCTTGGGCTTGAGCACCTGCTGGAGGTGCCACGCGATGGCCTCGCCCTCGCGGTCCTCATCGGTGGCGAGGAAGAGCTCGTCGGACTCCGCGAGCAGCGACTTCAACTTGCTGACCTGGGACTTCTTGTCCGCGTTGACCACGTAGATGGGCGCGAAGTCGTGGTCGACGTCCACCCCGAGGCGCCGCACCTCGCCGGTGTACTTGTCCGGCACCTCGGCCGCGGTGCTGGGGAGGTCGCGGATGTGCCCGACGCTCGCCTCGACGATGTAGCCGGGGCCCAGGTAGCCCTTGATCGTCTTCGCCTTGGCCGGCGACTCGACAATGACGAGTCGCTGTCCGTGCGCGGTCTCGCTGCTCGGGGACACCTTCGCTCTTCTCTCCCGGTCCTTATGTGGCTGGTCGGCGCCGGCAGCACGGGCTGCACTCCGCCCGACCCCTCCACCGCCCCGGGGCTGCCGCGGCACGACACCCCCACCAGCGGAGTGTGACCGTACCCCGGCCACCCTTGTCAAACGGACGGATCCCGCTTTTTCACTTGCCGGGCTCACCGACGCCACTCGAACGGTAACCCGATGACGGAGGTTCGCGCCCCGCGGAGGGGGGCCTTCGGCAGGTTCCGGAGGATGGAATGACGGATTTCAAGATCTGTCAACGGAAAATCGACGGGTTCTCACGGAGCGGGCGGCGGGGCGGAGCGGGGACGGGGCGAGGGCGGAGCGGGGCTCAGCTGCCGGCCACGGCCAGGAGCCCGGCGCCCGCCGCCAGGCAGCCCACGCCCAGGACGCTCCACAGCAGGTCCACGACGGCAGCCCGACCGACCTCCCCCGCGGCCAGCACCACCCTGCTCGGGCGCCGCGGGTCGTAACAGATTCGCACCGAGGCTCCGGGCGCGAAGCGGTCCGGGCGGCGCAGCGGGGTGTGCCCCCGCGGACGGGCGATCACCAGCCCGGCGATCCCGCACGCGCCCGCGCCGCCGACCGAGGGCGGCACCGAGAAGGAGAGCAGCGGAGCACTGTCCAGCTGGCCGTGCACGTCGTCCTCGGCCATCACGGTGGCCACCGCCGACGCCCCCCGGCGGCGCACCCGCAGGCGCAACCCCACTTCGGCGGCGCACCAGAGCAGCAGCACGCCACCGAAGAGGGCGAGCACCGACCCGCCCACCATCGCCGTCGTCGTGTCCACCCCTGGCCCCCGGCTCCCCAGCTCTGTCCACAGCCTGTGGACAGAGCTTCACAGTGGAGAGCCAACGGGAGACTGCCGCCCGGCGGCGGCCGGACGAACCAGGGGGTACGGGCGAGTGAACCGGTCAGGTCTCGGCGGATGCGGTCACGGAGGGCCGGGGTCCGGGCACGGTGAATCCGGGCACGGCGCAACCGGGCACGGTGAATCCGGCCACGGGGGGCCGGGACGGGTCAGGACGGGTCAGGACGCGTCGGGACCCGTCGGGACCCGTCGGGACGGGCCTCAGCGGACCGGGTCGATGAACCCCTGCTCGGTCAGCAGGCGCAGCGACTCCGGCACCCGGTCCCGCAGGACCACCCGGTCCTCGCCGAGCAGCTGCGCGATGGCGTCCACGATCTCGCCCGCCGACAGCGTCCCGTCGCAGACCCCGACGAACCCGGCACCCACGGTGTCCACCTTGGTGGCGCGCCGCATGCCCCGGTTGTGACGCAGGATCACGTGCTCCGGGTCCTCCGCGCCCGGCGCGCCGACCTGCTCCTGGACCACCTCGTCGGCCAGCACGTAGCGGGCCGCGAGCAGGCCCGCGTCGTCGTGCGAGCGGAGGAAGTCCTGCCGGTCGAACCAGGCCTCGATGTGCGGGCCCAGCGGCTGCTCCACCGGGTGCGGCCACTCCTCCACCCGGACGGTCGGACGCTCGGCGCCGCTCGCCCGCAGGGTGATCCAGCCCATCCCGATGCCCTCGACCCGGCCCGACTCGAAGGCGTCCAGCCACTCGCCGTACCGGGCCTGGTAGTCGCCGCCGGGGCCGCGGTGGTCACCGCCGTCGCGCAGCCACAACTCGGCGTACTGGGCCACGTCCTGGACCTCGCGCTGGACGACCCAGGCGTCCAGGCCGGTGCCCGCGACCCAGCCGGCCAGCCGCTCCTGCCAGTCCTCGCCCTTGACGTGCTGCCAGTTGGCGAGCAGCTGGCAGTAGCCGCCGGGCTCAAGGTGGTCGGCGGCCGAGCGGACCAGGCTGCGGCACAGGTCGTCCCCGGCCATGCCGCCGTCGCGGTAGGTGAACCGGCCGCCCGGCGAGATGACGAACGGCGGGTTGGACACGATCAGGTCGAACTTCCGCTCCCCGACCGGCTCGAAGAGGCTTCCGGCGGACACCTCGGTGTTGTCGAAACCGGACAGCGCCAGGGTCAGCTCGGTGAAGCGCAGCGCGCGCGGATTGAGGTCCGTGGCAGTGACGGTCCCGGCGTGGCGGGCCGCGTGCAGCGCCTGGACACCGGAGCCCGAACCGAGGTCCAGCGCGGCCCGGACGGGACGGCGCACGGTGATGTTGGCCAGCGTGGTGGAGGCACCGCCGACGCCCAGCACCAGGTCCTTGCGGGCCACCCCGTGCGCGGTCTCGCCGGAGCCGATGCCGCCCGCGCCGCCCACCGCGCAGCCCAGGTCGGAAACCACCCAGGCATCCGAACTGGGCATCCCGGCCACCTCGTTGGCGTACGGCCGGACGTCGACGGTGGCGCGCACCAGATCGCCGTCGGGGCGCAGCCAGCCGTCCGCCAGGCAGTCCTCCACCGGCAGCGCGGCGGCGGCCGCCCGGTACGGGACCGGCTGCTGGAGCAGGAACAGCCGCACCAGCGTCTCCAGCGGGCTGCCACCGCGGGTCGCCCGCAGTGCCGGGACCGCCTCGCTGCGGGCCAACGCCGAATAGCCGGTGGGCCCGAGCAGGTCCAGGCACCCGTCGGCGGTGAACGAGGCGGCGAGCAGCGCCTCGCGGAACTTGGCGAGGCGGGTCGGGTCGAGAACGGGGCTACTGATCACCCCGCCATTGTCCCCCGGCGCCCACCCCGCGGCCGCCGCTGCGCCCCGCGGCCATCGGACGGAAGCCCGCACCACCACGCACGCCCCCGGGAGCCGCCGCGCGCCGCCCTGCCGGGGGCGCCGAGTCGTTCGGCGGCGACGGCAGGGCGGAGGCGGCTCGCGGAGGCGGCTCGCGGCGGCGGCTCGCGGAGGCGGCTCGGGTGACTTCGTCATGGCCGACGCGCGCCGCCCATCACCAGCCGGGTCCCAGGCCGGGGACGGGCCGGGGACGGGCCGGTTTCGGGCCGGTGTCGGGCCGGTGTCGGGGGCGGGCGCGTCGGATCGTGCGGTCCGCCGGGGCTCAGCTCGCGCTGGGGGCGGGGTTCGCCGGGGTGCCGGCCGGGGCGGACGGAGCGGTGGTCGCGCCGGCAGCGGCCGGGCTCGCACTGTCGGTCGCGCCGGGCGCCGGGGTGGTGGCCGGAGCGCCCGGGGTGTCGGTGGCGCCGGGGGCGGGGGTCGTGCCCGCACCGCCCGGGGCCGGGGTGCCGCTCGCGCCGGCACCCGCACCACCGGTGGCACCGCCGGTCGGGGCGGTGGTCGGGGCGGTGGTCGGGGACGGCTTGCAGCCCTCCTGCTTGGCCATCGCCGCGCCGAGATCGCCGCGCTGGAGCTTGCTCTGCGCCTGGGTGGAGAGCGAGGCCAGCTGCTGCACCTGGTCGGCCACGCTGCGCAGCCCGTCGGCGAACTTGGCCTGGTCGGTGTTGGGCAGCGCGTCCAGCTTCTTCTGGACCTCTACGTAGCCGTCGGCCGCCTTCTTCAGCTCGTCGACGGTGTCCTTCTGGAGGGTCGCGCCGTCCTGCACCTTGGGCGCCCCGGCACCGTCGATGGCGGCGGCTATGTCCTGGTTGGTCTTGGCCAGCCGCCCGATGTCCGTGGAGAGCCGCTTCTGGAGGTCGGCGGGGACTTCGCCGGTCTTCACCTGGCCGGTGTCGGCGAGCGCGGCCTGCGCCTGGGAGATCGGGTCCTTGGCGGCGCCGCAGACGGTCGACGCCCAGGACTCCAGCTGCTTGCTGTTGTTGTCGTCGCCGCCACAGCCGACGGCACCGAACGCGAGCAGCACGCCGAGGGCGGGTACGGCCAGCAGTCGCTTGTTCACCGGGAGGAGCCTTTCGGTTTCGGTCGTCATCGGTCGTCGAACCTACACGGCCGGTGTCCGTTCCCCGATTTCCGGTTTCACTCCCCCGCTGCCCGCTGCCCGCTGCCTGCTGCCTGCTGCCTGCTGCCCGTGCCGATGCTCGATGTCGTGCGGGATCGCCGTCGAGCGGAACGACGGGCGAGGTCGGCCGCTGCTGCTGCACCGGCAGGGGAGGGCGCGTCCTCGCACAGCCGGCCTACGGGCATGCCGACGCGGACCTCCTCGCCCCGGGTGCCCTCCGCCGGCTGACCGGCAGCTCGGCCCGGAACGCTTCGGAGGTCGAGGCGGCTGCCGACGGCCTGCCCGGTCGTCCGGGTGACGGGATGCGAACCCACCCGGACGTCGTCCATCGCGACGAGGCCCGATCGACGAGCGGACCCGGTCGTCCGGGAACAGCCGACCGCCGGGATCACCACGCGTCGACGCCCGCGGCGCCTCAGACCGCGACGGAGGGGACCGAGACCGGCCAGCTCATCCGGATCAGGCCACCGTCCGTGCCGTTGGTGACCTCCAGGTCCTCGACCAGGCCGGTGATCACGGCGAGGCCCAGGGTGTCCTCGTCCGGGTCGCCGCCCTCGGCGGCGCCGGAGGCCGGGACGGCGGCGGGGCCGGCCTCGTCCTCGACCTCGATGAGGAAACGCTTCTCCTGATCGGTCAGCGCGACCCGGACCGTGCCGCCGATGCCGCCGCGCTGGTGCAGCCCGACCGCGCGGGAGCACGCCTCGCCGACCGCGAGCCGGACCTCGTCGAGCACCGACTCGTCGACCCCGGCCCGTCTGGCGACGGCCGCGGCGACCAGTCGGGCCGTCCGCACATGCTCGGGAAGCGCGCTGAATCGAAGTTCGACGGTTGCCATCTCTCCCCCTCGGGGTGCTCCGACCGGGGCCGGAGGTCCGGCCCCTGCGGGCCGGCGGAACCGGCCCAGGGGCGTCCGGGGACGCACCGGGCCACACGGGCCCGGGCTCCCGGACGCGAGGAAACGAGCGGGCCGGCCACCCGGGCCGGCCCGGCCGCGTCAGTCGGTCGCGTTGACCGCGTCGTCCACCGAGGTGTGGATCGGGAAGACCTTGGTCAGGCCGGTGATGCGGAAGATCTTCAGGATGCGCTCCTGGTTGCAGACGAGGCGCAGCGAGCCCTCGTGGGCGCGCACCCGCTTCAGACCGCCGACCAGCACACCGAGGCCGGTCGAGTCGAGGAAGTCGACGCCCTCCATGTCGACGACGAGGTGGTACTTGCCGTCGTTGACGAGCTCGACCAGCTGCTCCCGCAGCTTCGGGGCGGTGTACACATCGATCTCGCCGCCAACCTCGACGACCGTACGATCGCCGACTGAACGGGTCGACAGGGACAGGTCCACGGAACCTCCAGCACCTTGCCTTGCTACGTCATGTGCGATCCTCGGCCGGACGGCCGCCACCGCATGGTCGCGAGCCCGGGCGCGCCCAGCCAACGCGTGGCAAGCCTCAGCGCTGCGACCCACGGCCATACGGCCGTCACGGCCACATTCAACCACCTGCGGCCATGCCCGCACGATGGCTTACGACGATTCTCCGTCACGCCGGTGACACACTGGGTCCCCATGCCGCCCCGACACAGCCCGCCCGAGGCACTGCTCACGACCCTGGCCACCGGCCGGGGGCGGTCCGACCGGCTCACCCATACGGAGCACCTTCCCGCCCGACCTGCACGTTATTCACCGTGGCCGGACTCGATCCGTCCGGAGGTCGTGGCCGCGGCACGCGCCCTCGGGGTGGAACAGCCGTGGGCGCACCAGGCAGAAGCGATGAATCTGGCCAAAAGCGGCCAGACTGTGGTGATCGCCACAGGCACCGCCTCGGGCAAGTCGCTGGGCTATCTGGCACCGGTGCTCAGCGACCTCCTCGACGGCACCGAGGCCCGCAACGGCCGCGGCGCCACCGCGCTCTACCTGGCTCCGACCAAGGCGCTCGCCGCCGACCAGCGCCGCCGGGCGGCCGAACTCGCCCCGCCGAGGGTCCGCGCCGCCCTGTACGACGGCGACACCCCGGCCGAGGAGCGCGAGTGGGTCCGCCAGTACGCCTCCTACGTGCTCACCAACCCGGACATGCTCCACCGGGGCATCCTGCCCGGCCACGCCCGCTGGTCCTCCTTCCTCAAGGCGTTGCGTTACGTGGTCGTCGACGAATGCCACAGCTACCGGGGCGTGTTCGGCTCGCACGTCGCCCAGGTGCTGCGGCGGCTGCGCCGCATCTGCGCCCGTTACGGCTCGTCACCCACCTTCCTGCTGGCCTCCGCCACCACCGCCGACCCGGCCGCGACCGCCCGGCGACTGACCGGCCTGCCCGCCGTCGCCGTCACCGAGGACGCCTCGCCGCGCGGGCCGATGGTCTTCGGCCTCTGGGAGCCGCCGCTCACCGAGAACGTCGGCGAGCACGGCGCGCCCGTGCGCCGCACCGCGACCGCCGAGGCCGCGCACCTGCTGACCGACCTGGTCGAGCGGGAGATCCGCACCGTCGTCTTCGTCCGCTCCCGGCGTGCCGCCGAGCTCGTGGCGCTCCAGGCCCAGGACCAGCTCGACCGCCCGCTCGCCGGACGGGTGGCCGCCTACCGCGGCGGCTACCTCGCCGACGAACGCCGCGCCCTGGAACGCGATCTGCACACCGGCCGACTGCTCGGCCTCGCCTCCACCTCCGCTCTCGAACTGGGCGTCGACATCTCCGGCCTCGACGCCGTCCTGATGGCCGGCTACCCCGGCACCCGGGCCTCGCTCTGGCAGCAGGCGGGCCGGGCGGGCCGGGAGGCCCAGGGCGCGCTGGCCGTGCTGATCGCCCGGGACGACCCGCTGGACACCTACCTGGTGCACCACCCGGAGGCGCTGTTCGCGGCGCCCGTCGAGGCCACCGTGCTCGACCCCGACAACCCGCACGTGCTCGCCCCGCACCTGTGCGCGGCGGCAGCCGAACTCCCGCTCACCGATGCCGACCTGGAACTGTTCGGGCCGTCCACCGCGCCGCTGCTCCCGGTCCTGGAACGGCGCGGCCTGCTGCGCCGGCGCAGTGACGGCTCCTGGTACTGGACCCGTCGCGAGCGCGCGGCCGACGCGGTGGACCTGCGCGGCAGCGGAGGCAGTCCGGTTCAGATCGTCGAGGCCGACACCGGCCGCCTGCTCGGCACGGTGGACGCCGCGGCCGCCCACACCAGCGTCCACACCGGGGCCGTCCACCTCCACCAGGGCCGCACCTACCTGGTACGGGAGTTCGACCTGGAGAACTCCGTGGCCCTGGTCGAACCGGCCGACCCGCCGTACACCACGGCCGCCCGCGACATCACCTCCGTCTCCGTCCTGGACACCGACACCACCGTGGAATGGGGCGAGGGCCGGCTCAGCTTCGGCTCGGTGGAGGTGGTCAACCAGGTGGTCGGCTACCTCCGCAAGCGGATCTCCACCGGGGAGATCATGGGCGAGACCAAGCTCGACCTGCCGCCCCGCACGCTGCGCACCCGCGCGGTCTGGTGGACCGTCACCGAGGACCAGCTGCTCGACGCGGACATCCCGCCCGACCAGTTGCCCGGCGCCGCCCACGCCGCCGAGCACGCCTCGATCGGACTGCTGCCGCTGTTCGCCACCTGCGACCGGTGGGACATCGGCGGTGTCTCCGTCCCGCTGCACCCGGACACCGGTCTGCCGACCGTGTTCGTCTACGACGGCCACCCGGGCGGGGCCGGCTTCGCCGAACAGGGCTTCCGGCGGGCGGTCCAGTGGCTGACGGCCACCCGGACGGCGATCGCCTCCTGCGAGTGCGAGCGCGGCTGCCCGTCCTGCGTCCAGTCGCCCAAGTGCGGCAACGGGAACGACCCGCTGGACAAGGCCGCCGCCGTCCGGCTCCTGGACGTCCTGCTGGCCGGGGCCGCCGGAGCCGCCGGAGCCGCGGAGACGCAGGACGGACGGGAGGCGCCCGACGGCCCGGAGACTCCGGACGCTTCGGATGCTCCGCACGCTCCGGACGCTTCGGACACGAGCGCCGGTCCGGAGGCGCCCGACGCGCCGGAGGCGGCCCCGGGACCGGAAGGTGGAGCGCCGGCCCGTTCATGAGACCGCCGCCGCACTCGGGGCTCCGCTCGGATCCCCCACCGGCCCGGCGTCCGGCACGTCCTCGGGGCCGGTGACCGGGGCCCGTACCGGCCCGGCCCGGGCCCTCGCCCGCGCCGGGCCGACGGGCAGCCGGGCCGGGAGCCCGCGGACGTCCACCTCGGCCACCACCTCGACGGCGTCCCCCGACCGGTCGACCGCACAGGACACCAGTCCGGCGCCCTGCGCGGCGGCGATAGCGGCGGCCCGGGCGCAGCCGCCGTCCCGGTCCAGCAGCAGCCGGTCCGCCGCGGCGAGGGCCGCGAGGTCGGCCGCCGACTCGGCCCGGTGCCGGGAGGCGACCACCGAGCCGACCGCGATCGTCCCGGCGAACACCGCCGTGCCCAGCATCGCCAGGGCGAGCAGCCAGACCGTCGCCGAGCCGGCGTCCGGCCCTCGCCCGCCCGCCGCGACGGCTCGGGCCGCACGGGCGCGCGCCACCCGCTCCGCCGTCTCCCGCAGCCCGATCAGGACGGCCATGGACCACCACCTCCCGCCGTGACCGCCACCAGGACGTCCTCCCGCGCCGCCACGGCCGCCGCACTGAGCCGGACGGCGAGCAGCCCGCCGAGCCTTCCCGGCCCCGCGCACGGCGCCTCCACCTCGACCCGCACCGTGTCGGCCGCCAAGGACACCCGGACCTGCGCGCCCGCCGGTGCCGCCGCGCGGGCGAGTTCGGCGGCGTCCGTCTCCCCGCGTGCGGCCGCCCTGGCACCGACCCGGGCGGCGTCCACGCAGCGGATCTGCGTGGCCGCCGCGAGCACTCCCCAGATCAGCATCGCCGCGAGCAGGACGAGCGCCGGCAGCGCCACCGCCGTCTCCGCCGTCACGAAGCCCGCGTCGCCGCGCGGCCGCAGCGGCCGTGCCCGGCCGGCGCCGCGCTCCCCGGCCCGGCCGGAAGCCGTCTTCAGCTGCCTGCCGCCCACCGGGAGCGCGGGCGGGGCGGCGTCGAGGAGCGTGCCGCGCGCGGCGGTGGCGGGAGCGCCTCCCGGCCGCCGGGCCGGGGACCGTCGGCGGCCGACGACCACCCCACGGGGTGCACCTGCGTGCCTGGGCCTCCCGGCCCCGGCCGGCCGACCGGCAGGAGTTCGACGGCCCGTCCTAGGTGGCATGGAGCGCCCGCACCAGCATGTCGGTCAACGCGCCCGTGATGGCCTCGCTGGTCACCACCTTGTACAACCCGGCCGCGAGGGCGCACGCGCCCAGCGTCCCGACGGCGTACTCGGCCGTGGTCATCCCGGCGTCCGAGCGGCCCCGGAGCCGGACCACCCTGCGCACTCGGCAGGCCGCCCGACGGCTCCGCCGCCGCCATGCCCCGGTCAGCGGGCGGAGCGACCGCCCGGTACCGGTCCCGATCGCGATCACTGCGGTCATGAGATCCTCCTGTCGTTCGTTGTCCGTCGATGTCCGTGCATCCGGCTCTTGTTCACATCGCCTGCGCGAAGCGGCTGGTGAGGCCGACGACCACCGGCACCACGCCGATCAGGACGAAGGCCGGGAGGAAGCAGAGCCCCAGCGGCGCGGTGGCGAGCACCGCCGCCCGGCGGACCCGGGCGTGGGCCGCGCGGGCAGCCGCCGTGCGCTGCCCCTGGGCCAGCCCGATCAGCGGGCCCGCGGCGGGGACGCCACCGAGGCTGCTGCGCTCCAGGCAGCGCGCCAGCGGCGCCAGCGGCGGGTGCTGCTCGCCCAGTCGGCTCCAGCACAGCTCCGGCGACGCGCCCAGGGCCAGTTCGGCCCCGATCGCCACCAGCCGGGGACCCAGCGGCGCGCCCACACTCCGGCCCACCGCCGACACGGCGTCCGAGGGCAGCGCCGCCGACCCGAGGCAGGCCGCCAACAGCTCGGCGCTCAGCGGGAGTTGCCTGGTCAGCAATTCCTCGTCATGGGCCTCCCGGCGGTCGACCGGCGACCGTGCCCGGGCCGACCACCGGTGAACGCCCACCGCCAGCAGCACCCCGACGGCCAGTCCGGTGCCACCACCGAGCAGCATCGCCGCAGCGACCCCGGCGACGGCCGCTGTCACCGCCCGGCGTTGGCGCCCAACGTCCTTGGCCGTCAGCCCGGTTCGCCTTGCCGTTCCCTTTCCGCCCCGGGCCCGGGCGAGCACCCGTCGGCGCCTCACCCGGCCGCGCACCCGTGTCCACCCCAGAGCCGCCGCGCCCACCGGAAGGGCGAGTGCGACCCACTCGATGCCCCGCATCACCTCACCACCGCCCCGAGCGCCCGTCCGCGCACCCGCGACAGCCCGCAGACCCGCCCGCTCGCCCAAGGGCCGGGCACCGTACGGCCGGAGGCTCGGATTCGCTCGCGCCGCACCGGAGAAGCCTCCAGCGCTCCGTGGGCCGCCGCCCGGACGATGCGTGCCGTCCAGAGCACGCCCAGGCCCTCCAGGACCGCCCCCGCCACGAGGCAGCCCAGCCCGGCCGGGGTGTGCAGCAGGACCTCCAACGGGTGCGCCCCGAGCGCCGCGCCGAGGAGCAGCCCGATGCCCGGCAGCGCGGCCAGGACGGCGATCGTCGCGCGCGGCCCGGCCAGTTCCCCGGCGATCTCCTCCGCCAGCGCCCGCTCACCGCGCAGCGCCTCGGCGACCCGGTCCAGCGCGGCGGCGAGCCCCGACCCGCTGTCGGCGGCCACCCACCAGCAGGCCGCGATGGCCGCGGCCCCACTGCCGCCCGGCAGTTCGGCCAGCAGGTGCAGCGCGGCGGGCACGTCCCCGCCGTAGCGGCCCGCAGCCAGCCGGGCCACCGGCTCCTCGCCGAGCCCGCGCAGCCCCGCCGGGTCGGCGGCGAGACGCGCGGTCACCAGGTGCAGCGCCTGCTCCGGCGTCGCCCCGCCGCGCAACTCCCCCGCCAGGCCGGCGCAGAGCTCCACGACGGCCGCGGACCGGTGTCGGGCCTCCGCCGCCAGGCGTCTGCGCGACCGCCATCTGCGCAGCGGCAGGACGGCCAGGGCCGCCGCGAGCACCGGCACCGGCGAGGCGGTGGCCTGCCCGGCGGCCAGTCCCGCCGGCAGGAGCAGCAGTTCGGGTGCCAGGAACCCCGGCAGCCGACCCCGGGCCCGCACCGCCGTCTCCGGGCCCACGCCCAGCACCGGCGGCCCGCTGCCCGCCAGCACCAGCCTGGAGCGCCGCCCGCCCGGCAACTGCTCCTGCACCGCACGCCACGCCGCGACGGCCACCAGGCACAGCACCGCGGCCCAGCAGAAGGCTGGCTGAATCTGCGTCACATTTCTCACCTCCGCCCTCCTCGGTCCTTGCTCCCCGCACCGCCGAGCAGCAGCAGGGCGCCCACGGCGCACCCGCTCAGCAGCAGGGCGAAGGCGAGTTCCACCGCTCGCGCGTCCGCGCTCGCCGACCCGGCCACCGTCACCGTCACTGCGATCACGGCCGCCCCGACCCGAGCGACACCCCGCGTGCCGCCAGCAGTCCGATCAGCCGCTCCCAGCCCGCACCGGGACGCAGGCCGCCGGACGCCGGGAAGGCCACCGCGGGCATGGTCACGGCCGACCCGTCACCGGCTCCGGTCAGCGTGTGGATCTCCGCCACCCGGCGCCGCCCCGAGCCCGGGTCGCGGACCAGGTGCACCACCACGTCGAGCGCGGCCCGCAGTTGGCTGTGCAGCGCCGGCCGGTCGAGACCGGCGAGCGAGCCCAGGGCCTCCAGTCGGACCGGCACGTCCGCCGCCGTGTTGGCGTGGACCGTGCCGCAGCCGCCCTCGTGCCCGGTGTTCAGCGCGGCCAGCAGGTCCGACACCTCGGCGCCGCGGACCTCGCCGATCACCAGCCGGTCCGGGCGCATCCGCAGCGCCTGGCGAACGAGGTCCCGCAGGGTGAACTCGCCGAGTCCCTCCTGGTTGGGCGGCCGGCTCTGCAGGCGGACCACGTGCGGGTGGGCCGGCTGCAGCTCGGCGGAGTCCTCGGCGACCACGATCCGCTCGTCCGGCCCGACGAGGCCGAGCAGGGCCGACAGGAGCGTGGTCTTCCCGGAGCCCGTCCCACCGGACACCAGCAGCGACAGCCTGGCCCGCACGATGCCCGCCAGCAGCTGCGCGCCTTCCGGTGGCAGTGACCCGCCCGCCACCAACTCGTCGAGCGTGAAGGGCCGGGGGCGGCAGACCCGCAGCGAGATGTGCGTGCAGCCGGCCGCGATCGGCGGCAGCACGGCGTGCAGCCGGGTGCCGTCCGGCAGTCGGGCGTCCACCCACGGGCGGGCGTCGTCCAGCCTCCGGCCGGCCGCGGTGGCCAGCCGGTGGGCCAGCCGTCGCACCGCCGCGGCGTCGGCGAAGCGGACTCCGTCGGCTCGCTGCAGGCCGCCGCCACGGTCGACCCACACCTCCTCCGGACCGTTCACCAGGACGTCCGTGACGTCGGGCGCCGCCAGCAGCCGGTCCAGCGGGCCCGCACCCACCAGTTCGGCGCGCAGCGAGCGCACGGTGTCCAGGACCTCGTCCCCGCCGAGCGGCGGGCGGGTGGCCCGCAGCGCGGCGGCGACCGAGCCGGCCGTCGGGGCGGCCCCCGACTCGGCCAGCCGCAGCCGGACCGCGTCCACCAGGGCCGCCGTGCGCTGCTCGCGGGCCGTCCGGCCGTACGGGCAGGGCTCGTGCGCGGGCCCGGGCGGCCCGCCGGGCGGCGGCACGCTCCGCAGCGGCCGGTGCTCCCGCGCACCGCCGCCCGGTTCGGGCGAGCCGGTCCGGAGGACCGTTCTGCGCAGACGGACCATCAGTACACACCTCCCCCGACCGCCGGCACCGGCGGCAGCACCTCGTTCAGGAAGCTCGCGCAGAAGCGGGCGAGCGGGCCGCTCTCCCGGCTCCCGGGCGGGACGCCCTTCACGACGTCCTGGGCCAGGCCCGGCTCCGGCTCCAGCTCTCCCGCCAGCGGCAACCGCAGCCCGCGGACGATCTGCCGGGCCGGGAGCCCGCCGGCCCGTGCCGGGCGCACCACGGCCCGGACGTCCCCGAGCCTCATCCGGGCCGCCGCCGCGACCCGGTCGGCGGCGGCCACCGCGCGCAGCTCGGCCGACACCACCAGCAGCGCCAGGTCGGACTGCTCCAGCGCCTGTCCGGCGGCCGCGTCGAGGTGGCGGGGCACGTCGACCACCACCAGCCCGCCGCGCCGTCTGGAGGCGGCCAGCACGCTGCGCATGGCCTCCGGCGGCACCGTCAGGGTGTCGCCGCGGTCCCAGGAGAGGCAGGACAGCGCGGAGAGCCGTTTGAGCGCCGGCAGTGCCCGGGCCAGCTCGGCCCCGCTGACCCGCCCGCGGGAGCCGGCCAGATCGGGCCAGCGCAGCCCGCTGACCCGCTCGCCGCCGAGCAGGATGTCCAGGCCCCCGCCCAGCGGATCGCCGTCCAGCAGCATCGTCCGCCGGCCCGCCCGCGCGGCCGTGACCGCCAGCGCGCAGGCCAGGGTCGAGGCTCCGGCCCCGCCGGACCCGCCGAGCACCGCGACGGTGACCGCCGGGCAGCCGACGCCCTCGGCCGCGTCGGCGATCCGGTCGAGCAGCCAGGCCTCGGCATCGGGCAGGAACAGCACGTGCTCGGCCCCGAGTTGGACGGCTCTGACCCACACCCCGGGGTCGTCCAGGTCCAGCCCGAGCAGCAGCACCCCGCCGCGCCGCCCCAGCCCGGAGCAGCGGACGGCCTGGTCGTCCCCGACCAGGACCAGCGAGGCCCCTTCCCAGAGCTCCCGCGTCGGCGGCGCGCCCCGGACCAGCCTCGGCTCGGTGCCCGCCGCCGCGCAGATCCGCAGCAGGTGCTCGGCCAGGCCGTCGTCCTCGGTGACGACGAGCGGCCCGGCGACCGCGGGGCCCTCGGCGGTGATGTGGTCGGCGATCGGCGTCGACATGGATTCTCCCCTCCGCGCCGCCGGCCACCGGGGTGGCCGGCGGCGCACGTCGGACGGTTTCCGGCGGACGGCCGCCCGACAGATCCTCTGGGGATGGAAGGGGTGAGGCCCTGTCCGGCGACCGCCGCCGGACATCACGGTGGGGGGAGATCCGGATTCCGTCATCCGAGTTCCGATTGCCTGTGGATAACTCGTGGACTGTGGAGGAAAACGTTCACCCGGGCGGGGGGCTAATCGGTGAAGAATTGACGAAAGGGGGTCACCGAGATGAACCAGCGACCCTCCGCATCCCGTTCGAAGGCACTCCCGACGAGTGCTCGACACCTTCCCGACACCGGTTCCGAGCGGGCCCGCGGCACCGATCGGAACCAGCCGTTCGATCTCCGACGAACCTGAGCAAATGGCAACGCAGAGTGACGAAAGTCGATCGGCGGGCCGAGGTGACGACACCCCCTGCAAGCCGTCGGCACAACGGCGGCGAACGCGCCGCGAGGGGCGTTCAAGCCCTGAAAATGGCCCCGGACGTGCGACGACCCCCGCCGGGGGGGAGAGCGGGGGTCGTCTATCCACAGCCCGGCTCGGGGGGGAGGAGCCGGACCGGGTTAGCACGGTCGCGAACGATCCGTGACTTCCATGGTGTACCCGAGCGGCCAGAAACACAAACCCGCACGCCCACGAGTACGCCGAATGGCGGGGTGTTTTGCGGCTCCCTCTATCCTCGGTTCCCGTGGACACCACCGAGAACGCCGACGAGTACGCCGACGAGTCCCAGGGCGACACCACCGGGCCCGGAGAACTCCGCCCGCCCGTGCGCCCTCGACCCGGCGGGCTGCGCACGGCGGCCTTCTTCGACCTCGACAAGACCATCATCGCCAAGTCCAGCGCACTGGCCTTCAGCCGCCCCTTCTACCAGGGCGGCCTGATCAACCGTCGGGCCGTCCTGCGCAGTGCGTACGCCCAGTTCGTCTTCCTGGTCGGCGGCGCGGACCACGACCAGATGGAGAAGATGCGCGAGTACCTCTCCGCGCTCACCCGGGGCTGGAACGTCCAGCAGGTCCGCGAGATCGTCGCCGAGACGCTGCACAACCTGATCGACCCGATCATCTACGACGAGGCGGCCTCGCTGATCGAGCAGCACCACGCGGCCGGCCGGGACGTGGTGATCGTCAGCAGCTCCGGCTCCGAGGTGGTCGAGCCGATCGGCCGGCTGCTCGGCGCGGACCACGTCATCGCCACCCGGCTCAAGGTCGAGGACGGCTGCTACACGGGCGAGATCGAGTACTACGCCTACGCCGAGAACAAGGCCGCCGCCATCCGGGAGTTGGCCGCCACCGAGGGCTACGACCTGGCCGCGTCCTACGCCTACAGCGACTCCTCCACCGACCTGCCCCTGCTGGAGGCGGTCGGCCACCCGTCGGCGGTCAACCCCGACCGGGCGCTGCGGAAGGAGGCGCAGGCGCGGGAGTGGCCGGTGCTGGTCTTCGACAAGCCGGTGGAACTGCGGCGCCGGCTGCCCGAGTTCTCCGCCCCGAGCGGCTCGGTGCTGACCGCCGTGGCGGTCGGGACGGCCGCGGTGACCGCCGGGGTGATCTGGTACCTGGCCCGCCGGCGGCGCCCCGCCGCCTGAGGCCGTGCCGCCCGGCACCCCTTGGACAAAACGGTCAACCGGGACAGACTTCTCGTTTCGGGTTCCCCTTTCGCCCGAAACGCGATACAAATGAAGCACGGCCCGCGAGACCCGGTCAGGACCTAAGAGGTCAAACCGACAACGCAGTTCAGGCCCCACGGACCGCACGTACAGATATCCGGGCACCCACATGCAGCCGACCCGCTGTCGGGCCGCCGGACCAGACGAACGGGCAGGATCCCCGTCTGATCGGCACTTCCGGTGCATGCATGGTCACCCGGTATCTGCACCAGCGGCGGCACCCGGCAGGATCAGGTGCCGCCGCATCCGTGTCTTCGCGCCCCCTCGCGGAGCGCGCGCCTCCCCGGTCCGACCGCTCAGACCATCCCGCGCTGCATCGCCTCGCAGACCGCCGTGCTCTCCCGGACGCCGAGCCGCAACGCCCGGCCGCAGTGCGCGATCCAGGCCGCCATCCCCTCGGGGGTGCCCGCCAGGTAGCCGGCCAGGGCCCGGCGGTGGGCTGCGGTGCCGAGCTCCGCCAGGCCGACCTCGGTCGGACAGATCGACTTCGGGTCGAGCCCCTCGGCGATCAGCACGATCCGCTGGGCGGCCCGCGCGATCACCCCGTTGTGGGTGCCGAACGGCCGCAGCGCGAGCAGCTCACCGTGCACCACCGAGGCCACGACGAGGGCCGGCGTGCCCACCCCCTGGCCCTCCGCGCGCGCCACCAGCAGCCGGGAGAGCTGGTCGAGCCGGGCCGCGACCTCCTCCGCGCCCGGGGCGGGCGGCAGCACGGGCAGCGGCCCGTCCACGGCGTCGACCTCGACGCTCTCCACCGGCTCCAGCGCCAGCGGGAACAGCTCCTCGGCGCCCTCGCCGGCCCGTCGCGGGCGCCCGGCCGCCGGATCGCCGTCGCCCGCCGCGAGCAGGTGCAGCCGGGCCAGCACCTGGAGCGGCGAGTGCCGCCAGATGCTGAGCAGCTGGCCGGCCTCGGCGGCGATCCGCAGGGCCGCGCCGACCGTCCGGGCTTCGGGGTCCGCGCCGAAGTCGCTGCGGCGGCGGACCTCCTCCAGCGGCCAGTCGGCCCCGGCCAGGGCCGCCGACGCGCGGGCGCCGCGCAGCGCGGATTCGGAGGTGACCTCGGCCGCCCGGCGGCGCATCACCCGGTGGCCGTAGAGGCGGTCGACGGCCTTGCGCACCTCGGCCACCGCGTCGGGCACCCCGGGGAGCTGGGCCAGCGGGGCGAGGGGATCAGTTCCAGTGCTCACCTACCCGAGAGTAATGAACGGGCCGCCCCTCCCGGAACAGCAACCCCGCATCACCCATTAGAGGCAATCCTCACTTCCCGCCCGCGGCGGAACCCAAACCCCGGCTAGCATGGCCACTATCGGAGACGATAACGATTTCCAACTAGGGGTCGCGGCGCGCGCACCCCGGGCAGGCGGCCCGCAGCGAGGGCCCTGAGCGAGAGCCGGAGTCCCCAGATGAAGATCGCCTTCGTCGGCAAGGGCGGCAGCGGGAAGACCACGCTGTCCGCGCTGTTCATCCGCCACCTGGCGGCCATGGGCCGGCCGGTCGTCGCCGTGGACGCCGACATCAACCAGCACCTCGGCCCCGCCCTGGGGCTGACCGACGATCAGGCCGCCGAACTGCCCCCGCTGGGCGGACACCTGCCGGAGATCAAGGAGTACCTGCGCGGCAGCAACCCGCTGATCCGCTCCTCCGACGAGATGATCAAAACCACGCCGCCCGGCCGCGGTTCGCGGCTGCTGCGGATCGTCGAGGAGAACCCGGTCTACGCCTCCTGCGCCCGCCCGATCGCGCTGGACGAGGGCTCGGTACGACTGCTGGCGACCGGCGCGTTCACCGAGGAGGACCTCGGGGTGGCCTGCTACCACTCCAAGGTCGGCGCGGTGGAGCTGCTGCTCAACCACCTGCTGGACGGCCCCGGCGAGTACCTGGTGACCGACATGACCGCGGGCTCGGACTCCTTCGCCTCCGGCCTGTTCACCCGCTTCGACCTGACCTTCCTGGTCGCCGAGCCGACCCGCAAGGGCGTCTCCGTCTACCGCCAGTACCGGGACTACGCCCGCGACTTCGGCGTGCAGCTGCGAGTGGTCGGCAACAAGGTGCAGGGCCCGGACGACCTGGCCTTCCTGCGCCGCGAGGTCGGCGCCGACCTGCTCACCACCTTCGGGCAGTCGGACTGGGTGCGCCGTCTGGAGCAGGGCGCCGAACCGCCGCTGAAGTCCCTGGAGCCGGCCAACCGGGCCGTGCTGGAGGAGCTGCGGTTCGAGGCCGACGCGGCGTACGGGCGGCGGGACGCGCGCCGCTACACCGAGCAGGCGGTGCTCTTCCACCGCCGCAACGCGGAGAGTTGGGCCAACTCCAAGGTCGGCATCGACCTCGCGACACAGGTGGACGAGGAGTTCGTCCTCGGCGGGTTCGCGGACGACGGCGGGCGTGCGGCCCCGGCGGGCGCCCACGCCTGACCCGCACCACCGCAGCCGGACGGGCCGCGGCCTCCCCGCCCCGGGAGGCCGTGGCCCGTTCGCCGTGCGTGCTCCCGCTCCGGGACCGCTCCCGACCCCGGCCCCGCTCCCGTCGCCGGTCCGCGGCCGGCCGGTGCCACGACACCTGCCACCAGCAGATTCCCGACCGTTCGGCCACCACCCATTGGGGTGAACCAGAGGGTTTTCCGCTTCCCTCCCGGAACCACGCTGTGCAAAGCTTTCATTACCCTCGGTTTACCGAGTCTTGATGGTTCGCCCGGCGGCCCCCGGTGAGACGTCCCGCACCTCGCCCGGAGCCCTGGCGTGCCTGATGGTCAACGCCGGCCGGTGACACCCGCACTCCCCCGCCGCGCCCACGCCATCCCGCCACACCGTCGCGACCCACGACAGCCGATCCGCCCCGGAGCCCCACCCCGGACTCACCGCCGGACCTGACTGCGTTCGCTCCCCCGGACAGACGGGAAGACAATGACCCTCGACATCTCCAGCGCCCCCATCGCCTCCGACACCACCGACCACGCGCCACCGGGCCCGGCCCCCCGGATCCGGTGGGCCCAGGACCTCTCCGCGTCCCTCGTGGTCTTCCTCATCGCCGTGCCGTTCTCCCTCGGCATCGCGCTCGCCACCGGCGCCCCGCTCACCGCCGGCCTGGCCGCCGCGGCCGTGGGCGGGATCGTGGTCGGGCTGTTCGGCGGCACACCGCTCCAGGTCAGCGGCCCCTCGGCGGCGCTGACGGTGATCACCGCCGGGCTGATCGCCCGGTACGGCTGGCAGGCCACCTGCGCCATCACCGTCGCCGCCGGCCTGCTCCAACTCCTCCTCGGCGCACGTCGGGTGGCCCGGACGGCGCTCGCCGTCTCGCCCGCGATCGTGCACGGCATGCTGGCCGGGGTCGGGATCACCATCGCGATCGCGCAGCTCCACGTCGTCCTCGGCGGCTCCCCGCAGAGCTCCGCGATCGCCGACATCCTGGCCCTTCCCGGCCAGTTGTCCGGCCCGCACCCGGCCGCGGTGCTGGCCGGCACGGTGACCGTCGCCGTCCTGGTCGGCTGGCCCCGGCTCGGCCGACTCCCCGGCCGTGCCGGCGAGTTCGGCGCCCGGCTGACCAAGGTGCCCGGCCCGCTGGCCGGGGTCGCGCTGGCCACCGCCCTCGTCCTCGCCCTGGACCTGCGGCTCGCCCACATCGAGCTGCCCGCCTGGCGCCCGCAGTCGCTCCTGCCCGCGCTTCCGCACGGCCCGGTCCTCGGGCTGCTCGCCGCCGTCCTCACCGTCACCGCCGTGGCCAGCGTGGAGTCGCTGCTGTCCGCCGTCGCGATCGACCGGATGTCCCGGCGCACCGGCGACCTCGACCGCGAACTGCGCGGCCAGGGCCTCGCCAACCTGGTGAGCGGCCTGGTCGGCGGGCTGCCGGTCGCCGGGGGCGCGGTGCGCGGCACCGCCAACGTGCGGGCCGGTGGCCGGACCAGGTGGGCCTCGGTGCTGCACGGCGTCTGGGTGCTGGCCGCCGCGCTGGCGCTGACCGGCGGTCTGCGCCACGTCCCGCTGGCCGCGCTCGCCGCTCTGGTGCTGGTGGTCGGGCTGCAGATGGTGAGCTTCGCGCACATCCGCAGGGTGCACCGGCACCGCGAGTTCCCCGTCTACCTGATCACCGTGCTCGGCGTGGTGGCCGCCGGCGTGCTGTGGGGCGTCGCGATCGGCGCCGGCACCGCCGTACTGCTCGCGCTCTACCGGCTGACCCGCGCCCACGTGGACGTGGAGACCGGCCCCGACGGGACGGTCACCGTCCGGACGCACGGCCCGCTCACCTTCACCGCCGTACCCCGGCTCAGCCGGGCGCTGGCCGGCATCCCCGCCGGGGCCGAGGTCACGGTGATCCACGACGGCTCCTTCCTGGACCACGCCGCGTACGAGACGCTGCACACCTGGCGGGCCGCGCACCAGGACGCGGGCAGCCGGGTCTCGATGGTGACGCGCCGCCAGGACGACGAAGTGCTGGACCCGGACGGCACCGTGCGCGCGGGCAGTTCACCGGGCCCGCACCGGTGCCGGGCCTGGACGCCCTGGGTCGGCCACCACTGCATCGATCAGCAGGAGGACCCGCACGGCCGACTGCTGGACGGAGTCCGGGTGTTCCAGCTGCACACCGCCCCGCTGATCAGGCCGGAACTCGCGCGGCTGGCCCGCGAGGGGCAGGCGCCCTCCCAGCTCTTCCTGACCTGCGCGGACTCCCGGATGGTCACCAGCATGATCACCAACAGCGGCCCGGGCGACCTGTTCACCGTGCGCAACGTGGGCAACCTGGTGCCGGCCCCGCACGAACCCGGAGCGGCCGACGACTCGGTGGCCGCCGCGGTGCAGTACGCGGTCGAGGTGCTGGAGGTCCGCTCGATCACGGTCTGCGGCCACTCCGGCTGCGGCGCGATGAAGGCCCTGCTGGACGGCGTGCACGAGCGCCCCGGGCCGCCCACCCCCCTGGCCCGCTGGTTGCGCAACGGCCGCGGCTCGCTGGACCGGCTCCGACGCGTCCCGGCGGAGTTCGCCACCCGGCCGGCGGTGGACGTCGTGGAGCAACTCTGCATCACCAACGTGGTCCAGCAGCTGGACCAGTTGATGGCGAACCCGGCGGTGGAGCGCCGGGTCGAGGAGGGCACCCTGCGACTGGTCGGGATGTACTTCGACTTCGCGACGGCCCAGGCCTATGTCCTGGACCGGGCCGCCGGGACGTTCAGCCCGATCGAGGCCCGCACCGGCGATCGCACGAACGGAATCGAACACCACGCCGAGAACCCCACCGGGACCGGCTCCGAGGACCGGCCGGACACAGCATCGGCCGAACGGGTGAATGCGGATGATCGGCTTCCGGCTGGGGACGGCGGGGAGGGCCCCCGACTGGCCGCCTGAGAGCCGTGTCCGTGTCCCGCCGGGCGGGCCGGGGCACGGGCCCACCCACCCCCGAACGGCCGTCCGGTCCTCCGCGGTGGATCGGACCGGAACCCGGCCGGCCATCGGTCAAAGGTCTACACCAATTCCCAGGAGCCTCTTGTCAACTGCCCCGTTCGCCTGGTGAGCTGTGCGCTGGGACACACGGGACAATCCCCACGCACGGGAACGCCCCCGATCATGACTCGATGAGGAGTGCGCGTTGAGCAACGAGAGCCTGGCCAACCTGCTCAAGGAGGAGCGGCGCTTCGCCCCGCCGGCAGAGCTCGCCGCAGCCGCCAACGTCACCGCGGCCGCGTACGCGCAGGCCTCCGAGGACCGTCTGGGCTTCTGGGCCGAGCAGGCCCGTCGCCTCACCTGGGCCGTCGAGCCGACCGAGACCCTCGACTGGTCCAACCCTCCCTTCGCCAAGTGGTTCGCCGACGGCAAGCTCAATGTCGCGTACAACTGCGTCGACCGCCACGTGGAGAACGGCCTGGGCGACCGGGTCGCGATCCACTTCGAGGGCGAGCCCGGCGACGGCCGTTCGATCACCTACGCCCAGCTCAAGGACGAGGTCTCGCAGGCGGCCAACGCACTGCTGGAACTCGGTGTCCGCAAGGGCGACCGGGTCGCCGTCTACCTGCCGATGATCGCCGAGGCGGTCGTCGCGATGCTCGCCTGCGCCCGGATCGGCGCCACCCACTCGGTGGTCTTCGGCGGCTTCTCCTCCGACGCCGTCGCCTCCCGCATCCAGGACGCCCAGGCCAAGCTCGTCATCACCGCCGACGGCGGCTACCGCCGGGGCAAGCCCTCCGCCCTGAAGCCGGCCATCGACGAGGCGCTCACCAAGGTCGACGGCGTCGAGCACGTCCTGGTGGTCCGCCGCACCGAGCAGGACGTCCCGTGGACCGAGGGCCGCGACGTCTGGTGGCACGAGATCACCGCGCGCCAGTCCACCGAGCACACCCCCGAGGCGCACGACGCCGAGCACCCGCTGTTCATCCTCTACACCTCGGGCACCACCGGTAAGCCCAAGGGCATCCTGCACACCTCGGGCGGCTACCTCACCCAGGCCAGCTACACTCACCACGCGGTCTTCGACCTCAAGCCGGAGACCGACGTCTACTGGTGCACCGCCGACATCGGCTGGGTCACCGGCCACTCGTACATCGTCTACGGCCCGCTCTCCAACGGCGCCACCCAGGTCATCTACGAGGGCACCCCGGACACCCCGCACCAGGGCCGGTTCTGGGAGATCGTCCAGAAGTACGGCGTGACCATCCTCTACACCGCGCCGACCGCGATCCGCACCTTCATGAAGTGGGGCGACGACATCCCCGCGAAGTTCGACCTGTCCTCGCTGCGGGTGCTGGGCAGCGTCGGCGAGCCGATCAACCCCGAGGCCTGGGTCTGGTACCGCGAGCACATCGGCGGCGGCACCTGTCCGATCGTGGACACCTGGTGGCAGACCGAGACGGGCGCCATCATGATCAGCCCGCTGCCGGGCGTCACCGAGACCAAGCCGGGCTCGGCCCAGCGCGGTCTGCCGGGCATCGCGGCCACCGTGGTGGACGACAACGCCGTCGAGGTGCCGAACGGCTCCGGCGGCTACCTGGTGCTCACCGAGCCGTGGCCGTCCATGCTCCGCACCATCTGGGGCGACGACCAGCGCTACATCGACACCTACTGGTCGCGCTTCGAGGGCCGCTACTTCGCCGGTGACGGCGCCAAGAAGGACGAGGACGGGGACATCTGGCTGCTCGGCCGGGTGGACGACGTCATGCTCGTCTCGGGGCACAACATCTCCACCACCGAGGTCGAGTCGGCCCTGGTCGGCCACCCCTCGGTGGCCGAGTCCGCCGTGGTCGGCGCGACCGACGCCACCACCGGCCAGGCCATCGTCGCCTTCGTGATCCTGCGCGGCGGCGTCACCGAGAGCCCCGAGCTGGTCGAGGAGCTGCGGGCACACGTCGGCCGCACGCTCGGCCCGATCGCCAAGCCGAAGCAGATCAAGGTGGTCGGCGAGCTGCCGAAGACCCGCTCCGGCAAGATCATGCGCCGCCTGCTGCGTGACATCGCCGAGGGCCGCGAGGTCGGTGACACCACCACCCTGGCCGACAGCACGGTGATGAGCCAGATCCAGGCCCAGCTGCCGCCCTCCGACAACAGCAACGGCAACGGCTGAGCCCACGACAACGGCTGAGCCCACGGCGCCGGCAACCGCCGAGCGCCACTGAGACGACGACTGTGCCCCGGGCGGTGATCACCGCCCGGGGCACAGTCGTCCCGTCAGTCACCCGTTCGGACAGCGGGGCCACCCGGGCATCCCACCTTCTCCCAGCGGCCCTGCCGCCGTCCGGTGCCGAGCCGCCGTTCGAGCACGGGGCCGCCCGTCGGGCACGCGGCCGCCGCTCGAGTACAGGCCGCCCTTCCGAGTACAGGCCGCCGCTCCGCGTACGCGGCCGCCGTTCCGCGTACGGGCCGCTGCTCCTCCGGAGTGCGAAACCAGCCCGCAGGGATTAAGTCCTTTGTTAGGACAATCCGGATGTCACCCAAACGTCCCGCTAGACTATTAAGGACGCATCAAGATCCCTTGACGGGAGTCGCGGGCGTCACAGGGCGCGCCGGGAAGTCTGGTCGGCAACTGCACCACACGTGCATCCATTTGCCGCTCCCAGCCCCAGGAGGTCCCGCGTGACCGACCAGCCGCCCGTTCATGAGCCGACGACCCGCCGCCGGCAGTTCCTCGGCCGGCTGTCACTGCCCGAGCGCACCTTCATCACCGACGCCCTGCGCACCGAGACGGTCGGCGGCATGCTGCTGCTGGGTGCCGCCGTCGTCGCACTGATCTGGGCCAACGCCTGGCCGCAGGCCTACCAGAGCGTGCTCGACTACACCGTCGGCCCCTCCGCCCCGCTGCACCTGAACCTCTCCCTGGCCACCTGGGCCAAGGACGGCCTGCTGGCGATCTTCTTCTTCGTCGCCGGGATCGAACTCAAACGCGAGTTCGTCGCGGGTGAGCTGCGCACGCCCAGTGCCGCGCTGCTGCCCGTGGTCGCCGCCGTCTGCGGGGTGGCACTGCCCGCGATCCTCTTCGCCCTGGTGAACTCCGGCAGCGGCGGGCATCCCAGTGGCTGGGCGATCCCGACCGCCACCGACATCGCCTTCGCACTCGGGGTGCTGGCCGTGGTCGGCAGCCACCTGCCGTCCCCGCTGCGCGCCTTCCTGCTCACCCTGGCGGTGGTCGACGACCTGATCGCGATCCTGATCATCGCGATCTTCTACAGCCACGGCATCAAGTTCTGGGCGCTCGGCCTCGCCTTCGTCGGGCTGGCGCTGTTCTGGTTCCTGCACCGGCGCGGCGTCCACGGCTGGTACCTCTTCGTGCCGCTGGCCTTCGTGACCTGGGCACTGATGCACGAGAGCGGCATCCACGCCACGGTGGCGGGCGTCGCGATGGGTCTGATGCTGCGCTGCCACCGGGAGGGCGACGAGCAGCACTCCCCCGGCGAGCACATCGAGCACCTGGTCCGCCCGCTCTCGGCCGGCCTCGCCGTCCCGCTGTTCGCGCTGTTCTCGGCCGGGGTGGCCGTCTCCGGCCCGAAACTGCGCGAGGTGTTCACCCAGGCCGCCCCGTTGGGCATCGTGATCGGCCTGCTGGTCGGCAAGTCGGTGGGCGTGTTCGGCGGGGCCTGGCTGACCGCCCGGTTCACCAGGGCCGAGCTGAACCCGCGGCTCAAGTGGGCCGACATGGTCGCGGTCTCGGTGCTCGCGGGCATAGGTTTCACCGTCTCGCTGCTGATCAGCGAGCTGGCCTTCCCGGACGACCCTGCGCTCGCCGCCCGGGCCAAGACGGCGGTGCTGGTGGGCTCGGTGCTCGCCGCGGTCGTCGCCACGGTCCTGCTGAAACTGCGCAACCGGCACTACCGCGAGCTGTGCGAGGAGGAGGACCGGGACGTGGACGGGGACGGCATCCCCGACATCTACCAGGAGGACGACCCGGCCTGGCAGGCCAGGGTCGGCGAGTCGCCCCGCCCGGCGACCGGTGAGGAAGGCGACCCCGGCCCCGGCCACCAGGGCCGGCCCGGCCACACCGGCTGAGACGCCCCGGCTGAAGCCCCGCCCGAGGCCTCCCGGCCGGGACCCCGGAAGGCCCTTCGGCCGGCACCCGGAGGACCGGGGCGGGGGAACGGTCCGGCGGGCCCGACCGAGGCACCCGAGGACCGGGGACCACGACCTCCGGCAGGCCCCGGCGGAGGCGCCCGGAGCACCCCCGCCGCCGGGACACATCCCTCCGGCGGGGCCCCGGAGTGGTGTCCGACTGACCGGTAGGGGCATGATTCTGAGCTGTCGACAACCCACAGACGCCTCCGGACCCCCCGCCGGCCCCGGAACCGCACACCCGCGGCGGCGTCACGCCGCACAGCCGCAGAGGAGAACCGCTGATGCCCGCAGGAGCCGCAGACCCGTCCAGCAACGGCCGGGTGCCCTACGAGGGCGAGCGTTCGGTGGGGCAGCTGTTCGCGGCGGCCACCGCCGACCTGTCCGCGCTGGTCCACGACGAGATCGCGCTCGCCAAGGCCGAGATCCGGGCGGACGTCAAGCGCGGCGTCTCCGGCGGCGTCTCGCTGATCGTCGCCGGTGTGGTGGCGCTGTTCTCCATCCCGATGCTGAGCGCCGCGGCGGCCTTCGGCATCCACGCGCTGGGCCTGTCGCTGGGCTGGTCCTTCCTGGTCGTGGCGGGCGCCTACCTGCTGCTCGCGGTGCTGCTCGGGATGCTGGCCTGGCGGTCGTTCAAGAAGATCGAGAAGCCGGTGCGCACCATCGAGGGTGCCCAGAAGACCGCCGACGTGCTGAAGAACGCCCGGCCGCGGCCGGCCACCCAGGAGGAGATCGACCGGGCCTTCGGCCGCATCCCGTAACCGACCCGGTGTCGGCGGGGCGCCGGTGACCGGCCCGGGCGGGCGGGGACGGCGCCGCGCCGTGAGCGGGGAGGGCCTGCCCGGGCGGGCTCCGAACCCGCCGACCACGAGTGCCGGGCACGTGTCCGGCGCCGGGATGTGACACGCTCTCGGTATGCCGCTTGACCAGAAGCCCGTGCCCGCGCAGCCGTCCGCCGAATCCGGCCCCGACTCCGGCGCCGGACTCACCCCCGAAGGCCCCGCCGGTCCCGAAGACCCCGGCGCCGCCCCCGGGGGCACCGGCCCGGCACCCGCGCGGAAGCCTGGGCGAAAGCCTGAGCGGGAGACCGGTCGGGAAGCCTTCGCGGCGGCCTCCTCCGGGGCCCCGGCCGCGGGCGACGCGGAGGCCTGGAGCATCCGGCAGGCCGGCCCGTGGACGCACCGCGACCTCGCGGCCAACGGCGCCCGCTTCCACATCGCCGAGCTGGGCTCCGGCCCGCTGGTGCTGCTGGTGCACGGCTGGCCCGAGTACTGGTGGGCCTGGCGCCACCAGCTGACCGCGCTCGCCGAGGCCGGCTACCGGGCGGTGGCGCTCGACCTGCGCGGCATCGGCGGCAGCGACCGCACCCCGCGCGGGTACGACCCGGGCAACCTCGCCCTGGACATCACCGGGGTGATCCGCTCGCTCGGCGAGCGCCGGGCGCACCTGGTCGGGCACGCCTCCGGCGGCACCCTGGCGTGGGTGGCGGCCGTGATGCGGCCGTCCGTCATCCAGAGCCTCACCGTGGTCTCCGCCGCGCACCCGCGGGACCTGCGCCGGGCGCTGCTGACCGACCGCCGGCAGTTCGCCGCCTTCGAGCACGTGCTGGGCTTCCAGCGGCCGTGGATACCGGAGCGCCGCCTGGTCGCCGACGACGCCGAGCAGGTCGGCCGCTACCTGACCTCCTGGACCGGTCCGAACGGCCTGGACGAGGCCGCGCTGCACGCGTACCGGCAGGCGATCCAGATCCCCAGCACGGCGCACTGCTCGATCGAGCCGTATCGCTGGCTGCTGCGCTCCTTGGCCCGGCCGGACGGCATCCAGTTCGCCCGGCGGATGAAGAAGCCGATCACCGCGCCGACCCTGCACGTCCAGGGCGCCGCGGACCCGGTGCTGCTGTCGCACACCGCGCTCGGCGGCGGCGAGTACGTGGCGGCGCCGTACCGCTGGCGGCTGCTGCCGGACGTCGGGCACTTCCCGCACGAGGAGGCGCCGGAGGAGTTCACCGCCGAGCTGCTGGACTGGGTCGGCCGCCACAAGGAGTGACCCCGGAAGCGGCCGGACGCAACCGCACGGCCACGCGGAGCCGGGGATCCCGTACGCGGCCGGAAGCGGCCGTACGTGCGGTCGGACGCTCGGGCGACCGGAAGGGCTATCGGGCCCAACTCCCTTATGTTGACGCTCATATGACAACCGCATAGGCCAATTTCGGCGAGGCCCGGGCGGTTACCTCCACCGGCCCAGGGGCATCCATTCCGGTATGAGTTGGATGCCCGAAAGCGGCGGCGCCCCGCGCGGCCGACGTCACAACAGCCCCCAGCGCTCCGCCCACCGGCCCGACCGGGCGGACGACCTCGGCTTCGACGGCCCCGACGGCCGCCGGCGCACGGAGCGGCGGCAGCTCGGCATCCCCCGCATCCTCGGCCGGCGCGCCCGCTGGGTGGGCGCACGGCTGCGGCGCGAGACCTGAGGCCCCGCGCCGCATCTCATCGCCCGGCACAGCGGGCACCGGCGCACCGAGCACCAGTACGCCGAGCACCGGTACGCCGGGTGCCGATACGCCGAGCACCGGTACGCCGGGTGCCGGCGCACCGAGCACCGATGCGCCCGGTGCCGGCCGACTGGCAGGGCCCGTTCAGTTCACGATCGTCGGCGACAGCGCGGTGAACCAGAGCAGGACGAAGGTCGCCACCGACATGATCGGCACCAGCACCTTGGTCTCGACGCTGTTGCCGCTGCGCTTGATCAGCACGACCTCGTAGCGCTCCTTGTGCGGCCAGAGCAGCGGTGCGCCCTTCTTGGTCAGGCAGTCGCCGAGCAGGTGCGCCAGCGTGCCCAGCGCCACCGCGTACGGCAGCCAGCCGGGCGAGTTGGGCATCCAGGTGTTCATCCCGAAGGTGCCGAGCGCGGCCAGGCCGATGACGGTGATCCAGGCCTCCGGTCCGTCGCCCGGCGGGCAGAGCCGCAGGGCCCGGATCGCGAGCGCCAGCAGGAAGAAGGTCAGTCCGAGGGTGAAGTTGCGCCCCAGGTAGGTGACCCCGGCCCAGGTGCCGGCGCCCATCAGCGCGACGAACAGCAGCGAGTGGGTGGCGTGCCGGTGGCCGCCGGAGATCCACGCCACGAAGCGGCAGAGCACCTTGGAGACGGGGCCGAGGAAGTTGGCGATCGAGCCGTCGTGGTGGTCGAGGTCCGGCAGCAGGGCCGCGCCCGCGCACAGCACCGTGCCCATCAGTATGTCCGCCGGCTGCAGGGTGGTGTGCAGGAGCAGCGGGGGCAGGAAGGGAGCCGAGGCCGCGTACAGCATCGCCCCGCTCACCGCGTGCGAGTGACCCATCATCGGACTGCCACGACCTCTCGTCGGGCCCACGCCGGGACGGCGCCCGGTTGAGCCGAACGGGTGAGCGCGGCCGAGGCTACCAGGGCTGCCTGACGGGGCGACGGATATCGGACGGACCGGCCCGGCGCGCCCTTCCCGGCCACAGCCCGGCCACAGCCCGACCACAGCCCGGCCCCGGCCCGACCCCAGCCCCAACCCAATCCCACCCCACCCCAACCCCGGCCCTGCCCCGCCGGCACCCGTCAGAGCGCGCACCCCTGGGTGTCCGCCCGGCCGGTCGCGGCGCCGCCCTGCTCGACGTCCTCGCGCACCTCGGCCGCGGTCAGCACGTAGCCGGTGTCCGCGCTGTCCAGCGACTTGGCGAAGACCACGCCGTACACCTCGCCGTCCGGGGTGAGCAGCGGGCCGCCGCTGTTGCCCTGCCGGACCACCGAGCGCACCGAGTAGACGTCGCGGACCACCTGGCCGCGGTGGTAGATGTCCGGGCCGTTGGCCTGGATCCGGCCGCGGATGCGGGCCGGCTGGACGTTGAAGGCCCCGTTCTCCGGGAAGCCCGCCACGATCGCGCTGTCGTTGGTCTTCGCCTCGCCGGCGAAGGCCAGTGCGGGCGCGTTCAGCTTGGGCACGTCCAGGACGGCGATGTCGCGCTGCCAGTCGTAGCGGACCACCGTCGCGTCGTACAGCTGGCCGACCCCGCCGATCTGCACGGTCGGCTCGTTGACCCCGCCGACCACGTGGGCGTTGGTCATCACCCGGTGCGGGGCGAAGACGAAGCCGCTGCCCTCCAGGGTCTTGCCGCAGGAGGTCGCCGTGCCGACCACCTTGACCAGGCTCTGCCGGGCCCGCGTCACCGCCGGGCTGTTGGCCAGCGCGGGGTCGGGGGTGTCGACCTGGGTGATCGGCTCGTGCTCGAAGGGGTTGAAGACCTGCGGGAAGCCGTTGCGGGCGAGCACCTTGGAGAAGTCCGAGAACCAGTTCGGCGCGTCGCCGGGCAGCGCGTTCTGCACCCCGCCGAGGACCGCCGAGGAGCGCACCTGCTTGGAGACCGTCGGCAGCGACGCCCCGGCCAGCGCCGAACCGATCAGCCAGGCCACCAGCAGCATCGAGACGACGTTCACCACCGCGCCGCCGCTCGCGTCCAGCACCCGGGCCGGGCGGCGCCCGATGTGTCCGCGCAGCTTCCAGCCGAAGTGCGCGGTGATCGCCTGGCCGATCGCGGCGAGGACGATCACCACCACGACGGCCACCACCGAGGCCGTGGTGCCCGGGCCGATGTGGTCGAGCACCAGCAGCGGCAGCAGCTCGACGGCGAGCAGGCCGCCGCCGAGGAAGCCGACCAACGAGAGCACGCCGACCACGAAGCCCTGCCGATAGCCCGACACGGCGAATGCCACGGCCGCGGCGATCAGCAGCACATCCAGGACGTTCACTCGGACACCCTCCCACGGTCCGCGCGCCGCACGCGCCGACGTCCGGTCACGAAGCGTCGGCGTCGCCGCCCGGCAGCACCCGGGAGTGTTCGAGGTCTCCCTGGACCAGGGCCAGCGCGTCGTCCGAGAGGTCGACGATCCGGGACGGGTCCCAGGGCAGTTCCAGGCCGCCGTGGTGCAGCACCCGGTCGATCACCCCGGCGGTGAAGCCCCAGACCAGCCGCCCGGCGACCGCGAAGGCCGGCCCGATGTGCCCCGACGGGTGGCGCAGCCGCACCCGGTTCGCCGGGTCGGCCAGCTCCGTGATCGTGACCCGGAACACCGCGCCGGTCTCGGCCGCGTCCACCGGGCGCACCGGCGTCTCCTCGCGCCACCAGCCGAGCACCGGGGTCACCACGAAGCTGCTCACCGGGATGTACAGCCGGGGCAGCTCCGCGAACACCTGCACCCCGGCCGGGTCCAGGCCGGTCTCCTCCCAGGCTTCGCGCAGCGCCGCCGCGATCGGGCCCGGGCCGTTCGGGTCACCGTCCTCCGGGTCCAGCACGCCGCCGGGGAAGGACGGCTGGCCGGCGTGCGAGCGCAACGAGCGGGCCCGCTCGATCAGCAGCAGGTCCGGACCCTCCGGTCCCTCGCCGAACAGCATCAGCACGGCCGCCGGCCGGCCGCCCTCGGCCGGTGGCAGGAAACGGCTCAGCTGCTCCGGCAGCACCCGCTCGGCCGCCTCCCGGACCGGCTCCAGCCAGCTCGGCAGCCCGTCCGGCTCGATGCCCCGCGCGACTCCCCCGGCCTCCGGCCCGGGGTGGCCCCACCGCCCGCTCATGCGTCCACCGCCAGGTCCGCGACGTGCCCGTGGTGGCCGGCGGCGTCCGCGCGGGCGGCCGCCTCGCCGGGGAAGTCGGCCGGCGGCCGCAGCCGCTGCCCGGGCCGGCCGCCCATCTCGTACTTCAACAGCTTGCGTGCCTTCTCCGGGTCGGTCTCCCCCTCGCCGTAGGAGGGGCAGAGCGGCGCGATCGGGCAGGCGCCGCAGGCGGGCTTCTGGGAGTGGCAGATCCGGCGGCCGTGGAAGACCACCCGGTGCGAGAGCATCGTCCACTCCGACTTCGGGAAGATCTCGGCGACGGCCGCCTCGACCTTCACCGGGTCCTCCTCGGTGGTCCAGCCGAACCGCCGGACCAGCCGCCCGAAGTGGGTGTCCACCGTGATGCCGGGGACCCCGAAGGCGTTGCCGAGGACGACGTTGGCGGTCTTGCGGCCGACGCCGGGCAGGGTCACCAGGTCGGCCAGCCGGCCGGGGACCTCGCCGCCGAACTCGTCGCGCAGCGCTATCGAGAGGCCCAGGAGCGACTTCGCCTTGTTCCGGAAGAAGCCGGTCGGGCGGATGATCTCCTCCAGCTCCTCCGGGTTCGCCGCCGCCATGTCCTCCGGCGTCGGGTACTTCGCGAACAGCGCCGGGGTGGTCTGGTTCACCCGGAGGTCGGTGGTCTGCGCCGACAGCACGGTGGCCACCAGCAGTTGGAACGGGTTCTCGAAGTCCAGCTCCGGATGCGCGTACGGGTACAGCTCCGCCAGCTCGCGGTTGATCCGCCGGGCCCGCCGCACCATCGCCAGGCGCGATTCCGGCTTCCTCGGCTTCACCGCCGCCTTCTTCGCCACCGGCTCCTGCGCCGCGGCCTTCCGGACCTTGCTCTCTGCCATGCACGAAGGCTACGCCGACCGGCGGACCGCTCGCGGCCGATCAAGCACGGAAACCGGTCCTGGCAAGGCCTGTTGTCTAATGAAGTCCGCCCGTGGCCGTCACCTGACAGGGGGAGAGTACGGATGATCAGGGTCCTGCTGGCAGAGGACATGAGCATGGTGCGCGGCGCGCTGGTGGCCCTCCTCGCGTACGAGGAGGACCTGGAGGTCGTCGCCGACGTGGAGCGCGGGGACCTGGTGGTGCCGACCGCCCTGGAGGTGCGCCCGGACGTCGCGGTGCTCGACATCGCCCTGCCCGGACTGGACGGGCTGCGGGCGGCGGCCGAACTGCACGAGAAGCTCCCCGGGTGCCGGACGCTGATCCTCACCGGGCTGGTGCGACCCGCCAACCTGCGCGCCGCGTTCTCCGCCCGCGCGCTCGGCTTCCTCGGGAAGGACGCCCCGGCGCAGGAGCTGGCGGCGGCGATCCGCAAGGTGGCCGCCGGCGAGCGCGTCGTCGACCCGGAGCTGGCGCTGGCCGCCCTGGACACCCGGGAGAACCCGCTGACGCCCCGGGAGTCGGAGGTCCTGCGGCTCGCGGCGCAGGGGGACTCCGCCACCGAGATCGCCGGCCGGCTGTTCATCTCCACGGGCACCGCGCGCAACCACCTGGCCGCCGCGGTGGCCAAGACCGGGGGCCGCGGCCGGGTCGACGCGATCCGGATCGCCGAGGAGATGGGCTGGCTGCCGACGGCGTAGCCCCCGGCACTCTCCGCGCCACGCGCCCCGCGCCCCGCGCCACGGCTTCGGCTTCGGCTTCGGCTTCGGCGACCGGCACCCCGACACCCCGACACCCGGGCAGTACGGCCCCGCCGGTTCGACGGACCGTGCGTTTCGCATGGATCCGCCCGTGGAAGGCGCACGGACCCTCTCAACGAGGCCTCCCTTCGTCGACGAACCGAAATCCGGCCGATGCCCCCGGAACTACGCTCGCGATGTCATCGAGGGCGAACCACCGGGAGGTCGAGCCGCGTGTTGAAGCTGGCCTGGCGAACGGTGCGGGCCCGGAAGGCGGGCTTCGCCGGCGCCTTCACCGCGCTCGTCTGCGCCCTGGTCCTGACCGTCGCCTGCGGGGTCCTGCTGGAGTCCGCCCTGCGCGCGGGCACCCCCACCGAGCGCTGGGCCGGGGCCCCGGTGGTGGTCGGCGACGGCACCCGCATCCCGGACGCCGGACCGCTGACCGCGGAACTCGCCCGGCTGCCCGGCGTCACGGCCGCAGTCCCGGAGGTCTCCTTCCCGGCGGCCGTGGTCACCGCCTCCGGGCAGGTCCTCACCGGACCGCAGGGCGGCCCCTCGCTCGGGCACTCCTGGACGAGCGCCGCCCTCACCCCGTTCCGGCTGACCGCCGGCCGCGCCCCGACCGGGCCGGACGAGGTGGTCCTCGACACCGCGACGGCCGCCCGCGCCGGGGTCACGGTCGGCGGCACCGTACGGCTGGCCACCACCGAGGCGCCGCGCGGCTACACCGTGGCCGGACTGGCCGCGGCACCACAGGAGTTGGCCCGTCAGAGCGCGCTCTTCCTCAGCCCCGGGCAGGCCGCCGAGCTCGCCGGGACGGCGGCCGGCGCGGACGCGATCGGGCTCACCGTGCGGGAGGGGACCGACCTGCGGGCACCGGCCGAGCAGGCCCGGCGGGCACTCTCCGCGGCACGGGACCGCGCCGGCGTGCCGGACTGGTCCGGGCCCCGGGTGCACACCGGCGACGAGCGGGGCGAGCTGGAGTTCTCCGGCGCTCCCGGGCCCGGCGACGGCCTCTCCTCGCTGGCCGGGACGACGGGCGTGCTGTCGCTGTTCGTCGCGGCCTTCGTGGTCGCGGGGGCGCTCGCGCTCTCCGTCCAGCAGCGGCTGCGCGAAATGGCCCTGCTGCGGGCGGTCGGCGCCACCACCGGACAGGTGCGGCGGATGATCGCCCTGGAGACGCTGGTGCTGACCCTCGCGGCCGCGGTCGTCGGCCTCCCCGCCGGGACCGGCCTCGCCGCGCTGCTGCGGGGCGAACTGGTCGACCGCGGGGTGGTCGGCTCGGACGTGCCGCTGCACATCGGGCCGACCGCCCCGCTGATCGTCCTCGGCGGCGTCGTCGTCACCGCGCAGCTGGCCGTCGCGGCCGCCGCGCGCCGGGCCTCCCGGGTCGAGCCCACCCGGGCGCTGCGCGACGCCTCGGCGCCGCCGCCCGGCATCGGTTGGATCCGGACCGGGCTCGGGCTCGTGACGCTCGCCGGGTCCGGCGCGGTGCTGGCCGACTCGACCGACGACCACCGCGGGGCGGGGACGGCCGAGAGCATGGTGCTGGTGCTGCTGCTCGGGGTGGCCCTGCTCGGACCGCTGATCGGCCGGGTCGCGAGCGTGGCGATCGGCGGGCCGGTGGGCCGGCTCTTCCCGGCGGCCGGCTTCCTCGCCTCGGCCGCGCTGCGGGCCCAGCCGCGCCGCTTCGCCGCCGCCGTCACCCCGCTGGTGCTGGCGGTGGCCTTCACCGGCACGGTGCTGTTCGTCCCGGTGGTCAAGGCCCGGGCCACCGCGGCCGAGGACGGCCGACGGCTGCTGGCCGACCACGTGGTCCAGGCCGTCGGCATCGGCCTGCCGCCGGAATTCACCGCCGCGGTACGGCGGTTGCCGGGCGTCGCGGCGGCCGACGGCACGGTCTCCACGACCGTCCGGGTCTCCGCCGGGGACGTCGACCAGTACGGGCTGAACGCCCGGATCGTCGAGCCGCAGGGGCTGGCGGAGCTGGTCGACCCCGGGGTGACGGCCGGCTCGCTGGACGGGCTGCGCGACGCGGACATCGCGCTGGGGCAGCGGACGGCCGCCGCGCTCAAGGCCGGCGTCGGCACCACCGTCCGGATCGAATGGCCGGACGGCACCGGCAGCACCGCGACGGTGGCCGCCGTGTACGACCGCGACGTGCGGTTCGCGGACGCCCTGCTGCCCGCCCCCTTCGCAGCCGCCCACGCCCCGGACCCGCTCACGCCGACCGTCCTGGTCCGTACCGCCCCCGGAACCGACCCCCGGCAGGTCGGCCGGGAACTCCACGACCTCACCGCGGCCTACCCGATGGCCCGGGTCGGCGACCGGGCCGAGTACGACGCGGCCCGCAGACAGCGGCAGGAGTCCGCCACGGCGGTCGGACGGCTGCTGCTCGGCATGATCGGCCTGTTCACCGCGATCGCCGTGGTCAACACCCTGGTGATGGCCATCGGCGAGCGGCGGCGCGAGTTCGCGCTGCTGCGGCTGGTGGGCACCACGCGGCCGCAGGTGCTGCGGATGGCGGCCTGGGAGGGCGGGATCACGGTCGCGGTGGCTCTCGCCCTCGGTGCGGCCGTCACCGCCGCCGTCCTGGTCCCGGTCAGCCTGGCGCTCACCGGGACGGCCTGGCCCGCGCCGCCCGGGAGTTGGGTGGCCGCGGTACTGGGCGGGGCGGCACTGCTGGGGATGGGCACCGTCCTGCTGACCACCCGGCTGGCGCTGCGCCGGAAGCCGGTCGAGACGATGGGGATGCGCGAGTAGCGGCCCGGGCCCGGTCAGGCGGCCCGGGCCCCGGTCAGGCGGCGCGGGCCGCCTCCCGGGCGGGCTCGGCCTCGACGACGGCCGTGAGGTGGAACCAGCCCGCTCCGTCCCGCTCGGCGGTCAGCCGGCCGCCGACGGCCCGCAGCCGCTCGGTGAGGTTCCCGATGCCGTGGCCGCCACCCTCCGACCCGGGCCCGCCACCCTCCTCGCACGGAGCGCCGCCCGGTTCGCATGCCGGAGCACCGCCCGGCTCACCCGGAGCGCCGCCCGGTTCGCGCGGCACGCCGTCGTTGGAGACCACCAGGCGCACCGTGCCGAGCTCGTCCCGGCCGGCCCGGATCCCGCAGCGCCGGGCCGCGCTGTGCCGCAGCAGGTTGGTGACCGCCTCGCGCAGCACGGTGGCCAGCACCGCGTCGAGTTCGGGCCGCAGCCCCTCGCAGTCCAGTTCGGCCTCGACCCCGATCCCGGCCGCCCGCAGCGCCGAGACCGCCGAACGCGCCTCCCGCGCCAGGGACATCCCGAGGTCGCCGCTGGGGAGCCGGCGGGTGTCCGCCATCGCCTGCCGCACCAGTGCCAGCACTTCGGCGATCTCCGCGCGGGCGCGTTCCGGCTCGTCCGCGGCCAGCCGTTCGGCGAGCTGGCACTTCAGCGCCGCCACCGAGAGGCTGGAGCCGAGCAGGTCGTGCAGGTCGCGCGCGAAACGCAGCCGCTCCCGGTCCACCGCGAGCTCGGCCAGCTCGGTCCGGGCCGCCCTCAACTCGGCTGTCAGGTCGGCGAGTCGGGCCACGCCGTAGACCACGATGCCGCCCACGGCGGTGGACACCGACGCATTGACGCACTGGCCGGGGTTCCCGCCCAGCGCCGCGCAGAGCGGGTACTGGGCGGCCACCAGTGCGACGAACAGCACCCAGGAACGCGGCAGCGCGACGGTCAGCAGCACCGAACCGGCGAACGACCCGGGGATGCCGACCCACGCCCCGTCGAAGAACAGGAACGGAAGGTAGGTGAGCACCCCGTGGACGACCAGGCTCCACGGCCACCAGCGCCGCGCCAGACGCCACGGACCGGCGTGCCCGATCTGCAGGGCGAGCAGGACCAGCAGCAGCGCGACGGCGGGCAGTTGGTAGGCCAGGCCGTCGTGGTTGCGGACCGTGGCCACCACCGAGGCGGCGCAGAAGCCGACGGCGACCATGACCACGATGCCCCGGGTGAGCCGCGCGAGCGGGTCACCGGAGCCGCCGGAGCCGCCGAAGCGCCCGAAGCCGCCGGGGTGCTTCGGACGGGAGCGATCGGCGTCGGTTCGGTCCGCGCTGTGGCCCAAGGGGAACTCCCGGTAGACGGCTCGACACACCGCGCGCCCAGCGGGAGCCCGCCGCGCACCCGGCGCCCCCGTACGCCCGCACCCCGAGCATAGTTTCCCGCCGGAGCAGCACCGTTGACGCTCCGCCACGGTTCGCCGGCTCAGGCCGGGGTGCGGCCGATCGTCCCCTCAAGGCTGTTCAGCAGGCCGCTGAGGGCCTCGGCGAGCCGGTCCTGCTCGGCGGGGGTGAGTCCGGCCAGCAGGGCGCGGTCGTAGGCGACGAGCTCCTGGATCAGACCGTCCACCAGCGTCCGGCCCTCCTCGGTGAGCGCGAGGTGGGCGACCCGGCGGTCCCGGTCGTCGGTGCGGCGGCTGACCAGGCCGCGCTCCTCCAGCAGCCGCAGGCGCTTGGTGACGGCGGCCCCGGAGGCGAAGCTCTCCCGGGCCAGCTGGGTGGGGGTCAGCTCGCGGTCGAGGCGGAGCAGGGCGCCGAGGATGTCGAACTCGGCGCGGGTGAGGCCGGCCCGGGTGAGCGGGTCGGGGGTCTGCTGGAGCAGCGCGGCGCAGCGGTTGATCCGGCCGAGGACGGCGATCGGACCGGTGTCCAGCCCCGGGTAGGCCCGCTCCCACTGGCGCAGCACACCTGCGACGACGTCCTCCACGTGTGCTGCTCCCGTTCTGCGGCCTGCCGTTCGGCTTCGATCCTAGGGCGTGCCGGTCGCGGCCCCGGCCGTGCCCGTCGCGGCCCCGGCCGTGCCCGTCGCGGCCCCGGCCGTGCCCGTCGCGGCCCGGGCCGTGTCCGGCAGCGCCGGGCCGGGATCGGACGGGCCGTCGTGGCCGCGGTGTTCCAGCAGCGCGGCCAGCAGGTGGTGGGCCTGCCGCTCGGTGGCGGTGGCGCGCTGGTGCGGGATGGCGGGTCGGCGCCACTCGCCGGCGGCGGTGTCGGTGGCCTCGCGCAGCTCCAGCAGGGCCGCGGCGAGGCCGGTACGGGCGGCGAGGGCGTCCGGGGTGCTCACGTCCGCGACGGACAGGGCGGACGAGGCGGGCGAGGCGGCGCGGACGGCGGCCGACGCCCGGTGGCCGGCCGCTTCCGCTCCGGCGAGCGCGCGGGTCAGCCGGGCGGCGGTACGGCGGTTGGTGACCAGCAGGCAGGCCGCGAGGCCGGCGAGCGCCCCGACGCAGGTGTCCAGCCAGCGGTCGGCGATCAGCGCCCCGGCCGGCTGCGGGCCCGCGAACTCCGTCATCAGCAGCGCCATCGGGGTCACGAAGACCGTCGCCAGCCAGTAGCTGCGGGCGATCGTCGCCTCCGCCCCGAACTGGCAGACCAGCCCGAGTCCGATCAGCGCCACCGGGCCGGTGTGCGCGACGGGCAGCGCGGCGGTGAACAGCAGCAGGCCGAGCAGGTTGCCCAGCACCCGCTGCAGTGCGCGCTGCCAGGACAGCGTGCTGTTCGCCTGGAACACCGAGGCCGCGGTGACCACCGCCCAGTACGGCCGGCCGACGCCGAGCGCCAGCGAGATCCACCCGGCAGCGGCGCAGCCGACGGCGACCCGCAGCGCGATCGGCAGCAGCGCGGAGCCGGGCCGCAGCGCCCGCCGGAGCGGCGGTCGGGGGCCGGGACGGCGGACGGAAGGCTCGGCCGCCTCCGCCTCGGTGAGGTCGAGCGACGGCAGCGGGCGGCCGCGCCGCAGGTCGCGGGCCAGGTCGAGGTACCGCGCGGCGTCCTCGGGCCGGGCCGGTCCGGCCAGTGCGGCCTCCGCGCGCACCAGCAGCCGCTCGGGCGCGTCGCCGAGGGCGCGCCGCCGGGACGGGGTGGAGAGCGCAAGACTCTGCCAGGCCGCCTCGACCGCTCCGACCAGGGCGGTTCGGGCGGTGGCGTCCGGCTCCGGCCGGCCGGGCCCGGTCCGCAGCAGCCGGGCGGCGGCCTCCAGGGCGCGGGCGGTGGCGATCCGCTCGGGCCCGTACGGGCGCACCAGGGCCGGGGCCATGCAGACCACCCAGGCCAGCGCGGCGCCGAGCGCGGTGAGCGCCAGGTGCGGCGGGACCTCGGCGAGCCGTTGCGGGAGGAAGGCGCAGCTGGCGGAGGTGAAAGTGATGATCAGACTGCCGGGCGGGCCGATCCGGGCGGCGTCGCAGAGCAGCTTGTGCAGGGCGGCGAGCACCGCCGCCACCGCGACCAGGACGGCGGCGTCGCGGGTCAGTGCGGCGGCGGTGAGGGAGGCGCCGGTGCTGAGCACGGTGCCGAGCAGCACGCCGGCCAGCGTCCGGGCCCGGGCCCGGTAGGGCAGGCCGTGTCCGTACAGCGCGCCCAGGCCGCCGGCCGAGGTGTAGAGGGCGAGGTCGAGCCGGCCGAGGCCGAGCAGGGTGAGGTTGAGCGCGCCGAGGGTGACCACGGCGCTGAGCGCGGGCTTGTGCCAGCCGTCCCCGGCCGGACCGACCCGAAGTGCCTGGCGGAACTGGGCGGTTGTGACCATGCAAAAAAGGTTAGCAGGTAATTTACCTGTGAAACATATACGCCCGGACACCCCGCCACAGAGGCCCGGAGGGTCCGGAAGCTCCGGAAGAAAATTTCGGCCGGAGCGATGAGTTCTGCGGCGAACCCCGGTCTACCTCCACGACCGACTCGTACGACAGCAAGGAACACCCATGAACACCGTGGTCTCCACCGACGGCACCGTCCTCGCCTGCTCCGTCACCGGGACCGGCCCCGCCGTCGTCCTGGTCGACGGCGCACTGTGCCACCGCGGCATGGGGCCGAGCGCCTCGATCGCCGAACAGCTGGCGGCGCGGCACACCGTGTGGACCTACGACCGGCGCGGTCGCGGCGACAGCGGGGACACCCCGCCCTTCGCGGTGGAGCGAGAGATCGAGGACCTGGCCGCCGTCATCGCGGCGGCGGGCGGCTCGGCCCACGTCCTCGCCCACTCCTCCGGCGCCGCACTCGCGCTGCGGGCCGCCGCCGCGGGCACCGGCATCACCCGACTCGCCGTCTACGAGCCGCCGTTCAGCACCGGGGAGGCGCAGAGCGAGCGCTTCCGCCAGTACGTCGCCGAGCTGACGGCGGCGCTCGCCGAGGGGCGCCGCGGGGACGCGGTCGCGGCCCTCATGGTCTACGCCGGGACGCCGGCGGAGATGGTGGACGGGATGCGCGGCGCGCCGGTGTGGCCGCTGTTCGAGGCGGTCGCACCGACCCTGGCGTACGACGCGGCGGCGCTCGGCGACCGGACCGGCGCGGTCGTCCCGGTCGACCTGCTGGCCACGATCGCCGTGCCGACCCTGGTCCTGGACGGCGGCGCCAGCCCGGAGACGCTGCGGGCCCCGGCCCGCGCGGTGGCGGCGGCCGTGCCGGACGCCGAGTACCGGACGCTGGACGGCCAGACCCACGAGGTGTCCGCCGAGGTGCTGGCGCCGGAACTGCTGAAGTTCTACGCCTGACGCGCGGCCCGGGGGCACCGCCTGGTCTTCCGACGATCACCGGCGTCGTCTCTCCGGCGCGCACCCACCCGACGGACGACCACCGGCGGACGACCACCGACGGACAATCAACGACGGACAACCAACGACGGACGAGGAAGCATGGACGAGGACTTCAAGGACATCCCCACCACCACCCTGGCCGACGTCCTGGGCCGCGCCCAGGTCATGGACGCCGGCCTGCGACCGCTGTGGACGGGCATGCCCCGGGTGGCCGGGCCGGCCTTCACCGTGCGGTGCCCGCCCGGCGACAACCTGATGCTGCACGCGGCGATCCACCGGGCCGGGCCCGGCTCGGTGATCGTGGTGGAGTCCGGCGACCTGGACCACGCGCTGGCCGGCGGCAACGTCTGCGCGGTGGCGCAGCGCCGGGGCGTGGCGGCCTTCGTGGCCGACGGCCTGATCCGGGACCTCGCCGAGGTGCGGGAGCTGGCCTTCCCGGTCTTCGCCCGCGGGGTGATCCCGATCCCCGGGGCGAAGGAGCGGCTGGGCACCCACGGCGCCCCGGTGACCTGCGGCGGGGTGTCGGTGGCGGCCGGCGACATCGTGGTGGCCGACGAGGAGGGCGTCGTGGTGGTGCCCGCCGCCGAGCGGGCTCGGGTCCTGGAGGCGGCCCGGGCGAAGCTGGCCAAGGAGGCGGCCGAGACCCTGGACGACTGGGAGGCCGCGCACCGCGCCCGGATCGACCGGGCCCTCGCCGAGCTGGGCTTCACCGGCTGATCGCCCGGCTCCGGTACGGTCCGCCCCCGGTCCGCTCCTCGGTCCGCCCGGCCCCGGAGCCGGGCGGACCGAGGGGCTCCGCCGGCACTCGTCGCCGGGCGGTCCGGCGGCGGGACACGCCCGCACGGCAGGGGCCGTTTCCCTGTTCGAATCGAATGGACAAAGGTTCGACCGATGGCCTTCCCCGGGCTCCCGTCACCGGGTCCGGCCGGTGACCCACCGGTACGAATGGCCCCGCACGGCGCACCTCGGCACACCCCCTCCTCATATGATCGGAGCGACATGCGCCATGCTTGGTGATGCAGAACACTGAACGGAACTTGCGCCGGACGGCCCACCCGCCGTACGGCCGAGAAGGAGGAAGCACGTGGACGACGTTCTGCGGCGCGCCGCACTCTTCGCGGCACTCGACGACGAACAGGCCGGCGAGCTGCGCGCTTCCATGACCGAGGTCACCCTCGCCCGTGGGGAGTCGCTGTTCCACGAGGGCGACCCGGGCGACCGGCTGTACGTCGTGGCGGAGGGCAAGGTCAAGCTGCACCGAGCCTCGCCGGACGGCCGCGAGAACATGCTGGCCGTGCTCGGCCCCAGCGAGATGATCGGCGAGCTGTCGCTGTTCGACCCGGGCCCGCGCACCGCGACCGCCAGCGCGCTGACCGAGGTCAAGCTGCTGGGCCTCGGCCACGGCGACCTCCAGCCCTGGCTGCACGCCCGCCCCGAGGTCTCCATCGCGCTGCTGCGGGCCATCGCCCGCCGCCTGCGCCGCACCAACGACGTGATGTCCGACCTGGTCTTCTCCGACGTGCCCGGCCGCGTCGCCAAGGCCCTGCTGGACCTCTCCCGCCGGTTCGGCGTGCAGTCCGAGGAGGGCATCCACGTCGCCCACGACCTCACCCAGGAGGAGCTGGCCCAGCTGGTCGGCGCCTCCCGCGAGACGGTCAACAAGGCGCTCGCCGACTTCGCCGGCCGCGGCTGGCTGAAGCTGGAGGCCCGCGCGGTGGTGCTGCTGGACGTCGAGCGGCTGTCGCGCCGCTCGCGCTGACGCCGGCGAAACGCCGCTGACGCCCGCGAACGCGGAGGGGCCCGTCCGATCCGGACGGGCCCCTCCGCGTTCACCCCCGCGTTCCAGCGTTCAGGGGATCACTCGGCGCCCGGGATCAGCCCGTGGTCCTCCAGGTATTCCAGCTGGGCCCGCACCGACAGCTCGGCCGCCGGCCACAGCGCCCGGTCCACGTCGGAGTAGACCCGGGCCACCACCTCGGGCGCGGTCCGGCAGCCCGCCTCGACCGCGGTCTCCACCTGGGCGAGCCGGGCGGCCCGGTGGGCCAGGTAGAAGTCGACGGCGCCCAGCGCGTCCCCGAGCACCGGGCCGTGGCCGGGCAGCACCGTGCGCACGCCGTGCTGGGAGGCCATGGTGTGCAGCCGGCGCAGCGAGTCCAGGTAGTCGCCCAGCCGGCCGTCGGGGTGCGCGACCATCGTGGTGCCGCGGCCGAGCACGGTGTCGCCGGTGAGCACCGCGCCGTCGTCCGGCAGGTGGAAGGTCAGCGAGTCCGAGGTGTGCCCCGGGGTGGCCACCACCCGCAGGTCGAGACCGCCGACGTCCAGGCGCTGGCCGCCCACCAGGCCTTCCGAGCCCAGCCGGTGCGCCGGGTCCAGGGCCCGCACCTCGGAGCCGGTCAGCTCGGCGAAGCGGGCCGCGCCCTCGGAGTGGTCGGCGTGGCCGTGGGTGAGCAGGGTCAGCGCGATCCGCTTGCCCCGCTCCCGCGCGAGGTCGACCACCCGGCGCAGGTGGCCCTCGTGCAGCGGGCCCGGGTCGATCACCACCGCGAGGTCCGAGCCGGGCTCGGAGAGCAGCCAGGTGTTGGTGCCGTCCAGCGTCATCGGCGACGGGTTCGGTGCCAGCACGCACAGCGCCCGAGGGGTGGCCTCGCCGCCGACGGCGGCGGCGGGGTCGCCCGGAAGGAGTCCGCTCACCGGCCGCCTCCGCCGTCTCGGTGCAGGGCCCGCAGCGGCAGTGCCCGGACGAGGGCGCGCTGCGCCACCTCGACGAACGGGACCTGGCTCACGCAGGCGGGGTCACGGGGAGTCAGACGGCGGGCGGGCATCTCGGGCGCCGTCCGGCGAGCCACGTCGTTGTGGGTCATCGGGCGTCGGTCCTCTCTCTGCGTCGGTACGGGATGGTCGCGTCCTGCGGGGTGTACGACCCGCAGCCGGTACGGGGGCCCGGGAGGCCCCACCGGTGGAACGGTCAGGAGCCCTCGGGGAACTCCCCGTCGATGGTCAGTTCCTGGTACCCGGGCCAGCGGACCGTCAGGCGGTCGCCGCGGATCTCGGCCCGGCCCAGGACCGGCGTCAGCGGGCGGTCGGCGGCCGCGGCCAGTGCCTCGGCCGCGGTCCGGGCCGAGGACAGCTCGCGCAGCACCGTCACGGTCGGCGGCAGCATGCCGAACCGGCCCTCCCGGTGGCCGCGCACCGCCTCGGCGGGGGTCAGCCAGGCGACCCGGTCGGCCTCGCCGACCTCCAGGGCCGCGCGCTGGCCGGCCGGCAGCGCGGCGACGAAGAACCAGGTGTCGTAGCGCCGTTCCTCGAACTCGGGGGTGATCCAGCGGGCCCAGCCGCCCAGCAGGTCGCTGCGCAGCACCAGGCCGTGGTCGCGGAGGAACTCGGCGAAGGACAGCTCGTGCGCCTCCAGCGCGGCCCGCTCGGCGGACCAGTCGCGCGGCGCGGCGACGCTGTCGGCGTCCGGGCCGGCCAGCAGCACGCCGGCCTCCTCGAAGGTCTCCCGGACGGCCGCGCAGACCACCGCCCGCGCCGTCCGGGCGTCCACCCCGAGCCGTCGCGCCCATTCCCCGGGCGTCGGCCCGGCCCAGCCCGGCTCGACCTCGGCGTCCCGCGGGTCCACCCCGCCGCCGGGGTAGGCGTACATCCCGGCCGCGAAAGCCATCGAGGTGCGCCTGCGCAGCAGGTAGGCCTCCGGCCCCCCGGCGGCGTCGCGCAGCAGCACGACGGTGGCGGCGGGCCTGGGCACCGGCGGGGTCACCGCGCCGGATGCGACCGCCCGGATCCGGGCGGGCCAGCCGGGCGGCATCGGGAGCGTCGTCGCTCGATGGTCCATGCCCGGATGCTAGGGCGTGCCCGGCGATTCCCGCCAGGCTCACCGATCGATCGGACACACTCCGGCCACACGGGGGCGGGGCCGGACAGGCCCGGCCCCGCCCCCGCGATCACGTTCAGACGGTCTTGAGGCGCACCACGAGCTCGACCTCGACCGGGGCGTCCAGCGGCAGCACCGCGACGCCGACGGCGCTGCGGGCGTGCACGCCCGCGTCGCCCAGCACCTTGCCGAGCAGCTCGCTGGCGCCGTTGACGACGGCCGGGACACCGATGAAGTCGGGGGCGGCGGCGACGAAGCCGACGACCTTGACGACCCGCTCGATCCGGTCGAGGTCGCCGATCACGGACTTCACGGCGGCCAGGGCGTTCAGCCCGCAGATCTGCGCGAGGTCCTTGGCCTCCTCCGGGGAGACCTCGGCACCGACCTTGCCGGTGGTCGGCAGCTTGCCGCCGACGACCGGGAGCTGGCCGGAGGTGAACACGAGGTCGCCGGAGTGCACGGCCGGCACGTAGGCGGCGACCGGGGCGGCCACCGGAGGCAGGGTCAGACCCAGCTCGGCGAGCTTCTCCTCGACCTTGCTCATGCGTTCTTCTCCCGCTTGAAGTAGGCCACCAGCTGCTCCGGGTTCGGGCCGGGCACGACCTGGACGAGCTCCCAGCCGTCCTCGCCGAAGTTGTCCAGGATCTGCTTGGTGGCGTGCACCAGCAGGGGCGCCGTCATGTATTCCCACTTGGTCATGGCCAGACTCTAGACGAGCCGTCGCGGTGATCCGCTCCGACGGCCGCGAGGCGTGTGAGGTGGGGCACAAAGAGGGCATGATCCGGCCTGACGGCCCAGGTGCTCCGGGCATCCGGTGCGCTCCCTGGTTACCCTCGCGAGAGGGCACCCTGGTGAAGGGCACCCCCGTCGGGAGGGGACCCTGGTGAGGGGCACCCTCGTCAGGAGGGGACGCCCGTAGGACGGAGACGGACGGAGACGGAGCGTGGCACGCACCCCCGGCCAGGCGGCCCGGCGCGACCCCGACTGGGAGGGCGTCCGGCTGCACGTGGTCAGCGGCAAGGGCGGCACCGGGAAGACCACGCTGGCCGCGGCGCTGGCCCTGGCGCTCGCCGCCGACGGCGGACGGGTGCTGCTGATCGAGGTCGAGGGCCGGCAGGGCATCGCCGAGCTGTTCGGGATCGCCGCACTGCCGTACGAGGAGCGCCGGATCGCCTCGGTCTCCCGCGCCCAGCTGGGGCTGGCCGCCGGTGGGGGCGGGCCCGGCGAGGTCTTCGCGCTGGCGATCGACACCGAGCTGGCGCTGCTGGAGTACCTGGAGATGTTCTACAAGCTCGGCCGGGCCGGGAAGGCGCTCCAGAAGGTCGGCTTCGTCGACTTCGCCACCACCATCGCGCCCGGTGTGCGGGACGTCCTGCTCACCGGCAAGGCCTGCGAGGCGACCAGGCGCAAGGACCCGGACGGCCGGCGGCGCTACGACGCGGTGGTCATGGACGCCCCGCCGACCGGGCGGCTGACCAGGTTCCTGAACGTCAACGCGGAGGTCGCCGGACTGGCCCGGATCGGCCCGATACACACCCAGGCGCAGGCCGTGATGCGGGTGCTGAAGTCGCCGGAAACCGCGGTGCACCTGGTCACCCTGCTGGAGGAGATGCCGGTGCAGGAGACGGTCGACGGCATCGGGGAGCTGCGCGAGGCGAAGCTCCCGGTGGGCGGGGTGATGGTCAACATGGTCCGGCCGCCGGTGCTGGACGCGGCGGCGGTGGCCGCGGTGGACGGGGACCACCGCGAGGAGGTCGCCGTGGCGCTCGGCGAGGCCGGGCTCGGCGGCCGCACGCGCGCCGCGGAGAAGGTCCGGGCGGCGGTGGAGCCGCTGATCGACCCCCTGCTGGCGCAGGCCAGGGAGCACGCCGAGCGGGTCGAGCTGGAGCGCGCGCAGCGCGCCGACATCCAGCAGCTGCGGCTCCCGACGTACGAACTGCCGCTGCTGGGCGAGGGCGTGGACCTCGGCGGGCTGTACCGGCTGGCGGGCGAACTGAAGCGGCAGGGGGCGGCATGACCTCGAACAGCGGGGTGCGGAGCACCGGGCGGCGACTCGCGGTGGACGAGCTGATCGACGACCCGAAGACCAGGATCATCGTCTGCTGCGGTTCCGGCGGCGTCGGCAAGACCACCACCGCCGCGGCGCTCGGCCTGCGGGCGGCCGAGCGCGGCCGCAAGGTCGTGGTGCTGACCATCGACCCGGCCCGCCGGCTCGCCCAGTCGATGGGCCTGACCGAGCTCGACAACACCCCCCGGGTGGTCAAGGGGGTCACCGGCGACGGCGAGCTCCAGGCCATGATGCTGGACATGAAGCGGACCTTCGACGAGGTCGTGCTGGCCCACGCCGAGCCCGAGCGGGCCAAGGCGATCATGGAGAACCCCTTCTACCAGTCCCTGTCGGCCGGCTTCGCGGGCACGCAGGAGTACATGGCGATGGAGAAGCTCGGGCAGCTGCGCGCCGCCGAGGAGTGGGACCTGATCGTCGTGGACACCCCGCCGTCCCGCTCGGCGCTCGACTTCCTGGACGCGCCCAACCGGCTCGGGTCCTTCCTGGACGGCCGGGTGATCCGGATCCTCACCGCCCCGGCCAAGGTCGGCGGGCGCAGCGCGATGCGCTTCCTGAACGTCGGGATGGGACTGCTCACCGGCACCCTGGGCAAGATCTTCGGTGCTCAGCTGCTGACCGACGTGCAGACCTTCGTCAGCGCGATGGACTCGATGTTCGGCGGCTTCCGGGAGCGCGCGGACCGCACGTACCAGCTGCTCAAGGCGCCGGGCACGGCGTTCCTGGTGGTGGCCGCGCCGGAGCGGGACGCGCTGCGCGAGGCGGCGTACTTCGTGGACCGGCTGGCCGCGGACCGGATGCCGCTGGCCGGGCTGGTGCTCAACCGGGTGCACGACACGGGGGCACCGCAGCTCACCGCGGAGCGGGCGCTGGCGGCCGCCGAGGCCCTGGAGGAGAACGGATCGGAGCACGCCTCGCCCGCTGCGGAACTGCTCGCGGCCGGGCTGCTGCGACTGCACGCCGAGCGGATGCAGATCATGGGGCGCGAACGCCGCACCCGCGACCGCTTCGTCTCGGTGTACCCGGACGTGCCGATCGTGGAGGTGCCGGCGCTGCCGGGCGACGTGCACGACCTGGACGGGCTCCGGGCCATCGGGGACCGGCTCAACGGCGCGGTGTAGCCCGTGCCCGAGGGCCGACCGGCCCGGACCGCGCGGTGCGGCCGGGCTCAGCCCGCCTGGGCGTAGTCCGTCAGTATCACTCCGGTCGCGAGGGACTCCTCGTACTCGGTGCGTGCCGTCTCCAGCAGCCTCCGCCACGAGATGACGGTCGGGCGGCGGCGCAGCAGCGCACGGCGCTCGCGCTCCGTCATCCCGCCCCACACCCCGAACTCCACCCGGTTGTCCAGGGCGTCCGCGAGGCACTCCGTCCGGACGGGGCAGCCGCTGCACACCGCCTTCGCGCGGTTCTGCGCCGCCCCCTGGACGAACAGTTCGTCCGGATCACTCGTGCGGCAGGCGGCCTGCGCACTCCAGTCGTCAACCCAGCCCATGCCGGCGCCGTCCTCTCCCGTTTCGAGGCTCCCCCACGGCGGCAACGGCATATTCACCGTTGCCAGTTGAGGACGTTACGGAAGAACGACAGCTTGCAACAGCCCCTTCGGGCTCAATCTCGAATGACCCGATTGGACTATGGGTATCGATCAGCTCACTCGTTGGAGTGATCGCAGGTCGCACGCCTTGCCAAAAGCGGAGCCCGCACTCTCGCCACAGGAGTCACCACGGAGCGTGACTGAACACACGGGTACAGCAGGCCACAGCTGCCTCAAAACCCGGACATCACAGGGCATTTCGGGCAAGTCTCCTCGCCCACAAGAGTGAGCGATGTTGACGCACCGAAGCTGTCGCAAGCTTGTGACAAGCCTAGGCGAACGCCTGCCGCTGTGTGCGGGAATCCGCGACGTAGGGTTCTCCCCATGGCACCGAAGCGCCCACAGGCACCCCAGCCCCCAGGCAACACCGGAGCTCCGCGCGGCAGGACCGGCGGATCACCGTTGGAGCACGCCGGCAACGGCGTGAAGTTCCTGGGCGTCAGCGTGCTCTCCGGAGTCCTGCTGGCCGGTCTCGCCCTGCCCGCCGTCGGCGCCATCGGGCTGACCGCCAAGGACACGGCGGAGAGCTTCGACAACATCCCGGACGACTTCAAGACCCCGCCGCTCACCCAGGCCACCCAGATCTTCGACGCCAAGGGCGGGCTGATCGCCAAGGTCTACGAGCGCGACCGCACGGTCCTGACCGCCGATCAGATGTCGCCCTTCATGCGCCACGCCCAGGTGGACATCGAGGACGCCCGCTTCTACGAGCACGGCGCCGTCGACCTCAAGGGCATCCTCCGCGCGGTCAGCAAGAACGCGGAGAGCGGTACCGCCTCCCAGGGCGCCTCCACCCTGACCCAGCAGTACGTGAAGAACGTCAACGTGGAGAAGGCCGGCGACGACCAGGCGGCCGTCCTGGAGGCCCAGCGCAAGACCCTGGGCCGCAAGATCCAGGAGCTCAAGGTCGCCATCAAGCTGGAGGAGGACCTGTCCAAGGACCAGATCCTCACCAACTACCTCAACATCACCTTCTACGGCCACCAGGCCTACGGGGTCGAGGCCGCCTCCCAGCGCTACTTCAGCAAGAGCAACAAGGACCTGACCGTCGCCGAGGCCGCCACCCTGGCCGGCATGGTGCAGAACCCGTCGTCCTACGACCCGGTGCGCTACCCCGAGAACACGGTCAAGCGCCGCAACGTCGTGATCGACAAGATGCTGGAGAACAAGCACATCACCGCCGACCAGGCGAAGGAGGCGAAGGCCGCCCCGCTGGGTCTGAAGTACAAGGACCCGCAGAACGGCTGCATCACCGCCCAGGCCGGCATGGGCTTCTTCTGCGACTACGTCCGCCACGTGGTCAAGCAGGACCCGGCCTTCGGCAAGAACGCCGACGAGCGCAAGAAGGTGTGGAACACCGGCGGCCTGAACATCTACACCACGCTGGACCCGGACAAGCAGGCCGCCGCGCAGAACGCCGTCACCAAGAAGGTCAACGTGACCGACACGGTGTCGGCCGCCGCGACCATGATGGAGCCGGGCAGCGGCAAGATCCTGGCGATGGCCCAGACCCGCCCGTACGGCCTGGACCCGAACAAGAACCAGACCGTCGTCAACCTCAACGTGGACGCCGCGATGGGCGGCGGCAACGGCTTCCAGACCGGTTCGACCTTCAAGCCGATCCTGGCCGCGGCCGCGCTGGAGTCGGGCATGTCGAACACCCAGGCGTTCCCGTCCGAGAACAAGATCGAGTACCCGCAGATGTCCACCTGCTCGGGCACCTGGAAGAACACCGTCAAGCCCAAGGAGACGGTGAAGAACGAGCAGGACAGCGAGGTCGGGCCGTACCAGCTGAAGGAGGCCATGGCCCGCTCGGTCAACACCTACTTCGTGCAGATGGAGCAGCAGGTCGGCCTCTGCGCGATGAAGCAGATGGCGAACAAGCTGGGCATCACCCAGTCCGCCAAGGGCGACGCCTTCCAGGAGGTGCCCTCGATGGTCCTCGGCACCCTGGAGCTCTCCCCGCTGACCATGGCGAACGTCTACGCGACCTTCGCCGCCCGCGGCAAGTACTGCACCCCGATCGCGATCAACAAGATCACCACGGTGGACGGCAAGGACATCCCGGTCCCGCAGTCCCAGTGCAGCCAGGCCTTCTCCGAGCAGACCGCGGACTCGCTGAACGCCGTCCTGCTCAACGTGACCGAGAAGGGCACCGCGGCCGCCCTGACCATGGACGACGGCCGCAAGATCGCTGGCAAGACCGGTACCACCGACGAGAAGAAGGCCGCCTGGTTCAGCGGCTACACCCCGTCGCTGGCCGCCGCGGTCTGGCTCGGCGGCCCGGCCGGCGGCGTCAAGATGAAGAACATCACCATCGGCGGCAAGTACTACCCCGAGGTGTTCGGCGCCGACGGCCCCGGCCCGATCTGGGCGATGGCGATGAACCAGGCGCTCAAGGGAACGCCGCTGGAGCCGATCCAGACCGCCAACATCCCGGACCCGCAGCCGGCCACTCCCCCGGCGGGCGCCACCGCACCGGCCACCGACCCGAACGCTCCGCAGCCCGGCGGCAACCCCCCGCCGCCGCAGCAGGGCGGCAACCCCGGCCAGCCCGGCGGGCAGCCCGGCGGGCTCCCCGGCGGACTGCCCGGCGGCTTCCCCGGCGGGTTCACCTTCCCGCCCTTCCCCGGCAACGGGAACGGGAACGGCGGCCGGCACGGCGGCGGCAACGGGAACGGCTGACCCGTCCCGGGCCGCGAAACGGCCGACACGGTGAAGGGGCGCCCTCCAGTGCGGAGGGCGCCCCTTCGGCGTGTTGCCGGGGCGGCGCATCGCCGGGCGGCGCATGACCGAGGCGGGGCGTCACCGGGGCGGCGCGTCACCTGGGGGCGTCACCTGGGCGACGGGTCGGGACCGGCGGACCAGCGGGCCGGCTGACCAGCGGACCGGCGGACCGGCGCCCACGGGGGCGTCCGGCACCCGGCTCAGGCCAGGGCGGCCTTCACGGCCGCGGCGACCCGGCCGCCCTCGGCCAGGCCGTCGACCTTGGGCTTCACCAGCTTCATGACGGCGCCCATCCCCTGCGGGCCGCTCGCACCGCTCTCGGCCACGGCGGCCGCCACGATCGCGGCCAGTTCCTCGTCGGAGAGCTGCTTGGGCAGGTAGGTCGCCAGCACCTCACCCTCGGCCCGCTCCCGGGCCGCCTGCTCCGTCCGGCCCGCCGTGTCGAAGGCCTCGGCCGCCTCCCGGCGCTTCTTCGCCTCGCGGCCGATCACCTTCAGCACATCGGCGTCGGACAGCTCGCGCTTCTGCTTGCCCGCCACCTCCTCGCTGGTGACGGCCGCCAGCGTGAGCCGGATGGTGGACGCGCGCAGCTCGTCCCGGTCCTTGATGGCAGCCGTGAGGTTCTCGTGCAGCTGCTCCTTGAGCGTTGTCATTTCCTCTTCTTATCCTTCGGCTGTGGGTGGGCTCAACCGGGTTTCCCCGGGCGTCCACCGGGGTTTCCGCAGTTGAACGAGTATCCCCCGAGAACCCCGGCCGGCATCCCCGACAACCCCGGCCGAGGGCGCCCGACAGCCCGCCGGACGGCGCCGATCCGACCCGGGAACGGGCGGCGGTCGATTCCATGAACAATCGATGCCCGGCTCCGGGAACAAGCGACGGGATTCGGCCACGGTGGCCGATAATGCTTGCACAATATCGGCCGCAAAGCCGAAAATTGCCGGATCCGGAGCGAAGTTGCCGGTCCCGGAGGGGCAAATCGAACGCTGTGACCGCTTCGCCGAAAATAGTCCGCGTAGTACACTCGTTCGCGCGTCGCTTGAGCAGCCGATGGCGGCGATCACCTCACCTCGAATCACCGTCGAATCATCGCCGAAGACCGCCACGAACAACTGCGACAACCCGTCATCACGTCCCCGATTCATTATTCCACGGCACTGGCACACTGCCGCCCAGGCACCTGGCGGCCCTGACACCTGGCGACCCGGGTCCCTTGCGCCCCCTGCCGGAACGAGCGCGCACGCCCGCGCTCCGCCCGGCTGCCCGACCGCCCGGCGACAGTGATCGCTTTTCGGAGCGATGGGCGCCGTAAAAGCGATCGCATCGAGTTCTGACTTTTATTCTGCTCACAACAGCAGGAAGCGCGGGGGAATGGACAACAATCAGCTTCGATCGATGTTGGTGACCCAACGGAAGATGGTCGGCTGGAGCCAGGAGCAATTAGCCGAACACTCCACTGTCAGCGTCCGCACCATTCGCAACCTGGAAACCGGAGCCATCAAGAATCCGCGCCGCAGTTCCGTGGAACTCCTGGTGGGCGCGCTGTTCGCCGCGGCGACCAACCGGGACGACACCCTGCTCTCCCAGGTCGTTCACGCGGGCGCCCCGGCCGGGCTGCCGCCCACCCGGCCGGAACCCGGATTCCCGGCCCGCGTCGCCGAGCTCCCGGACAACGCGCGGTGGCGGGGACTGCGACCCAAGACGGACATCACCGTCGGCCGACGGGCCGACCTGCTGCACGTCGTGACCGCCCTGCGACCGGGCCGTCCGCTGGTGCTCACCGGACCCGCCGGGGTCGGCAAGACCCGGCTGGCGCTGGACTCGGCCGCCCACCTGCTGGACCGCTTCCGGGACGGCGTCGTGGTCCTGGAACTCGGCTCGGTCACCCCCGAGGCCGTCGACCCGGCGGCCGCCTCGGCCCAGGCCCAGCGCGCGCTCGACACCCTCCTCCGGGGCTTCGGCCGCGACCCGCGGACCGGCCCCGAGCTGCAGCTGCTGCTGGTCGTCGACAACGCCGAGCACGTCATCGACACGGTGGCCCGGCAGGTCAGGACACTGCTGGCGCGGCACCCGGCACTCCACATCATGATCACCTCGCTGCGGGCGCCCGCCGGGGTCCCCGCCGACCTGTGGGAGGTCTCACCGCTGTCGGTCGACCACCCGGACGGCCCCTACGGCTGCCCGCCGGCCGCCGAGCTGTTCTGCCACCGGGTGCACTCGGTCGCCCCGACGCTCGACCTCGGCGACCAGATGCCGCAGGTCGTCGAGCTCTGCCGACGCCTCGGCGGCCTGGCGCTCGCGATCGAGAACGCCGCCGTGCGGATGCGCTCGGTGCCCCTGCACGTCCTGGTGGACGAGTGCCGGGTGCTGCCGATCCTCGGCCAGGAGGAGGTCGGCGGGCTCTCCCACCACCGCTCGCTGCACCGCAGCCTCGCCTGGGCGTACGGACTGCTCGACGAACGGCAGCGCCGGGCACTCAGACGGCTCTCCCGGTTCCCCGAGGAGTTCTCCATCGACGACATCCGGCAGGAGCCCGTCGACGGCGGCGGCCCGGCCGGCCGGGAGCCCTCCCGCAACCTCGACGTCCTGGCCGAACTGGTCGACTTCTCCGTTGTCCAGGTGAATCGCGGCCACCAGTACGCGTACCGGGTCCCCCGGATGATGCGCGAGTACGTCAACGCCATTCCGGCCTGAGGCCGGCCCGCGCCCCCGTCGCCCGGAGTGCCGCTCCGGACGACGGGGGTGCCGGGCGACGGGGTGCTCCACGCCTCCGGGGAGGGGCCTCCTGAGCAAGGGTCAGCCCTTCCGCCCCGCAGCGGCCCACCCCTCTTCCTTCCCCCTTCCTTCCCCCTCCGGCCCCGTAACCCGTCTTCGCAACCCGTCTTCGTAACCCCTCTTCGTAACCCGTCTTCGTAACCCCTCTTCGTAACCCGTCTTCCCGGTTACACCTATCCTGGGGCGCATGACCGACGGAGACGACCCGGTCCCCCGGAACGCGACCGGCCCTGCCGACCCGGCCGTACGGCGCACCCCGCCCGGGCTGGTCCTCACCACCCCCGGGGGCAGCCGCTTCCACTTCGACCCCGGCGCCCTCTGCCTGGAACTGCTCACCACCGGCGGACCCGGCCCGTACGCCCGGTACGAGGTGCTGCACCGGCCCGCCGACCTCGCCGCCTGGCTCCCGCCGTCCCGGCTGCGGCTGCCCGCCGACGCCGTACGGATCTCCCCCACCGAGCTCACCGCCACCCGCACCCTCCGCGACGCCCTGTGGCACCTGGCCGCCGCCCGCGCCCACGGCCGCCCCGGCGAACCCGAGGACTACGCCGTCCTCAACCGGGCCGCCGAGCACCCGCCACTGGTCCCCCGGATCGCCCCGGACGGCACCGCGGCCGCCCCGCCACCCGCCGACGGAGCCCAGCTGACCTCCACCCTCGCCCGGGACGCCATCGCCCTGCTCACCGGCCCGTACGCGGACCGGATCCGGGAATGCGGCGCCCACGACTGCCGACTGATCTTCGTCGACACCTCGCGCCCCGGCCGCCGGCGCTGGTGCTCGATGGAACGCTGCGGCAACCGCCACAAGGTCCGCTCCCTGCGCGCCCGCCGGGAGACCGAGGAGACGCCCCCGGCCGCCGCCCTCCCCGCCGACTCCGGGCGTGCGCCCGCTGATCCACCGTCTGAGAGCATGGGCTGATGCGACCGCTGTACTCCGTTCCCCTCGGCATCGCCGCCGCCGGCACCGCCTGCCTCGCCTACTCCGTCGGGTACGAGGTCCGGGCCTTCCGCCTCCGCCGGATCGAGGTCCCCGTCCTCCCGCGCGGCGCCCGCCCGATCCGGGTCCTCCAGGTGTCCGACATCCACATGGTGAGCGGGCAGGGCAAGAAGCAGCGCTGGCTGAAGAGCCTGGCCGGCCTGCGCCCCGACCTGGTGGTCAACACCGGCGACAACCTCTCCGACCCGCTCGGCGTCCCGGCCACCCTCGACGCGCTCGGGCCCCTCATGGAGTTCCCCGGCGTCTACGTCTTCGGCTCCAACGACTACTACGGCCCGGCCCGCAAGAACCCGGCACGCTACCTCCAGGCCATGCGCAGCGGCGCCCACGGCATGAACAACCCCGACGGCACCGCCCGCCGCGGCATCACCGGAGCCGTCCACAACCCGTGGGAGAAGCTCCGCGACGGCTTCGACGGGGCCGGCTGGCTCGACCTCACCAACACCCGCGGCCGGCTCACCGTGAACGGGCTCGACCTGGAGTTCACCGGCCTCGACGACCCCCACATCCGCCGCGACCGCTACAGCGACGTCGCCGGCGGCCCCTCCGCCGACGCCGACCTCTCCCTCGCCGTCGTCCACGCGCCCTACCTGCGCGTCCTCGACGCCTTCACCGCCGACCGCTACCCGCTGATCCTGGCCGGCCACACCCACGGCGGCCAGCTCTGCATCCCCTTCTACGGCGCCCTGGTCACCAACTGCGACATCGACACCCGCCGGGTCAAGGGCCTCTCCACCCACACCGCCGGCGGCCACCGCTCCCACCTCCACGTCTCGGCCGGCTGCGGCACCAACCGCTACACCCCCGTCCGCTTCGCCTGCCCGCCCGAGGTCACCCTCCTCACCCTCGTCCCGGCCCCCCGCTGACCCCCGCCGGACGCCCGCCCGAAACCGGATTTCGTGTCTCGGCGAGCGTCCGGTAGAGTTCTACTCGTCGCGAAGGAGACGGAGCGACAAACCGCAAGACCGGGGTGTGGCGCAGCTTGGTAGCGCGCTTCGTTCGGGACGAAGAGGCCGTGGGTTCAAATCCCGCCACCCCGACCCAGTAAGACCAGCTCAGGGCCGGTCTCCCGCAAGGGAGACCGGCCCTGACTGGCTTTCCGGGGGGGGCTCGGGAGAGTCCCGAGAGAAGTTCCTGGGCCCTGGGCCGCGACTGACCTGTCCTTAGCCGGTGGAACCGCGGCCGGCGGGTGTGCGTTTCGGGCTACAGAGATCACCCAGCAGCTCTACGGGGGCCCGATGCAAGAGACAAGTCATGTAGATGATCTTTGCGCTTCGATTGCCGCACTGCGCGTTGACCGCTCTTCCGGGCAGCCCGCCAGGCACCAGCCCATCACCTTGCTGTGGGCAATCAAGCGGGCTGCGATGCAGGAGCCAAGGATGGTCCCGTGGTCTGTCGCACAGGACGGACTCCAGCAGTTGCTCAAGAAGTACGGGCGTCCTGGTTCAGACCCCTCTCCGGAGTACCCCTTCGTAGCCTTGAGTCGGTCGAGGCTGTGGGAGCTGGACGGTTACGAAAGCGAGGTTCCAACTGCCCGGGGCTCGGCGCTGAAGCAGTGGCTCGATGCTCATGACCCACTGGGCGGGTTGGAGCACGACTTCTACGAACTCATGGCAGCTGACCCCGTAGCGCGAGGGCGGGTGGTCGATGCACTGGTAAGCCATTTCTTCGACGAGGAGAAGCCCACCGCCCTGCTCAAGGACATCAAGCGGCCTGGCCGCGGTCGTAAGGTCTATGGGACTGTTCCAGGGATCAAGATCGGTCACGTCTTCGCAAGTCGGCAGGGGCTGAGCGAGGCACTCGTGCACCGGCCGAATCAGGCGGGCATCTGTGGCACCAAAGGTCTCGGAGCCGAATCCATCGTCCTGTCCGGCGGCTACGAGGACGACGAAGACCACGGTGACGTCATCGTCTACACGGGGCAGGGCGGCCGCAAGAAGGACGAACGGAAACAGACCTTCGACCAGCCCCTCACTCGTGGCAACGCTGCCCTGGTCACCAGCATGACTACCGGTGCTCCAGTGCGGGTCATCCGGGGAGAACCAGACGGCTCTGGGCGCTCGGGCAGCATGATCTACCGCTATGACGGGCTCTTTCGGGTCGTGGAATTTTGGCACGCTACCGGTAAGTCCGGCTTCCTTGTGTGGCGCTACCGACTAGTGAAGCTCTCCACCGACGAGTCACGTAGTCAGGAAGCACAGTTTGAGGAACCAGCCGGACAGGACGCCCCGACCCGCTTGGAAGTCACGATTCAGCGGGTCGTCCGAAGTACCAAGGTCGCGAACCACGTCAAGCGCGCCCACCGGTTCACTTGCCAGGTGTGCGGCATCCGGCTCGCTACCCCCACAGGTGCTTACGCGGAGGCCGCTCATGTCCGCGCGCTTGGAAGGCCGCACAACGGTCCCGATGTTGCAGGGAACGTCCTGTGCCTGTGCCCCAACCACCACACCCTGTTCGACTTCGGCATGTTGACCATCGCAGACGATCTGACGATCACTGACCGCGCTACGGGTACCGAGATCGGAAAGCTGCGGGAGGCACCTAACCATCGGATAGACCGGACTCACCTGGCGTATCACCGCGAGCACCATTCAGAAGGTTGGAAGCACGACACCAAGGACTGAAGCGCGAGGGCCCTGCCGCACTCTCCGGCAGGGCCCTCGGCGTTTCGGGGGGCCGCTGTCAGAGGACGGTGGTCAGTTCGGTGCGGGAGGTGATGTTGAGCTTGGGGTAGGCCTTGTAGAGGTGGTGGGCGACGGTGCGGGGGCTGAGGAAGAGCTGGGCGGCGATGTCGCGGTTGGTGAGGCCCTGGGCGGCGAGGCGGGCGATCTGGAGTTCCTGGGGGGTCAGGGGGGACTGCGGGGTGCCGGTGGGGGTGGCCGGGGCGGGGGTGCCGGTGGCGGAGAGTTCGGTGCGGGCGCGGGCGGCCCAGGGGTGGGCGCCGAGGCGGTCGAAGGTCTCCAGGGCAGCGCGCAGGTGGGGGCGGGCGTCGGTGCGGCGGCGGGTGCGGCGCAGCCATTCGCCGTAGAGGAGGGCGGTGCGGGCCTGTTCGAAGGGGCGGTGGGCCGTCGCGTGCCGGGAGAGGGCGCCGCGGTAGGCGGTCTCGGCGAGTTCGTCGGGGCCGAGCAGGGCCTGGCAGCGCAGGCGGAGGGCCTCGGCCCAGGGGCGGTCGGCGGCGGCCGTCCAGCGGGCGAAGCGCTCGTAGGGTTCGGCGGCGCGTTCGGGGGTGCCGAGGCGGACGGCGGCCTCGACCAGGTCGGGGACGGCCCGGGTGGCGCTGATGTGGTGCCGGTGCGGGCCGGTGGTGAGGGTGTGCAGCCGGTCGGCGGCGTCGCCGGCGCGGCCCTGGCCGAGGTCGAGCAGGGCGAGCGCCCACTGGACCCAGGCCAGGCCGGCCGCGGGGGCGGCGGTCTGCGGGCCGGTGGTGGCGAGGGCGGTCGCGGCGAGTTCGGCGCAGCTGTCGGCGCGGCCGTCCAGCGCGGCCAGGCAGGCGAGCAGCGCGGTGAGTTGGCTGACCCACTGGTGCTGGCCGGTGTCCCGGGCGAGGCCGAGGCCTTCGGTGGCGGTGAGTTCGGCGTCGCGGTGCCGGCCGTGGAAGAGTTCGGCCTCGGCCAGGAAGAACTGCAGGGTGGGCATCACTCCGACGGTGCCCTTGGCGCGGGCTTCTGCGATCAGTTCGGCGGCAAGTTCGACGGTCTCCTCGTCGCGCCCGAGGACCAGGGTGGCGCCGCACAGCTGGACCAGGTCGACCGGGCTGTCGGCCCCTGCCCGGCGGGCGGCCTCCACGGCCTCCCGGACGGGCCGGAGCGGCGTGGCGGGCCGGCCGAGCGCGGGCAGTACGGCCGCGGGCAGGTGGCGGGCGAGCGGGGCGAGGGGGTCGTCGGCGGCGAGCGGCAGGACCGCCAGGCGGTCCAGGACGGCGACCACCGGCTCCTCCCCCGCGTACCAGGCGGCGTGGAAGGCCTGGAGCAGCATCCGGGCGGCGTACATCGGGTCGATGTCGGTGCCGGCGGCGTCGAGCAGCAGCCGGTGGGCGGTCGGGTGCGCGCCGCGCCAGAAGTGCGCGGTGGCCCGGACCTGGTCGAGCAGGGCGTGCGCCAGGACGTTGTCGGTCCGGCCGGAGGCCTCGTCGGCGAGCGCCTCCGCGCGAGCCAACTCGCCCTCCTCGGTGGCGGCTTCGGCGGCCAGGACGAGCCGGCGGGTGGCGCTGTCGCGGTCCGGGGTGAGCCGGGCGGCGCGCTCGTACGCGGCGGCCCCGCCGTGGCCGCCGCGGCGCTCGGCGCGGACGGCGGCACGCTCCAGCGCGTCGGCGAGGCCCGCGTCGGGACCGGTGGCGGCCAGCGCGAGGTGCCAGGTGCGGCGGTCGCCGTCCGGCAGGGCCCGCGCCACGGCCTGATGGACCCTCGTCTTCTGGTGGTGCGGAGCGCGCTGGAGGATCGCGGAGCGCAGCAGGGGGTGCCGGAAGGCGATCCGGCGGTCGGCGGTGACCGTCGCCAGGCCGGACTCCTCGGCGGGAGCGAGGTGTTCGGCGGTGACGCCGAGGGCGGCCGCTGCGGGCAGGACGACGTCCAGCGCCCCGCTCTCCTCGGTGGCGGCGACCAGCAGCAGCGTCTGGGAGGCCGCGGGCAGGCCGGTGACCTGGCCGTGGAAGGCGATCAGCAGCCGGCTGGTGAGCGGCAGGCCGCCCGACGCCGACGTGTGCGGCCCCGCGGCGACCGGGAGTTCGGTGAGCGCGAGCGGGTTGCCGGCCGCCTCGGCGAGCAGCCGGTCGCGCGCGGCGGCGGGCAGGCCGGGGCCGGCCCGCCGGGCCAGCAGCCGGGTGGCGTCGGCCTCGGACAGTGCGGTCACCTGTCGTTCGGGCAGTCCCAGCGGGCGCTCCGCCGCGCCGCCGTCGGCCCCGGGGGCACCACCGGTGCGGGCGGCGAGCAGCAGGGCCACCCCCTCGGCCTGGAGGCGTCGGGCGGCCAGCAGCAGCGCGTCCAGTGAGGCCCGGTCCAGCCACTGCACGTCGTCCATGACGCACAGCAGGGGCTGGTCGGCGGCGAGTTCGGCGAGCAGGCCGAGCGTGGCGAGTCCGACGAGCAGCCGGTCGGCGCGCCCTGCACCGGCGGTCGGGCCATCGGCGGCCGGGCCACCGGCAGCCGAGCCGCCGTCGACCGGCACGCCGTCGACCGGAGCGCCGTCCGCCCCGTGGCCGCCCGGCCGGCCCTCGTCGGAGAGCCCGAACGCCGCCTCCAGCGCGCGCCGCTGCGGCCCGGGCAGGGCGTCCAGCCGGTCCAGGCCGGGTGCAAGCAGCAGGCTCAGCCCGGCGTACGGCAGCTCGGCCTCGTACTCGACGCCGGCCGCCCGGATCACCCGGAACGACTCCCCCGCCCGCGCCACCGCGTCGTCCAGCAGCGCGGTCTTGCCGATGCCGGCCTCGCCCCGGAACAGCAGCACCCCGCTGCGGCCGGCCCGCGCCGCGTCCAACAGGCCGTCCACGGCGGCCTGTTCGCCTTCCCTCCCGTACAGCATGCCCCCGACCCTACCCACCCGGGCCCGCACCGCCGTCGGCACCGGCAGCGACGCCACTACCGGCACCGGTACCGGCACACCCCGGCACACCCCGGCGGAGGCTACGTACCCCATGCCCATACGTGACGGATTCGCCGCCCGCCGCCCGTCCGTACCGTGGTGAGCACCGGGAACGACCGGGCCAACCACCCACCGGAACACGGGAGATGACGATGACCGAGATCACCACCGCCGCCCTCCAGCAGCTCGCCGAGCGCTACCTCGCGGTGTGGAACGAGACCGACCCGGCGGCCCGCCGCAAGCTGGTCGACGAGGTGTGGGCCGAGGACGGCCGCTACACCGACCCGCTGGCCGCCGTCACCGGCCGGGACGCCGTCGACGCGCTGATCGGCGCCGCCCAGGCCCAGTTCCCGGGGCTGGAGTTCACCCTCGGCCCGGTCGACGCCCACCACGACATCGCCCGCTTCACCTGGAACCTGGGCCCGGCCGGCGCGGAGCCGGTGGTGATCGGCTTCGACGTGCTGGCGGCCACCCCGGACGGCCGGATCGGCGCGGTGTACGGCTTCCTCGACCGCGTACCGGGCGCCTGAGCCGCAAACCGCGTGCCGGGCACCTGAGCCGCAGACCGCCGCGCCGCCCGAGAGGCGGGCCGCCCCCACCGCGCCCGCCCCTCGGCGCCGGACTGCCCCTCGGCGCCGGACTGCCCCTCGGCGCCGGACTGGCCCTCGCCGCGTACGGCGCCGCGGACGGCAGTGTCCGGTGGCCGGCGCCCGGGATCGCGCTGATCGGCCTGGTCCACTGCGGCGCCGGCGGCCGACCGCCGCCGTAGGCCGCAGCGTCCTCGCCCCGGCGTCGCCGGGGCCGGTGCCCGTGGGCCTGGTCCGGTTCCTGCCGCTGGGAACGCCGCCCGGGGGCCGGTCCCCGCCCGCCCCGGAGCGGCCGTGGCGGGATCCCGGCACGCGGGGCGGGTGGCCGAAGCCCACCCGCCCGTTCCCTTCCCTCCCCCCGATCGGGTTGGATGGTCGGATGAGCGAGGAGAAGAGCGCCGTTCCGGCGTGGGAGCAGCGGTTCAGGGCGGCCCGGGTGTCCCTGCCCGACTGGGCCGAGGACGCCCCCGACCGGGCGTTGTACGTGTCCAACGCGACCGGCACCTACGAGGTCTACGCCTGGGACCGCGCCACCGGCGCCCACCGCCGGGTGACCGACCGTCCGAACGGCACCACCGACGCCGAGCTGTCCCCCGACGGCGACTGGGTCTGGTGGTTCGACGACCACGACGGTGACGAGTTCGGCGTCTGGCGCCGCCAGCCGTTCGCGGGCGGCCCCGACGAGGAGGCCGTGCCCGGCCTCGCCGCTTCCTACTCGGCCGGCCTGGCGCTCGGCCGCGACGGCACCGTGGTCGTCGGCCGCTCCACCGACGAGGACGGCACCACCCTGCACCTGCGCCGCCCCGGCAGCGCCGAGCCGGTCGAGATCTACCGGCACGAGGAGTACGGCGGCATCGGCGACCTCAGTCACGACAGCACCCTGCTCGCCATCGACCACACCGAGCACGGCGACGCGATGCACTCCGCGATCCGGGTCGTCCGCGTCACCGGGGACGGCGGCGTCGAGACCGTCGCCGAGCTGGACGAGGTCACCGGCCGGGACGAGCCGCGCGGCGTCGCCTGCCTGGGCTTCGCGCCGGTCGAGGGCGACACCCGGCTGCTGGTCGCCCACCAGCGCACCGGCCGCTGGGAGCCGATGATCTGGGACGTCGCCACGGGCGCCGAGACCGCTCTCCCGCTGCGCGACGAGCAGGGCCGCGAACTGCCCGGCGACGTCTCCGCGCAGTGGCGCCCCGGCGCCGGTGAGCTGCTGGTGGAGCACGAGTACGAGGCGCGCAGCGAGCTGTTCTCGTACGGGCTCGCCGACGGCCGGCTGACCCGCCTGGACACCCCGCGCGGCACCGTCGGCGGCGCCACCGCCCGTCCGGACGGCACCGTCGAGTACCTGTGGTCCTCCGCCGCCGAGCCCTCCGCCGTCCGTTCCACCGCCGGGACGGTCGTGCTGCGGGCGCCCGGCGCGGTGCCGCCCGGTTCGGTGCCGGTCGAGGACGTCTGGGTGGACGGGCCCGGCGGTCGGGTGCACGCCCTGGTGCAGCGGCCGTCGACGGCCGCCCCGGGCCCGTACCCGACCGTGTTCGAGATCCACGGCGGCCCGACCCACCACGACAGCGACTCCTTCGCCGCCGGTCCGGCCGCCTGGCTGGACCACGGCTTCGCGGTGGTCCGGGTCAACTACCGCGGTTCGACCGGCTACGGCCAGGCCTGGACGGACGCGCTGCACGAGCGGGTCGGCCTGATCGAGCTGGAGGACATCGCGGCGGTCCGCGCCTGGGCCGTCGACAGCGGCCTCGCCGACCCGGCCCGACTGGTGCTCACCGGCGGCAGCTGGGGCGGCTACCTGACCCTGCTCGGCCTCGGCGTCCAGCCCGACAGCTGGGCCCTCGGTGTCGCCGCCGTGCCGGTCGCGGACTACCACACCGCGTACGCCGACGAGATGGAGGCGCTCAAGTCGCTGGACCGCACGCTCTTCGGCGGCACCCCGCAGGAGGTGCCGGAGCGGTTCACCGCCTCCTCGCCGCTGACCTACGTCGAGCAGGTGCGGGTGCCGGTCTACATCAGCGCCGGGGTCAACGACCCGCGCTGCCCGATCCGGCAGATCGACAACTACGTCGAGCGGCTGGAGCAGCTCGGCAAGCCGCACGAGGTGTACCGCTACGACGCCGGGCACGGCTCGCTGGTGGTGGAGGAGCGGATCAAGCAGCTGCGGCTGGAGATCGAGTTCGTCCGGCGGCACCTGGGCGCGGCCGGGAGCGACGCAGACGGAGGAGCGGCGTGAGACGTCCGCTGCTGCTCGCGGGGGTGGCGGTGGCCGGGGCCCTGGTGCTCAGCGGCTGCTCGGGGTCGCGGCCGGAGGTCGCCTCCTGCCCGCCTCCGACCGGCCCGCCGGTGCCGAGCTCCTCGGTCGTCGCGCCCAAGCCGGCCGTGCCGACCACCACCGCACCGCCGACCGGTGCCGTCCCGCCCTCCGGCGCCGTCCCGCCGACCGGTGCCGTACCGCCCGCCGGTGCCACGCCGCTCGCCACGGCGACCAGGGCGAGCGCACCGGGCACGGGGACCGCGGGCGGGGTCGCGGGCACGGCCGTCCTGACGGCGGCGTACGAGTCGACCGACCCGGACGGCACCGTCGAGCTCGCCAAGGGTTCGAAGGGGTCCGGCGGCTCCTCGGGTTCCTCGGGTTCCTCCGGCTCGAAGGGCTCCAAGGGGTCGAAGACCGGTCGCACCGTGCACCACCACATCGACCACTACGACTCCGACGACCACAACGGCAGCGGCAACGGCAACGGCCACTGCCACAGCGACCCGACGCCGCTGCCCACCGGCTCGTCCTCCCCGACCCAGCAGCCGCTCCCGACGCCGACACCGGCGGCGCCGACACCGACAGCGCCCCCGCCGGCGGTCAAGCCGACAGCGGCACCGGCCCCGCCGACCAAGCGCTGAGAGCGGGGTCGGAGCAGGACGCGCCGGTCAGTCCAGGACCGGGTCCAGCCCGAGGGCCCGGTCCTGCTCCGCCTCCGCCTCGCGGCGCACCAGGCGGAACCACATGAAGACGACGAACCCGGCGAAGACGAACCACTCCAGGGTGTAGCCCAGGTTCTGGAACGCGCGCAGGGTGAGCCCGTCGCCGCCCTGCGGCTGCACGGTCGGTACCGGGGCCAGTCCGGCGGGCGCGTCGTCGGCGGCCACCCAGCCGTCGTACCAGCCGTCGTACTCCAGCACGTTCAGCAGCGACGCCCGGTTGATCATGCCGAGCTGCCCGGTCGGCAGACCGCCCGCCACCGCGCCGTTGCTGCCCACGGCCTCGTTGGCCTGCAGGCGCCCGGTCACCGTCACGTCTCCGCCCGGCGGCGGTCCGGCGGCGGCCGGGTCCCCGCCCGCCCAGCCGCGCACCACGGCGACGGCGTGACCGTCGGCGGTGCGCAGCGGGGTGAGCACGTAGTAACCCTGCTTGCCGTCCACCACCCGGTTGGGGACGAGCAGTTGGTGCTCGCTGTCGTAGGTGCCGGTCACCGTGACCGTCCTGCCGACGGTCTCCGTGCTCACCTGCGGAGTCGCCTGGTTGAGCAGCGCGTCGATCGGCCGGGCATCACTCGAAGCGGTGACCGCCTGCTTGGTCTCCTGGTGCGTGGACACCCGGTCCTCGAACCGGCCGAGCTGCCAGGAGCCCAGCCACAGGCACACCGCCACGGCGGCCACGGCCACGACGGTGCCGCCGAGCCAGCGCGAAGTCAGGAGGAACCGGTACACACCCCCACGGTAACCATTCCTCACACCCGCCCGGCCCCCGGGCCCCGGCCACGGCGGCCGCCGGCCCGCCGCGGCCGCCCGTCGTCACCGCTGTCCGGCGTCGCGGCCGCCCGTCGTCACCGCTGTCCGGCGTCACCGCGTCGCCGCCGCCCGCGGTCACCCCGCCGTCGGCGAGCCCGACGGCTGCGGCACCGAACCGCCCAGGTTCTGGACGCCGCCGCGGTAGACGGTGCCGCTGCACGCCACGGGCAGGGTCGCCGTGGCGGCCGCCGGACTGCCGGGGGCGGGAGTGTGGGCGATGGTCACGGTGGACGGTGCGGCGGTCGGACCGCCGGTCGGGGTCGGGGTCGGGCTGGGAGCCGTGCTGGGGCCCGCCGACGGGGACGAGGAGGCCGGCGGGTTGGCGCTGGGCTCGCTGGAGGGGACGGAGGCCGGGGCGCCGGGCTCGATGGCCGGGACGTCCGAGCGCAGGGCCGCCTGGTTGACGCCGCTCGACGGGGTGGTCAGGGTGCCGGAGCCGGTACAGGTCCGGTCGGGGACCCAGGCGAACGGCACCCGGTACCCGGCCCGCGGCGCGAGCACCGGGGGCTCCCCGTCCATCGCGGGCAGGCCGGCCGCCGGGTCGCCCGGCGCGTGGTCGGCGGTGCGGATGCGGCCGCGGTCGCCGCCGCTGACGGCGGTGACCGCCACCGAGCCCGGCCCGCCGAGCCGGCAGCTGCGCACGGAGACGTTGTAGACGGTGAACGAGCCGTAGATCCGCCCGTCGCCGTCGGCCGTGCCGACCTGCGCGACGCCTTCGCCGAGGTCCGTCCGGGTGCAGAGCGGGACGATGCCGCCGTCGCCGGCCCCGGAGGTCCCGGAGGGCGCGACGCCGCCGTCGGTTTGCATCAGCCCGCCGCCGGGGGTATGCGGGGCCGCGGCCGTACCGGTCGGCGAGGTGGCGGCGCCGGTGCCGCCCGCGCCCGTCTGCGTGGCCGCCCCGGTGCCGCCGGCGGTACCGGCGGCACCGCTGGGGGACGCGGCGGCCGGGCTCTTGGCGTCGGCCGAGCCGGGACCGCCGGAGAGCCCGAGGTGCTCCCCCTCGTGCAGGACGGGCAGGCCGATCGCGACGGCGAAGGCGAGTGCGGCCGCCCCGGTCCAGGCGCCGCGCCGGGCGGCCCGGCGGCGGGGCACGGCCCGCCGGATCCGCGGCAGCCCGCCCACGGCGGGCTGGATGCCGGAGACGGCGCCGTGCAGCCGCTCGCGCAGCGCCCGTTCGTCGGCGGACAGGTCCAGGAGCTCCGGGACCTCACCCGCGGGGCCGTTCGCACCGGGCTTCCCGGCCGCGTTCGGACTGGACGCGTGCGGACTCGGTGCGTCCGGACTCGGTGCGCGCGCACCCGGCGACTTCGACTCGGGCGCCGTCGGCTCGGACGCGTTCGGCTCGGGCGCCGTCGGCTCGGGCGCGTGCTGCTCGGGCGCCGTCGGCTCGGGCACGTTCGGCTCGGACGCCCCGTCGACCGGTCGCCGACGGCCGTCGTCCGCCTCAGCCATGTCCGGCCTCCATCTGGACGCGGAGGGCGGCGAGTCCGCGGGAGCCGTAGGCCTTCACCGAGCCGAGCGAGATGCCCAGGGTCTCGGCGACCTGCGCCTCCGTCATGTCCACGAAGTAACGCAGCACCAGAACCTCCCGCTGACGGCGTTGCAGACCACGCAGCGCGGCCTTCAACTGGTCGCGCTCCAGGGCATCGTAGGCACCTTCTTCTGCACTGGCCATGTCAGGCATGGGCTTCGGCAGCAGTCGCAGCCCGAGGATGCGGCGGCGCAGCGTGGACCGGGACAGGTTGACGACCGTCTGCCGCAGGTAGGCCAGGGTCTTCTCGGGCTCGCGCACCCTTCGCCGGGCGGCGTGCACCCGGATGAACGCCTCCTGGACGACGTCCTCGCACGTGGAGAGGTCGTCCAGGAGCAGTGCCGCGAGCCGCAGCAACGAGCGGTAGTGCGCCTGGTAGGTCTCGGTGAGCAGGTCCTCGCTGGTACCCGCGTCGGTACCGGCGCCGGAGTCCGCCGCACCGCGTGCGGCCGCCGTCATCTGGTCTTCTTCCGGCCTACTCGCAGGCCACGGGGCGCGCGACGGGAAGGGCACCGCGGCTCTCGCCGGGATGCCCGCCCTTGCCCCCACCATCACGTTCGCCACGCACGTTGGACACTCGATCCCCTGTCATGGTTGCCCGGCTCGGGGCCCATTCTTCCGCATCGGCGGAAGAGGCCTCCAGGGGATTCCCCCGGGATTCCGGACAGATTGTGTCGAGGAGCGAACACAGGTATGGACACAGCTGTGGACACAAGCGGGCACTTCGGAACGCGCGAGGGCCCCGGGACCTAGTACTCCGGCTTCTCCGGCCCCGTCGCCCCCGTCGGCCCCGTCGGCCCCGTCGGCCCCGTCGGCCCCGTCGGCTCAGCCGTCGCCGCCGCGTCCGGCTCCACGTCCAACTCCGCGTCCACCGGCTCGCCCGCCGTCAGCTCCGCCGCCACCAGCTCGGCCAGCTGCACCAGGTTGAGCGCCGACCCCTTGCGCAGGTTGTCCCCGCAGAGGAAGAGGTCCAGCGCGTCCGGCTCGTCCAGCGCCCGCCGGACCCTCCCGACCCAGACCGGGTCCGTCCCGACCACGTCGTTCGGCGTGGGGAACTCGCCGGCCGCCGGGTCGTCGTAGAGCACCACGCCGGGCGCGTCCCGCAGGATGTCCTGCGCGTGCTCCTGGGTGACCTCGCGTTCGAACCGCGCGTGCACGGCCAGCGCGTGGGTGCGGACGACCGGGATGTGGACGCAGGTCGCCGAGACCTTCAGGGCGGGCAGGCCGAGGACCTTGCGGGACTCGTCGCGGATGCCCGTCTCCTGGGCGGACCAGCCGCCCTCGCGCAGCCCGCCGGTCCAGGGCACCGCGTTGAGCACCAGCGGGGCGGCGAACGGCCCCTGATCGGCGATCAGCGCGCGCAGGTCACCGGTCTGCCGGCCGACGGCGGCACCCGCCACCAGCCCGGTCTGCGCGCGCAGCGCCGCCTCGCCGTCGCGGCCCTCGCCGTCGGCGGCCTGGTAGGAGGCGACCACGAGCTGCGCCAGCCCGTACTCGGCGTGCAGCGCCCCCACCGCGGCGATCATCGCGAGGGCGGTAGCGGCCGGACTGGCGACGATGCCGCGCGGGCGGATCCGCAGCGCGGCCGCGTTGACCTCCGGGACGACCAGCGGCACGTCCTCGGCGGTGCGGAAGACGGCCGAGCCGTCGATCACCACGACGCCCTTGGCCGCCGCGATCGGCGCCCACTGCGCCGAGACCGGGTCGGGGACGGCGAACACCGCCACGTCGATGCCCGCGAAGGCCTCCTCGGCCAGCGGGACGACCTCGACGGCCTCCCCGCGCACCACCGCCTTGCGGCCGGCCGAGCGCGGGGATGCGACGAGTCGGATCTCGCCCCAGACGTCCTGGCGGAGGGAGAGCAGCCCGAGCAGCGCCTCGCCGACCGCGCCGGTGGCGCCGACGACGGCGAGGTTCGGACGCCGGGTCATCGCCCGGCGCCCCGGCAGGACCCGGTGGCCCGGCCCCGCGTCCGGGTCATCGCCCGGTGCCGCCGTAGACGACGGCCTCGTCGCTCTCGCTGTCCAGGCCGAAGGCGCTGTGGACGGCGCGGACGGCCTCCGGCACGTCGTCGGCACGGGTGACCACCGAGATGCGGATCTCCGAGGTGGAGATCAGCTCGATGTTGACGCCCGCGGCGGACAGCGCCTCGAAGAAGGTCGCCGTGACGCCCGGGTTGGAGCGCATGCCGGCGCCGACCAGCGAGATCTTGCCGATCGCGTCGTCGTAGCGCAGCGACTCGTAGCCGATGCCCGCCTTGACCCGGCCCAGCGCGTCGATGGCCTTCTGGCCCTCGGTCTTGGGCAGGGTGAAGGAGATGTCGGTCAGGCCGGTCGACGCGGCGGAGACGTTCTGCACCACCATGTCGATGTTGACCTCGGCGTCGGCGATGGCGCGGAAGATGCGCGCCGCCTCGCCCGGCTTGTCGGGCACGCCGACGACGGTGACCTTGGCCTCGGAGGTGTCGTGGGCGACTCCGGAGATGATGGCCTGCTCCATCTCGCCCCCTTCGGGCTTGTTCGGGTTGTCGTTGCTGACGATCGTCCCGGGAAGACCCGAGAAGGACGAGCGTACGTGAATCGGGATGTTGTAGCGACGGGCGTACTCGACACACCGATCGAGCAGCACCTTGGAACCCGACGAGGCCAGCTCCAGCATGTCCTCGTAGGCGATCCAGTCGATCTTGCGGGCCTTCTTCACCACGCGCGGGTCGGCGGTGAACACGCCGTCCACGTCGGTGTAGATCTCGCAGACCTCGGCGCTGAGCGCGGCGGCGAGCGCCACGGCGGTGGTGTCCGAGCCGCCCCGGCCCAGCGTGGTGATGTCCTTGCTGGTCTGGGAGACGCCCTGGAAACCGGCCACGATCGCGATGTTGCCCTCGTCCAGGGCGGTGCGGATGCGGCCGGGCGTCACGTCGATGATGCGCGCCTTGTTGTGGACGGAGTCGGTGATGACACCGGCCTGGCTGCCCGTGAAGGACTGTGCCTCGTGCCCCAGGGATTTGATCGCCATGGCCAGCAGCGCCATGGAGATGCGCTCTCCAGCGGTCAGCAGCATGTCGAACTCACGGCCGGCAGGCAGCGGTGACACCTGCTCCGCGAGTTCGATGAGCTCGTCCGTCGTGTCGCCCATCGCGGACACCACGACGACGACCTCATGGCCGGCCTTCTTGGTGTCAACGATCCGGCGGGCCACGCGCTTGATGCCTTCGGCATCCGCAACGGATGAGCCGCCGTACTTCTGCACGACAAGGCCCACGTGCGCTCCTCGACTCGAAGTCTTTTCCGGGGGCTCCGGGCCCCCGTACCCCCCTGGGAAGAGGGGGGTGCGGTCGTCGTCAGTCTACCGAGCAGGGGTGCTCCGACCGGCGCTTTCCATATGGTGAGACGGTAGTTTCAGCACGTGAGCGGCCGTGCGGGTGGCTCCGCCGTCAGGTCTGCGGGCGATTCGGTACGGCTCCGAAGAATCGCCGGATCGGGGGACGGCGATCCGGCCGGATTTCTTTTCCGGCCGGGACGCTGAGGCATTCGTCACAATCCGAGAGGGCCGTCGCGGAATACCGCCCACCGGCTGCCGCCGACCGCCTAACGCCCGAGGCCGAGCTCGGCCGCCATCAGGTCGCCCGCCTGCTGTTCGAGCTGCTCGTCGGTGAGCCCGTCGTCGTCGGTGTCCGCGCCGTCCGGCACCGCGCCGAGCGGGCTGTCCAGCCGGACGTGGGCGATCAGCGACTGCAGGGCCCGCAGCACCGCCGTGCAGGTCGTGCCCCAGTTGGAGAGGTACGAGAACTGCCACCACCACAGCGCCTCGCTGATCCGGCCCTCGCGGTAGTGGGTCAGCCCGTGCTGGAGCTCGCTGACCACGCCGGCCAGGTCGTCCGAGATCCGGAAGGCGTTGGGCTTCTCCGGCGGGCCGTACGGGTCGAAGACCTCGTGGTAGACGTCGATCGGCGCGAGCAGCTCGGCGAGGCGCTCGCGCAGCTGCTCGCCGTCCGGCTCGGGACCGGCGTCGGGCTCGAAGCGGTCCTCCGGGACGACGTCCTCGATCGCACCCAGCCGGCCGCCGGCCAGCAGCAGCTGCGAGACCTCCAGGAGCAGCAGCGAGACCGCGCTGCCGGGCTCGTCGCCCTTGGCGACCTCGGTGACGGCGAGCACGAAGCTCTCCACCGAGTCGGCGATCTGCACGGCGAAGTCGTCCGGCTCCGAGCCGTGACCGTGGATGTGCGGGGCGTGCGCCCCCGGTTCCCCGTGGGACTGCTGGTGGGGGGTGTGGGGCTGCTGGTTGATCGTCCGGTCAGACATCGAGCAGTCGTCTCCCTTCGAAGGCGCGACCGAGGGTGACCTCGTCCGCGTACTCCAGATCCCCGCCGACGGGCAGGCCGCTCGCCAGACGGGTCACCTTCAGGCCCATCGGCTTGCAGAGCCGGGCCAGGTAGGTGGCGGTCGCCTCCCCCTCCAGGTTGGGGTCGGTGGCCAGGATCAGCTCGGTGACCGTGCCGTCCGCGAGGCGCGACAGCAGTTCGCGGATGCGCAGGTCGTCCGGGCCGACGCCCTCGATGGGGCTGATCGCGCCGCCCAGCACGTGGTAGCGGCCGCGGAACTCGCGGGTGCGCTCGATGGCGACGACGTCCTTGGACTCCTCGACCACGCAGATGACGGCGAGGTCGCGGCGCGGGTCCAGGCAGACCCGGCACTGCTCGGCCTCCGCGACGTTGCCGCAGACCGCGCAGAAGCGGACCTTGTCCTTGACCTCCAGCAGCGCGTGGGCCAGCCGGCGCACGTCGGTCGGGTCGGCCTGCAACACGTGGAAGGCGATCCGCTGGGCGCTCTTGGGCCCGACGCCGGGCAGCCTGCCCAGTTCGTCGATCAGGTCCTGAACCACGCCCTCGTACAACGTCGCGCCTTCCCTCGGATGGTCGATGGTGCCGTATGCCCGGTGGTGGCCGGTGACGGCCGGTGGTGACCGGTGACGGCCTGCTGGTCCGTGGTGGCCTGGCGGCCGGTGGTGGCCTGACGGCCGGGTAGTGGACGACCGGTGGTACCGGACGGCCGGTGGTGCTCCGGTGCCATCATCCAACGAATCGGGCGTCGGACACAGCGCCCGACGCCCGACTCCCACATAAATCACATAGGTCTGTCGTCTGAACTTCAGACCTTCTGGAACGTAGAGCCGACGTTAGAACGGCCGACGCTAGAACGGCAGGCCCGGGATGCCGCCGCCCAGGCCCTGGGTCAGCGGGCCCATGCGCTCGGCCTGCATCTTCTGCGCGGTCTGGTTGGCGTCCCGGACGGCCGCCAGGATCAGGTCGGCCAGCGTCTCGGTGTCCTCCGGGTCCACGGCCGCCGGGGCGATGGTCAGCGCCACCAGCTCACCGGCACCGGTCACCGTCGCCTCGACCAGGCCGCCGCCCGCCGAACCGTTCACCTTCGTCTCGGCCAGCTCCTGCTGGGCCTTGGCGAAATCCTGCTGCATCTTCTGCGCCTGCTTCAGCAGCTGCTGCATGTTGGGCTGGCCACCACCGGGGAACACGGCTGTCTCCTTGCTGTCACGGCTGTCTTGCGGTGCTTCGTTCGTCACCGCCGAGCCTACGTGCTGCCCACCGCTCCGGGGCCCGGACCGGGGCCCGGCTCCGGGGCGGCTCAGGGTCGGCCCGGGGTCGGCACCGGGGCCCAGGCCCGGGGTCGGCACCGGGGCCCAGGCCCGGGACGGCGCCGTTGCACGCGGGCGGGGTCCGGGGCCCGGCTCAGGAGCCCTGGTGGTGGATCTCCTCCAGCACCGTCGCGCCCAGCTCGCGGATGATCAGCTCCTGCCCGGAGAACACGTCCTCCTTCAGGTCCGGATCGTCCGCCTCCGGGATGTCGTCCTCCGGGGCCACCGACCGCACCGGACGGGCCGGCGCGGCCTGGACCGGCGGAGCCTGCACCGGCGCGGGCTGCACGGGCGGCGCCTGGACGGGCGCCGGCGCGGCCTGGACCGGCGGAGCCTGCACGGGCGCCGGGGCGGGCGCGGGCATCGACGGCGCGGCCGCCGCCGGGCGCGCCGGGGCTCCCCAGCCCCCGCCGCCCTGGGCACCGCCGCTCGGCGCCCCGCCACCCGGGCCGCCGGCACCGCCGGACGGGTCGACGATGCACTCGATCCGCCAGTCCACACCCAGCGCCTCGGCCAGCGCGGCGCGCAGCACGTCGTCGCTGTTGCTGCCGACGAAGCTGTCCCGGGCACCGGCGTTGATGAAGGACACCTGGAGCACGCTGCCGTCGAACCCGGCCACCTGGCCGTTCTGGCTGAGCAGGATCCAGGTGAAGCGGCGACGGTTCTTCACCGCCTCCAGGATCTGCGGCCACAGCTGCCGCACCTGCGCGGCGCCCTGCTGCGCGGACGCCGACGGCTGCCCGCCGGGAGCCGCCGCCGGGGCGGGGGCCGGAGCGGGCACGGGAGCGGGAGCCGCCTGGACCGGGGCCGGGGCCGCCTGCGGCTGCGCCGCGGGGGGCGTCGCCGGAGCCGCGGCGGGGGCGCCACCGGCGGGCGGGAAGCTGCGCGGGATCGGCCAGGCACCCGGCGCCGACCCGGCGGGGGCGGCGGGCGGCGCGGCCTGCACGGGCGGCGCGGCCGGGACGGGAGCGGCCTGCGTCTGGGGCGCGGCCGGGGCGGGAGCGGCCTGCGTCTGGGGCGCGGCCGGGGCGGGCGCCACCGGCACCTCGCCCACCGGCGCGGCCGCCGCCGGGGCAACCGCCGCCGGGGCCGTCATCGGCATGCCCACCGGGGCCGCCACCGTCGCGGCGAACCCGCCCGCCGCCGCCCGTCGCTCCAGCTTGTCCAGCCGTGCCTGCAGCGACAGCTCGTCGCTGTAGGCGCCCGGCAGCATCACCCGGGCGCAGATCAGCTCCAGCTGCAGCCGGGGCGCCGCGTTGCCGCGCATCTCGGTCAGCCCGGTGTTGACGATGTCGGCGGCCCGGCTCAGCTCGGCCGCGCCGAACGCGTCCGCCTGGGCCTGCATCACCGCGACCCGGTCGGCCGGGGCGTCGATCAGCCCCTTCTCCCCGGCGTCCGGCACGGTGGCCAGGATCACCAGGTCGCGCAGCCGCTCCAGCAGGTCGGTCACGAAGCGACGCGGGTCGTGCCCGCCCTCGACCACCCGGTCGACCACCTGGAACACCGTCGCCCCGTCGTGCGCGGCGAAGGCGTCCACCACCTCGTCCAGCAGCGCGGAGTCGGTGTAGCCGAGCAGCGACGTGGCCATCTGGTACGTGACGCCGCCCTCGGCGGCCCCGGCCAGCAGCTGGTCCATCACCGACATCGAGTCACGCACCGACCCGGCACCCGCCCGCACCACCAGGGGGAACACGGTGTCCTCGACCTGGATCCCCTCCCGGCCGCACACCTCCGCCAGGTAGTCGCGCAGCGTGCCGGGCGGGACCAGCCGGAACGGGTAGTGGTGCGTCCGGGACCGGATCGTCCCGATCACCTTCTCCGGCTCGGTGGTCGCGAAGATGAACTTGAGGTGCTCCGGCGGCTCCTCGACGACCTTGAGCAGCGCGTTGAAGCCGGCCGAGGTCACCATGTGCGCCTCGTCCAGGATGAAGATCTTGTACCGGCTGTGCACCGGCGCGAAGAACGCCCGCTCGCGCAGTTCGCGCGCGTCGTCCACACCACCGTGCGAGGCGGCGTCGATCTCGATCACGTCGATCGACCCGGGCCCGCCGGTCGCGAGGTCCCGGCAGGACTGGCACTCCCCGCAGGGCGTCGGCGTCGGCCCCTGTTCACAGTTGAGGCAACGGGCCAGGATGCGCGCGCTCGTCGTCTTTCCACACCCACGCGGCCCGCTGAACAGGTACGCGTGGTTGACCCTGTTGTTGCGCAGGGCCTGCTGGAGCGGAGCGGTCACGTGCTCCTGCCCGATGACCTCCGCGAAGGTCTCGGGGCGGTAGCGGCGGTACAGGGCTAGGGACACACCCCCGACGATATCGGGACGGACCGACAAACGCGTCGCCCCTCACCCCTCACCCCGGCCCCGGGAACGCAAAGACCCCCCGTGCACCCGCCAGAGCCCTCCTACCCTTGCTGCCTTCCGGCCCTGGGGGGGTTCAGAGAGATGACGCCACACGAGGGGCTGACCCCCACAGTACCGGATCCCGGCCCCGACGATCCACAGGCCACCCCATCCCTCCGCCTGCGGGACAGGTGGTCGCGACCACCCCGAAACATGTACTAAGCTCTCCCACGGAGGATTCGCCTAGAGGCCTAGGGCGCACGCTTGGAAAGCGTGTTGGGGGCAACCCCTCACGAGTTCGAATCTCGTATCCTCCGCCTCCGCCCGCCAGGGCAGACGAGGGCCCCGACCGCTCAGCGGTCGGGGCCCTCGTCGTTATGTGGTTGCAGTTCTGGTCTCGGTTGCGATTCGCGACGCCGCCGATCGCTCGCCTGCACAAGCAGCCTGGGATTCACTCGGGCTCCGGACTGAGCCAACCAGTGGCGGCCGAGCCAGCGGTATGCCCTTCGAAGGGCAACACGCTCGAACTTGCCACAGAACACGAGTAGCCCGAGACCGACCTCACCCGCGCGTAGGGGATTGCTGCCCGTGCCCCGGCTGAGGCCGGTCACCTTTGTCTCGTGCCCGCAGGCTCGGCCAGGACCTATCGACCCTCTCCGGGCGATCACCCACCGCTCCCAGTCCAATTCCGCCTCCGACAGCGCGGCCTGGATCCGGTCCGCTTCCTCCCGCAGACTCTCCATCCGCTGCCGGGCGGCCAACTCCCGCTCCTCCAGCAGCCCCACCACCGACGGCACCCGAGCACCTCGATCGAGACGACACGACGCGTCAACTCTCCTGCACGACACCGGAACCCCTGCCCGACCAGCAGAAACTCGGCGATCAAGTGCGGTAAGACAACGGCTTATCAATCACCGCCCATCCAGACCGTCGCGATCCCGACCAACGCCTGCGCCCTGTGGTACTCGTCGGCGATGCTCCCGGCGACCCGCTCGGCCCCGTCGGGGTCGGTGGCGGCCAACAGCTTCGCGATCCCCGCCAACGCCTGCGCCCTCCGGGACCCGTCGGCGATGCTCCCGGCGACCCGCTCGGCCTCGCCACTCAGCCGCTCGGCCCGGTCCGGGTCGGTACCCGCCAACGACTCCGCGATCGCCGCCAACGTCCACGCCTTGTGGTACTCGTCGGTGATGCTCCCGGCGACCCGCTCCGCCCGGTCGGGATCGACGCCCGCCAACGCCCTCGCGACCGCCGCCAACGCCTCCCGCCTCCGGGGCCCGTCGGCGATGCTTCCGGCGACCCACTCGGCCCGGTCGGGATCGACGCCCGCCAACGCCCTCGTGATCGCCGTCAACGCCTCCGCCCTGTACGACTCGCTGCTGACGCGCCCCGCCACGCGCTCGGCCTCGCCGCTCAGCCGCTCGACCCGGTCCGGGTCGGTGCCGGCCAGCGCCCTCACGATCGCCGCCAATGCCTGCGCCTTCCGGGAGTCGTCGGTGATGCTCCTGGCGACCCACTCGGCCCGGTCGGGGTCGGTCCACGCCAGCGCCCTCGCGACCCCTGCCAGCGCCTGCGCCTTCATCGACTCGGCGGTGATGCTCCTGGCGACCCGCTCGGCCCGGTCGGGGTCGGTCCCCGCCAGCGCCCCGGCGATCGCCGCCAACGCCTGCGCCTTCTTGGCGTTGGCGATGATGCCGGCGGCGACGCGCTCAGCCCGGTCCGGGTCGACGCCCGCCAACGCCCTCGCGATCCCCGTCAACGCCTGCGCCTTCCGGGACCCGTCGCCGATATTCCCGGCGACCCGCTCGGCCTCGCCACTCAGCCGCTGGGCCCGATCCGGGTCGGTACCCGCCAACGACGCCGCAATCCCCGCCAACGCCTCCGTCTTCCGGGAGTCGTCGGCGATGCTCCCGGCGACCCGTTCGGCCTGGTCGGGGTCGGTACCCGCCCACGCCTTCGCGATGCCCGCCAATGCCCGCGCCCTGGAGGACTCGTCGGTGATGCTCCCGGCGACACGCTCGGCGGTGGCCAACACCACAGCAGCGCCCTGGTGATGACGAACGGCACCGAGCCGGTCTGGAGGGAGCGCGGGGGCTGCTGCCGAGCGGTCCGGTGCCGGCAGCGAACACGAGTGGCGTCCCAGTGCCGCACGTGCTGTCTGGGCCACCACCGGCAGGCCGTTGGCGGCAGCCCTCTCCAGTGCGATCCGGGCGGCCTGCACCCGACCGGGGCCGCCGAGTGTCAGCCAGTCGGCCAACTCTTCGACGGCTGCCGCGCGTGGCCGCGGGTATCGACTGTCCAGTCCGGCGTGCAGTCCCTCGAGAAGCTTCGCCAGGTCCACCGCAGGCGGTGCTCCGAGTGTCGTGTCCGCAGTTGCGCCGAACCGGCGGTTGCGGGCCAGCCCGAGCAGGTCCGCTGTCGCGGTGCCTCGCTGTTGCGGCTCGGGCAGGCCCTCCGAACGGAGTCTGGCGTGCAGGTGCCGGTAGATGTCGCCGAGGCTGAGCAGTGGCCCGGCGGCTGGAGTCCCGGTACGCAACAGGTGCAGCAGGCGCTCGGTGAACGCGGTGTGCCGCTCCCCGGGCAGGATCAGCGCCGTACGGTTGGCCGGGGCTGAGGTCAGCGTGTAAGTGCCGGCGACTTCGAGCTGACCGAGGACCGCGTCGTCGGCCAGCGTGTCGCCGATGGCTCGCCCGCTGAAACAGCTGTCCAGGATCACCACCCGGCTGGCGGCCCGGCTCCCCAGGCAGGCGTCCCGCACCGCGTCGAACGGCAGCGCGGTGAACGCCAGCCGGCCGGGTCGAGTGCCGGCCAGACTCAGGTACAGGTCCCGCCGTCGCGGACCGAGCAGCCCATGTCCGCTGTAGTAGAACAGCAGCAGGTCCTCGGCCTCCTCGGCGGCCTGCACCAGCAGATCGCCCACCTGCTCGACACTGGCCGTCGACGGCGCCACCGCACAGTGCTTCGGGTCGAAGCCGCCCAACTCGGCATCGGTGAGCACCGCGGCCAGGTCGGTGACGTTGTTGGCAACCACCGGCACGTCCGGCAGCCCGGGATCGGTGTAGGCCGGGGTACCGACCAGGACGATCCGGGACCGCTGCGGGTCCACGGCCCGAGCGCTCACTCCGTCTCGCCGAGCACCTGACGCAGCAGTGCCTCGACGTCGTCGACCCGCTTGGCATCGACCTCCACCTGACGCCCGTCGGCTACCGAGACCACGATCCGCACATCGGAGCGGCGCGGCTGGGCCAGGAACGCCTGCAACGACGCAGCCAGCACGCTGACCGCCCCGCCGGCCCCGAGCGCGACCACCAGGACATCAGCCACCGCCCCCAGCTCCCCCGGTCCGGGCACCGCATCCGCCGGCGTCACCAGACCACGAAGCCCAGGCTCCTGGCCCAGCCAGTCCGACAGCTCGGCCAGCCCCTCGACCGAGTCATCGCCCTCCACAGCCAACCGCAGATCCACGAGCGCCCCCATAAACACGTTCCCTCATGCCGGGCCCCACCATATGGCCTCCGGCCGCACTGCCACCTGCCCGGCCCCGCGACCCGGAACCGGCGGCCATCGCAGAGACAGAGCGCGAAATGGTCCAGCCAGGTTCAGCGATCCTCCCCGTGGCTGAGGTCGCCCTGGTTGCAGTTCTGGTTGCATTCACCCTCGTCCAACGCCGTTCAGAGCCCAGCCGGTGGATCGCTCCGCCGCAGGCCAGGACGCCTACAACCGCCGCCGAACGCCCGGACGAACAGTTGGAAAGCGTGTTGGGGGCAACCCCTCACGAGTTCGAATCTCGTATCCTCCGCCGGCAGAAGGCCCGGACCGCTCAGCGGTCCGGGCCTTCGTCGTCTCGCGGTTGCCGTTCCGGTTGCGGTCGGAGGCGCCTCCCGCACCCGCCTGGCGGAGGCCAGCGGTTGGGCGGCGCTCGGTCCCGAGAGGGGCGACGGGTGGGCGCGACGGGTGGGCGCGACGGGTGGGCTGGCTGTCGCGGGGCCGTGGGCCGTGAAAGCCAGGGGCGGTGTGATCGTCTGATGATGATTCCGTGACCGTGATCCCGTCCCACGGGTGGTCCCGGACCGATAGCGTCTGCTCCGGACGCGAGGGGTGGGGACGGCCGCGCCCGGCGTCGAGGGGAGCGTGGGCATGCAGCCGCTGGCAGCGGACGATCCGCGGCGGGTGGGCGAGTACCGGCTGCTGCGGCAGCTCGGGGCGGGCGGGATGGGCCGGGTCTACCTCGGCCGGACGTCGGGCGGGCGGACCGTCGCCGTCAAAGTGGTCCGTCACGACCTCGCCGGGGACCCCGAGTTCCGGGCCCGGTTCCGCCAGGAGGTGGCGGCCGCCCGACGGGTCGGCGGCACGTGGACGGCACCCGTCCTGGACGCGGACACCGAGGGCGACCGCCCCTGGGTGGCCACCGGCTACGTCGCCGGCCCCGCGCTCAACGCCGCCGTACGGGAGTTCGGGCCGCTGCCCGAGCCGGCCGTGCGAACCCTCGGAGTCGGTCTCGCCGAGGCGCTCACCCATGTGCACCGCCTCGGCCTGGTGCACCGGGACGTCAAGCCGTCGAACGTGCTGCTCAGCCTGGACGGCCCCCGGCTGATCGACTTCGGCATCGCCCGCGCGCTGGACGCCACCACCGTGCTCACCCAGTCCGGCCAGGTGTTCGGCTCGCCGGGCTTCATGTCGCCGGAGCAGGTCAACGCGCTGCCCGCCGGGCCGGCCGGCGACGTCTTCTCACTCGGCGCGGTACTCGCGTACGCGACGACCGGCAGGCTGCCGTTCGGCTCCGGGGTGAGCGCGCCCGTCCTGCTCTACCGGGTGCTGCACGAGGAACCCGACCTCTCCGGACTGCCCGGCCCGCTGCACTCGATCGTCCGTGACTGCCTGTCCAAGGACCCGTCCGGCCGCCCGACGCCCGAACGGCTCCGGGAACGGCTGGACGGCGACGGCACGGCCGCCGCCCGGCTGGGGCAGGGCCACTGGCTGCCGCCGGCCCTGGCGGCGGCGGTCGGGCGCAGCGCCGTGCAGCTGCTGGACCTGGAGGGGGAGCGGGAGGCCCGGGAGGGGACGGCCGCGGAGGAGAGGACCGCCGCCCCCGGTGCGGAGCCGGTGGTCGCGGCACCGGATCCCACCGGGCGCTCGGTGGTCGCCGAGGTGGCGAGGGCGCAAACGGGCGAGGCCGCGAAGGTCGTACCGGGCGGCGGTGTGTACGCGGTTCCCGGTACGGCTGGGGTGCCCGGTACGGCTGGTGCAGCCGGGGCCGGGATGCCGGCCCCGCCGGGTTTCGGCCCACCGCCCGTAGGGCTCGTCCCGCCCGTCGAGCCCTGGACGCCGGCCCCGGCCCCGGCACCGGTCCCGGTGCCACCGGCACCGCTCACGGCGCCGACGGCGGTGCCGGGCTACGGGCCGCACCCGCCGCGGCCAGGCGGCCGACGGAGGTACGGCGCGCTGACGGCCGTGCTGGTCGGCGCACTGCTGCTGGGCGGCGGGTACCTGATGGTCGAACAACTACGGAAGACCGACGGGGACACCGGCGCATCGAACGCCGGGCGGACCGCCCCGACCGGGGGTGGGGCGGCACCCACCGCCCCGGTTTCGAAGAGCCCGGATCCGAAGGGCCCGGAACCGACCGGCGCTGCCTCCGCTCCGGCCGACGACAGCCCCTCGCCCGGCGCACCCCCCTCGGACTCGGGGCCGGGCGTCGTCCCCGCGAAGTTCCTCGGGACGTGGGTCGGCGAACGCACGGCCGCCGGCGGGGAGGTCACCACCGTCGTCCTCACCGTCGTCCAGTCGGCGGAGAGCGAGGAGAAGAGCAGGATCCGCACCGAGAGGCCGCAGTCCGGCACCTGGTGCGAGGGCGCGTGGACGCTCTCCCAGGCCAACGAGAACCGGATCACCTACGCGCACCGGGTGACCGGCTCCTCCCCCGGTACGAAGTGCCTCGCCGACGAGGACCACGGGGTGGTCTATCCCGCGATCACGATGCTGCCGGACAACACCCTCCGGTACAGCATGGACCTGATCAAGCCGGACCAGTTCATGGTGCTGCGGAAGAAGGGCTGAGGCCGGCAGCGGCCTCGGCCGGTACCCGGGCGGCCCGCCCGGGTACCGCCCGCGGGTCTGCGCGGGCTACTGGAGGATGTTGATCGCGCGGGCGATCACCAGGGCTCCGACCATCAGTGAGACGGCGGCCTGGGCCATCATCAGCGCCTTGGCCCACCTCCGGATCGCGGAGACGTCGGTCGGGCTGAAGGCCGTGGCCGTCCAGAAGGACAGCGAGAGGTAGTCCGCGAAGATCGGCACCCAGTCGGGCGGTGCGTGGCGCGGGTGCTGCATCTCCGGGAAGACGAACGCGGGGTCGGCGAACGGACGGTACGCCCGTGCGGCCGCCCCGCCCCGGTCCAGGTCCCAGTACCAGAGCGCGAAGGCGATGACATTGGTCGCCCAGACCACGCCGCCGGTCGCCAGCAGGCCGGTGGCGTTGTCGGCGTAGATCTTGTTGCCGGTCAGGATGTCGGCCACCAGCCGCCCGGCGGCGAACAGGTTCGCCAGCGTCACGAACGCGATCACCAGGTCGGTGACCACGCGCAGCCACCGCCGGCGGCGGTCGATGCGGCCGGGATCACCGACGACCAGCACGGCGAGCAGGACGAACAGGACCACCGGCAGCACCCACGGGGGACTCTCCCGATAGGTCTCGGGAAGCAGGACGTGCAGCAGGGCGGCGATCAGCACCGCGGAGACGACCGGCCACCACCGCTCTCCGGCCCGGGCGGGGGCCGTGCCGGGCGATGGGTGCTCGGGCGGCGGCCCCGAGGAGTCCGGTGTGGGCATGACCCATTCTGATCCGGCGCCGCGACCCGCGCGGGGAGCGAGCGCGTCGGGGTGTCGGTGCCGCTTCGGGGCGGGCCCGGGCGGGCGGCCCGGGCGGGCGGCCCGGGCGGGCCCCGGGTGTCCGATTCGTTCAAGACCGGGTGCGCGGGGGTGTCTAGCGTGGCAGGCATGAACAGCACATCTGCACCGCAGTTCGCCTTCGTCGGCCTGGCCGTTTCGGACATGGCCGCCTCGGTCGCCTTCTACCGGAGGTTGGGGGTGGAGTTTCCGGCAGGGGTCGAGGGGGAGCCGCACGTCGAGGGCACGTTGCCGGGCGGGCCGTTGCTGGTGCTCGACGCCGAGGCCACCATCCGGTCGTTCCATCCCGCGTGGCAGCCTCCGAGCGGCGGTACGCGCTCCGCGCTGGCGTTCCGCTGCGCGAGTCCCGCGCAGGTGGACGCGGTGTACGAGGAGTTGACCGGCGCTGGGTACCACGGGGAGCTGAAGCCCTGGGACGCCTTCTGGGGGCAGCGGTACGCCGTGGTGCACGATCCGGACGGCAACGGGGTGGACCTGCTCGCGCCGCTGTAGGGGGAGGCTAGGGGAGCAGTAGCGCGGTGACCGGCATGCCCGTCAACTCCCGTACGTCGCGGGCCAGGTGGGCCTGGTCCGCGTAGCCGGCGCGGGCGGCCGTTTCGGCCAGTGGGACGCCGTCCCGGGCGAGGGCCAGGGCGCGTTGCATGCGCAGGATCCGGGCGAGGGTCTTGGGGCCGTAGCCGAAGGCGGTCAGGGAGCGGCGGTGGAGTTGGCGCGCGCCGAGGCCGACCGTCCCGGCCGTCGCGGCGACGGACCGCCCTGCGGCCAGCGAGGCGGCCACCGCGCGGATCAGCGGGTCCTCGGGCGGTGCCTCGGCCGCCAGGCGCAGGGCCAGGGCTTCCAGTGCGGCGGCCGGGTCGGGGGCCGCGTCGACGCGTTCGGTGAGGTGCCGGACCTCGGCGGCGGGCCGCAGGTCGGCCAACTCGACGCGGCGGTCGCGGAGTTCGTGGGCGGGGACGCCGAGCAGGGCGGGGGCGGCACCGGGGCGGAAGCGCACGCCGACCCATGGGCCGCGCAGTCCGGGGCCGGGGCGGAAGGCGTGGGTGTCCGGTCCGGCGACCAGCAGCCGGCCTTCCGTCCACAGCAGGTCCATGCAGCCGTCGGGCAGGACGGCCCCGGCCACGGCATCGCCCGTGCGTCCGGCATCCGTACGGCCGGGGGCCCGCTTCGTCCACACGACCGCGCCGGGCAGTCGGGACGCGCGCTCCAGGTACGGGGAGGACGGGTCCATGACGTGAGGCTACGCGTCCCGGGAGGCGAGCGCGCGGGCGTCGATGGCCCCGGCCGCGCGGGGCGGTCGGGGCCATCGGCCCGGAGGGGGTCAGCCGGCCCGCTCGGCCGTGGGCTCCGTCGGGGCCCCGGCCGTCCCGTCGGCGGTCTTCCGGCCGTCGCGCATCAGCACCAGGGTGAGCGCCGCGGCCGCGACGACCGCGATGCCGCCCACCGTGAAGGTGGTGGAGGTGGCCGTGTTGAACGCCTCCCGGGCGGCCGCGACCAGTCCGCCGTCCCCGGTGGAGCCGCCCAGCGCGAGCGCGCCGGTGATGTCGTGGCGGGCGGCGGCGGGGGCGGCGTCGGGCATCGCACCGGTGTAGGTGCTGGAGAGCACGGTGCCGAGGATGGCCACGCCGAGCGCCGCGCCGGACTGCTGGATGGTGTCGTTGAGCGCGGAGCCGACGCCGGCGTGCTCGCTCGGGATGGCGCCCATGAGCGCGTTGGCGGCGGCCGGCATGCCGAGGCCGGAGCCGACGCCGAGCACCAGCATGGCCAGGGCGACCTTGGTGAAGCCGTCGCCGACCGAGAGGGTGGCCAGCAGCCAGAAGCCGCCCGCGATGATCAGCATGCCGATCGAGGTGAGCACCCGCGCCGGGACCTTCTTGCCGAGCACCGCGCCGAGCGCGTTGAACACCAGCGAGGCGATGGCCAGCGGGATGAAGGCGAGGCCGGTGTCGGTGGGCGAGAACTCCAGCACGAACTGGAGGTACTGGGTGAGGACCAGCATCAGCCCGCCGGTGGCGAAGGTCAGCAGGACGAGCGAGAAGCTGGCGCCGGTGAAGACCCGGTTGCGGAACAGGTTGAGCGGGACCATCGGCGAGTCGGTGCGGACCTGCCGGACGGCGAAGCCGGTCAGCGAGGCCACCGCGAGCAGGAGCGCGCCGAGGGTGCTCGCGCTGGTGAAGCCGTCCCGGGGCAGCACGATGATCGACCAGACCAGCGCCGTCATGCCGACCATCGACAGCACCATGCCCGGCAGGTCGGGTCGGCGCCACGGCCCCTTGGACTCCGGCATCAGCAGCACCGCGGCGATGATGGCGACCGCCGCGATCGGCACGTTGAGCAGGAAGACCGCGCCCCACCAGAAGTGCGCGATCAGCGCGCCGCCCAGCACCGGACCGCCGACCAGGCCGATCATGGCCACGGCGGTCCAGGCGGCGATCGCCTTCGGGCGTTCCTCGTCGTCGAAGACGGTGATCAGGATGGAGAGCGTGCTCGGCATGACCAGCGCGCCGCCGACGCCCATCAGGACGCGCCCGGCGATCAGCTCACCGGAGCTGCCGGCGTAGGCCGCGACCAGTGAGGCCGCGCCGAACAGCGCGAGTCCGACGATCATCACCTTCCGCCGTCCGAAGCGGTCGGAGAGGCTGCCCGAGGTGAGCAGCAGGCCGGCGAAGACCAGGATGTACGAGTCGATGATCCACTGGATGTCCTGCGCCCCGGCCTTGAGGTCCTCCGCGATCGGCGGGATGGAGACCGTGAGCACCATGTTGTCGATCACCAGCACCAGGCTGCTGAGACAGAGCACGACCAGAATGAGCCAGCGCTGCGGATGACGTTGCACGGCGTTTTCCCCCTTTGAACTTCTCGCGTCGAACCCGGGTTTGAACTTCTCGCTGCGAACCCGGGCTCGGGCTTGGGCTTCGGGCTTCGGAATGAGCGCGCGAGCCGTGGCCGTGGCCGGCCGGAGCCGCGCGGAAGTCGTCGCGGGCACACCGCCCTCCGTCCCCAGGGGTACGGTGTGCGCCGCTCCGAACACTGTACGGACACCGCACACTGTTCGCAATGCCGTACGCCGTTCGATCTCCGCACACCGTTCGCTGGGCCGTACACTGTTCGCAGCGACCTGTGGCAAGCTGCGCCGCACCGGACCGGGTCCGGCGATCGACGACTGGCGAGGAGGGCCCGATGGCGGCCAAATCAGAGGACGGCACGACCCCGGGCATCCCCCTGCCGTGGAACCGCCCCCAACGACGGCGGGAGCAGCCCTCCCTCAGCCGCGAGCAGATCGTCGCCGAGGCCTTCGCACTGCTGGACTCCGACGGCATCGACGCGCTGAGCATGCGCAAGCTCGCCGCCCGGCTGAACGCCGGCGCGACCTCGCTCTACACCCACGTCGCCAACAAGGAGGAACTGCTCGCCCTGGTCGTCGACCAGGTCTTCGGTACCCTCCCCCAGCCGGAGGCCGAGGGCTCCGAGGACCCGAAGGTCTGGCGCGCGAAGGTCATGGAGTGCGCCGAGAGCATGCGCGCGACCATCATTCGCTACCCGTGGATGGTCTCGGTGATCGGCGACGTCGGGATGATCTACCTCGGCCCCAACTGGATGCGCATCTCCGAGTCCCTGCTGGCCGTCCTGGACACGGCCGGCTTCGAGATGGGCGACGCGAACGACGCGATGAGCGCCGTGATGGGCTACACCATCGGAACCGCCTGCGTGGAGGCCTCCTGGGTGAGCTCGCTGGCCCGCAGCGGCCACGACGAGCAGGAGTGGATCAACCGGCTCCTGCCCACCGTCATCGAGGCCACCAAGGAGTTCCCGCGACTGCACCGGCTGTACACCACCGAGGTTCCGGGCGAGGTCGAGGCGGGCCGGGACAGCAGCTTCGCCCGGGGCGTCAACGTCATCCTGGACGGGATCGAGGCGGCCCGCACCGCCCGCCACGGGGCCTGAGGGCGCCGGCCCTGGGGCGCCGGCCCGGGGCCGCCCGTGACCGCTCCCCGGAGACGCTCAACTCCCGCTGAGGGCCTGCACCTCCGCGTACCCCGGCACCCGACCGACCGGCTCGCCCGCCGCGACGGCCGCCGCCGTGGCCACCGCCGCCGCCAGTGCCGCGCGGTACAGCAGCGAGCCCAGGCTGACCCGGGCCACCCCGAGCGCGGCCAGCTCGGCGAGGCCCGGGCCGGCCGGCGTCCAGAGGATGTTCAGCGGGACGGAGAGCGCGCCGACCAGCCGGCCGATGGCCGCCGGATCGGCCGGCCCGGGGACGAACACGCCGTCCGCGCCCGCCTGCTGGTAGGCGTCCAGGCGCCGGAGCGCCCCCGCCTCGGGGGCGTCCTGCCCGCACCAGTAGGTGTCGGTGCGGGCGTTGACGAACAGCTCCGGCACGGCCGCCTTCACCGCCGCGATCTTGGCGGCATGGCGGTCGACGGGGGTCAGCGAACCGTCCGCCCGACCGTCCTCCAGGTTGATGCCGACCGCTCCGGCCTTCGCCAACTCCACGGCCAGTTCGGCGACTTCGTCCGGATCGTCGCTGAAGCCGGACTCCGCGTCGACACTGAGCAGGAAGCCGACCCGCCCGAGCCGGCGCGCCAACCGTACGGTCTCCGCGCGGGTGGCGGCGGCACCGTCGGGCAGGCCGGCGACGGCCGCCACGCCCAGGCTGGTGGTGCCGATCGCGGGGTGCCCCTGGGCGGCGAGGGCGACGGCCGAGGCGTGGTCCCAGGCGTTGGGGAGCAGCAGCGGACGGCCGGGGCGGTGGTGCAGGGCGGCGAAGGGGGTCATCGGGTCGGCTCCGTCGGGTCGTTGGTGAGGTTTCCGGCCGCGTCCGCCGGGGTGTCGGTCGCACCCTCCGGGGTGTCGGTCGCACCCTCCGAGTGGTCGGTCGCACCCGCGGGGCTGCCGAGCGCGCCGACCGAGTCCGCGTAGTAGTACCCGGCCCCGGAGACGTGCCGGACGATCTGCCGGAAGCTCCAGCCCGTCCCCGGCGAGTCGTCCAACCACTCGTCCGGCAGTGCGGTGATCCGCCGGGACCAGATCCCGGCCAGCCGGGTCAGCCGGCTGCGGGCCTCGTCCAGGTCGGCGGTGGTGAACGGGGCCAGGTCGGCCGGGGTGGTGACACCGGAGGCGTGCCAGCGGTCGGGCTCGGTCGGCTCACCGACCACCCGGGCCTCCAACTCGGCGAGGTGGTCGACGAGATGGTCGGAGATACGGCGAACAGCCTTGTGCGGCGTGTAGGTTCGGCCGTCGGCGTTGAGGATCGGGCGACCGCCCCAGGCCGTCCAGCCGGCCGCCAGGACGAGCACGCGCTCGACCATCTCCGGTACCAGGGAGGCGAGTTCGACCTTCCCCCGATCCGGCGCGGGCGGCATGTCCGGCGCCCCGGTGTCCGCCGGATCGGAGGCGCCGTACAGGATGCCCTCGGCGATGACCAGGGCCTGCGAGCGGCCCGGGCAGCTCCGGGGCGGTGCGCCGAAGGTGAGCGCGACGCCCTCCGGCGCCCCGGACTGGGCCGCCGCGATGTCGAGCAGGACCAGCGTCCCGGCCGGTACCGCGACCCGGCCGACCTCGGTCGCCCGGGCGGCGAGCCGACGCATCGTCCGGACCGGCGGGTCCGCACGCAGCACGCCGGCCAGACCGTCCTCGTGCCGGCGGGCGCCCTCGACCAGCGCGGCGGTGGCGTCGCAGGCCTGGACGAGCAGGCCGATCCGGTTCGCGGCCGTCTCCTCGTCCCGGTCCCCCGCCGCCTCGTCCCGGTCCGCCATCAGGGACAGCAGCCGGGCCACCGCCGCGTCCGCCGCCGGGTCGGCGGCCACCGGGTCGGCGGCCACCGGGTCGGCCTGCGCATCTGCGAAGTACGCCCGGGACACCGTCGCGACGTCCCGCGCCACGGCCTCCGGGTCGGCCAGGCCGAGTTCCGCCGCGAGCACCCGGACCACCCGCAGCCGGACGTCGGACTCGAAGCCGGCGGCCGCGGCCACCCGCAGCCGGTCCGGGTCCAGCCGCTCCAGGTCCGCCAGCACCAGCGCCCGGCGCCGGGCGTGCGGCTCGCCGGAACTGAACCGGGCGACGGCGGACCGCAGCCAGGCCACCGTGCCGGGGGCGGCGCCGGGCGCTCCGGGCACGGCCGGCCCGGCGGGCGGCGGGACCAGCGCCGGGTCGGCCAGCGCCGCCGTCACGTCCTCGTAGCGGGAGAAGGTCATCGTCGCGGGGCCGGAGACCACCGTGGTTTCGCTCATGCCGTCATCGTGGCCCCGGGTCGTTTCGGCCCCGGCCGAACCGTGCGGGGGTGACGATGACGGCATGTCCCCGGCTCCGCTCCCCCACGCGGCCCCGCCGCCGCGACCGCCCCGTCCTCCGTGCGCCGCTCCGCCCCGGTACGCGACTCGGCGCCCGCCCGCACCCTCGTGCCCCGACCATGGAGGCATGACGCTCGCCGCCTTCGCCGCCCTGCTCGCCGACCCCACCCGCGCCGCCATCTGCACGGCGCTGCTCGACGGTCGCGCCTGGACCGCGGGTGAGCTGGCCCGCCTCGCGCGCGTGGCGCCGTCCACGGCCAGCGAGCACCTGTCCCGGCTGATCGCGGGCGGGCTGCTGGCCGAGGAACGACAGGGCCGGCACCGGTACGTCCGGCTGGCCACGCCCGCGGTGGCCACGCTGATCGAGGACCTCACCGTCTTCGCCGAGTCCGGCACCGGCCCCGGCACCGGCCCCGCGACCGCGCCGCGCAACCTGACCGAGGCCACCCGGCTGAGTGCCGAGGCCCGGGCCCGTACCTGCTACGACCACCTGGCCGGACGCCTCGGCGTGGCCGTGTCGGACGCGCTGTTCGCCCGCGGCCTGGTCACCGAGGAGGGCGGGCTGGCCGTCACCGGGCACGGCCAGGACTGGCTGGCCGCGCAGGCGATCGAGCTGCCGCCGCGCGCGGGCCGCCGGGGCGGACGCCCGGTCGTGCGCGGTTGCCTGGACTGGACGGAACGCCGCACCCACCTGGGCGGGGCACTCGGCGCGGCACTCTGCCGGGCCGCCCTGGACCGTGCCTGGGTGGAGCGGATCGGCTCCGGCCGGGCCCTTCGGGTCACCCCGGACGGCGGCCGGGCGCTGCGCGAGCTCCTCGGCGTGGAGCTGCCCTGACGGCCGTCCCCGGCGCCGCTCGAACGGCCGCTCGATGTGCCGGGCGAACCGCCGCTCGATGCGCCGCTCGAACCGCCGCTCGGTTGCCGGGCGAGCCGCCGCTCAGCCCATCGACTTCGCCCCGTCCAGCGACTCCCGGATGATGTCCGCGTGCCCGGCGTGCTGCGCGGTCTCGGCGATCAGGTGCAGCAGCACCCGCCGGGCCGACCAGGCCGTGCCCGGCGGGAACCAGGGTGCGGGCGGCAGCTCGTGGGCGAGGTCGAGGTCGGGCAGGGTCCGGACCAGCTCGTCCGTCCCGCGCGCCGTCCGCTCGTACTCGGCGAGCAGCCCGGCCAGGGTGTCGCCCTCCGCCATCCGGAACTGGGCCGCCCAGGCGTCCGGGTCGGCGGCGCCCCCGTCCCCGCGCCGCATCGCCTCCGCGCCGCCGGTCATGAACCGCGCCCAGCGCGCCTCGACCGCCGCCACGTGCTTGACCAGGCCGCCGAGGCACAGCTCGCTGACCGTGGTGCGCTCGGCCGCCTGCGCGTCGGTGAGGTCCCGTACGGTGCGCCGCAGCAGTTCGCGGTGCTTGTCCAGCGTTTCGACGAGTTCCTCGCGCTCACCCATCGGCCACCCCTGCCGCTCGTCGTCCCGTCGGACGCATCAGATGTCCACCGTCTCCGGCTGCTCCCCTACCCGCCGACCGATGTCGATCAACCCGAAGGCCGCCCCCTGCGGGTCGCCGACCGCCGCGAACCGGCCGAACGGGCTGTCCATCGGCCCGAAGTACACCTTGCCGCCGCGGGCCGTCAGCCGGCCGATCGCGGCGTCGGTGTCGTCCACCGCGAAGTAGACGCTGATGTACGAGGGCGCCTCGGGCGGCAGGAAGTCCCCTTCCGCGCCCATTCGGCCGAGCACCGGCCGGTCGTCGACCTGGAACATCCGGTAGTCGAAGTCCCCGCCCGCCATCTTCTTCACGCCGAACGGGAAGACCGCCGGGAAGAAGGCGTCCGCCTTCGCGGGCTCGCGGGTCACCAGCTCGGCCCAGGTGTAGGCGCCGGGCTCGCCCTGCTTCTCGAAGCCCTCGTGCCGGCCGGCCTGCCAGACGCCGAACACCACTCCGGCCGGGTCCTTGGCGATCACCATCGTGCCGAAGTCGCCGACCTGCATCGGCCCCATGACCACCTCGCCGCCGTTGGCGCGGATCCGCGTCGCGGTGGCACCGGCGTCGGGCGAGGCCAGGTAGAGGCACCAGGCGGACTGGGCCTCCGCGCCCGGCATCGGCGGCACGATCGCGGCGACCGCCTTGCCGTCCGAGTAGGCCTGGGTGTAGTTCCCGAACTCCGACGAGCTCTCGCCGAAGGTCCAGCCCAACACGTCGCCGTAGAAGGCCTTCGCGCCCTCCAGGTCGGTGAACATCGCGTCGGCCCAACAGGGTGTGCCCTCAGGTAGCGCAGCCATCTCTCTGCCCTCGTGTGTGGCGAAAGTGCGCGCGCCGGAGGGCGCGCGCCGGCCCCCGGTTCGCCAGCCTAGCCACGATGCGGCGCACCCGCGCGGTCTGGACCCGCGCGGGTGCGGCCCGTCGACGTCACCCGCCCGCCGACGTCAGCAACCCTCCGACGTCAGCCGCCCTCCGACGTCAGCCGCCCGCCGACAGGCGCAGCGAGGCCGTCCCCAGGCCGGTCGGGCCGAGCGGCACCGAGGGCGGCGGGACCGTCGGAACAGACGGGACCGACGGGACCGGCGCGGTGGCGGACGCCGGAGCCTCGGCGGCCGCCGCCGTGGCCGCCCGACGGGCCTGCGAGGCCTCCACCAGGTCCCGCTCGGCGCCGAAGTGCCGGTCCAGGTCGGCCGTGGCGTACCGGAGGCAGCCCCCGTGCCAGTTCAGGATGCCCGCGAGCCAGTTCTCCAGCTCCCCCACGTACCCGTCGAGCATCTCCCTGGCCGCCTGCTCCAGCCCGAAGTCCTCGTACATGACCGGGAGTTCCTTCTGCACCACGTGCTGGAACTGGCCCAGCCGCGAGTGCATCAGGTCGTCGACGATCCGGACCGCCGACTCGTAGTCGCAGCCGAAGAAGTTCTGCACCACCAGGACGGCGTTGTGCAGCTCGCCCTCGTACTCGATCTCCTTCTGGTACGAGAAGAGGTCGTTCATCATGCACGCGTAGTCCATCGCGGAGTTCTCCAGCGCGCGCATCGACCCGTGGTCGTACACCTCCGGCGGCACGGTCTGCCCGTGGCCGAGGCGGGAGAGGCTCGCGGTGAGCTCGGAGCCGAAGGTGGAGCGGCGCATCTCCAGGTAGTCCACCGGGTCCGGGATCCGGTTCTGGATCTGGTTGCTCAGCTCCCAGATCCAGCTGTCCAGCATCGCCTCGACCGCCACCCGGAACCGGCCCCTGGCCTCGACGGTCATCGGGCCGGCGGTGCGCTCCCAGATGTCGGCGAGGCCACGCTCCAGCGCGTTGACGGGCTCCGGCACGGGGGCGCCGTCCACCGGCATGAACAGGGACAGCCGCGCGTTGGCGGCCTTGGCGCCGCCCAGGTCGCGGGTGCGTCCGAAGGCCCGGGGGTAGTAGTCGTCGGCCCAGGTGCCCCAGGCCAACCAGGCCGAGGAGATGTCGAGTTGGTCGGCGGTGGCGTCCGGGTGGAGGCCGGCCGCGCAGAGCGGGAGGTCGTAGTCGCGCATCGACTCGGCGTCCCAGATGCCGGATCCGGGAACGCCCGGCTCAGCCGCCAGCAGTCCCATCCGCTCGGCCCACGCGATCACGCGCTCCCGGGCACCGTCCAGGTGCGGGCTCAGCCGGAGCTCGTACGGAAGCTTGAACTCCGGCAGCAGGGACGGCCCGACGGCCTGGTACGGCACGTGGCCGTGCGACCGCGCCCGCCGCGCGGCCGGGCCCGCCGCGCCCTTGGCCGCCGGCGTCGAGCCCCCCTCCGTCACGGCCGCCGTGGCCGCCGAAACCCCGGCGGCCGTGCTGCGCAGGATGTCCAGCGCCGAGGTCCCGATGCCGCCGATCGCGTACTGGTCCCACCAGTTGCCGCCCCCGGGCCCTCCCGGCAGGCCCGGCAGGCCCACCGGCCCGCCGCCCGAGCCGGGAGCGACCTCGCCTCCGGAGCCGCCCGAACCCGCGGCCGCCCCACCGCCGTTCATGTACCGGCCGGACCGCAGGTGCCACTCGTGCCCGCCGGACTGCCAGTCCTGCAGGCCCTTGACGTACGCCGTGACCCGGGCGCGCCCCACCGGGTCCAGCCCGGTCTCCGCGAACAGCACCGGCAGTTCGGTGAACACGGTGTTCTCGAACTGCTGGAGCCGCGAGGTGAGCAGGTCGTTGACCGCGTCCGCGGCCTCCTGGGTGGAGCACTCCAGGAACCGCTCCAGCACCAGGACGCCGTTGCTCAGCTCGCCCTCGTCCTCCACCTCCCGCTGGTACGAGAAGATGTCGTTGCGCAGGTGCACCCCGTCGGAGAAGGCGTCCATCAGCACCCGCAGCGCCCGCGAACCCGACACCTCCTTCGGCACCTCGGCGCCGGCCGCGTACTCGACCAGCTGCGCGGACCAGGGCGCGCCGCCGACCTTGCGGCGCATCTCGATGTACTCGACCGGATTGGCCACCCGGCCCTCGTTGATGTTGGCGAGCTCCCACAGCGACTCGTTGAGCAGGTTCCGGGTGCTCTCGGCGAACCGGATCCGCCAGTCCTCGCCCATCGCCGGCACGGTGCGCCGCCACAGGTCGGCCAGGCCCGCCTCGACCGGGTTCTCCGGCTCGGGCAGCTCGGTGGCCGGGTCGGCCGGCATGAACAGCGGCAGCCGGTCGAGGTGGGCCTTGCCCGCACCGCGGTCGTTGGTGCGCTTGAACATGTCGAGGAAGTGGTCGTCGAAGAAGAAGACCCACACGTACCAGTCGGTGACCAGCGACAGCGCCTCGGCGGAGGCGTCGGGGTGGGTGTACGCGCAGAGCAGGCCGTAGTCGTGGGCTTCCAGGTCGGCCTGATCCCAGATTCCGGAACCCTCCAGCATCCCCATCTCCCGGGCCCAGTCGGTGGAGTGGGCCCGTGCCTCGTCCAGATGGGGGTTGAGGCGTGCCGGGTGCGGCACGTAGAAGGACGGCAGTTCGAACGGCTGGGTCACGGCGGGCGAGCCTTTCTGGACGCGTCGATTGGACCAAGAATGACCCGTCGTCAGCTCGCCGCACCGGCACAACAGAAACAGTCATATGAAATGACTCGTTCCCCCCGTTCGAAGCCACCCGCCCAGCCGAGCGCCCTCCCCCACCACGCACGCCCCCACACCCGCCCCGCGCACTCCTCCCCGTGCACGCCGCCTCCACCGGGCGGCGGGGCGGGCCCGGCGGCCCCACCGGGCCGGGCGGCCCCGGCTCAGGCCGCGAGGGCGAGGACGAGGGAGGCGGCGGTGGGCGCCATGTAGACGAGGGGGAACGGGACGTGGGCGTAGGCGCGGGCGCGGAGGACGGTGATCACGGCGCCGAGGAAGTAGAGGATCACGCCGACCGCGGCCGCGTAGCCGACGGCCGGGACGGCGAGGCCGGCCAGCAGGCCGAGGGCGCCGGCCGCCTTGGCGACGCCGAGCCAGGTCCACCAGGCGCGCGGGACGCCGTAGTCGGCGAGCGGCTTCACGACGTACTCGGCGCCGGCGAAGACGGAGTAGGCCGAGAAGCCGACCATGAGGGCGGCGAGGACGGTGACGACGGTGTGGGCGACGGACATTGGAGCGCTCCCATTCGACGGCTGTTCGGTTCGACACTCCCCTGACCCGGGGCATCCGCCGGATGTGACAGGCGCGGGCAAATAATTGTCCGCGACACCCCGTCGCCACCCCCGGCAACCGCTCCGCCAACGAACAATGCAGCTCTGACAAGGCCTTGAACAGAGACGACTTCCCCGGCTACGGGCGTGTTGATCCTCTACGCCAACGCCGCGTCCACCAGACTGGGCGCCGACCAGACGTCAACTCCGAGGAGGGCAAGCCCGTGAACGTCACCGTTCGGCTCGCACAACAGCCCGAGGCCGACGAACTGCTCGGACGGAGTGCGCTCGCCGCGCTCGTCGGCATGCTGCTGGACCAGCAGGTCCCGATGGAGTGGGCGTTCACCGGCCCGCTGACCATCGCGCAGCGCCTCGGCCACGACGACCTGGACGCCCACGAGATCGCCACCTACAACCCGGAGGAGTTCGTCGCGCTCCTCTCCGCGAAGCCCGCGGTGCACCGCTACCCGGCCGCGATGGCCAAACGGGTGCAGCAGCTCTGCCAGTTCCTCGTCGCGCAGTACGACGGCGACGCCGCGGCGCTGTGGAAGAACGTCCGCACCGGCAAGGAGCTGCTCAGCCGGCTCAACGCCCTGCCCGGCTTCGGCAAGCAGAAGTCGCAGATCTTCCTGGCCCTGCTCGGCAAGCAGTACGGGGTGCGGCCGGAGGGCTGGCGCGAGGCGGCCGGGGCGTACGGCGAGGAGGGGGCGCACCGCTCGGTCGCGGACATCACCGGCCCCGAATCCCTCACCCTGGTACGTGAGTTCAAGCAGGAGATGAAGCGCGTCGCGAAGGAGGCCAAGGCCGCCGCCAAGCCGCGCACCACCACCCGTACGACCGCCGCCCCCGCCCCGACCGGTGCGCGCTGACCGACGGCCCGGCCGCCCGTGCCAACGGTCGACCCACCCGGCCGACCGCGTCGGGGCCGGGCCCTCCCGGAGCGCGACGCGGGCCCCGGCCGCGCCGCGCGACCGGGGCCCGCGAACGGGAGCGCTCCGTCAGATCAGGACGGGCTCCCGCTCCTCGGCGGTGGAGCCGGCCACGGCCCCGGCCGCCTTGCGCCGCCGCGGCAGCGCGAACATCAGCAGGAAGACGGCGAGCAGCACCCCGGCGACCCACCACATCGCGTTCACGAAGGCCCCGCCGAACGCCGCCCCGACCGCCTGCGGCGCGACCACGTCGTCCATCGCCCCGAAGAAGGCCACCGACACCAGGCCGAGCCCGAGCGCGTTGCCCACCTGCTGCACGGTGTTGATCAGCCCGGACGCCGAACCGGCGTGCTCGCGCGGCACCTCCGCCAGCACCGCGTCGGTGATCGGCGCGACGATCAGACCCATCCCGAGACCCATCACCACCAGCGGCAGCACCATCTGCCAGGTCGTGATCGCCGTCCCGTACCGGTCCGCCTCCCAGATGTAGACGAGCACGCCCGCCGCCATCACCAGCGCGCCGGTCTGCAGGACCTTCCGGCCGAACCGCGGCACCAGCTTCTGCACCGACAGTCCGGCCGCCGTGGAGACCGCGATCGAGAACGGGATGCCGGTCGCACCGGCCTTGAGCGGGCTCCAGCCCAGGCCCACCTGCATGTAGAGGGTCCAGACCAGGAAGTAGATGCCGAGCGCCACGCCGAAGGCCAGCTGCACGCAGATGCCGGCCGCGAAGGACTTCACCCGGAACAGCGCCAGCTCCACCAGCGGCGAGCCGTCCCGCCGCGTCTTGACCTTCTCGTACACCACGAACAGCGCGAACACCGGCAGGCTCCCGGCCATCGACAGGTAGCCCCACAGCGGCCAGCCGGCCTCCCGGCCGTGCGTCAGCGGGTAGATCAGCATCAGCAGGCCGAGGCTGGCCAGCGCCACGCCCACCAGGTCCAGCTTCAGCGCCTGGTCGGCCTTCGACTCGTCGATGAAGCGGCGGCCGAGCAGCAGACCGGCGATGCCGACCGGCAGGTTGATCAGGAAGATCGGCCGCCAGGCCAGACCGAACAGGTCCCACTCGGTGAGCAGCGCACCGATCAGCGGGCCGGAGACCGCGCCCAGCCCGACCACCGCGCCGAACAGGCCGAACACCTTGCCGCGCTCCTCCGCCGGGAAGGTCGCGTGGATGATCGACAGCACCTGCGGCACCATCAGCGCCGCCGTCCCGCCCTGGAGCAGCCGGGTCGCGACCAGCATCTCCGGGCCGGAGGCCAGCCCGCACAGCGCCGAGGCCAGCGTGAAGCCGCCGATCCCGATCAGGAACACCCGCTTGCGGCCGTGGATGTCGCCCAGCCGACCGCCGGTGATCAGCCCGATCGCGAAGGCCAGCGCGTAGCCGCCGGTCACCCACTGGATGGCGCTGAAGGAGGCGCCGGTGTCCTGCTGGATGCTCGGGATGGCGATGTTGACGATGGTGACGTCCACCAGGTCCATGAAGGAGGCCACCATCACGATCGTCAGCGCGATCCACCTCCGCCGGTCCGCTGCCGCGGTGCTCATTGCGGTCTCCTCTTTTTTCTTCTGCACGTCCACGCCGCTCTTCTCCACGTCCGCGACAGTAACGGCCGTGTAGGTCAGAACCTGTCCCAGTTGGTCGGGCATGCTGGACGCCATGAGCGACACCCCGGCCCGGCTGCTGAGCCTCCTGTCCCTGCTCCAGACCCCGCGCGAGTGGCCCGGCAGCGAACTCGCCGAGCGGCTCGGCGTCAGCCCCCGCACCATCCGGCGCGACATCGACCGGCTGCGCGAGCTCGGCTACCCGGTGCGGGCCAGCATGGGCCCGGACGGCGGCTACCGGCTGGTCGCGGGCACGGCGATGCCCCCGCTGCTGCTGGACGACGAGGAGGCGGTGGCCATCGCGGTCGGGTTGCGCGCCGCGGCCGGGCACGCCGTGGTCGGCATCGAGGAGGCCTCGGTACGGGCGCTCGGCAAGCTGCTCCAGGTGCTGCCGGGCCGGCTGCGGCAGCGGGTCGGGACGCTCAACTCCGCCACCGTGCCGCTGCTCACCGGGGACGGCCCGACCGTCGACCCGGAGGACCTCACCGTGCTCGCCCGCGCCGTCACCGCCCGGGAGCGGCTGCGCTTCGGCTACCGGGCGTACGACGGGGCCGAGACCAGGCGGCAGGTCGAGCCCGAGCGGCTGGTCTCGGTCGGCCGCCGCTGGTACCTGGTGGGCTACGACCTGGACCGCGAGGACTGGCGGCTCTTCCGGGTCGACCGGCTGAGCGGCCCGGCCGCCACCGGCGTCCGCTTCACCCCGCGCCCGCTCCCCGCCGAGGACGCCGCCGCCTACGTGGCGGGCAAGCTGCACCGCCCGTCACCGAGCGGCACCGTGGTCGCCACCGTGCACGCCCCGGCCGAGCGGGTCCGCCGCAGTCTCCGGCCGGGCGACTCCGAGGTCGAGCCGATCGACGAGCACAGCTGCCGGCTCCGCTCCCGCACCGACTCCCTGGAGTGGACGGCGATGCGGCTGCTCTCGCTGGACTGCGCCTTCGAGGTGCACGAGCCGCCCGCGCTGCGCGAGCACCTGCGCGAACTGGCGGCCCGCGCCGAGCACGCGGCGGGGGCGCCGGACGGGGGCGGTCCGGACCCGGCCCAGGGCCGGTCCCAGGGCCGGTCCTAGACCTCGACCCGGTACCAGCCGTTGCCGGACCGGAACCACAGCACGCCGTCCCGGCCGTAGGCACGGCGGCGGTCGAGCTCGCCGGGCACGTCCGGCCTGCGCTTCCCGGTCTGCTTCCACTGCTTGCCGACCAGCAGGTGCCAGGTCAGCTCCCCGCCCCGGGACAGGAAGACGCCCTCCCGGGCGCGGACCGCGAAGCCGACCGGCAGCCGGACCGGGCACGGCACCGTGGACGAGGTCCCGTCGGCCGCCTCGATCCGGGTGAGGTAGCTGCCCGAGGAGCCCGGGTACCAGGCCAGCCAGGCGCACCGTCCCTCGGTCGCTCCGGCCAGGCCCTCCAGGGGGTACCCGGGCAGGTCCTTCGGGTGGTCCGGGCTCCACACCACCCGGCCGTGGGTGTCGGCGCCCCGGAGTCCCGCGCAGGACATCGGGTGGTCGCCGTAGATGCCCTCGTCCCCGTAGGCCATCCAGATCCGGCCGTCCCGGTCGGTCACCAGCACGGGCGTGTCGTCGCCGAGGAGGAGTTCCCGGCCGGGGGTCCCGTCGGGCCCGTACACGAAGCCGTTGGGCCGCCACTCCTCCCCGTCCTGCTCGGCGCGGGCCTCGACCAGCAGCAGCCGGCCGCCCGGCAGCAGCGCAAGGTGGTCCGGCGAGCGGTCGACCCCGGACAGCGGCACCCGCCACTCCCCGCGGGGGCCCGTCACGACCACCTCGGCCTCGTACGGGAACCGGACCTCCGGCCAGGACCCGGCCGGTGCCGTGCACTGCTCCGGCACCACCAGGACGGCCAGCTCCCCGTCCGGCCCCACCGTCCAGGTCACGGCCCGGCGGCCGGCCTTCCACTCCTCCTCGGGCAGCCGCCAGACCTCGACCGGACGATCGGATATCGCCAAGGGTCAGACCCCGTACTCGGCGGTCAGCAGCGCCCGGCCCAGGGTGTGGAAGGTGAGGTGGAAGCCCACCTGGGCGGGCGGGGTGTCGGCGGCGACGTCCAGCTTCTCGACGTCCAGCGCGTGCACCGCGAAGACGTAGCGGTGCGGGGCGCCGGGCGGCGGGGCGGCGCCGTCGTACTGGTTGCCCGGGAAGTCGTTGCGGCCGTGGAAGGAGGCCTCGCCGGGCAGGTCGGCGTCGGAGGAGCCGGCGCCGCGCGGCAGCCCGGTGGTGTCGGCGGGCAGGCCGAGGGCGAGCCAGTGCCACCAGCCGGAGCCGGTCGGCGCGTCCGGGTCGTAGCAGGTGACCGCGATGCTCCGGGTGCCCTCCGGCAGGCCCGACCAGGCCAGCTGCGGCGAGAGGTTGCCGCCGGCGTGGATGAACTCCCGGCCCAGCGTGGCGCCTTCGGTGATGTCCTGGCTGCTCAGCGGGAAGGACGGCACCTGCGGAAGGAACTCGTACGGCAGCGGCGCGCGCTTGCTCATGGGCTGGTCACCTCTCACGGTCGGATCCCACGATCGGATCTCACGGTCGGAACGACACGAGTCACTGTAATGGGGTGCACGTACGCTTCCGGCGCCCCTAGAGTCGGGGCATGGCCGCCAAAATCGCCCAGCTGTTCGCCGACTCCCGCCGCGCGCTGCTCACCATGCTCGGCATCCAGGCCGTCATCTGGTCGGTGCAGGTGCTCAACTGGCTGGACGACTACGGGCTGTCGCGGGAGTTCGGCCTGCGCACGGAGCAGGTCGGGGACCTCCCGGAGATTTTCACCTCGCCGTTCCTGCACTTCAGTTGGAGCCACATCGAGGCCAACTCCTGGCCGCTGTTCGTGCTCGGCTTCCTGTCCGCCTACCGGGGCATGAGGAAGTTCCTGCTGGCCAGCCTGGTGATCACGGTGTCCGGCGGGCTGCTGGTCTGGCTGCTGGAGAGCCCGAACACGGTGACGGCCGGCGCGAGCGGCATGGTCTACGGCTACCTCGGCTACGTGGTGCTGCGCGGGCTCCTGGACCGCAACGTGCTGGACGCGGTGGTCGGCATCGTCGTCGCGGTGGTCTACTCGACCATCCTGATCGGGGTCCTGCCCGTCACCCCGGGCGTCAGCTGGCTGGGCCACCTCGGCGGGCTGATCGGCGGCCTGGCCGCCGCCGTCCTGCTCCGCGACCGGTCGGCCGCGAAGCCCGCCGCGCCGCAGGGGACCGCCCCGACCGGCCCCGGATCCGCCCTGCTCAAGCAGTTGGACGAGCTCGGCCTGTAGGGCGTGTCCGGCGATTCCCGTCCGGACCATCAGGTATAGACCAATCCCACCCCTGCGGCTAGCGTGGACGGCTCACCCTCCCCCAGCTCCGGAGCCGCACCATGGAGTCGTCCGTCCTCGCCTTCGCCACCGACCTGCTCGACGAGGGCGCCGACACCTTCTTCGGCAACCTCACCGACCGCGCCGGGGTCGGCGGCGTCACCCTCGCCTCGGTCTACCACGAGGCCCGCGACGTCTTCCCGCACAACCCCCGCCGGGTGGTCCGCTACCTGGAGCCGGGCGCGGCGTACTTCCGCCCCGACCCGGCCGCCTGGCGGGGCCGACGGCTGGCCCCCGCGCCGTCCACCGCGATCGGCGACCGCGACCCCTTCGCCGAGGCCGCCGAGGAGGCCCGCCGCCGCGGGCTGAAGCTGCACGCCTGGACGGTCTTCTGCCACAACGACCGGCTCGGCTTCACCCACCCCGACTGCGCCCCGGCCAACGCCTTCGGCGACCGCCACCTCACCGAACTCTGCCCGGCGCACCCGGAGGTCCGGGAGTACGCGCTGACCCTGGTCGCCGAACTGGCCCGGTACGGCGTGGACGCGATCCGCGCCGAGTCCCTGCACTTCCACGGACTGCGCCACGGCTACCACCACGAGCGCTACTTCGAGGAGTTGGGCCCGACCGCCGAGGCCCTGCTCGGGGTCTGCTTCTGCCCGCACTGCCGCTCCGCCGCCACCCGCGCCGGGGTCCCGGCCGAGGCGGTGGCCGCGGCGGTCCGCGCCGAGCTGCGCCGCCGGCTGGCCGACGAGTCCGCCGCCGCCGAGCCCGCCGACCTGAGCACCCTCGCCGACGGCGCCTTCGCCGCCTACGTGGACGCCTCCGCCACCACCGTCACCGCGCTGGCCTCCGACCTCGCCGAGCAGGCCCGGCGGCACGGCATGCGGCTGACCTTCATGGACGGCGGCGGCCCGGGCACGGGCTGGCTCGCCGGCATCGACCTGCCCGCCCTCGCCGGGGCCGTCGACCGGATCGAGACCCTCGGCTACGCGAGTACCCCGGAGGCAGTCCGGGAGAAGGTCGCCGCCTTCGCCCTGCACGGCGTCCGCCCGCAGTCCCTGGCGGTGATCCTGCGCCCGATGTCCTCCGACTGCGACGGCCCGGAGAACCTCGCCGCCAAGATCACCATCCTGCGCGAACTCGGCGTCCCCGAGGTGGAGTTCTACAACTACGGCCTGATGCGGCTGTCCTCCCTGGACCGGATCGGCGCCGCACTCTCCGCCTGACCGGCCGGCGCACCGCCCCACCGACGGGCGCCCCGCCCGACCGGTCAGCGCCGCCGCTTGGACGTCCCGAACAGGCTGCGCGAGATCTCCTGCCCGAGCTGCTTCCCGGCCGAGCGCGCGAAGGACTTCACGGTCGGGTTGCTCAGCAGCGATCCGAGCAGCCCGCCCGCACCCTCCTTCTCCCTCGGCGCCTCCCGCCCCGGCGCCCGCTCAGCAGGCGCCGAGGGAGAAGGACCGGTGGGCGCCGCCTGGGGCCGCGGGGCACGCGCCGCCAGCTTCTCGTACGCCGACTCCCGGTCGATCGCGTCCCGGTAGCGCGCCGTCAGCGGCGAGGCGTCCACCACCGCCTGCAGGGCCGTCGCCCCGATCGGCCCCATCAGCGACTGCGGCGCCCGCAGCCTGGTCGCCGCGACCGGCGTCGGTGCGCCCTTCTCGGAGAGGACGGTGACCACGGCCTCGCCGGTGCCCAGCGAGGTCAGCACCGCGCCGAGGTCGTACGAGGAGCGCGGAAAGGTCGAAACGGTGGCCTTGAGCGCCTTGGCGTCGTCCGGGGTGAAGGCGCGCAGCGCGTGCTGCACCCGGTTGCCCAGCTGCGCCAGCACGTCGGACGGCACGTCCCGCGGCGTCTGGGTCACGAAGAAGATGCCGACGCCCTTGGAGCGGATCAGCCGCACGGTCTGGGTGATCGCCTCCAGGAAGGCCTTGGAGGCGCCCTTGAACAGCAGGTGAGCCTCGTCGAAGAAGAACACCAGCTTGGGCTTGTCGAGGTCGCCCACCTCGGGCAGCTCCTGGTAGAGGTCGGCGAGCAGCCACATCAGGAAGGTGGAGAACAGCCGCGGCCGGTCCTGCACGGCGGGCAGTTCCAGCACCGAGACGACGCCCCGGCCGTCCGGAGCGGTCCGCAGCAGCTCGGCGGTGTCGAACTCGGGCTCGCCGAAGAACGCCCCGGCCCCCTCGTTCTCCAGCACGGTGAGCGCGCGCAGGATGACTCCGGCGGTGGCCGCGGAGAGCCCGCCGATGGTCCGCAGCTCCTCCTTGCCCTCGGGCGAGGCGAGGAAGGCGATCACGGCGGTGAGGTCCTTGAGGTCGTAGAGCTCCAGGCCCTTGCCGTCGGCGTAGTGGAACACCAGGCTGAGCGAGGACTCCTGGGTCTCGTTCAGGTCGAGCACCTTGGCCAGCAGCAGCGGTCCGAAGCTGGTGACGGTGGCCCGGACCGGGATGCCGGCGCCCTGTCCGCCGAGCGAGTAGAACTCGGCCGGGCAGCCCTGCGGCGACCACCGCTGCCCCACTTCGGCGGCCCGGGCGCCGGTCCGCTCGCTCGGCGCCCCGGGCGCGGCGATGCCGGAGACGTCCCCCTTGATGTCGGCGAGGAACACCGGCACGCCCTGCCCGGAGAGCTGTTCGGCGATCAGCTGGAGGGTCTTGGTCTTCCCGGTGCCGGTGGCCCCGGCGACCAGCCCGTGCCGGTTGAGCACGCCCAGCGGGATGCGCACCTGGGCGTCCGGGTACGCGGTGCCGTCCAGCAGCACGGCGCCGAGGTCGAGGGCGGGACCGGTGAAGGCGTACCCGTCGGCGATCTCCCGGACGGCCGGCGGGGTGGGGTCGGAGGACATCGGTGCACACTCCTGAGCGGATCGGAACGCTTCGGAACGCTTCTGCATCGGCGCGGAACCCGATCGGCACCGGGCGATGTTCGCGACATTTCCCATCAAACAGCTGCATTCGTCCATGCGCAGTTCACACCGGCGCGCGTGGCGGCGTCGCGGCTGCTGCGCCATCCGCCGTCCGAACGGTAGGCTTTCCGTGTGATCTTCAAGCGCATCGGCAATGGGCGGCCGTACCCGGATCACGGCCGGACGAGCACCCGCCAGTGGGCTGACGTCGCCCCGCGCCCGGTGCGGCTCGACCAGCTGGTGACCACCAAGGGCCAACTCGACCTCGAAACCCTTCTGGCCGAGGACTCGACGTTCTACGGGGACCTCTTCGCCCACGTGGTGAAGTGGCACGGCGACCTCTACCTGGAGGACGGCCTGCACCGGGCCGTCCGGGCCGCGTTGCAGCAGCGCCAGGTGCTGCACGCCCGCGTCCTCGAAATGGAGTGACGGACCCGGTCACCGGGCCGTCGGGCCGCCACGGGCTTTCCGGACCGCCCCCTCGCCATCCGGCGGAGGGCGGTCCGCGCGTACCCCGGTACCCCCTTTCGGGTACCGGGGTACGCCAGATGATGATCGTTTAGTACCTTCGAGGCCGTACGGCACTACGCTGCTGACTACGGCCGCGACCAGGGGATTCCGCCCGCACCGGGGGAAGTCCCCACCCGGCCGATCCGTCATCCCGACCCCGCCCTGGCACGAGGGGGAGACAAACCGTGAGCATGTTGACTCCCCAAGGCCTCAAGGGGAAGCAGTACCGCGTCACCGGCAACACCTACCCGCGGTTGGGCCGGCCTCCGAAGAAGAGCCGCAAGGTGATCGCCGCGCTCGCCGGCCTGCTCGCCCTGGCCCTGATCGCGCTCGGCGGCGTGCAGCTGTACGACATCTTCACCGGTAGGAACAAGAACGCCTCGGCCCAGGCCTGCGCGACCCCGTCCGGCAAGGCGCTGGCAGCCCCGACGCCGGGCGCCACCCCGGGCGCCGCCGACGCGCCCGCCGCCGCGCAGGGCGACCCGCACGCCGTCCCGCAGGCCACCGCGGTCACCGTGAACGTCTACAACGCCACCACCAAGGCCGGTCTGGCCGGCCGGACGGCCGAGGAGCTCAAGAAGCGCGGCTTCGTCATCGGCAAGGTCGGCAACGCCCCGGCCGAACTGGACAAGAAGGTGCCCGGCACCGCCCAGGTGATCGCCGGTCCGGCCGGTGCCGGCGCGGGCACCCTGGTCGGCTCGCAGATCGCCGGTGCCGCCGTCACCGCCGACGCCCGCACCGACACCACCGTGGACTTCGTGATCGGCGACAGCTACAACGCCCTGCTGGACGAGACCCAGGCGGCCGCCGCCCTCGCCCTGGCCACCAAGCCCTCCCCCGCCCCGACCGCCACCGGCAGCTGCTGAACCGCCACCGGACACCGGACCACCGAACACCGAGAGCCCCCGGCAGACGCAGTGCCGGGGGCTCTCGGTGTTCGGTGGTCCGGGTGGTTCGGGCTGGGGGGCTCAGCCGGCCGTGCCGTACAGCCGGTCGCCCGCGTCGCCCAGGCCGGGGACGATGTAGCCGTTCTCGTTGAGACGCTCGTCCACGGCGGCGGTGACCACGGTGACCGGCAGACCTGCCAGCTCCCGCTCCATCACCTCGACGCCCTCCGGCGCGGCCAGCAGCACCACGGCGGTGACGTCGGTGGCACCGCGCTCGATCAGCATCCTGATCGCGGCGACCAGGGTGCCGCCGGTGGCCAGCATCGGGTCGAGCACGTAGACCTGGCGGCCGGAGAGGTCGTCCGGCATCCGGGTGGCGTAGGTGGAGGCCTCCAGGGTCTCCTCGTTGCGGACCATGCCGAGGAAGCCCACCTCGGCGGTCGGCAGCAGGCGGGTCATCCCGTCCAGCATGCCGAGGCCCGCCCGCAGGATCGGGACCACCAGCGGGCGCGGGTAGCTGAGCCGGGTACCCAGCGTGACCGCGACGGGCGTGGTGATCTCCACCTCGTCGGTGCGGACGTCGCGGGTGGCCTCGTAGGCGAGGAGGGTCACCAGCTCGTCGGTCAGGCGACGGAAGGTCGGCGAGTCGGTGCGCTCGTCGCGCAGGGTGGAGAGCTTGTGGGCGACCAGGGGGTGGTCGACGACGTGGAGACGCATGTGTCGAGGTTAGCCCGGGTCTGGACGGGTGTACGACCCGCCGTGCCCCAGCCGGGCGGCGGGTCGGGTGACACGCCCGTGACACGCCGTGACCTGTCGCGAATGTCCGGACGGAAGTGCCTCCTGTGGTATCAACCGGGCCGTTCTGGGAATGTCACGTCTTATGACGAGCAACCCGAACGCCGGGGACGGCTCGATGGACGAGCCCGTCGACGGGTCGGGCCGGAGCCCGGGCCCGCCGTACGACCACCCCGAGACCGAGGCGGAGCGCCGCAGGCGGCGGGCCGTCTTCCTGCGCGAACTCACCGAGGCGCGCGAGCTGCGGGAGCGGGTCCAGCCCCGGCGGACCAAGGAGCGGCGGATGCGCGAGGCCATGCGGATGCGAACCTTCCGGATCTGACAAGGCCCGGACGGCCCCGCGCCGCCGCGCCGCGCGCCCGGGGGCGGACCCCGGGCGCGGACCCGGAAACGGCCCGAGGCGACCCCCGGCGGGCGTTCGGAGCAAATTTCGACCGGCTTCGGACCGCCACGCCCGACTTCGCCGTCCGCCACCCGGCCCTTCCGACACGACCTGCAAAGACGCGCTGCCGAACACCCCCCGCGAGGGCGGGCTTTCTGTCACGATTCCGATGGGACGGTCCGAACAAGCGGACCGCCCCTGGCGCGGGGGCGGCCAGATTTTCGCGTCGCCCGTGCGCGCCGGCAGCCGAGACCGATGATCTTGGGAGTGTCCCTGGTGGCGTACTTCGCTGCAGTGCTTGCTCGCACTGAGGACGGGTGGGATGTGAGCGAGACGGAGCTCGACGACGTCGAAACCCTGGCCGATCTGGCCGACCTGGCCCGCGACTCCGCCCAGGACGACGACAGCGTCCTGATCTTCATCGAACAGGAGGACGCCTGGTTCGCCGTCGTCCGCGTGGACGGCGAGGAGGACCCGCGGATCTTCGTGTCGGACGGCGCCGCCGCCGCCCGCAGCTCCTACGGGTCCGTCCTCACCGACGAGTTGGTCGACCAGGCCGGCGAGAGCGAGTTCGGCGACCTGGACCACCTGCTGGACGAGACCGAGGAGGCCGGGGAGCAGGACGAGGAGGACGCCGACGCCCGCGGCGGCGTCCCGGTCGGCCCGCTGGGCGACGCCCATCTGCTCACCGAGTTCGGCCTCGCCTCCGAGGACCTGCTCGCGCTCAGCGGCGAGGGCGCGGTGCCGGGCGACGCCCTGGAGGAGATCGCCGAGGCCCTGGGCTGCGGCGAGGTCCTGGAGGCCGTCCGGTAGAGCGGTCGGTCGTACCGGTGTCCGCCGCCGGATACCCGACACTGGATGCCATGCAGCCCGCATCCACCCCGCTGACCGTTCCGCGCGTCCCCCCGTTGCCCGCACCCGTCCGCCCCGACCCGGTCCGCGACCGCTGGGCGGCTCCGATGCGCCTGGCCATGGCCGAGGCCGCACTGGCGCCGGCCACCGGGGACGTGCCGGTCGGGGCGCTCGTCCTGGACCCGGACGGCGAGGTGATCGGACGCGGCCACAACGAGCGCGAGGCGGTCGGCGACCCGACCGCGCACGCCGAGGTGGTCGCGATCCGGCAGGCGGCCGAGAAGACCGGGGAATGGCGGCTGAGCGGCTGCACACTGGTCGTCACCCTGGAGCCGTGCACCATGTGCGCGGGCGCCATCGTGCTGTCCCGGATCGACCGGGTGGTCTACGGCGCCCTCGACGAGAAGGCCGGCGCGGCCGGCTCGCTCTTCGACGTGATGCGCGACCGCCGGCTCAACCACCGCCCCGAGGTGATCTGGGGCGTCCTCGCCGACGAGTGCGGCGAACAGCTGCGCGCCTTCTTCGACACCCACCGCTGAGAGCCCGCCGCCGAGAGCCCGCCGACCGCCGTGGCGATACGGATTTCGTGACTGCGCCACCCCTCCGGTAGAGTTCCTCTCGGTAGCGTGTCCGAGCGGCCAAAGGAGCACGCCTCGAAAGCGTGTGTGGGGGCAACTCCACCGTGGGTTCGAATCCCACCGCTACCGCTCGAAAGCCCGAGGGCCCGTCCGATCCGGACGGGCCCTCGGCGTTTGTCCGGCCGGTGTCCGGGCACGAAAAACGGCCCCGTACCCCGGGCCGATGACCACCGGTGCCCGGTCCGTACGGAGCCTGGAGGGGGAGCGGCTCGGGGGGACTGACCGCTCCCCCGGCGGAGTCCCACAACCGGCGCCGCGTCGGGGGAAGCCGCGGCGACCGGTCCCACAGCGGGGAGCTCCGGATCCACGCACCGGGGATTCCTGCCAGATCCTCGGTACGTCCTCCATCCTGCCGCCCGGCCCGCGACGGGGCATCCGGAGAAAGGCCCCACTCGCGGGGACCTTCGTCCCGCCGGCCGAACGCGTCGCACACTTGATAGCCCGTCCGGGTGGATAAGCTGCCCCCTGCAGGCCGCTCGGGGACCGGAAGACGGCGGCCCACGGCTGGGAGGCAGGTCACCCGATGGCGCAGGCGAAGAGGATCGGCATGGCCCTCCTGCTCATCTTCGTGCTCTACTCGATCATCACCTCGCCCTCCCGGTCGGCGGAGCTGGTGCAGCTCGGGTTCGAGGGGATCTCGAACGCCGCCAAGGCGGTCGGCACCTTCATGACCGGTCTGATCAAGTGACGGACGGCCCGCGACCGGCCCCGGCGCACCGGCTACGGTGAGCGGGACCCTCTGTCCCCGTCCGCGAGGAGCGGCAATCGTGATCCGCCACCTGGTCCTGTTCAAGCTCAACGAAGGCGTCGGCAAGGACGAAGAGCGCGTGCTCGCCGGCGCCAAGGCCTTCGACGCGCTCGGCGCGGTGATCCCCGAGCTGCGCGAGTGGGAGTGCGGCTGGAACACCACCGAGCGCGACATCGCGTACGACTACGCGATCAACAGCCTGGTCGAGGACCGCGACGCCCTCCAGGCCTACCTGACCCACCCGGACCACCAGGCCGCGGCCGGCCTCTGGCGCGAGTTCGCCACCTGGGTGATCGCCGACATCGAGGTCTGAGCACCCGTCCGGCACCCGTCCGGCCCCTGTCCGTCCCACCCCGCCCGTCCGGAACCCGCCCCGGACGCGTCCCCCGGACGGACCGCCGCGCCCCGCCCGTCCTCCGGGCGGGGCGCCCCTGCTCCGTCCCGGAACGATCCGTGCGGCACTTCGCCGGCCGGCCCGGGAAAGGTTGAACACCCCACCAACACACCTCCGTCGGGTGCTTGCCCGATGTGTGCCCACCTTGTGATGCTATGACCGGTTTTGCCGGACATGGCGAGATACCGAGCCAGCCGCGACACCCGATCCGCAGGGCCCGCCGTTGACGACTTTGGGAGGGGTGAGGTGTCCGTGGACGAAGTGCTGGCTGCGATCACCAGCCCGGCCGGCGAGCTCCGCCCGGACCGGCTGCGCGGCCCCGGCGGCCGCCCCGCCGTGGACGTCCGGACGCTGACCCGGGTGCTGTTCGAGCGGCTCGCCGAGCTGCCCCCGGACGCCCCCGAGCGGGAGCGGGTGCGGGCCGCCCTGATCGAGGTGAACATCCCGCTGGTCCGCTACGCGGCCACCCGCTTCCGCAGCCGCAGCGAGCCGATGGAGGACGTCGTCCAGGTCGGCACCATCGGCCTGATCAACGCGATCGACCGCTTCGACCCGGGCCGCGGCGTCCAGTTCCCCACCTACGCGCTGCCGACCATCCTGGGCGAGATCAAGCGCTACTTCCGGGACAACGTCCGCACCATGCACGTCCCGCGCCGGCTCCAGGAGCTGTGGGTCCAGGTGAGCGGTGCGATGGAGGAGCTGACGGTGCTGCACGGGCGGGTGCCCAAGGTGCCCGAGATCGCCGCCAGCCTGCGGATCCCCGAGGAGGACGTGCGGGCCTGCCTGGACGCCGGACGGGCCTACAACGCGGCCTCCCTGGAGGCCGCGCAGGAGCACGAGGGCGGGCTCGCCCTGCTCGACCGGCTCGGCTACGAGGACTCCGCGCTGGCCGAGGTCGAGCACCGGGACATGGTCCGCCACCTGCTGGTCCAGCTCCCCGAGCGGGAGCGCCGGATCGTGATGCTGCGGTTCTTCGCCAACCTGACCCAGTCCCAGATCAGCACCGAGCTGGGGATGTCCCAGATGCACGTGTCCCGGTTGCTCTCACGGATCCTGACCAGGCTTCGGACCGGCAACTCCTGGGAAGAGTGAGATTGCAGCCAGTTACCCCGGCGTGACATCTTGCGACGTTCGGGTTTGCCGTGGACCGTGTTCCGGTATGGAGGGGGAAGGCCCTCGCCGGGAACCACCGCGCGACGGCCCCCGTTCAACCGACAGTCACAAGGGGGTGGGTGCATGTCCGGAGAGCTGGGCACTGCGGAGATCCACGCCGGCCGGGCCACCGGCACGGCCGTCGCCGAGGACCTGGTCCCGCTGCAGCGGGTCGAGACGGTCCGGCCACCCGGCCCCGCCGCGGGAACGCAGACGCCGCCCGGCGCCGGACTGGACACCCGGACGCTCTCCCGCTCGCTGTTCCTGCGGCTGGCCGCGCTGGACCCGGGCAGCGCCGAGCACACCTACGTCCGCGACACCCTGATCGAGCTCAACCTGCCGCTGGTCCGGTACGCCTCGGCGCGCTTCCGCAGCCGCAACGAGCCGATGGAGGACATCGTCCAGGTCGGCACCATCGGCCTGATCAAGGCGATCGACCGCTTCGACCCGGAGCGCGGGGTGGAGTTCCCCACCTTCGCGATGCCCACCGTGGTGGGCGAGATCAAGCGCTTCTTCCGGGACACCAGCTGGTCGGTCCGGGTGCCGCGGCGGCTCCAGGAGCTGCGGCTGGCCCTCACCAAGGCCGGTGACGAGCTCTCCCAGCGGCTGGACCGCTCCCCCACCGTCGCCGAGCTGGCGGCCTGCCTGGGGGTCAGCGAGGAGGACGTGGTCGAGGGCCTGGCGGTCGGCAACGCGTACACCGCCAGCTCGCTCGACTCCAGCACCGGCGAGGAGGACAGCGACGGGCCGCTGGCCGACCGGCTCGGCTACGAGGACCTCGCGCTGGAGGGCGTCGAGTACCGGGAGTCGCTCAAGCCGCTGCTGGCCAAGCTGCCGCCGCGCGAGCGCCGGATCATCATGCTGCGGTTCTTCGGGAACCTGACCCAGTCGCAGATCGGCGAGGAGATCGGGATCTCCCAGATGCACGTCTCCCGGCTGCTCACCCGGACGCTCACCCAGCTGCGCGAGGGGCTGATCAACGAGGGCTGAGCCCGCCTCCGGGGGCCGGGCCCCGCCCGGCCCCCGGCTCGTCCAGCAGGTTGGCGCGCAGCCCGGCCAGCACCTCGTCGTCCAGCCCGAGCCCGTCCCGCCAGAACGCGTCGAAACCGCCCCAGCCGGCCTCGACCTCCGCGAAGGCCGCGTCCAGGTAGCCGCCGTCGGCCCGGAAGACCGGCAGGAGCAGCTCGGGCTCGCGCATCAGGCCACGGGCGGCGAAGTCGCCCAGCACCCCGCGCACGACCGGAGCCGAGCGCTCGTTGGTGAGCAGGTAGTCGGCCAGGACGGTCCCCCGGTCCACCCCGAGGGCGGTCAGCAGGAGCGCGGCGGCCCAGCCGGTGCGGTCCTTGCCCGCCGAGCAGTGGAACAGCAGTGGCGGGCCCTGCGGGGCGGCCAGCAGGCGCAGCAGGGCCGCGAAGCGCTCGCGCGCCACCGGATCCGTGACGAACCATCGGTAGAGGCCGGTCATCAGGGCGGCTGCCCGGCCGTCGCCGAGCAACGCCCGCTGGCGCTGCGGACTTTGGTCGGCCAGCGCGTCGCGGACCAGCAGCGAGATGTCGAAGTCCGTTGCCAGTAGCGGTAGATGATGCAGCGTCACACCGCCTGGCAGGCGGTCCAGTCCGGCGCCGCGGACCTCGTCCATGCTCCGCAGGTCCACCACGCTGCGCAGGCCGAGCGCGCCGAGCGGGCCGAGGTCCTCGGCGGTGACACGGTTCAGGCCATCGCTGCGCAGCGCCACCCCGCGCCGCAGAATCCGCCCGTCAGCCGCGCGGTACCCGCCCAGATCCCGGGCATTCAACGCACCGCGCAAACCGAGACTGCGTCCGACCAGCGGCGTTCCGGCGGGCTTCGGTGACGCATTCCGTACGCTCAGGAATCCCTCCGGCTCGGTATGCTGATCGACCACGCGAGCGCCTCCATTGCATATTCGGACTGTCACATGGCACAGCGGTGCCCGATATTGCATGAACCTGCCCAACGGGGCGGTGGGATGTGCAAGAGTGTCATGCGCAACGACGACAGTGTAGGTGCCCCGCCCACCCCACCGGGCACACCCTCGGTAACCACGTGTAGCACTCAGCTTCCGGTTTTTCATTTTCAATTCACTATTTGCGCCGCCGGTACGGTTCCGGTCACAATCAGCGCCTTCATGGCTTCGCCATGAACGTTGGTAACAGGTTCGCTGCACTCTCGCCCAATTGGTCCCTCGCACCGCCGTCCCTCGACCAGGATGGGCCCGGGCAGCCTGCTGCCCGCGAACAGCTACACGGGCAGGCGAGCGCCGAGGAGCGCCGCGCCGGCCCCAAGGGGAGGATCACCATGGGTCGAGCGACCCGAAGAGTCGCCGCGTGCGCGGCGGCAGTCCTGCTGGCCAGCGGCTTGCAGACCACCCTGGCCCACGGCGACACCACGCCGCCCAGGATCGACCTCACCGTCCTGGTCGTCGACGACGGCGGCCCGTCCGTCGCCGCCATCACCGCCGAGCTGAAGAGCCAGGGCACGCCCTACAAGGTCGTCAGCCTCAATGACCCCAACCGTCCCGTGATCAACTCCGCTTTCCTGAGCGACACGGTGAACGGCCTGCCCCGGGGGAAGTTCCAGGGCATCGTGCTGCCCAACGAAAACCCCTTCCCCAACAGTGCCGCCGAGATGACGGCGATCGCGAGCTACGAAGCCGCATTCAACGTCCGTCAGATCGACGCGTACACGTGGGCCAACCCCGCAGTGGGTCTGAACTACGCTCAGAATCCCGGATTCGTGGGCACTCTCGACGGATTCCAGGGCGCCACCACCGCGGCCGGCACTTCGGGCCCGTTCGGGTACCTCAAGGGCAGCGTCCCGTTCGAGGACAACGACACGAACGTCAGCGAGAGCTACGGCTACCTGGCGACCCCGCTCGCCAGCCTGCCGGCCGGCGCCTCGTTCGTCCCGCTGGTCGACGCGCCGATACCCAATGCGACCGCCCGCGGTTCCCTGGTCGGCGAGTACACCCACGACGGCCGCAAGGAACTGGTCGTCACGTTCGTCTACAACCAGTACCAGCAGCAGTACCGGCTGCTGGCCCGCGGCATGGTCGACTGGCTCACCCAGGGCGTCCACCTCGGCTACGACCGCAACTACTTCGCCACCCACGTGGACGACGTCTTCCTGGCCGACGACCGCTGGGACACCACGCTCAAGTGCACCCCCGGCGACGTCACCTGCCCGCCCGGCACCCCGGACACCGCCAGCCCGATCCGGATGACCGTCGACGACGCCGACCACCTCAAGCAGTGGCAGGCCGCCAACAACTTCACCCTGGACATGGTGTTCAACGGTGGCGGCAGCGAGGACTGGAAGGCCGACCACGAGACCACCGCCGACCCCACGGCGGACCGGATGATCGCCGACCAGAGCAGCTACCGGTGGGTCAACCACACCTACACCCACCCGTACCTGGGCTGCGTCCAGAACGTCACCGTGGTGCCGTGGGTCTGTTCCAAGAACAGCGCGGGCGGCACCGTCTGGGTCGACCAGAACACCATCTCCACCCAGATCAAGAACAACGCCGACTGGGCCACCGCGCGCGGCCTCCAGTTCGACGCGCAGACCCTGGTCACCGGTGAGCACTCCGGGCTGCTGACCGCCCCGCAGGAGACCAGCGACAACCCGTACCTGGCCCCGGCACTGGCCGCCAACGGCATCAAGTTCACCGCCAGCGACGCCTCCCGCGAGACCGGCCAGCGGGCCGTCGGCTCGTCCGTGCTGACCGTGCCGCGGTACCCGATGAACGTCTTCTACAACGCCGCCACGGCGAAGGAGGAGACCGACGAGTACAACTGGATCTACACCAGCAAGGCCAACGGCGGCAGCGGCGTCTGCGAGAACAACGCCAACTCGACCTGCCTGCCGCAGCCGCTCGACGTCAACACCGGCTACCAGTCGTACATCGTGCCGCTGGAGGCCCGGATCGACCTCGGCCACGTGCTGAACAACGACCCGCGTCCGCACTTCGTGCACCAGTCGAACCTGTCCGAGGACCGCATCCTGTACCCGGTGCTGGAGAAGATCCTCGGCACCTACCGCTCGCTGCACGCGGACAGCGCCCCGATCGTGAACCTGAGCCAGCGCGAGATCGGCCAGGAGTTCCAGCGCCGCGCGGCCTGGAACAACGCGCTCGCCGCCGGCCAGGTCACCGCCTACCGGGTCGGCAGCACCATCACCGTGAACGCGCCGTCGGGCGTTCAGGTCCAGGCCACCATGCCGACCGGAACTGCTCAGAAGCTGGCCATCGGAACGGGCGGGTTCGGTTCGTCCTACGCCGGTACGCTCTCGGGTTGGGTGTCCCCGGGCGCGCTGCAGAGCAGCGTCACCCTGCAGCTGCCGTCCGCGCCGGCCGCCCCGGCCGCCGTCGCCCCGAGCGTCGCGGCCAAGTCCGTCCCGGCCCCGGTGCCGGCGGACAAGAAGGTCGTGCCGCAGGGCGTCGCGACCCCCGTCCCGGTGGGCCCGAGCGACACCACGCGCAAGCCCGCTCCGTCCCTGGTCCCGGGTAGCGGAACCCCGGTGCCGGGCAAGGACGTCACCGCTGGCACCATCGGTCAGGGCGGCGACGGCCACCACGGCAACACCGCTGCGACGAAGAACGGCAAGCCGTCTGGGGGGACGGCCACGCCGAGCAGCACCACCGGACGCTCCGGCAACCGGTAACCGGTACGATCCGCCGCCGGCGGGGTCGGGCCGGTCACCCGGCCCGACCCCGCCACGGCTCCCGTTCCGGCCATCCAGGCCGGAACCGACGCAAGAACAGGAGGGGGGACAGGAATGCGCGTCACCCTGCTCACCGAGGGGACGTATCCGCACCAGCACGGCGGCGTGAGCGTCTGGTGCGACCAGCTCGTTCAAGGCATGCCGGACGTCGAGTTCGACGTCATCGCCGTCACCGGAACCGGGCACGAACCACTGGCCTGGGAGCTGCCCGCCAACGTGCGGTCGGTCACCACCGCACCGCTGTGGGGGCCGGCCTCGGAAGGCCGACCGCCCCGCGGCAAGGAGATGCGGCGCTTCCTCAACGCGTACGAGCGCTTCCTGCACTCCATCCTCGACCCGGTCTACACCACCCACTTCGGCACCGAGCTGTACAACTTCGCCGACCTCGCCCGGCACGGGCTGCTCAGCCCGGCGCTGCGCAGCGAGCGCGCGCTGCGCACCCTCCAGCACGTCTGGACCCGCGACTACCTGCCGACCGCCGTCTCCCGCCCCACCCTGCACGACGCCCTGAACGCCACCGACCTGCTGGAGCACGCCCTGCGGCCGCTCTCGGTCGAGCCGCCGAAGGAGGGCGTCGCGCACGCGGCCAGTGGCGGGCTCGCCACCCTGCCCGGGCTGATCGCCGCCCAGCAGTACGGCGTACCGTTTCTGCTCACCGAGCACGGCATCTACCTGCGCGAGCGCTACCTCGGCTACCGCACCGGCCCGTACCGCTGGCCGGTCAAGGCACTGCTGCTCGGCTTCTACCGGATGCTCGCCGAGGAGAGCTACCGGCAGGCCGCGCTGGTCACCCCCGGCAACCGGTACAACCGGCGCTGGGAGGAACGCGGCGGCACGCCGTCCTCGCACATCCGCACCGTCTACAACGGGGTGGACCCGGCCGCCTTCCCGCCGGCCGGTCCCGAGCCCGAGACGCCGACCCTCAGCTGGGCCGGCCGGGTCGACCCGATCAAGGACCTGGAGACGCTGATCCAGGCCTTCGCCATCGTGCAGCGCGAGATCCCCGAGGCGCGGCTGCGGCTCTTCGGCGGCACTCCCAAGGGCGGCGAGGCGTACCGGGACCGCTGCATAGCCCTGGCCGCCGAGCTCGGCATAGCCGAGTCGGTGGCCTTCGAGGGCCGCGTCGCCGACATCACCGACGCGTACGCGGCGGGCAACGTGGTCATGCTCTCCAGCATCAGCGAGGGCTTCCCGTTCACCCTGATCGAAGCGATGTCCTGCGGCCGCGCGACCGTCTCCACCGACGTCGGCGGCGTGCGCGAGGCCGTCGGCGACACCGGACTGGTCGTCCCGCCGCGCGAGCCCGAGCCGATGGCGGCCGCCGCGATCGAGCTGCTGCGCGACGCCGAACGGCGCGCCCGGCTCGGCGAGGGCGCCCGGCTGCGGGTGATCGAGCAGTTCACCCTCCGCCAGAACATCGACGGCTTCCGCGGGATCTACACCGAACTCCTGGGCACCGCCCGCTGGATGCCCGGCGGCATGGTCGCCGTCACCGACCAGGTCCCCAGCCCCGACTGGGACCAGCAGCTGGCCTCCGCCGCCCGCCCCGAGCCGAGCGAGGTCGGAGCGTGAACCGGCGCCCGGAGCACCCCCGGCCGGCGGCCGGGGGAGAGAGAACCGTCGAGAAGCGCGTGTCCCGCGAAGCGGCCGCCGAGCACAACGAGGTCGGAGCATGAGCGGTCCATTGCGACTCGTTCCGGACGAAGCCGGACCCGAGCACACCATGCAGCTGCGCACCCTGCCGCTCAAGCGCCGCCGCCCCGCCCAGCCGGAGCAGGAGCCGGAGCCCGAGGAGTCGCTCTACCTCTCCGCGGACCCGCTGGACGAACTCGCCGAGCGCCTGCGCGACGTCTGCGCCGACGCCGTCCACCCGTACGAGATCGCGGCCTTCCTGGAGTCCGACGGCCTCTCGGACGAGCAGGCCGCCCTGCTGTACGGCCGCCCCGACGCGTTCACCGTCGCCGAGGAGCTGTTCGAGAAGGTCCAGCGCCGCTACCCCGGCCCGAGCTCCGAGTTCGCCAACCCCTGGCGGGCCGATCCCTGGCGCTGCGTGGTGCGCGGCCTGGTGTTCGCCCTGCCGGGGCTCGGCTACCTGCTCGGCGCCAGCCTGTTCGCGACCACCCGGATGCGCTTCGGCCTGCCCTCGGGCATGCTCGCGCTGTCCGTCGCCACGCTGGTCAGCTGGGGCTTCAACCAGGCGCTGGCGCACCGCTCCTACCGCTGGCTGGGCCGGATGCGCCGCCGCGAGGCCGCGGTCTGCCTGGCCGTCGGCGCCCCGGTCGGCGCGCTGGTCGCGTCCGCCGCCGCGTACGTGGTCGGCGGGCCGCTCGGCGCGCTGTCCTTCGCCGCCGGACAGTCCTGCTACCTGGGCGCGGCCACCGTGCTGCTGGTGCTCGGGCGGGAGAAGTTCCTGCTGCTGGCGCTGGCCCCGGCCTCGGTCGGCGCGGGCGTGGTGCTGGCGGTGGACGTTCCGCAGCTGGTCCGTACGGTCGTGCTGCTCGCCTCGGTGGCGCTGGCGGTCGGACTGGCCGCCCGGGAGCTGCTGGTCTGCATCCGCGGCGGCGAGCGCGAGTCCGTGGAGCTGAGGCTGCCGGTCCGCCAGGAGGTCCCGCACCTGCTGTTCGGCCTGGCCTGCGGCGCGCTCACGCTGATCGCCGGCCTCGGCGGGACCATCCACCAGGCCGTGCAGTCCGGCGGCCACCCCGCGCAGGAGACCTCGACCACCCCGACCGGACCGGCCATGATCGCGCTGACGCTCAGCCTGGGCCTCGCCGAGTGGCTGCTCTTCCGCTACCGGGCACTGGCGGTCGCCGCACTGCGCACCAGCCACACCAGCGGCCAGTTCTCCCGCCGCACCGGCGCGATCCTGCTCGGCTGCCTGTTCATCTACCTCACCACCGTGGCCGCGCTGGACGCCGCCGCGACCGTGCTGTGGCCCGGCGCCCCCGCGCTCGGCGTGCCGCAGCTCGGCGCGATGCTGCTCCTCGGCGGCTCGCTCTGGCTGGCGCTGCTGCTGAACGCCTTCGGGTTCAGCTGGAGCACCGCCCTCGTCTGTCTGGCCGCCGCGGTCGCCGAGAGCGCCGGGCTGCTGACAGGTGCGGACCCGATCGTCCTGCAGCTGATCGGCTGCGGGGCGGCCGCCACCGTCCTCACCGCACTCGCCGGGCCCGCGCTCGGCCGCACCACCCAGCACCGCTGAACACATCGAATATCCCGCACGCCTCCATTCGCGTGCACCGCCGTACCCGTTTCACCTGAGACACCCACCGGGCCTGCGGCGGCCGGCCACCGCAGAGCGTCCGGCCGCCCCGGCAGATCGAGAAAGCGAAATCCGCATGAGCAGCGTCGCGGTTACCGGAGCCGAGGGCTTCATCGGCTCCCACCTCGTCGAGACCCTGGTCGCCGACGGGCACCACGTCCGCGCGATGGTCCAGTACAACTCCTTCTCGTCCTTCGGCTGGCTGGAGACCCTGTCCGAGGAGGTGCTGGACTCGGTCGAGATCGTCCTCGGCGACGTCCGGGACCCGGGCTCGGTCAACGGCCTGGTCAAGGGCACCGAGGCGGTCTACCACCTGGCCGCCCTGATCGCGATCCCGTACTCCTACCGCGCCCCCCACTCGTACGTCGACACCAACGTCACCGGCACCCTGAACGTGCTGGAGGCGGTGCGCCACCTGGAGATCCCCCGCCTGGTGCACACCTCCACCAGCGAGACCTACGGCACCGCGCAGACCGTGCCGATCACCGAGGACCACCCGATCAACACCCAGTCCCCGTACGCCGCCTCCAAGGCCGGCGGGGACCGGTTGGCCGACAGCTACCACGCCAGCTTCGAGACCCCGGTCGTCACCCTGCGCCCGTTCAACACCTTCGGCCCGCGCCAGTCGATGCGCGCCGTCATCCCGACCGTGATCGCCCAGGTCGCGGCCGGCCAGACCGAGATCACCCTCGGCGACCTGCGCCCGACCCGCGACTTCACGTTCGTCAAGGACACCGCCAACGCCTTCCGCACGGTGGGCACCGCGGCCGCCGAGTCGGTGGTCGGCCGGACCTTCAACGCCGGCACCGGCGGCGAGATCTCGGTCGGCGACCTGGTCACCCTGGTCGGCAAGCTGATGGGCGTGGAGCTGGTGGTGAAGGAGGACGAGCAGCGCATCCGTCCGACCAACTCCGAGGTCATGCGCCTGGTCGCGGACGCGTCGCGGCTGCGCGCGGCCACCGGCTGGGCCCCGCAGTTCAGCCTGGAGCAGGGCCTGGAGCAGACCATCGAGTTCTTCCGCGACCCGGCCAACCTGGCCCGCTACAAGACCGACATCTACAACGTCTGACCCGCCGTAACCGATCTTGCTCGTCCTGGTAACCAAGGTTCGTGTCCTGCACATCCTTTCCGTGGGGGAAACACCATGCACGCAGTGATCCTGGCCGGCGGTAAGGGCGTCCGTCTCCGCCCGTACACCACCGCGCTTCCCAAGCCGCTCGTTCCGATCGGCGACCAGCACGCGATCCTGGAGATCGTGATGCGCCAGCTCGCCGCCGCGGGCTTCCAGAGCGTCACCCTGGCCATCGGCCACCTCGGCCACATCATCCGCGCCTACGTCGGCAACGGCTCCCAGTGGGGCCTGCGGGTCGGCTACGCCGTCGAGGACAGCCCGCTCGGCACCATGGGCCCGCTGCTCACCATGCAGGACCGCCTGCCCGAGCACTTCCTGGTGATGAACGGCGACATCCTGACCGACCTGGACTTCGCCGGGGTGCTCAAGCACCACGAGGCGTCCGGCGCCCCGCTGACCATTGCCACCTATGCCCGCCAGGTCAAGATCGACTTCGGCGTGCTGACCGCCGACGAGGGCACCATCACCGGCTTCCAGGAGAAGCCCAGCATCGACTACCGCGTCTCGATGGGCGTGTACGGCGTCTCCCGCTCGGCGCTCGCCAAGTACACCCCCGGCCTGCCGCTGGGCTTCGACGAGCTGGTGCTGGACCTGCTGGCCGCCGGGACCCCGCCGTCCGCGTACGAGTTCGGCGGCTACTGGCTGGACATCGGCCGGCCCGACGACTACGACCGGGCCAACGCCGAGTTCTCGACCATCCGCCCGGTCCTGATGCCCTTCGAGTCGACCGCCACCACGCCGAGCGTCGCGGAACTGCCGATCCCGGCCGCCCGCACCGCCCCGGACGACGAGCACGCCGAGCCCGCCACCGCGGGCGCCGAGAGCGACGGACGGGCCGCGTGAGAATTCTGCTCCTCGGCGGCGACGGCTTCCTCGGCCGTCACGCCACCGCCGTCCTGCGGTCACTGCCCGGTGCCACCGTGCTGACCGCGGGGCGGCGGCCCGCCCACGATCTCCGGCTGGACCTGGCCACCGCCCAGGCCGGCCCGCTCGGCGAGGAACTGTCCGCGCTGGCCCCCGACGCGGTGGTCAACTTCGCCGGCGCGGTGGCCGGCAGCGCGGTCAAGCTCGCCGAGGTGAACGCCCGCGGCCCGGCGGTGCTCTGCGAGGCGCTCTCCCTCGGCGCCCCGAAGGCCCGCCTGGTCCACATCGGTTCGGCCGGCGAGTACGGCGTCTGCGGGCAGGGCGAGTCCCTGACCGAGGACGCCGACGCGCGCCCGGTCGGCGTGTACGGCGCGACCAAGCTGGCCGGCTCCCTCGCGGTGGCCGGCTCGCCGCTGGACGCCGTGGTGCTGCGGGTGTTCAACCCGGTCGGCCCGGGCGCCCCGGCGGGCTCGCTGCCCGGCCGGCTGGCCGCCGAGCTGCGCCGGGTGGCGCCCGAGGGCGCCGACGGCGTGATCACGGTCGGCGACCTCTCCGCCTACCGCGACTTCGTCGACGCCCGGGACGTGGCCGGGGCGGTCGGCCTGGCCGTCACCGCCGGACGTCCGCTGCCCCGGGTGCTCAACCTGGCCTCCGGCCGGGCCCGGCAGGTCCGGGCGATCGCCGACGGGCTGGTCGCCGCGGCCGGCTTCACCGGCCGGATCGACGAGAGCGGGGCGGGCTCCGAACGCTCGGCCGCGGTCTCCTGGCAGCAGGCCGACGTGTCGGCCGCCGCCCGGGAACTCGGCTGGCGCCCGGAGACGGACCTCGCCGACACCCTGCGCGACCTGTGGCTCGGCACCGCCGGGCCCACGCCCGACCCGGTGGTCGCATGACCACCGGGCAGACCCCCGACGGCCGCCTGCTGGTGCCGCTGTACGTCCACCCCGCGGTGGACCCGGCTGCCTGGCAGGCGGTCGCCGCCGCCGACCCCGCCCGGATCGCCGCCGTCGTGCTCAACCTCGCCGACGGTCCGGGCGAGGTCCCGGACCACGTCTTCGCCGAGGCGGCCGACCGACTGCGCGCCGCCGGCCTGCCGCTGGTCGGCTACACCGACACCGACTACGGCCGCCGCCCGCACGCGGCCGTGGTGGCCGACATCCTGACGTACCGTCAGCGCCACGGCATCACCGGCGTCTACTTCGACCAGGTCACCACCCACCCGGGCGCGCTCGCGCACTACCGGCGGCTGGCCACGGCCGCCCGCGCGGCCGGCTGCGGCACCGTGGTGTTCGGCCACGGCGAGCACCCGGACCCGGGCTACGCCGAGGTCGGCCTGGCCGACCTGCTGGTGACCTTCGAGGGCGACTGGGACGCCTACCGCGACATGACGCTGCCGCTGTGGACCGGCCGGCACGCGGCCTCCCGCTTCTGCCACCTGGTCTACGACGTCCCCACCGAGAACGCCCAGGACGCCGCCGCCCTGATCGCCGCCCGGCGAGCCGGCGTCGGCTGCGCCGTACCGGGGGCCGGGGAGAACCCCTGGCGCACCCTGCCGTACGGCCTGAACGCCGCTGAACTGACCTGACCCGATCCGGAGTTCGACTACCGTGAACCGTCGCAACCGGCTGCTTCCGGCCACCCTGGCCCTCGCCACCGCCACCGCCCTGCTGGTCAGCTCGTGCAGCAGCTCGGGATCGGAGGACGACCAGGACTCGGCCGACGGCACCCCGAGCAACTCCCCCGCGGCCACCGCGCCGAGCACCCCCGGCACCCCCGGCACCCCCGACGCGGCCACCACCGCCCCGGACACCCCGGCCCCCGGGCCCACCACCCCGAGTCCCGGCGCGCCGGCCCCGGGAACGCCCGCCGGCAGCCCGCCGCCCGGGACCCCTCCGGGCACCGGCACCCCGCCGGGCAACCCGGCACCGCCGCCGGCCGGCGCCCGCTGGCAGCCCACCCCCGGCCTGGCCTGGCAGTGGCAACTCGGCGGCGCCGTCGACCAGTCGGTGGACGTCCCGGTCTACGACATCGACGGCTTCGAGAACGACGCCTCGGTGGTGGCCGCGCTGCACGCCAAGGGCCGCAAGGTGATCTGCTACATCAACGCCGGCTCCTGGGAGAACTTCCGCCCCGACTCCGCCGCCTTCGCCAAGTCCCTCCAGGGCTCGGACACCGGCTGGAAGGGCGAGAAGTGGTTCGACATCCGCAAGCTCGACCAGCTGAGGCCGCTGATGGCCGCCCGCTTCGACATGTGCCGGAGCAAGGGCTTCGACGCCATCGAGCCGGACACCATCGAGGCCTACAACCAGAACAGCGGCTTCCCGCTGACCGCCGACGACCAGCTCAAGTACAACCGGATGCTGGCGCAGCTCGCCCACGAACGCGGCCTGGCCATCGGCCTGAAGAACGACCTGGACCAGATCCCGGCACTGCTCGCGGACTTCGACTTCGCGGTCAACGAGGAGTGCTCGCAGTTCGACGAGTGCGACCGTGTCGCCCCCTTCGTCAAGGCGGGCAAGGCGGTCTTCCACGTCGAGTACAAGCTCGACACGGACCGGTTCTGCGGCAAGGCCAAGTCGCTGGGGTTCAGCTCGATGCGCAAGAAGCTCGAACTGGACGCCTGGCGCAAGCCCTGCTGAGGAGCTCGGCTCCCGTCGCGCGGGTGACCCGGACGAGGGTCACCCGCGCGAGGGTCACTTGACCGCCAGCCAGATCACGCCGCCCAGGGCGACCAGCACGACGACGGCGATCAGCGCGATCACGCCGGTGCGGCTGCCGCTCTTGCTGCTGCCGTAGGTGGAAACGTTGCCCGGGGCCTGGGGCGCCGGGCTCTCGTCGACGAACGCCCGGAACATCTGGGTGCTGCCGGCGGGGTCGTAGTCGTTGTCAGCCATGGCACGGACTCTAACGAATCCGCCCACCTCGGGCACACCCCGGACCCCCGTCGCGCGGAACACACCACCCCCACGTGCGACAGCGGTACGACGGCTCCGTGAAGACCGCGCGGTTCACGGAATGCCCAGCCGCGCAATCCGGTTGACTTCTCCCATGACCGGAAACCACAGCCGGGTCCGCCTCGGCACCTCCGACCTGTCCGTCTTCCCGCTCTCCCTCGGCGGCAACGTCTTCGGATGGACGGCCGACGAACAGCAGTCCTTCGCCGTCCTGGACGCCTACGCGGCAGCCGGCGGCAACTTCGTCGACACCGCCGACGTCTACTCCGCCTGGGCCCCGGGCAACACCGGCGGCGAGTCCGAGACCGTCCTCGGCAACTGGCTGCGCAGCCGCGGCAACCGCGAGGACATCGTGATCGCCACCAAGGTCGGCATGCACGCCGAGCGCAGCGGCCTGGGCGCCGCCAACGTCAAGGCCGCGGCCGAGGACTCGCTGCGCCGCCTGGGGGTCGAGCGGATCGACCTCTACTACACCCACCGGGACGACGACACCCCGGTCGAGGAGTTCGTCACCGCGCTGGACGAGCTGGTCCGCGAGGGCAAGGTCCGGGCGGTCGCCGCCTCCAACATCTCCGCCGAGCGGCTCACCGAGTCGCTGGCCTTCGCCGAGCGCGAGGGCCTGGCGAAGTACGTCGCCGTCCAGCCGCACTACAACCTGGTCTCGCGCGGCACCTTCGAGGGCCCGCTGGCCGACGTGGTCGCCGAGCACGGTCTGGCCACCGTCCCGTACTACGCGCTGGCCTCCGGTTTCCTGACCGGCAAGTACCGTCCCGGGGTCGACGGCGTGGAGAGCGCCCGCGCCGAGGGCGCCGCCCGCTACCTGGCCGAGCCGCGCGGCCCCAAGGTGCTGGAGGCGCTGGACTCCGTCGCCGCGGAGCTGGAGGTGGAGCTCGCCTCCGTCGCCCTGGCCTGGCTCGCCGCCCGTCCGACGGTCGCCGCCCCGATCGCCAGCGCCCGCACCGTCGAGCAGCTCCCGCCGCTGCTGGCCGGCGCCACCCTGGAGCTCACCCCGGAGCAGACCGCCCTGCTGGACGCCGCCTCCGCCTGAGCCCGCCCGGCGCCACGGCTGCTCCGCCCCGCAGCCGCCCTGGACGCGGTCCGGGCCCCGACAGCGGCGCGCTGTCGGGGCCCGGACCGCGTTCGGGTTCCGCGGCTACGGCCGGCCGAAGTGGGTCGGGTAGTAGCCCGGGCTGAGGGTCGAGATCCGGACGGTCGTCCCCGGCCGGGGCGCCTCCACGAAGGTGCCGCCGCCCAGGTAGATCCCCACGTGGTGGATCCCCGAGGCCCGGCCGCTGTCGGACCAGAACACCAGGTCGCCGCGGCGCAGTTGCCCGGCGCTGATCGGCGTGGTCGCCGCGTACTGGTCGTCGGCCACCCGCGGCAGGCTGATCCCCGCGCGCCGGTAGGCCTGCTGGACCAGCCCCGAACAGTCGTAGCCGGACGGGCCGTTGCCGCCCCAGACGTACGGCTTGCCCAGTTGGGCGAGCGCGTAGTCGATGGCCGCCTCCATGCTTCCGGGGGCCGGCGAGGACTTGGCCGACGGACGGCTCGCGGGGGCCGCGGGCTGCGCGGGGGCCTGGGCCGAGCCGCCGGACTGCCTGGTGCGGCTCGTGTAGACGTCGTAGTGGCTGGTCCAACGCCACTCGCCGGAGCCGTTCTTGAACCAGTACTTCGACCCGTCCCAGCCCTGGCGCATCCCGGCGGAGGAGGCCGAACCGTTGGAGGCGGCCTGGGCGGTGGCGCCGGCCGAGCCGGCGGACTGCCCGGTGCGGCTCGTGTAGACGTCGTAGTGGCTGGTCCAACGCCACTCGCCGGAGCCGTTCTTGAACCAGTACTTGGACCCGTCCCAGCCCTGCTTCCCGGCCGCGGCGTGCGCGGATCCGGCGCCGGCCGTCAGGCCGACGACGCCGGCGCCCGCCAGCACGGTGGTGGCCAGACAGGTGCTCCGCACGGCCCGGTGTATTCGGCTGCCGCCGGCCGCCGCCGCGGAGCGGGCGGTGCGCGGCCGGACGACGCAGTTCGGGCAGCCGCAGCCCGCGATCGCGGGGATGCTGCCGAGTCGCTCCTCGAAGCCGATCAGACCGGGATCACCGTCGGGGCCGCCTGAGCCGATGGTGACGGCGGGTTCGGCGTACGCGCCGGTGGCTATCCTCATGCGGGTCGTCCTTCCTTCCGCCCGGCGCGGGCGGCCGGGGACGGTACCGAGGCGGCCACTCCGGCCGGGGCGACGAAGGCGACCAGCAGCTGTTCCATCAGCGCGCTGCGGGCGGCCTCGTCCAGTTCGTGCGCGGTCGCCCGCTCCAGACGGCGGACGGCGAGCGCCGCCGCCTCCACCGCGTCGTCCACCAGCACCGTGCGCAGGCCCGCGTCCAGGTCGGCCAGCCGGCGCCGGCGCATCGACTCGGCCACCTCGGGCGCGTACTCCAGGGCCAGCGGCTGCACCGAGTAGACCTCCAGGCCGGCCGGGGCGGCCTCGGCCGCCAGCGCCCTGGTCATCTCGTCGGCGAACCACTGCCCGTCGCGCAGCGCGGGTCCGGGGGCCGCGTTGCTGTCGCAGGGCAGGGTGGACGCAGTGCGGGTGAGCACCGCCTGGACCTGCTCGCGCAGGTAGCTCTCGTGGTCCTCGATCGCCAGCAGCGCCCGCGCGGTGTCCTTGACCCGCCAGACGATCAGCAGCCGGACCACGATCGGCGTGCCGGTGCGGTCCACCACCTTGACCGGCTCGCTGCGCCAGTGCCGCAGCCGCACGTCCACCCGACGACGGCGCAGCAGCGGGTTGACCCAGACCAGGCCGGCCCGGCGGACAGTGCCCCGGTAGCGGCCCCAGCGGGTCAGCACCCGGGTCTCGCCGCCCGCGTTGGCCAGCAGTCCGGCGAGCGCGAGCACCACCAGCAGGCCGGCCGCGGCCGCCGCGGCGATCCACTGCGCGTCCACCTCCACCCGGCCGCTCTCCCGTGCGGCGGTGCCGCGCAGGTCGGGCAGCGCGTCCCAGTACGGGATGACGCCGGTGCGCAGCAGCACGAACAGCACACCGGCCACGCCGATCAGCACGGCCAGCAGGGCGATCCAGCCGGGCAGCGCGGCGGCGCGGTGCTCGCGCAGCGCCTGGTCGGCGCGCGGCGGGCGCCGGGAGGTGGTGGTGGTCTGGGTTCCGGCCGCCGTGGCGTCCAGCAGCTCGACGGTCTCGGGGGCGGCCGTCTCCAGCGGGTCGCGCCGGTCCGCCGGGCCGGCGTGCGCGGGGCTCGGGACGACGGCCAGCGGGGTGGTCGCCGGCCCGCTGTCGGCCGGGCCGTCCGACGTGACGGTCCTGATGGCCGTGGTTCTGGCCAGCGGGCTGGAGCCGAAGGCGGAACGTTCCGGCACTGCCGGCGGAAGCACCTTGGGCAGATTGTCGGGTCGCTGCGAAGAATCGCGGGTGACGTCCATGCACGGATCCTCTGGGTCGGTGTGTCGCGCAACGGGCGGCCCGGATCTGACGGGCAGTGCCAGGGTCAGGCTAAGTTCATACGTCATCAAATGCGACATTTGAACCGAGGTGTGTCGACATTTACTGACGAATCATCCAAAGCCGACCTGACGCGCAGGCACATGAGCGGATGGTCGGGACAGTTCGGCGCCGATCAGCGCCGAGGAGCACCGGCCCTGCGGGCGAACACCCGACGGGTGATCAGCCCCAGACCGGTGAGCACCAGCAGGACTCCGGCGAGCCAACCGCGCCGGCCGGCCTCCCCGGGCCGTCCGGACGCGCCCTGCGACGGCTCCGCCGGAGGAGCCGCCAACGGCCGGGCCGCAGATCGGATGGACTCGGCGGGTTCGGCGGGTTCGGCGGGTTCGGCGACGGCCCCGGCCGAGTCGGCAGCTCCGGCGGTTCCGGCGGCCGCTCCGGCGGTCCCGGCCGGCGAGGGCGCGGACTGCACCGCGGCGACAGCGGCCGGCAAGGCGCCGACACCGTCGGCCGGGGCCGGAGCCGGAGCCGGAGCCGGGGAGACGGTCGCGGTGGTCGAGGGGATCGGGGCGACGAGCCCGGTGGACGCGACGGACGCGGTGGCCACGGTGGCCGGCGCCGGGGCCGAAGCGTCCGGACGCGACTTCGGTGCCACCGACGACGCCACCACCGGACCCGCCGTCACCGGCCGGGCTCCCGCCGACGGAACCACGATCGGCAACGCCGCGGGCACCTCCGAAGGCACCGCCGCGACCGACGGACTAGGCGAGGCCACCGCCGAACCCTGAGCGCTCGGGCCCGACCCGGCGAGGTTCGACGGCACCGCCGACGCACCGGACGCCACCGGGCCCGGCGACGGCGACCCGGGTGCCGCAGGGCTGGCCGCCGGACCGGACGCCGACACCGTCGTCGCTGCCGTCGTCGGACTGGGCCGGGCCGAGGCCGAGGCCGACCTGGTCGGGCTCCCGGCCACCGGGCTCGACACCTCCGCGGCCGGAGCCGAAGCCGTCGGACCGACTGCCGTCGAACCCTGTGCCGTCGGACTCGGCGACACCGAACCCGACACCGCGGGGCTCGACGCCACCGGACCCGACGCCGCCGGGCTCGACGCCACCGGACCCGACGCCGCCGGGCTCGACGCCGCCGGACCGGGCACCGCGCCCGCAGCGGCGACCCGTACCGGCACCGGCTCCGCCGCGACCTCGTTGCCCGCCCGGTCGGTCGCCGTGACGAGCAGCCACTGGTCCCCGTCCGTCAGGTCCCGGTTGGCCGTGCAGCTCCAGCTCCCGTCGAACGCCGCCGTGGCCCCGCAGAGCACCGTCCGCCGTTCCGTCTCCGAGGACGCCCCGGGCCGCACCGTGACCAGCACGTTCCCTCCCGGCTCCGCCCGGCCGGCCAGCTTCGGCCGGCTGACCCGCACGGTCTCCCCCGGGGCCGGGGAGGTGAGCACCGGCCGCTGCGGCAGGCCGGTGTCGACGACCAGCTCCACCGGCGGCCCGGCCGTCCGGTTCCCCGCCGCGTCGACCGCGACCGGGGTGAGCAGGTGCTTCCCGTCCGTCAGGTTCTCGACTGGCAGGCAGGACCACCGGCCGTCCGCCGGCACCCCCGTGATGCACAGGTCGTCGCCCGAGCCCCGTTCGACGACCGAGACGGTGCTGCCCGCCTCGCCGGTGCCGGTGAGCCGGAGCCCCGGGTCGTTGGTGTACGCGGGGACGGTGAGCACGGGGGCGCCCGGCGGCACGCTCTTCACGCTGACCCCGACCGGCTCGCCGCGCAGCACCACACCGCCGGTGGTGGTCTCCACCGGGGTGAGGGCGTGCGGACCGGGTGCCAGCCCGGTGTCGGGGCGGCAGGACCAGTCGCCGCCGCGCAGGACCTTGGCCTTGCAGAGCGCGGTGTCGCCCTCGACGACCTCCACCGTGGCACCGGACACCGCGCCCCCGCCGCCGATCCGCGGGCGGGCGTCGGCGAGCACGGCCCCGTCGACCGGCTCGGCGATCTCCGGCCGGGCGGCGCCGACGGTCAGCTCGATCCGCTGGTCGGTTACCTGTCCGGAGTCGGCGAACCCACCGGAGGAGACGAGCTGGCCGCCGTCGCGCCCGATCCGCAGCCGGGCCCAGGTCCCGCCGGAGGCCGCACCGGCCGGGACGGTCCACTCCAGGGTGGCGGTGTCGGCGCCCGGCGGGACCTCGGTCTGCACCCGCTCCGCGGGGTCGAACCGGCCGGTGCGGTCGAAGTCGATCCAGCCGGCCAGGGTCGCGGGCTGGTCGCCGACCGCGACCGGGACGGTGAGCCGGTAGTAGTGGCCGATCGCGGCATCGGCGGGGAAGGCGATCGCCGGGTCGGCGCCCTGGTACTCGCCGCGGCCGGGCTGGAGACCGGCCCGGGGGCCGTCGAACGGGCTGCGCGGGGCCGCCCCGTGGTCGGGCCGGACCAGCGGCCCGCTGCCCGGGTCCTTGGCGGAACGGCTGCCGGCGGTGCGCGCCGGACCGGCCGCGTCGGCGCCCAGGAAGAGGTCGGTGACCACGTGCGAGGCGTTGCCGTAGTCCTGCGGGGCGGTGCCGAGGCCCTCGTCGACCGTGACGGTGTAGGCCTGGTGCAGGACGGGCGGGGCGGTGGTGCTGCCGGCCCGGGCGACGGAGCGCTGCTCGACCCGGAACACCGCGGTGCGGACCGTGCCGGCCAGTTCCAGCGAGCCCTCGGCCGCCGAACCGGGTTCGCCGTCGGACGCCCCGTCCGGGCTCGCGGGGGCGAGGACGTTGCCCTCGACCGTCCAGCCGGGCCAGTCCGTGCGGTCGACCAGGGCGGGGGCGGCCGGCGAGCCTCCGGTCACGGTCAGCCGGGTTGCCGTGCTGGTGCTGCCGGAATTCCCGGTGGCGAGCGCGGCCAGGCCGCTGAGGTGCAGCCGGGGATTGCGGACCGGGCGGGAGAAATCCAGCCGGAGCGTTCCCACGGTGCGCCAGGAGCCGTCCGCCTGCGGACGGTCGGGGGCGAGGTCGAAGGTCTGCGCGGGATCTCCCGGCCGCATTCCGTCGGCATAGCGGGCGGCGGGGAGACCGGCGGCGGAGCGGTCCGCCAGTTCGCCCGGTGCGGCGGTGACGCCGGTGCCCGGGGCGGCGTCGAGATCGAACCGGACCGAAAGTCCGGAGGGCAGCACCGCCCGGTGCTCGGCGGACCAGGTGTCGGGGGACTGGCGGGCCACCGAGAGCGGGGCGTTCCACGTGGTCAGCAGCCCGGTCGCGAGGACGGCCAGGGCGGCAGCCGTAAGGGAAAACTGTCGGCTCATCCGGCTCTCCTTCGCGGTGGGCTGCCGGGCTGGCGGGCAGGCGGGCAGGCTGCACAAGATCCGACGAAAAGGAATCACGGCCCTGGGCCGGGCATACGGCGACACCTGTGCTTTTGGCCGTGTCCCACCCGATCGGCGGTCATTCGGGCGGCAGGACGGGATGTACCCGAAACAGCTGCATTTCATCCATTAGGCGGCAATCGGCACCACTCGAACGGCCGCAAGAACGGGAACTCCGGACCCATCCGGGGGACACCGGTCCCCGGGACGGAACCATCCACCGAAAGGCTCTGTTCGAATCAGTGGCCCGGCGCGCCGGGGAACGGGAGAAGCCCCCGGCCGGTGGCCGGGGGCTTCTCGATGGTGCGCTCAGCAGGATTCGAACCTGCAACCTCTTGATCCGTAGTCAAGTGCTCTATCCGTTGAGCTATGAGCGCAAGGAACGGGCGAACCCGATCTTGCGAAGGTTGGTGCGCTCAGCAGGATTCGAACCTGCAACCTCTTGATCCGTAGTCAAGTGCTCTATCCGTTGAGCTATGAGCGCTCGCCCTGGTGAACGTTGTCTCCGGGGCGTTGCGGGGACAACATTACATGACCTGCGGCGTAGGACGAAATCGGTTGATCCGGGCCCCCGCCGACCCCCTCCGGCCCCGCTCGGGGCCCCGCTCCGGGTCGCACCCGCACCCGCACCCGCGCTGTGTCCGGGAACGCGAAGAGCCCCCGTCGACGAGATCGTCGACGGGGGCTCCCGACTGGCGGAGGCTGAGGGATTTGAACCCTCGATCAGGAATAACCCCGAAACCGCATTAGCAGTGCGGCGCCATAGACCGGACTAGGCGAAGCCTCCCCACATGGATCGCATCCGCGCGAGCGGACCCGTTCCGTGTGTCAGTGATGATGCCACAACCGTGGGGCTCGGCACCAACCACCGCCAACGTTACTAGGCGGGTCGACCCCGCCGCAAAGAAGAATGAGATACTGCCGTCTCCGGAGGAGCTGCCCCGAGCCGAGGAGACCTGTCGACGTGAGCAGCAGGCCGATCCGAGGCGCTGCTCGCCTCGCCGCCATACTCGACGCCCTGCCCGACGCGTTGCTGCTGGTGAACAGCAACGGCACCGTCGTGGACGCCAACAGCGCGGCGGTCCAGGCGTTGCAGGCGCCGGGCACCTCACTGGTCGGCATGGGCGTGCTGGGTCTGCTGCCCGAGTTCGACCCCAGCCGCATCCCCGGCTCGATGCGCCCGGCCACCCGCGACGACGAGGCCCTCGACCGCCCGGTCCGGATGACCGCCCACCGCACCGACGGCACCACCTTCCCGGTCGAGGTCTCCGGCAACGACTTCGCCGACGACGGCGACGGCCGCGGCTACGCGCGCTCCCCGTACGACTCGTACCGCGAGAACTCGCCCTCCTCCTCCGACCTGCTCCTGCTGCTGGTCCGCGACCTGTCCGGCCGGCTCGGCGTCGAGGCCGAGCTGCGCCGCCAGCACAAGCAGACCGAGATGATCCTGCGCGCCGCCGCCGAGGGCGTGCTCGGCGTGGACCTCGAAGGCCGCTGCGTGCTGGTCAACCCGGCCGCCGCGCACATCCTGGAGTACCGGGCGAGCGAGCTGGGCGGGCGCGAACTGCACCCGCTGATCCAGCACTCCCGGGCCGACGGAACCCCGCTGGCGCTGGAGGAGTCGGCGCTGCTGGACACCCTGACCTCCGGCCGCAAGCACCGGGTGCGCGGCACCGTGCTGTGGCGCAAGGACGGCCGGCCGGTCACCGTCGACCTCACCACCGCCCCGGTCCGGGACGGCGACCAGCTGGTCGGCGCGGTGATGACCTTCACCGACCGCAGCCGCGAACTCGCCCTGGTCGCCCGCAACGAGCACCTCACCGCCGTCCTGGAGAGCGAGCTGGGCGGCGCGCTGAACGCGCTGAACCAGCGGCTCGACGCGCTCGCCGCCGACCCGGCCGGCCAGCTCTGGCCGGAGGCCAACTGGACGCTGCGCCGGCTGGCCGCCGAGTGCCGCCGGTTCGGGAAGCTGATCGACGGGGTGCTCGACCACCAGCGCTGCGAGGCCGGCGAGAGCGCCGGCAGCGAGGCCAAGGACGGCAAGGACAGCAAGGACGGCAAGGAGCCCAAGGCCGGCAAGGACGCCAAGGACGGGCGGACGCCCGCGCCCCGGGTGCCGGTCGGCCTGGACAAGGTGGTCCGCCGGGCCGTCGACGTGGCCGGCGAGCTGGTCGGCCCCGGCCGGGTGCGGTTCTCGGTGCACGCCGCCGCGGTCGAGGTGATCGCCGACGAGCGGCGGCTCGCCCAGGCACTGGCCCACCTGGTCGCCGACGTCAGCGGCATCGGACTGGCCCTGGACCCCCCCGACGCCCCCTCCCCCGGCCTGGCCGTGCCCGGGCTGAACGGCGCCGCCACTCCCGCGCTGCCGCCCGCACCCGACCTGCCGACCGTCGTGCTGGCCGCCGCCCAGCGCGGCGAGGTCGCCCGGGTCGAGATCCGCGGCCCCGGCGTCGGCGGCAGCCCCGTCCACCTGCCGATAGCCCGCGCGGTGGTCGAGCGCCACGGCGGCGTGCTCCAGCCGCACGAGCTGCCCGGCAAGGCCGGCACCACGTACGTCGTCGAGCTGCCGCTGGACCCGGTCGCCGCGAAGGCCGCCGCCGAGCGCGCCGCCGCCGAAGGCCGCTCCGACCGGCCCAAGGAGAGCGACAGCGCCGTCCTGCCCGAGCTTCCGGGCATCCCGCAGCTGCCCAGCAGCGGTGAGAGCACCGAACCCGCGGCGACCGCCGAACAGCCCGGCGCCGAGGCCCCCGAAGCCCCCGCCGCGGAGCGGGCACCCGCCGAGGAGCCCCCCGCCGAACGGCGCGGCCGCCGAGGCCGACCGGCCGCCGAGGCCCCGGAGTCCGACACCCCCGGCACTCCCGGCACCTCCGGCACCCCCGATGCCCCCGACATTCCGGCCGACCAGTGGCCGAACGCCCCCGCCCGGGTCGAGCGGGCCGTCCCCGAGCAGTGGAACGGCACCGGCAACGACCCCGCGTACGGCCGCCAGGGCCTGCCCGGACCGGACGGGGCCCAGAGCGACCCGTGGGGCAAGGACGACGGCCGCTCCGGCCCCGCCTACGCCGTGCCCGTCGAGGGCCACCGGGCGCCGCCGAACCGCCCCGGCGGGCGCGAGCCGCTCGCGCTCGGCCCGGCCCCCGCGCCCACCGCCCCGGACGGCACCCCGCCGGCCGGCACCCCGACCGCCCCGACCACCGAGGCCGCCCAGGAGCAGGCCCCGGGCGAGACCAAGCACCGGCGCCGCCGCGCGCTGCCCTCGACCGAGGAGTCCTCCGGCGGCTTCGCCCTGCCCGGAGCAGCCGACGCCCCGGTCTACCCCGGCCTGGAGCACGCCCTGCCGGCCGGTCCCGCGCCCGCGCTGCCCGAACCGGGCGCCGCCGCGCCGACCGGACGCCGCCGCCGGCTGGCCGTCCCGCCGGGACCGGACCCGGACGCCCTGGTGAACGCCTCCGCTCCGGCCGGTCCGGTCGGCCAGGTCGAGCACGTCGGCCAGGTCGGCCAGGCGCTGCCCTCCCCCGGCACCGCGCTGGCGCCCGCCCGCGCCGCCCTGCCCGCCGCCGAGGAGCCGTCCGGCCCCCGCCCGGTCGGCACCGGCCTGGGCGAGCTCGCCCCGCCGCGCCAGCTCGGCCCCGCGCCGGTGCCCGCCACCGCGCCGCAGCCGCCCGTACCGGCCGAGGCCCACCGGACCGCGCCGCGCCCGATGGCCGAGCTCCCGCCCGCCGACGAGCGGCCCGCCGACGAGCAGCCGTCCGCCCCGACCGGCGAACTGGCCAACACCCGCCGGCTGCTGGTCTGGCCCGAGCCCGACCCGGCCACCAAGCAGGCCCTCCAGGCACGCGGCTACCTGCCGGTGATCGTCCGCTCCCGCGAGGAGGTGGACGCCCAGGTCCCCGGCTTCCCCGCCGCCCTCTTCGTCGACCCGCTGACCGGCCCGATCACCCGCACCGCGCTCCAGTCGCTGCGCACCGCGGCGCTCAACCGCCGGGTCCCGGTGCTGGTCACCGCCGGCCTCGGCCAGGCCACCCGGGACGCGGCGTACGGGGCCGACCCGGCCGTCCTGCTGCGCGCCCTCGCACCGCGCGACGGCGAGCACCACGCCCCGCGGGTGCTGCTGGTCGAGGGCGACCCGGACATCGCCGCCGCCATGATCAGCAGCCTGGAGCGGCGCGGCATGCACGTCGAGCACGCGGTGGACGAGAACGACGCGGTGGCCCGGGCCAGCAGTGTGCAGCCCAACCTGGTGGTGATGGACCTGCTGCAGATCCGCCGCCGCCGGGTCGGCCTGCTGGACTGGCTGCGCGCCAACGACCGGCTGCACCGCACCCCGCTGGTGGTCTACACCTCCGTGGACCTCGACCCGCGCGAACTGCCCCGGCTGCGGACCGGCGAGACCGTGCTCTTCCTCGCCGAGCGCTCGACCAGCGAGGACGTCCAGTCCCGGATCGTCGACCTGCTCGGGCGGATCGGTGCGATGGGCGAGGCGGGCGTCGCCGCCGCGGGCTGACTCCGCCGCGGGCCGGCTCCGTCGTTGGCCGGCTCTGCAGCTCTCGGGCTCTCGGGCTCTCGGGCTCTCGGGATCTCCGGCACTCCGGCACGTGAAAGGGCCGGCCGCCCCCGTTCCGTACGGGGGCGGCCGGCCCTTTCGGCCGGTCACTCCTTGCCGAGCACCGTGACGTCCAGCTCCTGCGCCGCGTAGCCGGCCCGGATCACCTTCTTGTCGAACTTGCCGACCGAGGTCTTCGGCACCGACTCCACGATCGCCCAGCGCTCCGGCAGCTGCCAGGAGGCGATCCGCTCGCCCAGGAAGGCCCGCAGCTCCTTCAGGCCGACGGCCGCGCCGGGGCGCAGCACCACGGTCGCCAGCGGGCGCTCGCCCCACTTCTCGTCCGGGACGGCGACCACGGCGGCCTCGGCCACGTCGGGGTGGGCCATCAGGGCGTTCTCCAGCTCGACCGAGGAGATCCACTCGCCGCCGGACTTGATGACGTCCTTGGCCCGGTCGGTGAGGGTCAGGTAGCCGTCCGCGGTGATCGTGCCGACGTCGCCGGTGCGCAGCCAGCCGTCCTCGGAGAACTTGTCGTCCGGGCGGACCGGGTCCTGGCCGGCGCCGCCGTAGTACGCCCCGGCGATCCACGGGCCGCGCACCTCCAACTCGCCCGCCGAGACGCCGTCGTGCGGCATCCGCTCGCCGCCCGGGCCGATCAGCCGGGCCTCGACGGAGGCAGGGAAGACGCCCTGGGTGACCCGGTACGGCCACTCCTGCTCGGGGGTGAGGCCGCCCGGCGGCTGGGCGAAGGAGCCGAGCGGGGAGGTCTCGGTCATGCCCCAGGCGTGCAGCACCCGGATGCCGTGGCGCTCCTCGTAGGCCTTCATCAGCGACGGCGGACAGGCGCTGCCGCCGATGACCACCATGCGCAGGCTGGAGGTGTCGTAGTCGCCCGCGTCGAGTTCGTCCAGCAGGCCGGCCCAGATGGTGGGGACGGCGGCGCTGACGGTCGGGCGGACGGCGGCGATCATCTCGGCCATCGGCTTGGGCTGGAGGAAACGATCCGGCATGAGCAGGTTGGCGCCGGACATGAAGGCCGCGTGCGGGATGCCCCAGGCCTGGACGTGGAACATCGGCACCACCGGCAGCGCGGTGTCGCGCGGGGTGAAGGCGAAGTTGTCGCCGGTGTTCACCTGGAGGCAGTGCAGGTAGACCGAGCGGTGGCTGTAGAGCACGCCCTTCGGGTCCCCGGTGGTGCCGGAGGTGTAGCAGAGCACGGCGGCCCGCCGCTCGTCGATGTCGTGCTGCCACGGGTACTCGGTGGGCCGGCCGGCGATCAGCTCCTCGTAGTCGTGCACCGCGCCCGCGAAGCCGGCCAGCACCGAGCGGTCGCCGGGGCCGCTCACCACGATGTGCCTGAGGGTCGGCGCGAGGTCCGGGAGGACGGCGGCGAGCAGCGGCAGGACGGAGCCGTTGACGATGATCACGCGGTCGGCGGCGTGGTTGACGATGAACGACAGCTGCTGGGAGGGCAGCCGCAGGTTCAGCGTGTGCAGCACGGACCCCATCGCGGGGACGGCGAGGTACGCCTCCAGGTGCTCGGTGTTGTTCCACATCAAGGTGGCCACCCGATCGTCCGCGGTCACCCCCAGCTCGTCGCGCAGCGCGCACGCGAGCTGCGCGGCCCGCGCGCCGACCTCGGCATAGGTCCGGACGACCGGCCCCGTGCCGTCCCAGGTGGTCACGGTCGAGCGGCCGTGGATCGTCGACCCGTGCTCCAGGATTCGGGCGACGGTGAGCGGTACGTCCTGCATCGTGCTGAACACGGGTCCTCCTCGACCTGGCGGCACTGGGGGCTGCGCCTGCGGCACCTACCGGGCGGTAATGCGCGCCGACGTGCCCGATTGTGCCGCCCCCACCCCCCGCTGTCAGTATCCCGGCCCCGTTGCACGGATCACGGATTCGTCCCGGTTCCGCCCTCCGCCCGCTGCCGCACCCCCTCCGGCAGCTCGGCCCCGACCGCGGCGCGATGCCGATCGGTGAAGATCCACACCTGCCCGCCGCCGGCCAACGCCGCCGTCAGCACCAGGGCCACGAGCGCTCCGCTCCGTCGATGCGACTTCCGATGCCCCGTCACTTCTTCGGCTGCCCACCGACGGTCGTGAGCACGCTCCTGCGGCCCCCGCGTTCGTCGCCGGGCGCTGTCGGCGCCGGCCCCGGAGACGGGGCCGGTACCGGCGTGCCGGCCTTGGCCACCGGCCCGCCGCCGAAAACCTCCCAGATCCTGTTCGACACCCGATCCCCCGGTTCTTCCGGTTCCGCGCCGTCCGGACGAACCCATCCGGGGCGCGGGCGGTGATCCGGCGAATCGTCGAACAGACGGCGATGAACGGCTCGGTGCGGCGGCGGGGAGGTCAGGGGAGGTCGGGGCGGGTGAGGCGGAGGGAGTTGGCGGGGTCGGGGAGGTAGGCGGGGTCGAGGGTCCAGCCCTGTTCGGCGGCGATGCGCAGGGCCTGGTGGGCGCCGGCGCCGCGGTAGGTGGCGCGCTTGAGCTGGATGCGGTGCGCGGGGGTCGTGCCGGGCGTGGTGCCGGGGGTGCGGGCGGCGGCGGCGCGGATGCGGGTGGCGTCGCGTTCGAGGATGCGGCGGATGTGGCGGTCCCAGGCGGCGGGGCTGTTGGTGAACTCGGCGCGGAAGGCGCGCGGGCCGACGGTCCAGCGGGCGCCCCAGCGGTCCCAGTGGTCGGGCTCGGGGCGGCTCACCCAGCAGGTGAGCAGGCCGTACACCGGGACGTAGAGGACCTGGAGCAGGAGGACGAACGGCAGCAGCGGCGCGAAGCGGACCGGCTGCGGGCCCCACGGGGTGCCGGGGGCGGCGGGCGGGTCCTGCGGGGAGGGGGCGTTCAGGGCGGCCGGGGCGGGGAAGTGGCGGGCGAGGCGGACGTGCCCGGTGTCCGTCCCGGACGCCACGCCGTGCCAGCCGTGCCGCTCCGCGAGCCGGACCACGCCGGCCGCGCCGAGACCGCGGTAGAACCGCAGCGGGAGTCCGACCCGCATCACCCGGCCGAGGTCGGCCCGCACCTCGCCGTCGCCGGCCGCGTGCGCCGCCTCGGCGGCGGCGATCCGGCGGGCCAGGATCGGGGCGACGTAGCGCTCCCAGTGCTCCGGCCTGCCGGAGAGCTCGGCCCGCAGCCGGCGGGGCGGGACGAAGCTGCGGTTGACCTTCAGCCAGCCGTCGGAGTCGGGGCCTCCCCCGCTGTAGTCCGCGAGGAGCAGGACGACGAAGAGCAGCACCAGGCCGAGGATCCAGAGCGGCGCGTAGACCCACTGGAGGACGAACTGGACCAGCACGGCCAGGCGGTTGCGGCGCGGCGCGGGGCCGGGGAAGCCGCCGGGGCGGCCGGCGCCGGGCTCCGGCGGGGTGCCGAACCGGTCGGCGGCGTACGGCTGTTGGGGGGCGGGCTGGGCCGGGTGGACCGGGTGGGCCTGTTGCGCCGGGACGGCCTGCGGCTGCCGGGGCGGGTAGGACTGCGGCGGTGGCACCGGCTGCGCGTACGGGTTCTGCTCGTACGGGTTCTGCGCGTAGTGGTGCTGTCCGTACGGGTTCTGCGGTGGCGGCGCGCCGTACCCGCCGGTGCTGCCGCCGTACCCCTGCCCGTTCGCCATGCCGTTCCCCCGTGCTCGATCGGGGGCCACCCTACCGGCGGGGCTCAGTGGGCGGTCGGGCCGTCCACGTGGTTGCGGTCGACGGTGAGGGTGGCGCCGCCGAAGGTCTCCTCGACGTTCCCGTGGTACTGGTGGACGCGCTGGTGCAAGCTCCAGAGGTCGGGGGCGAGGCCGCCGGAGCCGTCGGTGTCGGCCCGGTCGTCCCAGCGGGCGTACCAGAGCGCGTCGGGCATCGGGGAGCTGCCGGCGCGGGCGGCGGCGGCGAGGTCCGCGATGCCGGAGTCGAGGCTGGAGTAGAAGCCGGAGCGGTAGTCGGCGTCGTGCAGGGCCGCGGTCCAGCCGAGGGTGAAGTCGACCACGGCCTGGCCGCAGGCCGGGTCGCGCATCGGGTAGGCCTCGATGTCCAGGTAGACCGGGCTGCCCTTGGCGAGTCCGAGCGCGCGCAGGGCCCGGGCGGCCTCCTCCGCCTCCTCCCGGCCCTGCTCGGCGGCCTTCGCCGGGTCGATCCGCTTGGGCTTGCGGCCCGGTTCGGCGCACGGCGCCTGCAGTCCGACGTGCACCGGCAGGAACCGCCAGCCCAGCGCCCGCGCCTGGCGCACCCACTCGGTGGTGAGCCGGGGCTGGTCGCAGCCGCGCTGGGAGCCGCTGGTGTAGATGCCGACCGCCCCGTACGGGGAGGCGTCGCGCCAGGTCGTCAGGGTGTCGAGCGACGGTGCGGTGCAGGCGTCGAAGGCGGGGCCGCTCCAGGTGTCGCGGACCCGGGGCGGGCCGGACCGGTCGGGCAGCGTGACGGCCCGGATGCGGGGGGCGGAGAAGGCGGCCGGGACGGTGGCTTCGGCGTTCACGCCCGTCCCGTCGGTGGCCAGCAGGAGCACGAGGGCGGCGGCGAGGAGGGCGGCGGGGCGGAGAAGGCGCACCCCGCCTTGATACTGACGGTCCGTCGGGGGCTTGCCGCAACCACGCCGCAGCGCCCGCGCGAGTCCACCCTTTCGGACGCACCCGTCCGCATCCGTCCCGATTTTTGTAACGAGCTTGCCCGTTCATCACTCCTTACGGCAAACTCACAAATATGCCCACCTCCCATACCAGCGAAACCCCTGCCGCCTCGTCGTCGGCCGCCGCCGTCGCCGAGGCCCTGGCCATGCCGCCCGCCCCCAAGGGCGAGCCTGCCGGCGAGCGGGGAAGCTGGCGACGAGGTGGGGCCTCCGGCCCCGCGGCGCCACCCGGGATCGACCCCGGCCGGTCCACCGGCCGGCTCGGCAAGGTCCTGCGGCGCCCGGAGAGGATCCCGGCGCCGCTTCTCTGTCTGACCGCGATGTTCCTGGTGCAGACCGGCATCGCCCTGTCCAAGCCGCTGTTCGGCCCGCTCGGCGTCAGCGGCACGACCTTCCTGCGGCTCGGCTTCGCCGCCGTCATCCTGCTCGCCGTCACCCGGCCCAGGCTCCGCGACAAGCGCCCGCGCGACCTCGTCGCGGCCGCACTGCTCGGCGTGGCCTCGGCCGGAATGACCTTCCTGTTCGCCGGGGCGATCGACCGGCTGCCGATGGGCACCGCCGCCACCATCGAGTTCCTCGGCCCGCTCGCGGTCGCCCTGGTCTTCGCCCGGCGCGCCAGCCACCTGCTCTGGGCGCTGCTCGCCGCCGCGGGCGTGGTGCTGCTGACCCTGCTCGGCGAGGGGGACGGCGGCGGGTCGCTCGACCCGGTCGGCCTGCTCTACGCCTTCGGGGCGGCCGCCTGCTACGCCCTGTACATCCTGTTCACCGACAAGGTGGGAGCGACCTTCCAGGGCTTCCAGGGCCTGGCGGTGTCGATGACGGTCGGCGCGCTGGCGCTGGCACCCTTCGGGCTCGGCCAGGCCTGGGACGGGCTGACCGCGCCCGGCGCCTCGCCACTGGGGCTGCTCGCCGCGGTGGCCGGGGTGTCGCTGCTGCTGCCGGTGATCCCGTACGCGCTGGAGATGACCGCGCTGCGACGGATGCCGCAGCGGGTGTTCAGCGTGCTGGTCAGCCTGGAGCCGGCGGTCAGCGCGCTGGTCGGGCTGGTGGTGCTGGGCCAGCTGCTGGGCGTGCCGCAGCTGGCCGGGATCGGCTGTGTGGTCGCGGCCAGCGTGGGCGCCACGCTGACCGGGCGGCGGTAGCCGCGCCTCCCCGGAGGACGTCAGCCCCGGGTGCTCCTCCGGGGAGGCGCGCCCCGGGGACGCCCTACGGCCAGAGCAGGGTGCGCGACCACTCCGGGGAACTGACCGGGCCGGTACGGGTGTAGCGCAGCCGGATGTGCCGGCGCTGGGCGTCGCCCTGCCAGAACTCCACCTCGTGCGCCCACAGGGTGTAGACCGCGTGCCCCGCCGCGACCGCGTCCGGGTACGTCTCCAGCCGGCGACGGGCGACCGCCTCCGCCTCGTCGTACTCGTCGACCGAGCCCAGCGGCTCGCTCTGCCGCCCGACCAGCGCGCCGACCCGGGCGGCGGGCGAGCGGGTGGCGAACTCGGCGGCGGCGACCAGGTCGGCGGCCCGCTCGACGGTGCCGCGCACCCGGACCTGGCGGCCCAGCTGCGGCCAGTAGACGGTCAGCGCGGCGGCCGGGTGACCGGCGAGCTGACGGCCCTTGGGGCTGTCGGCGGCCGCGGAGAAGTTCCAGCCGGTGCCGGCCGCGTCGACGTCGCGCAGCACCAGCACCCGGGCGTCCGGCATGCCGTCGGCGTCGACGGTCGAGAGGGTGAAGGCCTGCGGGTCCAGCACCCCGGCGTGCAGCGCGGTGGCGAGCCAGTCCACGAACAGCGGGCCGGGCTCGGTGGGGGCGGCCGCATGGTCGAAGGAGGGCAGCGGGCGGGCCATCGGCGGACGGCCGAGCAGCAGCTCGGGGACGGACCTGGGCCCGGGCCGGTGCTCGTGGACCGGCTCGGCAGACGGCTCCGGGCGCGTGTCCGCCGCGGGCTCCGGTGCAGGCCTGGCCTCGCCCGGGCCCGTCAGGCCCTCCTCCTCCGCCGCCATCGCGCGCCCTTCCTTCCGATTGCCGCGGTCGCCGCCCCGGCCGGGCCGGCCCTTCGGGCCCGGGCACGTGGTGCGCTGTCGGAGCGCAACCGTACCGCCGTGCACCCACGGCTCCGGGCGCGGGCCCTCGGTGGACGGATCCGGGCCGGTCGGCGGGCGGTTCCGGGGCGGGCACCGGACGCGCCGGCACTGGCACCGGCACTGGCACCGGCACCGGCACCGGACACACTCGTGGGCGGTGCCGCCATCGGCACCGCCCACGAGGCCGGATTCGCGGTGACCCTTTCCGCGGCCGGTCGAATGCGCTGTTCCCTCTGCTGTACTGCGGTGGTACCTCGGTTTCCGTTACGACCGTTCCAACCGATCCGACCGTTCCGACCCGGTCCGGGCCCGTCCGCGGCTGCTCAGCTCAGCCGCGGCCACCCACGTCCGGCGCCCCCGCCTTCCGTGGTGCCCGGTGCCGCATCACGGCGGTCAGTTGAAGGTCGGGGCGACGACGACGTTGACGTCCTTGTTGCCCTGACCGGCCTGGACGTTCCCCGCGTTGTCCTTCACCGCGACGGTGTTGTCCTGGTTCGAGCCGCCGGAACCGGTGGCGGTCTGCTGGGTGGAGACGTAGTTGCCGTCGACCCCGCCGAACACGTTGCCGGTACCGGTGTTGGAGACCGCTCCGGCGTTGGAGCCGCCCTCGGCACCCGCGCCGTCGGCGGCGGCGGCACCACCGGCACCGGCCAGCAGCAGACCGGCCGCGAGCGGGCCGGCGAACAGTAGTCCGGCTGTTCGACGGGTACGGATGCGAGCCATGAATGCCTCCAAGGAGCTGTTCACCGGGCAATGGTCGATCAAGGTGCGCAAGGTTCGTCGACCGGACGAACACCTGCGGGCTGCGACGCCGGAACACAGCCTTCCGCAACAAATCGACAAAGCACTAGCTCCCACAGCGATTTTCCCCCGTTAGCGTGATATCCAGCCGAGCGACGCATGGCGGCCGCGAAACCGGACCCTGCGTCGATGCACCCCGTCCGAGCTGGGAATTCACCCGGACGGCCGAGGATCAGGGCAGCTCGGCGAGCGGCGCAAACGGCGTCACACGGTCCGCCGGTCGCACCACCCCGGCGCATGCGAACCCGTGAACGCGCCCCCGAAAAGTTCGATCACCCTTCCATGTCGACTTTCCGACCATTCACGGACCATCGGAATGTCACACCGGGGCGGCGGGAGTGAAGGCCCCGTCCGATCCGACGAGATGACTCAGTGGAAATCAGATCATCTTGCCGGGATTCAGAATTCCCAGCGGATCGAAGACCGCCTTCAGCTGCCGCTGCAGGTCCAGTGCCACCGGGCCCAGCTCACGGGCCAGCCAGTCCCGTTTCAGCAGCCCCACCCCGTGCTCCCCGGTGATCGTGCCGCCCAGCTCCAGCCCGAGCGCCATGATCTCGTCGAAGGAGCGCTGGGCACGGGCCGTCTGCTCCTCGTCCGAGGCGTCGAAGATGACGATCGGGTGGGTGTTGCCGTCCCCCGCATGACTGACCACCCCGATGGTCAGCCCGTGCCGCTCGGCGATCGCCGCGACACCGTTCAGCATCTCCGCCAGCCGGGAACGCGGCACGGCCACGTCGTCGATCATCGTGGTGCCCAGCCGGTCCAGCGCGGGCAACGCCATCCGCCGGGCGGCCAGCAGCAGATCGGACTCCGCCTGGTCCTCGGCCGGCACCACCTCCGTCGCCCCGGACTCCCGGCACAGCTCCGCGACCCGCGCCAGCTCGGCCACCCGGTCCGGCCCGTCGAACGCCACCAGCAGCAGCGCCCGGGTGGACTCCGGCAGGCCCATTCGACCCAACTCGTTGACGGCCCGCACCGAGACCGCGTCCATCAGCTCCATCAGCGACGGGGTCAGCCCGCGCGCCATCACCTCGCAGACCGCCGCCCCGGCCGCGTCCGCACTCGGGAACTCCGCCGCCAGGGCCAACTGCGGAGCAGGCGCCGGCCGCAGCGACAGAACCGCCCGGACCACCACACCGAGCGTCCCCTCCGAGCCGACGAACAGCCTGGTCAGGTCGTACCCGGCCACGCCCTTCGCCGTCCGGCGCCCGGTGGACAGCAGCCGCCCGTCCGCCAGCACCACGTCCAGCCCGAGCACGTACTCGCTGGTGACGCCGTACTTCACGCAGCAGAGCCCGCCCGCCCCGGTACCGATGTTGCCGCCGATCGTGCAGGACTCCCAGCTGGACGGGTCCGGCGGATACGAGAGCCCCAACTCCTCGACAGCACCGGAGAGTTCGGCGTTCACCACACCGGGCTCGACCACCGCGATCCGGTTCACCGGGTCGATCTCCAGGATCCGGTTCAGCTTCACCAGCGACAGCACGACGCAGCCGTCCACCGCGTTCGCCGCACCCGACAGCCCGGTCCGGGCCCCCTGCGGCACCACCGGCACGCGCAACTCGGTCGCGGTGCGCAGCACGTGCTGCACCTGCTCGACCGTCTCCGGGAACACCACCACCGCGGGCTGCCCGGCCGCGCAGAGGCCCGCCATGTCGTGGCGGTACGCGGCGGTCACGTCCGGGTCCACCACGACGGCCTCCGCCGGGAGGCCCTGCGCCAGTCGGTCCGTCAGATCACTCATCGCCGCCTCCACTCGCCGCCGGCCCGCCTCCACCTCCGCACTCTGCCCGGACGACCGGGGCCGGGCAAGTGGGCCGCGGGGCGGTTGGGGAACAGGAGGCGAACGAACGGGGGGACGCGGAGTGGCTCAGGCCCGGCGGAGGGCCGGGGTGGCCAGGGCGGTGAGCCCGGCGGCGGCGGTGGCCAGGGCGCAGAGCAGGGTGGGCAGGGCCGCGCCCGCCGCGTCCGCGAGCAGGCCCAGCAGGGAGTTCGAGAGCACCAGTGCCAGGCTCTGCACGAGCGTCAGCAGTGCCTGGACCCGGGAGAGATGGGTCGGCGGCGCGCCGGTCAGCACGAGCGGGCCGAGGTGGCAGGCGAACAGCCCCGAGCCGAGGCCCGCCACCGCGCTGCCGGCCACCGCCGCCACCGGCCCCGCGGCCGACGCCAGCAGCGCGATCCCCACCGAGGCCGCGCAGAGCCCGGCCGCCGCCCCCACCCCCGCCCGGGGCAAGGGGCCCCGCCGGGCGATCAGGCCGGCCACCGCCAGCACCCCGGCCGCCTGGCCGCCGCCCACCAGTCCCGCCGTCCCGGCCGCCCAGCCGTGTGTCCGGGCGAGCAGCGGACCGAGCAGTGACACCACCGGCAGCAGCGCCCCGGCCGCCGCGCCGGTGAGCAGCAGGGCGGCCCGCAGCAGTGGGTCGGCCACGGCGAGCCGGACGCCGGACGCCGCCTCGCGGAACAGTCCGGCCCGCGGACCGGACGGCCCGTCCTCCGGGGGCCGCACCCGCAGCAGGACCAGCAGCACGACCCCGAAACTCGCCGCGTCCGCCAGCGCCGCGCCGGACAGCCCGCGGGCCGCGACCAGCAGGCCGCCCAGCGGTGCGCCGAGCAGGACGGCGCTCTGCCCGCCGGCCTGCCGCAGGGCGAGCGCCCGGGGCAGCCGGTCCGCGGGCACCAGCCGGCGGGGCATCGAACCGCCGGCCGGGAGGTAAAAGGCGTCGACCGTCCCGATCACGGCCGCCGCCGCGACCAGCAGCCACAGCGGCGTCCCCCGGGAGGCCGCCACCAGGGCCAGCGCACCGGTCGCGACCAGCATCACCGTGTCCCCGGCGAGCATCACCCGACGGGCGCCGAAGCGGTCCGCGACCGCGCCGCCCAGCAGGACCAGCGCGGTGCGCGGCACCGTGATCGCCGTCAGGACCAGCCCGGCCGCGCCGCCGCCGTGCGCGGAGGCGGCCCAGCCGAGGGCGAAGTACAGCGCGGCGTCACCCAGCAGTCCGGCCTGGACACCGGCCAGCCAGAGCAGGTACCTCCGCGGCAGCGCGGCCCGCGGAGCGACAGTGGCAGTGGCAGTGGTCATGCCGGGCGACGCTAGGGCCCTCGACCCGGTCGAGGGCAAGCGCGGCTACCGCCGGACCACCGGCTCCTGCAGTTCGGTGACCCACCCGGCCCGGTCCTCCGGGCACTCCAGGTACAGCTCCCGGGCGTAGCCGGCCGAGCGGTAGCCGTTCTCCTCGATGAAGCGGGCCAGTTCCTGGCCGGTGCCCAGCACGTCGTCCATCGGGCCGCGGTGCACGATCGTCGCCGCCTCCTCGATCGGCGGCAGGTCGAGCACCTCGAAGTCGTGCTCACCCGGCCGCACCGACGGGCCCACCGGGACGGCCACCAGGACCAGCACCGAGCCGTCGCCCTCCGGCGCGTCCTGGTAGCGGGCGACGGACGGGCCGGCCGCCTCGACCCCGGCCGCGGCCAGCCTCCGGCACAGTTCGGCGAACAGCGGCCCGATCACCGGGCCGATGTCCTCCGGCTCGTAACTCGCGGCCGCACCGGCCAGTTGGGCCACCCGGACGGACGGCACCCGCTTCACCACGACATCGTGTGCGGACATGGTCCCCTCGCTCTCGATCGTCCGGAGCCTCGCCTCCACCCGGGCCAGCCGCAGCTCGTCGGCGGCGATCGCCTCGGCGAGCTGGGCCCGCCGCAGCCGCAGCATGCCGCGCAGTTCGGCCGCGTCCACCTGCTCGTCCAGCACGGCGCGCACCTGCTGCAGGGTGAAGCCGAGCTCCTTGAGCGCGATCACCCGGTTGAGCCGGGCGAGTTGGGACGCCTCGTAGGAGCGGTACCCGCTGACCGGGTCCACCCGGGCGGGCCGCAGCAGCCCGATCGCGTCGTAGTGGCGCAGCATCCGTACCGACACCCGGCCGTGGCTGGCGAAGTCTCCGATGTTCAACATGATGCGCCCACTCCATCCCCTGCCACCGTGTCAGGGTCAACCCGGCCGCCCGCATCCGTTCCACGACGGTTCCGAGGCCGGCGCCCGCGACCGCCCGGGAAACACCGAGGGCGGGTGCCGAGCGAACTCGGCACCCGCCCTGAGCAGGTGGTTCTCCTACCGGCGGAGAGCGTGGGATTCGAACCCACGGTACGGGGTCACCGCACGACAGTTTTCAAGACTGTTCCCTTAGGCCGCTCGGGCAGCTCTCCAGGCGGAGGTCAGCCTAACGGGTCCGGCGGGGTTCGGCGCACACGTTTCGGTGCGGGCGGGGGTCACGACTGGTCGCCCTCGCGCTGACCGAGGGTGACCTTGGTGTTGAAGGTCTGGCCGTTGCGGGTGTACTCGACGTCGACGGTCTCGCCGGGCTTGTGCGTCCAGATCCGGCTGACCAGGGCCGGGCCGTTGTCGATCGGCACGCCGCCGAGCTTGGTGATGACGTCGCCCGGCTTGAGGCCGGCCTTGTCGGCCGCGCCGCCGGGGGTGACGGCCGGCTGGCCCTGGATGTCCTTGGTCTGGATCTGCGCGCCGTCGCCCTTGTAGTCGTCGTTGCGCAGCACGTCGAGCTTGGCGTAGACCGGCTTGCCGGTCTTGATCAGGGTGTCCGCGACCCACTTGGCCTGGTTGATCGGGATGGCGAAGCCCAGGCCGATGCTGCCGGCCCGGCCGTTGGCGGAGGCGTTGGACTGGATCGCCGAGTTGATGCCGATCACCGCGCCGCCGGAATCGAGCAGCGGGCCGCCGGAGTTGCCGGGGTTGATCGAGGCGTCGGTCTGCAGGGCGTTCATGTACGAGGCCTGCGAGCCGGTGTCGTCGCCGGAGGCCACCGGGCGGTCCTTGGCGCTGATGATGCCGCTGGTGACGGTGGACTCCAGGCCGTACGGCGCACCGATCGCGACGGTGGCGTCACCGACGTTGACCTTGTCGGAGTCGGCCAGCGGCAGCGGGGTCAGCTTGCTCTTCGGCGGGTTGTCGATCTTGACCACGGCGACGTCGTAGCCCTCGGCGTGGCCCAGCACCGAGGCGCTGTAGGAGCTGCCGTCGGCGAACTTGACGGTCAGTTTGCCGCCGTTGAGGGTCGGCGCGACCACGTGGTTGTTGGTGAGGATGTGGCCCTCGGTGTCGAAGACGAAGCCGGTGCCGGTGCCCGACTCGCCGTTGCCCTGCGCCTTGATGGTGACGACGCTGGGCAGCGCCTTCTGCGCGATGGCGGCGATCGAGCCGGGGGCGGGCTCGTTCTTCTGGGTGTCGCTGGCCTGCACGGTGGTGCTGCGGTGGTCGTTCGCGGAGCTGCCGCGGTCGGTGTTGTCGGTGACGGTCACGCCGAGCACGCCGCCGGCGACACCGGCGACCAGCGCGACGGCCGCGATCAGGGCGACCAGGCCGCCGCGCTTCTTGCGCGGGCCGCCGGGGCCGACCGGACCGCCGGGGTGGTCCGCCGGGTAGCCGAACGGGCCCGCCGGGCCGCCGGGGTAGCCCGCGCCGCCGGAGGTGGAGTCGTGGGTGGGGCCCCAGCCGCCGAGCGGCTGACCGGCCCCGAAGGGGTGGTGGCCGTGCGCGGCGGGGACGGCGGGCGCGACCGGGGCGGCGCCGTAGCCCTCGTGCGCGACGGGGGCGGCCGCAGCGGCGCCGTAGCCCTCGTGCGTGCCGGCCGCCGGGACGCCGTGGGTCGGGGTGGCGTACGGGTTGTCGGCCGGCGGCAGCGCCGGGGCGGCGGGGGCCGCGGCCTGGGCGGGCGCGGCGGGCGGGGCCGCCGGAGCCTGCGGGGCGGGCGGCAGGACCGGCGGCGGCGCGTCGATGTAGCCGGTGACCGGGTCGACGGCCGGCTGCTCGGCGGCGGGCGCCGCGGGGGCCGCGGGGGCCTCCGGGGCGGGCACCTTGGTGAAGGCGACGGTGGGCTTGTGCCCGCCCTCGGCCGGGACACCCTCGGCCGCGACGGCGTCGACGGGCGGTGCCGCCTCGACGGGGGCGGCCTCGACGGCGCCCGACTCCGGCTCGGGCACCCGCCGGAAGGCCATGGTCGGCTGGTGCCCGCCCTGAGCGGGGCCTTCGGAAGCGGACTCGGCCGCCCCCGGCCCGGCGGGCTGCTCCCCCTGCGGCCCGGTGGGCCCAACCTCGCGCTCGGTGCTCACGGACGACCTCCATAGCTGGCAGAACCAAGGACCATAGTTTTTCGCACTGTCGATTCGATTGCCGTAAGGACCCCTCTGAAGAACTCATAAGAATCCTTAGCCGACGCAGACGCCGACACCCGACACCGGCACCGACGCCGGCACCGACGGCCGAGGCTCCCCTCCCCCGCCGGGCGTCCCGCGATGCGGACCGCGCACCCTCGGCCTTGGGCGTTCGCCCCCGTGCCGGTTAGCCTGTCGCTCCAAACTGACACGCGGGAGCTTGGACCCACCAGGCTGAGAGTGCGCATGTCGACCGTACGCCACACGAGTGACGGACGGTCGAGGGGGCGCTGACCGCCGGAACCTGTCCGGGTAATGCCGGCGTAGGGAGTATCGGCCATGCCGCCTGCTTCGCCATCCTCTTCTTCGGGCGCGAACGTTCCCGCCCCCGGTGCGGACGCCTCCGCCGCGGGCGCGACCGCCGTCCTGGAGCGCCCCGAGCACGTCGAAGCGCCCCTGGTGCTGGACACCGAGCCGCCGCGCACGCTGCGCTTCCGGGACCACTTCGCGCTCTGGATGAACCTGGGCGTCAGCCTGATCGGCTTCTCCACCGCCGCCACCGTGCTCGGCGCCCCCGGCAGCGAGCTGTCGCTGGCCGCCGCGGTGACCGCGATCACGGTCGGTACGGCGGTCGGCACCGCGATGCTCGGCGTGGCCTCGCTGATCGGGGCCCGCACCGGCGCCCCCGCGATGGCGAACCTGCGCGGGCTGTTCGGCACCCGGCTGTCGTACCTGCCGACGGTGCTGAACATCGTGCAGTGCATCGGCTGGGGCGTGTTCGAGCTGCTGACCATCTCGGCGGGCGCGCAGACCGTCGCGCACACCACCGGCTACCGCTGGCTGTTCGTCCTGCTCGCGGGCGCGCTGACCACGGCGCTGACCATCTGGCCGCTGGGCTCGATCGCGGTGCTGCGCCGCTTCGTGGCCGGGGCGGTCGCGGTGGCCATGGTGTACTTCACCGTCCAGCTGGGCCGCCAGGGCGTGCCGGACCCGGGGGCGGGCAACTGGCACGGCTTCCTGGGCGCCACCGACGCGATGATCGCCGTGTCGGTCTCCTTCGTCCCGCTGGCCGCCGACTACACCCGGCACTCGCGCTCCCCGCGCTCGGCGTTCTGGGGCAGCTTCTCCGGCTACACGATCGCCCAGGTCTGGTGCTACGTGCTCGGCCTGATGGCGCTGCTGCAGTCGGACGGCGATCCGAACCGGATCTTCGACTCCTTCCTCGGGGTCTGGGCCGGCTGGCTGTTCCTGCTGGTGCTGGTGCTGCGCGAGACGGACCAGTCCTTCGCCAACGTGTACTCGACGGCGATGTCGGTGCAGAACCTGCTGCCGAAGGTGGACCGCCGGGTGCTCTCCGGCGCGATCGGCGCGCTGACCACCGTGCTGGCGCTGCGGATCGACGAGTTCACCGACACCTACTACGGCTTCCTCGGTCTGATCGGCTCGGTGTTCGTGCCGCTGCTGGCGGTGCTCGTGGTGGACTACTTCCTCGGTGCCGGGCGGCGCGGCTGGAACCTCTCCGCCGACGCGCCGTCCCGCTGGCCGATGCTGCTGCCGTGGGCCCTGGGCTTCGCGGTCTACCAGTTCATCGCGCCGACCAAGGTGGCCGGCTGGTGGACGGACTTCTGGACCTCGGCCCAGGAGTCGCTGCACTTCACCCCGCAGGAGTGGACCTCCGCCTCGCTGTTCGCCTTCCTGGTGCCCGCCCTGGTCACCTGGGCGCTCACCCCGCTCTCCCGCCGCGCCGACCGGCACTGAGCGGGCCGCCCCGCACCGGGCGAAGCGGGGGCGGCCCGGCCCCGCGGGCCCGGCCGGGACGGCCCCGCGGGAAGGAAGACGGCCCCACAGGTTGGGGCCGTCTTTGTCCGCGCTTCACCTGTGCCGCCTATCGTTGGGCCTGTGACCAGCCCAGACCTGTCCTCGCCGGCGGCGCGCACCGTGCCGTCCGTCCAGGTGATCGCCCACCGCGGTTCCTCCCACGCCCTGCCCGAGCACACCCTCGCGGCCTACCGGCGCGCGCTCGACGAGGGCGCCGACGCGCTGGAGTGCGATGTCCGGGTCACCGCCGACGGCGCGCTGGTCTGCGTGCACGACCGCCGGATCGGCCGGGTCTCCAACGGCCGGGGCACCGTCTCGGCGATGACCCTCGCCGAGCTGGAGGCCTACGACTTCGGCGCCTGGAAGACCGGCCGCCCCAGCGTCGACCCGGAGCTGCGCGGCGTGCTGCGGCTGGAGCGGCTGCTGGAGCTGGTGGTGGAGTGCGGCCGCCCGGTGGACCTGGCGATCGAGACCAAGCACCCGGTGCGTTTCCGCGGCCGGGTGGAGACCGAGCTGCTGCGGACGCTGGAGCGGTTCGGGATCGGCGCGACCCGGGGCGGCGACCGCCCGTCCGCCCGGATCATGAGCTTCTCCTCGATCGCGCTGAACCGGGTGGCCGCCGCCGCGCCGCAGTACCGGCGGGTGTTCCTGTTCGAGCGGACCCTGCCGCTGCTCGGCCGGCTGCGCGAGGGTTCGCCGCTGCCGGGCGGGGCGCGGATCGCCGGCCCGGGCATCGAGCTGGTGCGGGCCCGCCCGCAGCTGGTGACCAGGCTGCGCGAGCTGGGGCACGAGGTGCACGTGTGGACGGTGGACGAGCCGGCCGACGTCGAGCTCTGCCTGGAGCTCGGGGTGTCCGCGATCATCACCAACCGGCCCGCGGAGGTGCTGGCGCAGCTCGGCCGGTGATCCGCCGACGCGCCCGGGGCCGCACCCGCCCGACCGGTCGCCCCGAACCGGTCGCCCCGTCCGGTCACTTGCGTCCGGTCGGCCCGGTCGGATCCTCCCGGTCCGATCACCCCGGTCCGACCACTCCGGTCCGACCACTCTGGTCGGCAGTCAAACCTTCCTTGCGCGAAATTGCCGGAATTCTTGCATCCGGGCGACAGAGGGTGAGCACGGAATGACCTGATGTCGACCGTCGGTCGCCGCACTCGAAATGGGCTCGCGGGATCGTCCGGTGCTCGTTTCCGACGCATTACCAAGGGGCATCTCTCCCTCGGCATACGCTGAAGGAGGTCCGGGGGTGGCGTTGATGGTGGCGCGTGAAGTGCCGACTTCATCGACCATGGCAGTGCCGCACGGCCCAGCGAGTGTCGGGGTCGCACGGCGCCGACTGCGTCGAGATCTGGGTGACCGGCAGATACCGGAACCGGTCATCGATGATGCTGTTCTGATCCTTTCCGAGCTGTTGAGCAACGCCTGTCGATACGCCCGTCCGCTCGGCCCGCTGCCGGCCCTGGGCCGCAGCGGCCGGGCCGAGGTGCTCGGGCAGGTGCTGGTCGGCGTCCCGTCCGGGACGCGCGCCGCACCCGCACCGAGCGGCCGGGAGTCCGCCGAGGGCTCGGACGAGCCGGACGGCGGCGTGCTGGTCCGCTGGCAGATGCACGCCGACGGGGTGCTCACCCTGGAGGTCACGGACGGCGGGGCGACCACTCGGCCGCTGCCCGCGAGTCCCTCGCTGACCTCGCGCGGCGGCCGCGGCCTGAGCATCGTCGACCAGCTGGCCAGCGACTGGGGCGTGCGCGACGCCCCCGGCGAGGTCACGGTCTGGGCGGCGCTGCCCGCCCGGGCCCGGCACGCCCGGCGCACCGGGGGCGATGCCCGTAGCGCGTGAGCCGGGCGCGGGGAATGTGTCGTTAGGCTTCCCGGAACACAGGACCACCGTTTCCGGGAGAGCCGCAGCATGGGCAAGAAGGCCGCCAAGAAGGCGCCGCAGCGCCAGTCCACCACCGCCGTCACGGGCGAGATCCCCGTGGTCGGGGCCCGCGAGGACTGCCCCTGCGGCTCCGGCCGCCGGTACAAGGCGTGTCACGGCCGGGAGGCCTCGCACGCGGTGCAGGAGCTGGTGCACCGCCCGTTCGAGGGCCTGTCGGGCGAGGCCGACTGGGTGGCGCTGCGCGAGCTGGTGCCCGCCGCCACGGTGCCGCTGACGCTGGCCGCCGGGGTGGCGGACGGCGCCACCGGTGACGTCCCGTCGGTGACCCTGGCCACCGTGCTGCCGCTGGCCTGGCCGGCCCTGCGCCGCCAGGACGGCTCGATCCTGCTCGGCCTGCAGACCCAGTCCGCCTCCGGCGACCTCAGCCGCGACCTCGCGGACGCCCTTGAGCTGGCCCTGGCCACCGAGCCGGGCAGCCCGGTGCCGGCCCGCCGGACCGTCCCGGGCGGGCGCCGCCTGCAGGACCTGCTGGACGCCGGGGCCGCGTTCACGCCCACCGTGCACACCGGCTTCGAGTTCTGGCTGGAGGACGCCGAGGCCGCCACCGGCGAGGTCGCCGCCTCCCTGGAGCGCGCCAACGCCTCGGCCATCCCGACCGAGAAGCTCGCCGGCGTGGACTCCGCCTACTGGTGCGGCACTCCGGACAAGAACCACCTGCGCTGGGTGATGACCGTGCCGGAGGAGCAGCTGCTGGACGCGCTGGCCCGGCTGAACGCGGCCGGCGAGGCCTCGCTCGGCGCGGACACCCGCCTGGTGGGCTCGTTCCGCGCGCACGGCCTGACCGTCCCGGTGTGGGACCTCCCGCTCGCGATGACCGCCGCCGACTGCGAGAAGCCGGCCGCCGAGTTCGCCGAGCGGCTCGCCGCCGTGCTCGCCGACGGGACCCCGCTGACCGCCGAGGAGCGGCGCGCCCGCGCGAACCTGGTGAACCGTCAGGTCACCCTGAACTAAAGCGCGCAGGATCCGCGTGATACGCGTCACATTGTCGCGGTGAACGCGCAATTTCCGGGCGTGGAGGGCGTCTTGGAAATTGGCGCGGGCGCAGATCCTTGTTACTGTCTAAAGAGTCCGGCCGCTGGTGCATCCCCCGTCGCCAGCGGCCGGATCTTTTGTTTTTCCGGAACGCCCCGGCGACGGCCCCGACGGAGGCCCCGGCGCGAGCCCTCTCACAAGCCCCGGACCCGCCCCGCGCACAGGCCCCGGACCCGCCCCGCGGACGGCCCCGGCGCCCCGCCCGGCACCCGCGGTCCTCAGTAGGCCGAACGTCCGCTGTCCAATCGGACCGCCGCCTCCACCAACTCCCCCAGCAGCGGCCCGACCTGCGGCAGCCAGACCCCGCCGCCGGCGCCCGGCCGCGGTGCCAGCACCCAGCGCACCCTCCCCCGGCCTCCGGCCGGAGGGACCCCCGCGGCCGCGCCGCCGGGCGGCAGCGCCAGGAAGCCACCCGGCCCGTGATAGCGCAACGAGCCAGGCACCCAAGGGAGTTGGGCGAGCATCTCACCGAGCACGTCCAGCGAGTACGGGGCCACCAACAGCGCGTAGCGGCCCGGCATCGCCAGCACCGGTCCGAGCGGCAGCCGCAGCGCGCCCAGGTAGACCAGCGCCCGGGCGCCGGCCGCCGCGGGCAGGCTGACCGCCGAGACCGTGGAGCCGGTGGCGGCCAGCACCGGCGCGTCCGGGCTCTGCCGCTCCCACCACCAGCGCACCATCCGGGCGTCGGTGGTGGCGGCCAGCAGCGAGGGGTCGTGGGGGTGCGCGCCGGGGACGGTGCAGTCCAGGTCGCCGCAGGAGCACCGGCCGTCGCGCAGCACGGCGCCCGGCACCACGGGCCAGCGGTGGTCGACGGCGGCCGCCAGGGCCGCGGCGAGCCGGGCGGAACGCTCCTCCGACCGGTCCTTCGGATTCTCACGCATGGCGCTCGTTCCTTTCCCTGACCGCTCGGTTCGCTCCGCCCCGCCGGCGTCCGTCGGGATCCTCCGTGCGGGCCCGCCGCGGCACGGTCCCCGGGCGGCGCGGCGCGGGGCGGGCGGCAGGGCGGGCGGCGCGGCTTCGACGTGGAGCGGGTGTGGAGCACGACATGAAAGGGCCGCGTACCGGCACAGCCCTTGGAACGAGAATCCCGTACGCGACGGATGGACGCCGCCCGGGCACGCTTGGTTCCACCGTACGAGTGAGAGAGTTCCGGCCAGCCCGGCTCACGGGCGGCACGGACATACGATCCGGACGGCCGCCCGGGCCGTCCTCCCGGTTCTGCCCGTTCGCGGCCCGCTCCATGCCTCCCGGCCCGACCGGCGCGCGTACCAACCCCGCGCGCCCCCCGACCGGGTCGCGATGGATGTGGAACAGGCCACCGCGTCGTCCTGGATCTGGACATGCCCCGAATGGCCTGTGTAGAAGTGGTGGCATTGCTGTCGATCAATGACGAGTAGTAGCGAATCGAGGCGAAACGCGCCCTAAGGCCGTGCTCGCTCCACATTGGCCGTATCTGGGGGTTTCGCATGGCACGTAGCACCGCGTCAGGAGTGACGGCATGAACGAGTCCCACCCGTCGACGGCCCTCCCGTCGACGACGACCGCCGAGCCGGGCGAACCCGGCTGCGCAGGCGGGCTCACCGTCCTCGACCTGCCGGACCTGCCCGGCCCCGTCGACGCCCTGGACGGCACCACGGACGCCCGCACGGCGCCGTCCGCCGCCGTGCAGGACCGTTTGGCCGGACGCCTGTCCGAAATCACCAGCCTGCACGAGCACACCGAGCGGCTCGCCCGCACCCGCGGCCTGGCCGCCACCCTGGACACCGTCCTCGCCTCCGGCGCCGCCCTGCTCGGCGCCCGGCGCGGCGTGCTGGTCACCAGGCGGCCCGGCGGCGGCCCCGGACAGCCGGTCGGCTTCGGCCTCGACCGCGCCAGCCTCGGCGCCCTGGAGACCGTCCCGACCGAGCAGAGCCTGCTGGCCAGGCTGCTGCGCGAACGGGACCGGCCCGCCCGGCTGCACTCCCGCGACCTCGCCGAGGACCCGGCCATCGGCGCCCGGCTGCGCGAACTCGCCGTCCACCTCGGCCTCGGCGGCGCCTACGGCCTGCCGCTCGCCACCGCCGAGGACGGCCCGCTCGCCGCCGCCCTCTGGTTCTACGACGAGCCCGCCGAACCGACCGAATGCCAGCGCGAACTGGCCCGCCACTACTGCGAGATCGCCGCCCCGCTGCTCGCCAAGCAGCTGGAGGCGGACCGGATCTCGCGCACCACCGAGGCGCTGCGCCGCGGCCTGCTGCCGGACCGCCTCCCCCAGGCCGCCGGACTGCGGCTGGCCGCCCGGCTCGTCCCCGCCGGGCTGGAGCGCTCCGCCGGCAGCGACTGGTACGACGCGATCCCGCTGCCGGACGGCACCATCGGCCTCACCGTCGGCTCCGTCTCCGGCGACGGCCCCGGCGCGGGCCCCGGCTCCGCCCCCGGCGCGGCCGCCGCGATGGGCCGGGTCCGGGCCGCGCTGCGGGCGTACGCGGTGCTGGAGGGCGAGGACCCGGTCTCCGTCCTGGGGGACCTGGAACTGCTGCTCAAGACCACCGAGCCGAGCCGCTCCGCCACCGCCGTCTACGCCTGGGTCGAGCCCGAGGAGCGCCGGATCACCCTGGCCGGCGCCGGGCACTGCCCGCCGGTCCTGGTCGGCCGGCACGGCGCCGAGTTCGTCGAGACCTCGCTCTCCGCCCCGCTCGGCATGCTGGCCTGCTGGGAGGCCCCCGGGGTCGAGTTCACCGCCGAGCGCGGCGACACCCTGTTGCTCTACACCGAGGGCCTGGCCCGCCGCTTCGGCCCGACCCTGCACGCCGGGCAGGCCAACCTGCGCCGCGCCGCCGCCGACGCCCCGCGCGACGTGCGGATCGACCCGGACCGGCTCTGCGCCCACCTGCTGGCCGTCTGCCCGGCCCCGCCGGCCGCGGGCACCGCCACCGACGACCTGATGCTGCTGGCGGCCCGCTTCGAGTGAAGGTTCGGACCCGAAAGGGGCGGGCGGCCCGGCGTCCGTACCATGGACGCACGGCCGCCCGCGCGTGTCGCGATCCGACACCTCCCCCGAGGGGCGGCGGTACCACCCCCCAAGGAGGCGTTGCACGTGACCGAGGACCGTACCCCCGCGGTGGCCGAGAACCCCGAGGCCGAGGGCGGCGAGGAGCCCGAGCAGCACAAGGGCCGCAAGAACGGTCTCTACGGCGAGATCTCCGACGAGCTGGCCGCCTCGATGAAGTCCGGCTGGGCCGACACCGAGCTGCACGGCCTCTCCCCCGTCGCCCAGGCCCCGTACGCGGCCGAGCGCCGCGCCGCGCTCTCCGCCGCCTTCCCCGGCGAGCGCCTGGTCGTCCCGGCCGGCAACCTGCGGGTCCGCTCCAACGACACCGACTACGCGTTCCGCGCCTCCAGCGAGTACGTCCACCTCACCGGTGACCAGACCGAGGACGCGGTGCTGGTCGGCGAGCCGACCGGCGAGGCCGGCCACGCGTTCGTGCTCTACCTGCTGCCCCGCTCGAACCGCGAGAACGGCGAGTTCTGGCTGGACGGCAACGGCGAGCTGTGGGTCGGCCGCCGGCACAGCCTGAGCGAGCAGGAGCAGCTGCTCGGCCTGCCCGCCCGCGACGTGCGCCAGGCCGCCGAGGAGCTGGCCGCGAAGGCCGCGGACCCCGCCGTGCCGACCCGGATCGTCCGCGGCTACGACGCCGGCCTGGAGGCCGCGCTCGCCGACGCCCTGGACGAGGACAAGGACGCCGGGCTCAAGGAGTTCCTGAGCGGCCTGCGGCTGGTCAAGGACGCGTGGGAGATCGGCGAGCTGCGCGCCGCCTGCGACGCCACCGTCAAGGGCTTCACCGACGTGGTCCGCGAGCTGGGCCAGGCCGTCGCCACCTCGGAGCGCTGGATCGAGGGCACCTTCTGGCGCCGCGCCCGGGTCGAGGGCAACGACGTCGGCTACGGCACCATCGCCGCGGCCGGCCCGCACGCCACCACCCTGCACTGGGTGCGCAACGACGGCGACGTGCGCCCCGGCGAGCTGCTGCTGCTGGACGCGGGCGTGGAGACCAGCACCCTCTACACCGCCGACGTCACCCGCAGCCTGCCGATCAACGGCCGCTTCACCGGGCTCCAGCGCCGGATCTACGACGCCGTGTACGACGCCCAGGAGGCCGGCATCGCCGCGGTGCGGCCCGGCGCCCGGTTCCGCGACTTCCACGAGGCCTCGCAGCGCGTCCTGGCCGAGCGGCTGCTCGCCTGGGGCCTGCTGGACGCCACGGTGTACGACGTGGAGAAGGTCCTGGAGCTCGGCCTCCAGCGCCGCTGGACCCTGCACGGCACCGGCCACATGCTCGGCCTGGACGTCCACGACTGCGCCCACTCGCGCCGCGAGGAGCACGTCGACGCGCTGCTGGTCCCCGGCATGGTGCTGACCGTCGAGCCCGGCCTGTACTTCCAGCAGGACGACCTGACCGTGCCGGAGGAGTACCGCGGCATCGGCGTCCGGATCGAGGACGACATCCTGGTCACCGCCGACGGCAACGAGAACCTCTCGGCCGGCCTGCCCCGCAGCGCCGAGGACGTCGAGGCCTGGATGGCCTCGCTCGCCTGAGCCGCCGCACGACGGCCGTGACGAGGTCACGGTGAAGGGCCCGGCCTCCCGAGCAGTGGGAGGCCGGGCCCTTCGGCTTCGGTGCGGGCGTCCGTTACCGGCGGCCCCGGGGGTCGAAGGCGTGCCGGCGGGCGGCCTGGTGGCCGTTCGCCTCGGCACCCACCTGGACGTCCACGTCGAACTGCGGGGCCTGCTTCATGGTGATCCGGAAGGAGTACTCGACCGAGTCGCCCCGGCGGTTGACGTCCAGCCCGGTCGGGGCGACCGCGGTCAGACCGTTGCAGTCCTCGCGCACCTCGACCGGCTTCCAGGCGCCGCCGGCCATCACCTCCAGCGTGACGTCGTCCGGGGTCAGCCAGTTGGCGCTCGACAGGCCCACCACGGGGTGCAGGTTCGCGGTGCCCTCGGGCGCGGCGACCACGAAGCCGAACTCGGCGGGGGTCGTACCGACCTTGAGGCTCGACGCCGACACACCGGTCACCTCCGGGGCGTGGCGGTCGACGACCACGGCGTTCAGCTCGGCCTTCGCCATGTCGTGGTAGTCCGTGGAGTTCGGCACGGGGGCGTCCGCCTCGATCGTGATCCGGCCCGGACGGTTGGCCGAGGACAGCCGCATCCGGTACTCGATGGTCCGGCTCTCACCGGCGGCGAGCGTGAAGGCCCCGTCCTTCCGGTTGATCACGTAGTCCATCCCGGTGCCCGCGCTGAGGTTGTCCAGCTTCTTCCAGCCCGAGGCGTCCTTGCGCTCCAGGGTGCCCTCCGCCATCGCGATCATCGAGCAGGGCGCGCCCTCGTACAGCTGGGTCGACACCACCGGGGCCACGTTGCGGGTACCGGTGGCGTCGTTGTTCTTCCAGGTCACGGAGAAGGACACCAGGTCGTTCAGCTCGATCTGCCCGCCCTCCTTCAGGCCGCCGAAGGTGATGCCGACACCCTTTCCGCCGGGCTGGGTGCCCTTCGGGGCGGCGGGCTTGGCGGGCGTCGGCTTGGCGGAGACCGGCTTGGCCGGGGCCTTCGCGGCCGGCTTGGTCCCGGCGGGGGCCGCGGGGGCCTGTGCCGCGGGGGCGGCGGCGGGCGGAGCCGCCTCGGTGGTCGGTGCGGCCGGGGTGGTCGGCGCGGCCGGGGCGGGGGTGGTCGGGACGGCGCCCGCGCCGGGGGTGGCCGAGGAGGTGACGGCCGGGGTGGAGGCGGGAGCGGAGGCGGCGACGGACGCTCCGCCGTTCGTCGGGCCGCAGGCGGCGACACCGACGGCGGCGACGACGGCCAGCGGGACGATCTTCGCAATACGGGCGATAACGGACGCGTTCATGTGACAGTCCCCCCAAGGACACGTGGTGATGAAGGTGATGGTGATCGGATGAGCGGGCGCCTGATGTCGCGCCCCGAGGAGCCGGCCCGAGCCCCCCGGCTCCACCGGCTCGCTCTCCCCGCCTCTCACCCTGATAGACGTCCATCCCCCCGGGGGGTTGCAGGTCGGTTCGAAGAAATTTTCCGCGGACTTCGCCCGGAACGCCGAAAGGCGCCGTGACCAGGGGGAACCCTGGTCACGGCGCCTCGACGGCCCGCGTGGGACGGCTACTTCACGACCGTCACCGGGACGATCACCTCTTTCAGGGAGGTCAGCGGCGCGGAGCCGTCGTACGGCAGCATCGCCTGGACGGACACCGGCATCGTGCCGGGCCCGTCCAGCTTGTCGAGGCTCATCCGGTACGTCACCGTCCTGGACTCTCCCGGCGCGAGCGAGAACTGGGCCTGCTGGCCCACCATGGCGTAGTCCATGCCGCCGCCCATCCCGAGCGGGATCTCCTTCCAGACGCCGGCGTCCTGGCGCTCCAGCTTGCCCTTGTTGATCATGACCATCTCGCTCGGCGGCGTCCCGGTGTACTCCTTCGTGTAGACCAGCGGTTGGAGCTTGTCGTAGGTCTTCAGGCCGGTGTTCCGGTACGTCACCGTGAAGGTCACCGGGGTGCCGTTGGTGGACACCTTCTGTCCGGCGCCGATGCCGCCGTCGACCGTGATCGCAATGTCCTTCGCGCCCTTGTCGGACGGGGTCAGGGACGGCGACTTGTGGCCGCTCACGTCCAGGCTGTTGACGATCGCCGTCAGGCCCGACTGGTAGTCGCTCTTGAGCCCGTTCGCCACCACGAAGACCTGGTCCGGACCCATCCCCCACAGCTGGGCGGTGAAGGTGTCCCCGGGCTTGCAGGTGACGTTCCACTGGGTCTTGTCGATCGTCCTGCCGGCCACGGTGGGCTTGGTCCGCACCGGGGTGCCGATCGAGGAGTAGCCGTTCTCGGGGAAGTAGGGCCGGCCCCAGATCGGGCAGTTCGGCTGGTGGCCCCAGCCGCTGTCGGCGACCAGGTCGTCCGTCGTCGGCCAGGCGCCGCCGCCGATCTCGTCCGGGCTGTTGTAGACCACGACCAGGACGCCGTACGGCTCGCACCTCGCCGCGTCCCAGCCCTGCTGCGGGTCGGTCGGAGCGCCCGGGCTCAGGACGCAGACCCGAGTGGTCGAGACCGGCACGGTCTTCCAGCCGGCCGGAACCTTGAACTTGACGCCCCGGAAGGTGTACGAACTCGCCGCACTGGTCGGCGTGTTGGAAGCCGGCGGGGCGGAGGAGGCGATGCCGTCGGCGAGCGGGACCTCCGGCTCGGCCGCGCCGGTGGAGGTGCCCGGGTCGGTGGGGGTGGCCGTCGGGCTGGGCTCGCCGGTCGGATCGGGCGTCGGGCTCGGCGCGGCGGTCAGGGTGGCGGCCGGGGGCGGGACCTGGTCCTGGGCGACCGGCTCGCCGTGGAAGGTGAGCACGCCGAGCGCCATGGCGGCGGCCAGGCCGAGCGGCACGGTGACGGCGTACACCGGGCGCAGCCGGCGGATGCGGTTCTTCGGGGGGGCGGCCGGTCGCAGGTCGGCCGCCGTGACCATGGAGGCCCGGGCCGTCATCGCCTCGCGGAGCAGCCGTTCCGTCGGTGTCTCGGCCGGCCCGTCGCCGTCGCCGCCGATGCGGCGGGGGAGCTTGTCGGTCATCGAACCTTCTCCAGGTGCTTTTCCAAGGCGTCCAGAGCGCGGCTGGCAGTGGACTTCACGGCGCCCCGGGACAGTCCCAGGGTCTCGGCAATCTGCGCCTCCGACATGTCGGACCAGTAGCGCAGCACCAGCACCTCACGCTGGCGGGGAGTCAACTCCTGCAGGGCGACCAGCACCCGGCGGTGCTCGTCGTTGAGCACCGCGTGGTCCTCGGCGGACGGGGCGTCGGCCACGTGCGGCGGCACGTACTCGCGGGCGGTCTTGCGGCGGCGAAGCATCGAGCGGGCCCCGTTGACCACCGAGGTGCGCAGGTAGCCGAGGGCGTTGTCGAGGTCGTCCAGCTCCTCGCCGTAGCGCTGGTAGAGCTGGGTGAAGGCGTCCTGCACGACGTCCTCGGCCAGGTCCTGGTGGTCGACCAGCAGGACCGCCATCCGGACCAGACCGAGCCGGTGGGCGTGGTAGAGGTCGGTCAGGGTGGGCCGGTCCTCGGCGGGCTTCCGGCCGCCGCGCAGCAGCCGGAACCCGGAACGGCGCTGCTTCGCCTCCTGCTCGGTGGCGACGGCGGCGAGCGGCTCGCCGGCCTCCTGTGCGCCGAACAGTGCGGCGACCACTCCGCGGACGGAGAAGCCGCGCCCCCCTGCCTGCACGGCGGTCGGCCCGATGGCCATGGACATTCGCGATTCCGCTTTCCCCCGGGACGGTGACGGCGGCCGCCGTTCCGTCAGGTCCACCTGATCAAGATCGTGATCGGGGGGATCATCCCAGCCGCCCTCTGCCGGGTTCCCTCCGCCCCCGTACCAAAGGACGTGTGACGGAGGTGAAGGTTGCAGTCGGGTTCGAAGAAAATTCCGAAGGGACCGGGACGGCTACACTCACCGGCATTCCGCCACCCGTGAGCAGGGGGTTCGCATGGCCGAGCAGAACGTCTCCGGCCCGGTCGGCGCCCCGGTCGCCGAAGCCGCCGTCGGGCCACGGCCGGTGGCCGTCACCATCGGCCGGCGTCCGGAGCCCGTGCACGACGTCGCGGTGTACGCCTTCCCGGGCATGGCACCGTTCGAACTCGGCGTGGTGGTCGAGGTGTTCGGGCTGGCGCGGCCCGAGCTGACCGGCCTGCTGGCGACGCCCTGGTACGGGCTGAAGGTGTGCGCCGACCGGCCCGGTACGGCGCTGGAGGCGGTGGGCGGCTTCACGCTGACCGCCCGGCACGGGCTGGACGAGCTGGCCGCGGCCGACACCGTGGTGGTCCCCGGGGTGCCGAACGCGTTCGGCGGCGTGGGGGCATCTCCCGGTCGCCCGGCCGGGGGCGTCTCCCCCGCCCTGGTCGAGGCGCTGCGCACCGCGCACGCGCGCGGCGCCCGGATCGTGTCGATCTGCTCGGGCGCCTTCGCCCTGGCCGCCGCCGGGCTGCTGGACGGCCGGGTGGCGACCACCCACTGGCGGTACGCCGAGCTGCTCCAGCAGCGCTACCCGGCGGTGCGGGTCGATCCGGACGTGCTCTACGTGGACAACGGCGACGTGCTGACCAGCGCGGGCAGCGCGGCCGGCATCGACCTCTGCCTGCACCTGGTCCGCCGGGACCACGGCGCCAAGGTGGCCAACACGGTGGCCCGGCGCTTCGTGGTGGCGCCGCACCGGGACGGCGGGCAGTCCCAGTTCATCGAGGCGGCGGTCCGCCCGGTCGAGGAGGAGGACGACGGGATCGCCCGCAGCATGCAATGGGCGCTGGACCACCTGGCCTCCCCGCTGACCATCTCGCAACTGGCCGGCGCAGCCCGGATGTCGGACCGCTCGTACCTGCGGCACTTCACCGCCCGCAACGGGACCAGCCCGATGCGCTGGGTCGTCACCCAGCGCATCGCGGCCAGTCTGGCGCTGCTGGAGTCGCCGGAGGGGTCGGTGGAGGAGATCGCCGCGGCGGTCGGCTTCGAGAGCGCCGCGACCTTCCGCCACCACTTCGGCCGGGTGATGCGCACCTCCCCGACCGCCTACCGGCGCTCCTTCGGGCGCGGGGCGGCCTGAGCCCGGCGCTCCTTCGGGCGCGGGGCGGCCTGAGCCCGGCGCTCCTTCGGGCCCGGGGCGGGGTGGGCGCGGGGTGGCCCGGGCGCGCGGCCTACTGCCCCGCGCGCTTCTCCTCGCGCCGGTCGGCGTTGGCGAGAACGGCGTCGTGCAGCCACTGGGCCAGGCCCGGCGCGATCTTCTCGTAGGTGTCGGTCCAGCGCGGGTCGGAGACGTACAGCCCGGCCAGGCCGCGGTGGATGGTGTACGTGCAGTCGTAGAAGTTCCGGCAGATGTGCTGCCGGTGCTCCTCGGCGAGGTCCGCGGCCACCGGGCCGTCGGCGGGCTCGCCGGCGGTGAGCGCCTCGGCCAGGCGCTCGTTGAGCCCGGTCATCTCGGCCTGGATCCGCTGCCAGTCGGCCTTGGAGTAGCCGCCGGTGCGGCGCTGCGACTCGGCCCAGGCCGTGGTGTCGCCCCAGCGCTGCTCGGCCTCCTGCTCCCAGTCCTCCTGGTAGTCCTCGCCGAAGATCTCGAACTTCTCCTCCGGGGTCAGCTGAATGCCCATTCTCCGTGCCTCCATGGCGTGTTCGACGGCTGAGGCGAGTTCCTGGAGGTGACTGATCCGGTCGGTGAGCAGCCGGTGCTGCCGCCGGAGGTGTTCGGTCGGGCTGACCGAGTCGTCGTCCAGGATCGCCGCGATCTCCTCCAGGGGGAACCCGAGTTCTCGGTAGAAGAGGATCTGCTGCAGCCGGTCGAGGTCGGCGTCCGTGTACCGGCGGTAGCCCGACCGGGTACGGCCGGCCGGGGACAGCAGACCGATCCCGTCGTAGTGGTGCAGGGTGCGGACGGTCACCTTGGCGATCTTCGCCACGGCGCCGACCGAGTAGCCCTCACTGGTCATCGGAGTTCCTCCCTGGTGCTGACCACCACCCTCGGCTCTCACGTCGCGTGAGGGTCAAGCGGTGAACGGGGGCGGGCCCTCCCGCGTCAGACCCCGGCGCCGGCCGGCACCCGCACGCGCCGTCGCCCGCCCCGGTGGCCGACGGCACCGCCCTCGCCGTCGCCGTCGCCCGGCGCACCGGACCGCGGCCGGCGGGACCGCTGCGCGGGCCAGAACAGCACGTACGCGGCGGAGACCACCACGAAGGCGAGCCGGACGAAGCCGCGGGCCGCGTCCGACGGGAGGAACAGCGTGCCGCCGTACAGCGCGACCAGCGCGATCCAGCTCCACCACGGGACGAGCCGCTTCTGCCCCACCGCGTCCCAGAGCAGGGTGCCGAGCAGGATCGAGGCCGTGTAGTAGGTGTAGACGCTCGGGTCGAGCAGGACGCGGGCGTCCGCGCCCAGCAGCACCACGGCCGGCCAGCGGCCGCGCCAAACGGCGACGCAGCCGAGCCCGATGCCGAGCGCGAACTGGGTCGGCCGGTCCCACCAGGGGGTGGACGGGTCGGTGACCCCGAACCAGCGCAGCGCGGAGGCGGGCTGGTTCGGGATGGTGAACTTGGCGGCCGCCATGGTGTCCAGGTTGCCCAGGTAGAACGGCAGCCAGGCGATCGCCACCAGGGCGCAGAACCAGAGCGCGGTGCGCAGCCAGGCGGGCCGGGGCAGCGCCAGGATCAGCGGGGCGAAGGCGATCGCCCAGGGCTTGGAGTCCACCGCCACCGCCAGGAGCACCGCGACCTGGACGGGTTTGCCGCGGGCCAGGGCGTGCGCGGCGAGGGTGGTGAAGAACAGCGCGAGGACGTCGTCCAGGTGCGCGAAGCGGACCGAGACCTCGGCCCACATCGGGATGAACGCCAGCCCGGCGATCAGCAGCCGCTGCTGGAGCCGCCGGTGGTTGATCCCGGTGCCGAGGTAGTACAGGGCGGCGGTGCGGCCGACCACGACCAGCATCACCAGGCCCAGCCCGGCGCTCACCGCCTCGGCGATCAGCTCGCCGGTGTGCGGTGCGAACGGGGCGGTGAGCCTGGCCGCGGCCAGGCTCACCGGGCCGATCTGGAGCTCCGGGTGGCGGGCGTAGAGCGACAGGCCGCCGTCGGGCTGATCGCTGAAGAGCAGTTGCTCGCCCTGGCGCAGGTAGTGCCAGGAGAAGCCGCCGCTGGGCTCCACCAGGAGGAACCAGAGCACCGTCCAGGCGGCCAGCAGGACGTGGTGCCTGCGCAGCGGCAACCCGGCGATCCGCCCGGTCGCCGCCTCGTAGTCGGTGGTGGCCCGTGCCGTGCGTGCTGTCCGCACCTGTCCTCTCCCCGCCGTTCCGCCCCCCTCCGGCCGGACATCCTATGTGACGGAGGAGAACCGTCCGCGCCGCCCGCGGATCCGTCCGACGGGACGGTGCGGGCGGCGCGGGGGGCTGCGGGGACGCGCCCGGAACTACGGGAGTGAGCGTGCCCGGGAACGCCCGGAGGGCCGGGCCGGGAGGGGACACCGTCCGGGAACGCCGGGAGGGCCGGGCCGGCATCAGCCGCGGCCCGGCCCTCCCGGGCGTCGGTGCGTTCCGGGTCAGCCCTGCTGGGCGGACTTGCGGCGGCGCAGCACCACGAGGGTGCCGACACCGGCCGCCAGGACGGCGCCGCCGGCGGCCGCGATGGCGGTGGTGTTGTCACCGCCACCGGTCTGGGCCAGGGCCTTGTCGCTGCCGTCCGCGGCGGCCTTGGCCTTGTCGACGGCGGCCGGGGTCAGCGGCGGCGGGGTGATGACCGGGGGCACGACCGGGAAGTCGATCGGGCCCGCGGTGTCGCCGCTGCTCTCGGCCGGGGCCGGGGCGGTGGCCGAGCCGGAGGGCTCGCCGGTGGCCGGGGTGGTCGGCTTCTCGGTGGGCTTCTCGGTCGGCTTGCCGGTGGGCGTCTCGGTGGGCTTCTCGGTGGGCTTCTCGGTGGGCTTCTCCGTCGGCGTGGCGGTCGCGGTGGCCGACGAGGAGCTGCTCGCGGTCGGGCTGGGCTTGCCCGTCTGGGTCGGGGTGGGGCTGGGCTTGCCGGTCTGCGACGCGGTGGGCGTCGGGGACGGCTTGCCGCCGCCGTGCGCCTTGATGACGAAGCCCACGCCGCCTTCGCAGCTGAGGTGGCCGTTGTCGACCGGCTGGTGGCTGGAGTCGTCGAGCTCGGCGGCGAAGACGACCGGGACGACGCCGGCCCGGCCGAGCGGGGCACCGTCGGTGAAGGACGCCCGGACCTTGATCGGGACGTTCTTGCCGCGGTTCACCCCGAGCAGGTCGTCGGCGACCGGGTTGCCGGCCCCGTCGAGGGTGCCGAGCATCATCAGGACGGAGTCGTTCTTCTCCCCGCTCTGGTCGGGGGCGACCACGGCGGTCTGCCACTCGCCCCCGGGGAGCCGGTACTGGACCTTGAGGTCCTTCGCCTGGAGCGAGCCCGCCTTGTTCTTGAACTTGAGCAGCGGGATGAAGACGAAGTCGTGCTTCGTCCTGTTGTCGACCTTGAAGGTGAACTCGCGGGCGTCACCGCCGGCGATGAAGGTGCCGGGCACGCCGTTCAGCGAGAGGTCGAGGCTCGCGTGCGACGCCTTGTCGGCCTGCTGCGCGGCGGCGGACGGGGTGCCGGTGGCACCGACGGCCATGGCGCCCTGGGCGCCGGCCAGGACGAGCGAGGACGCGAGCGCGACGGCTCCGGCAAGGGCAAGACTGCGACGTATGGACAAGGAGACCTCACGGAAGTGTCCGGGCGAGGCCCGGGGCGCGAGGGGGCGGCCGCAGACGCCACGTACCCCCCGCGAAGCTGAAAGTCCGACGGAGAGTACCGAACGACCGGACCGGTCCGGAAGGCGGGTGGCACGCTGCGAATCGAACCCGGGGGCGGAGTGCCCGAATCATCCAACTCTGGCCACTCGTAAGGCTTTTGCGCCTTGCCTCGGGTCGACCGCCGGGGCGCCGCGTGACGGGTACACGCCCGAAGGGCGATAACGCACGGCCCCCGGCCCGGGGTTCAGTCCGCGAAGAACGACTTCGCCGCGATCACCGCCCGCTCGTCGTCCAGCACCTCGCCCGGGCGGCTGCCGTTGCCGAGCAGCACCCCGCCCCAGCGCATCCCCATGTACTCGGCGGTCAGCCGGAGGGTGCCGATCAGCGGCTCGGCCTTGTCGTCCCCGGTGGCGAGCGCGGTGACGCCCCAGAGCGTGCCGCCGCCCAGCCGGGCCTTGAGGTTCACCCCGGGCACCCGCATCCAGGCCGACCAGTGGTCGAGGTAGAGCTTGGCGCTGGTCGGCAGCGAGTACCAGTACAGCGGCGCGACGAAGACCAGGTCGGTGGCGGCCAGGGTGGCGTCCAGCAGCGTCCGCTCGTGGCCCGCCGGCTCGGGGTAGCTGCCGTCGCCGGTGTGCCGCAGGTCCCGGAAGGGCGGCAGCGGGTGCTCGTCGAGGCGCAGCCAACGCTGCTCGGCACCGGCCGGCAGGCTCGACCCTGCGGCCAGCCGGGCGAGCCGGGCCGAGTTGCCGTCGGCGCGCGCGCTGGCGTCGAGGAACAGGAAACGGCGCGGCGCCTCGGCGCCGGACGGCTGATCGGCCATCAGGACTCCTCCGTCGTGCGTACGGTGCGGACGCACGAGTGAGCAGCCCCCGAACGCCGGTTTATTCCGCGCCCATGCCAAACCGCGGGCGCGGGACACCGGGCGCGGGACACCGGGCGCGGAACACCGGGCGCGGGCCGGGGCCAGGGGGGCGGCCCGGCCGACGGTCAGTCGGGCAGTCCGGCCCGGCGGCGGGCGACGGCCGCGACGGCCGCCCAGTCCTTGTCCCCGTCGCCGTGGGCCAGCGCGTCCAGGAAGGCGTCCCGCAGGATGCTGCCGAACGGCAGCGGAACGTTGCGCGCGGCCCCCGCCTCCAGCGCGAGGCCGACGTCCTTGAGTCCGAGCGGCAGCCGGAACCCCGCCGGCTCGTAGCGGCGCTCGGCCACCATCGAGCCGTAGCCGCTGTGGATCGGCCCGGGGAAGAGCGTCCCGCTGAGCATCTCCACCAGGTCGGTCGGCCGGACGCCGTGCGCCTCGGCCAGACTGCACGCCTCGGCCATCGACTCGATCGCGCAGGCGATCAGGAAGTTGGCGCTGATCTTGGCCGTGTTGGCCTGCCGGGGGCTCTCGCCGAAGTGCCAGGTGCGCTCGCCCATCGCGGCGAACAGCGGCTCGGCCCGTTCCAGCAGTTCGGGCGCGCCCGCGACCAGGATGTTCAGCCGCCCCTCCGCCGCGACCGGCGGACGGCCGAGGACGGGCGCGGCGACGTAGCCGATGCCGTGTTCGGCGTACCGCTCCTCGGCCCGCTCGGCGAGAGCGAGCGAGACGGTGGCCATGTTGACGTGCAGGGTCGCCGCGGCACCGGCCAGCAGCGCGGGGTCGAGCAGCCGCTCGACCGCCGTGTCGTTGGCGAGCATGGAGACCACCGTGTCGGCGGCGAACACCTCGGCGAGCGAGTCGGCCGCCTCCGCGCCCTCGGCCACCATCGCGGCCACCGGCCCGGGCGAGCGGTTCCAGACCCGTACGGTGTGGCCGGCCCGCAGCAGGCTGCCGGCCATGCCGCGCCCCATCGAACCCAGCCCCACGAAGCCGATCGTCCGCCCGGTCATCCCCGCACTCCCGTCGCCGCACCTGCTCGTGCACGACCGACTGTACGTCAGAACGCCCGCGGGCCGACCGGTGAACCGGGCGGCGCACCCGCGGCCGGGCAGCGGCTCACGCGCAGGCGCGGGCCGGCATCCGGGTGCGGTCGTCGGCCGCCCCGCGCTCCAGTTCGGCGACCACCCGGCCGCGCAGCAGCTCGTACTGGGCCTGGAGCCGGCCGGGGCGGGCCGGCCGGGCCACCGGGCGGCCGGGGCCGACCAGTTCGTCCGGCCCGAACTGCTCACGGGTGAGGTCGATCTCGAAGCCGGTGGCGAAACGGTTCCACCAGTGGAGGTCCGTCCGCACCCCGTCGACGTACACCTCGCCCATCATGAGCTCGCCGCCGAGCAGGTCGTGCACCACCATCGCCGTCACCCCGCACTGGCCGCGGGCGGGATTGTCGGGACGCCAGTGGGCCAGATCCTCGGGCGCACAGGTGTCGACACCCCAGGAGGAGCGGATCGCACGTTCGATGTCGTTGAGGGTCCACGCCGTCATACCGGGAAGCCTGCCACGCGCCACTGACAGTGGCACCGGCTTTTCGAAGGGTCATCCCGTGTTCTGCGGCGACCCTCCCGGTGTTCACCCGAACGAGGCCATGAAGCGGCCGCCGGCCCTCCCCTCGCGCGGGGCGGTCCGGCGGCCGGGCTCACGTCACTTCGCCAGCTCGGCGACGCCGGCCTGCGCGAACTGCTCGTCCAGGTCGCCGCTGGGCGCACCCGCGACGCCGACGGCCGCGATCGGAGCGCCCTTCGACTGGATCGGGGCCCCGCCGGCCAGGAACAGGGTGCCCGGGATGTCCTTCAGGTTCGGGGCCTGGGCCAGCCGCTTGGCCAGCTCCGAGGTCGGGGCGTTCCAGGACACCGCGGTGAAGGCCTTGCGCTCGGCCGAGACCGGGGCCTGCGGGCCGGCGCCGTCGCCCTTCAGCAGCACCCGGGTGACACCGTCGCGGTCGACGACCGCGACCGACACGTGCTGGCCGGCCTTGGTGGCCGCGTCCAGGGCGGCCTGGGCGGCGCGGGTGGCGGCGTCGATGGTCAGGCCGCTGCTCGCGGCCAGGTTCTTGTTCTGGGTGTCGGCCTTCGCCGCCGCCGGGACGGCCGGGGTGTCGGTGGACTCGGCGCTGGCCGAGACGGCGCCCACGGTGGCGGCGGCGAGCGCGGCGGCGGCGACGGTGCCGGTCAGCACCCGGGTGCGCACGGAGGTCTTCTTCATGGTCCAGCTCCTCAGCGGATCTGCGGGGTGGGTGTGGCGGGGTGGGGTGTGGCGGGGTGGGGCGGGGGTTCGGGGCCGCCGGGCCGTTGGGGGGATCGCCCGGCGGCGTGCTTCGATCCTCCGCCCGGGGAAGGCGCCGCCACATCGACGGTCCGGCGCGGACGTCCGGGCATGATGGTGGACGCCGGGGTCAACCGATCGGCTGATGCGGCCCCGGGCCGGACGGGTCACCATCGAGGGATCGACGCAGGTCGGTGCGAGGCCGGGCCGCGACGGTACGGGCCGGTGCAGGCCGGTCCGGGCCGGCGCCGACCGCGCCCGCACCACCCGTTCAGCCAGGAGCCACCCGTGCAGCAGCCCCGCCCGACCGCCGGCCGCGGCGCTGCGGACCGCACCGGCGCCGACCACCGCGCCGCCCTCGGCACCGGCGACACCCGCGACACCGCTGACCCGGACGCGGGCCGGTTGGCACTGCTGCTGGACTCCGCCTTCCTGCTGCTGCTCGCCGCCTCGCTCAACCGGTACCTCACCCACCACTCCGGCACCGCGCAGGCGCCCTGGGTGATCGGGCTGAGCGCGGCCCTCGCGGTCGCCCGGCCGGCCGGGTCCTGGCTCGACCACCGCCGTCCGCCCGCCCCGGGCCGGCCCCGCCGGTGGCCGCTGGCCCTGGTGGTGGCCCTCTGGGTGGTGCTGGTGCTGCTCGCACCGAGCTTCGCCTGGTGCGCCGTCCCGCTGATCTACAGCGTGCTGCGGGTGCTGCCGGCGAGGGCGGCCATCCCGCTGGTCGGGGCGCTGACCCTGCTGGTGGTGATCGCCGAGATCCGGCTGCCCGGCGGCGCCGACGCCACCCTGGTCCTGCTGCCGCCCGCGGTGGCCGGGCTCGCCACCGGCGTCTTCCTCGTCATGGCCCGGCAGGCCGCCCGGCAGCGCGGGCTGATCGCCGATCTGGTCCGCACCCGGCGCGAACTCGCCGCCACCGAGCGGCGGGAGGGCACCCTGGCCGAGCGCGAGCGGCTGGCGATGGAGATCCACGACACCCTGGCGCAGGGCCTGTCCAGTCAGCAGATGCTGCTCCAGGCCGCCGAGCGCACCTGGGACACCCACCCGGCGACCGCCCGCACCCACGTCCGCACCGCCGCCGAGGTGGCGGCCCGGAACCTGGCCGAGGCCCGCCGCTTCGTCCACGGCCTCGCCCCGGTGGAGCTGTCCGACGGCCGCACCCTCGACCGGGCGCTGCGGTCGCTGGCCGAGCGGGAGTCCGCCGAGAGCGGGCTGCCGGTCCGCTTCCACCTGGACGGCACGCCGGTGCCGCTGCCCACGGCCGCGCAGTCCGCGCTGCTGCGGATCGCCCAGGGCGCACTGGCCAACGTCCGCGAGCACGCCGGGGCTTCGGCCGCCGCGATCACGCTGTCCTTCCTCGGCGACCAGGCCGTGCTGGACATCGCGGACGACGGACAGGGCTTCGACCCGGACGCGGCCGGCCCCGGGGGCGGGCGCGGGTACGGCCTGCCGGCGATGCGGGCCCGGCTCCGGCAGCTGGGTGGCAGGCTGACCGTGGAGAGCACGCCCGGTGAGGGCACCGTCGTCTCCGCCGCGATCCCCCTGACGCAGCGATGAGTGCGGATCACCCGTGCACCCGGCGCGGTGACGGGCCCGGCGCGGCGTTCCGGCCCGGCGCGGCAACCCGGCCCGGAACGCCGACGGGCCCGGCGCGGCCATGACCTTGGAGCAGAGATGAGCACGACTCCCGTCCGGACGACCCCGGTCCGCCTGCTGGTCTGCGACGACCACGCCGTGGTGCGGGCCGGGCTGCTGGCGTTGCTGGCGAGCGCCGGCGACATCGAGGTGGTCGGCGAGGCGAGCACCGGGGAGGAGGCCGTCGCGCTGGCCGCCCGGCTGGCGCCGCAGGTCGTGCTGATGGACCTCCAACTCGGCGACGGCATCGACGGGGTGGAGGCCACCCGGCGGATCACCGCCGCCCCGGGCGGACCGCACGTCCTGGTGCTCACCACCTACGACACGGACGCCGACATCACCCGGGCCATCGCCGCCGGCGCCACCGGCTACCTGCTGAAGGCCGAACGGCCGGAGGAGCTGTTCTCCGCCGTGCACGCGGCCGCGCAGGGCCGCACGGTGCTCTCGCCGCCGGTCGCCTCCAGGGTGATGGCGCAGATGCGGGCGCCCTCACCGCAGCTCACCGAACGCGAGCAGGACATCCTCGAACAGCTGGCGCAGGGGCTGGGCAACCGGGAGATCGCCCGGGCGCTGTTCATCAGCGAGGCCACGGTGAAGACGCACCTCGGCCGGATCTACGACAAGTTGGGCGTGGACACCCGGGCGGGCGCGGTGGCGGTGGCGAAGGAGCGCCGGCTGCTGTGCTGAGGCCGGACTCGCTCCCCGCTCCCCGCTCCCCGTTCTCCGTTCTCCCGGCTGCGCTGGGCGCCCGCCCGGTGTCACTGCGTGCTGCCATGATGCTCGGAATGTCGGATTCCGAGCCGGTGCCCGCCCGTGAGCTCCACCGGCCCGGTGCGGGCGGCTCGGGCGCCGGCCGTCCCGGATCGGCCACAACTCCCTGGTCCGAGGCCTTTTCGGGTCCCGCCGAGGGCCTCGCCACAATGTGGATGTTTCGTGGATTTCGCTATTGACAAACCAACCACGCGGTTTGTTAGTTTGAGATCAACGACGTCCCCGGGGGGTGGGGGCTCGCCGGGGCCTGTGCGGACCGCTCTCGCCGGAGGGTGTGGCCAGGGGGGAACGGCGGGTTTGCCCGGGGTGTCGGGGGGAGCGGCAGCGCCGAAGCCGCGCGACGAGGCGGCGTGGAGCGGGTCCGGGGGGACTCGCTCCACGCCTCCCCCGGTCCCCTTCCACCAGTTCCTCCGGCCTCCCCGACGCGTCCCGACGCGTCCCGGCGCGTCCCGGCGTCTACGCCAGGGCGCTCCAGTACGGACAGCGGACGTACGGCAGCGGCGGCGCGCAGTGGTCGACGCTCCCGGACAGCACCGGGCCCCGCTCCGAGCGGGCCACTCCCGGCGAACTCGCGGTCAGCCCGGCCTCGCCCGACTCGCCGAAGCGCAGTGCCAGCCGGTAGCCGTCCGGGGTGGTCGCGGCGACGCCCGGGCGATCCTGGCCGGCGTTCAGCGAGGTGATCGTCCAGCCGCGCCGCCGCCAGTGCCGCTCCACCACGTCCGCCAGCACCGCCCGCCGGGGCAGCGAGACGACGGTGAGGAGGTCCCGACCCCGGGTGACGTACCAGAGCAGTTCCGACTCGCGCCCCGGCAGCGGCAGCCGCGCGCCCGCCCGTGCGGGCGCCCCCTGCCAGACCGGCGCCGGACGGACGGCGTCCAGGGTGTCCTGGAGCAGCGTCTCGCAGTGCTCGGCGGCGTCGAGTTGATCGACCGTCACCCCCGGCTCCGACCCCGGCCCGGACCCCGGCCGACGGACCGGCGCGACCCTCGCGCCCCCGGGGCCGCCGCCCGGACATCCGACGTTCAGCTCGGCACCACCTGACTGCACAGGGCCCTCCGTACTCCTCCCGGTGTTCAACCCGGGCAGGCATTCCGTCACTGCTTGGACGGCGGGCGGGTACGGGCAGTTCCCCTCCCGGCTCCATCCCTCACCGTTCCCACACCCTCAAAGTGCACTGCACGGTGCAGTTGAATCACTGATCTGCACCGTGTAGTTTACTTCTTGTGCCGAGCCGCCGGGCCGAAACCGCCGTCCGTCCGCTTGCCGCACGTCTTCTGACCCACCGTCCGCCCCCTGTCGAGAGGACCCGCCATGCCCGTCATCACCGTCGGCACCGCCCGCATCCCCTACCGCGTCGTCGGCGACGGCCCCGACACCCTCGTCCTGGTGCACGGCACCGGCCCCGGCTCGGCCATGTGGGACGGCCTGCTGGACGCCTTCACCGACCGCTGCACCGTGCTGCTGCCCGACCTCTCCGGCAGCGAGGCCGCCGACGACGACGGCACGCCGCTCACCCTGGAGGCGCTGGCCGCCCAGGTCGCCGCCGTGATCGAGGACGCCGGACGCGGCCCCGCCGACGTCCTCGGCTTCTCGCTCGGCGCCGTCGTCGCCACCGCGACCGCCGCCCTGCACCCCGAGCGGGTCCGCCGGCTGATCGCCGCCGCCGGGTGGATCAGCGCGGAACAGGACGAGTACCTGCGGCTCTCCATGGCCACCTGGCTCTCGCTCGCCGACCACCCCGCCGCGTTCGGCGGCTACGCCACCCTCACCGCCTTCAGCCGCGGCTTCCTCGACCGGATCGGGCGCGCCGCCGTCCAGGCCAACACCGCCTACATGCAGCCGACTCCGGGCACCCTGCGGCACATCGCCCTCAACCTCGGACTGGACCTCGGCCCGCTGCTCCCGCGCGTCCAGGCGCCCGCCCTGGTGATCGGCTGCACCCAGGACGCCACCGTCCCGGTGGAGAACGCCCGCCGGCTGCACGCCGCCCTGCCCGGCAGCGCCTACGCCGAGTTCGACACCGGCCACATCGTGCTCGCCGAGGAGACCGAGGCGTTCACCGGCACCGTCCGGGACTTCCTCACGGCCGCGTGACCGACCGCCGTGCGACCGGCCGTCGCACAACCGGCCGCCGCGCAACCGACCGCCGGGAGGGAGCGGGCGGCGGCGTACGGGGGGTCCGGCCGGCGGGCGCGCACGGCCCGGGCGACCGGCGCGCGGAGCACACCATTGCCCGAGAGGCAAGCCCTGCTCCAGAAAGGCCGATTACCGCGCATGGTGATCCTAATCAAATTGACTGAACGTCAACTTCAAAGGTGAGACTGCCTTGTCAGCAACATCCGCAAGGAGACCACCATGCGCATACTCTTCACCGGCCCCACCGCGGCCGGTCACCTCTACCCGATGGTGCCCACCGCCCAGGCGCTGCGCGCCGTCGGGCACGAGGTCCTGTTCGCCGTCGGACAGCCGGTCGAGCTGATCCGCTCCGCGGGCTTCCCCATCGTCCAGATCGGCGACGGCCGGGGCCTGCGGGAGATCATCGAGGAGGCTCTCGGCGGCAAGGTCGAGTACGTCAACCAGAACAGGACCCAGGACGAGATCCTCGACATGGCGGCCGCGATGTTCGCGCGAGCCTCCCGTCCCGACGTGGACGGTCTGCTGGCGGCCGCCACCGACTGGGGCGCCGACCTGATCGTCCACGACTCCTTCGCGGCCGCCGCCCCGCTGGTCGCCGCCCAGCTCAAGATCCCGTCGGTGGTGCAGAACTTCGGTGCCAGCCCCGGCGGTCCCATGACCGAGCTGGTGGCCTCGCACGTGTCCGACCTGTACGAGGAGCGCGGCCTGACCGGCCCGGGCATCGCCGCGGTGCTCAACGTCGGCCCGCTCGGCGGCGACCCGGACGGCCTGCCGATGCGCTACGTCCCGTACAACGGCGGCGGCATCGTCCCGGCCGAGTTCCTCCGCAAGGCCGACCGCCCGCGGGCGGTCGTCACCCTGGGTACCGTGCTCGCCGAACTCGACGGCGTCCGCGCGGTGGTCCGCCTGGTCGAGGCGGCGGCCGAGGTCGACGCCGACTTCCTGCTCGCGGTCGGCAGCGCCGACCTCGCCCCGCTCGGCACCCTGCCCGCCAACGTCCGCGGCCTGCCCTGGGTCCCGCTCAACGAACTGCTCGGCCGCGCCGACGCGCTGATCCACCACGGCGGCTCGGGCACCATGCTGACCGCCCTCCAGGCGGGCCTGCCCCAGCTGCTGCTCCCCCAGGGCGCGGACCACTTCCTCAACGCCGACGCCATCACCGCCACCGGCGCCGCCCTGAGCTCCACCTCCGACGCCGTCGACACCCCGCTGCTCACCCGCATCCTCACCGACGCCGCGCTGCGCGACGCCGCCCACCGCCTGCAGGCCGACAACGCCGCCCTGCCCACCCCGGCCACCCTGGTCCCCAGCCTGGAGGGCCTCGCCGCCCGCCGCTGATCCACTGATCCACTGATCCACTGCCGGCTCCGGCCCACCCGGACGCCGCACGACAGCCGCGGGCCGACCGGCCTGCGGCCGTCTGCGGCCGTCTGTCGGTCGGCGTCGGCGGGCGTCCGTCGGCGGGCGTCCGTCGGCGGGACCGGGTCGCGCCGGGGCTCGACGCCCACCCGCGCCAGCCGGCTCCGCCCACCGGTTACCAGCTGGAGGCGCCCCGGAACCAGATCGATCCCGGCCACTTCGACGCTCTGCCGCCCCGCGAACACCGCACGCCGCACGCCGCACGCCGCACCGGGTCGGCGCGGCGGCCGGGGGCGGGACGGGTTCGGGCCCGTCAGTCGCCCCGGAGCAGGGCGCGCAGCCCGGCGGTGTCGACGACGTCGGCCCGGGAGGGGAGGACCCGGCGGAGCAGGACCTCGTGGACCTCCGGATCCGGGTCGGCGACGCCGTCGGACAGGACGAGGAGCCGGTAGTCGCGGTCGGCCGCGTCGAGGACGGTGGACAGGACGGCGCCGCCGGTACCGAGGCCGCAGACGACCAGCGTGGTGATGCCGCGCTCGCGCAACCGCCGGTCGAGGTCGGTGGTGGACAGGGCCCCGTAGCGGGTCTTGCGCACGAGGATGTCGCCGTCCCCGGGCGCCAGGTGCTCGTGGACGGCGGCGGCGGGGTCCTCGTGGTGCATGGCGCGGTGCCGGGCCAGCGGGGCGAAGGTGGTGTTGGCGGCCGGGACGGCGTCCCAGTCGGCCTCGGTGAAGCCGACGCGTACGTGGGCGATGGTGCCGCCCTCGGCGCGGACGTCGGCGATCGCCCCGGCCACCCGGCCGAGCAGGGCCTCGCGGTCCCCGTCCCCGGGCAGCGCGGCCAGGATCGCGGGCTGGCAGTCCAGGACGAGGAGGGCGGTGTGCGCGGGGTCGAGTGCCCGGTCGGTGCTCATGCGGGTGTCCTCCGTACGGATGGTGCGGCCGGCGGGGTGCCCGGTACGGCGTCCGGCCGCGTCCGGTCGGGTCGGGGAAGCAGGAAGGGGGTGGCGAGGATGAGCAGTCCCGCGACCGTGAGGGCGGTGCGCGGGCCGGTGGCGTCGGCGAGCAGTCCGCCGAGCGCGGTGCAGACGGCGATGGACGCCTGCTGGCCGATCGACCAGGCCGACAGGGTGCGGGCGACGAGGTGCTTGGGCGTGCGTTCGAGCCGGTAGGTGGCGAGCACCGGGTTGAACAGGCTCATGTTGATGATGATCGCCAGCTCGACGGCCATCACGGTGACGAGCCCGATCACGCCGGGGCGGACGAAGGCCAGGCCGATCAGCCAGACGGCCCGCAGGGTGCCGACGACCCGGAAGACCCGGTCCCGCCCGTGGCGCTCCACGACCCGCCGGGCCAGCCGGGAGCCGATCAGCCCGCCGAGGCAGGGGGCGGCGAAGGCGAGGCCGTACTCCCAAGGGGCGAAGTGGAGTTGGCGCAGGAGGAGGACGGCGAGCACCGGCTCGGTGGCCATGATCAGACCGGCGACGAGCATGTTGTTGAGGTAGAGCGCCCGCAGACCGGGGTCGCCCAGGATGTGTCGCCAGCCGTCGAGCACCGCGCCGGCCCGGAGCGGCTTCCCGCCGGCCCGGACGGGCGGCTCCTCCCGGTCGCGGATCGCGGTGATGCCCAGCGCGGAGAGCAGGTAGCTGAGCGCGTCGGCCACCACGGTGGTGACCGGCCCGAACCAGCCGATCGCCGCCCCGCCGAGCGGCGGCCCGATCGCGATGGAACTCCAATTCGTCGACTCGAAGCGTGCGTTGGCCACGAGCAGGTCCTCCGGCCGGACGAGCGCCTTGAGGTAGGCCCCACTGGCCGCGCCGAACGCGATCTTGGCCGCGGCGATCACGATCGAGACCACGAGCAACTGGACGAAGCCGAGCCACCCGAAGGCGTAGGCCACCGGGATCGTCGCCATGGCCGCGAACCGGATCAGGTCCGTCGCGATCATGACCGGCCGCTTGCGCCGGAACTCCACCCACGGCGCGAGCGGCACCGCGACCAGCGCACCCACCGCGGGCCCCACCGCGGACAGCGCGGACACCTCGGCGGGCCCGGCGTGCAGCACCAGGACGGCGATCAGCGGCAGTGCCCCGAACCCCAGTCCGGACCCGTACGCGCTCGCCGCGTACGCAGCCCACAGCCATCCGAACCGCCGGCCCAGCCGTTTCCCGCCCGTCATGCGCGGTGCGCTCCCCTCGACGTCCCGACCCCGGCCGAACAAACCGGGGTTGACCGGTGAGAGCCAATCGGTCGCCACTGCGGCAGGTCAAACAACCGATTCACCCACTCCGCACAACCCCCGGTTGTTCCCTAAGGTGGGTTGCGTGGACCTCGAAGCAGTGCGCACCTTCGCCGCCATCGCGGAGGCCGGCCAGTTCCAGAAGGCCGCCGTCGACCTGTCCGTCACCCAGCAGGCCGTCTCCAAGCGCGTCGCCGCACTGGAGCGCGACCTCGGCGTGCGGCTGTTCACCCGCACCCCGCGCGGCGCCGAACCGACCATCGACGGGCAGGCGTTCCTGCCTCACGCCCGCGAGCTGCTGCGGGTCGCCGAGCGGGCGGTCGCGTCCGTGCGCGCCGGCCGCCGCCCGCTGCGGGTCGACGTGATCAACTCACGCGGCGCGGTCTCGGGCCTGATGCGCGGCTTCCACCGCAGCCACCCCGACATCGACCTCGACGTGCTGATGCTGTTCGACATCGACACCGCCGTCGCCGCCATCCGCTCCGGCACGATCGACGCGTCCTTCCGCGCCGTCGCCGCGCCCGGCAGGCCCCTGCCCGAGGACATCGAGTCCGTCCGGGTGCTCGACGAACCGCTCCAACTCCTCACCGGCCCCGACCACGCCCTCGCGGACGCCGGGTCCGTGACCGTCGCCGAACTGGTCGGCCACCGGATCTGGATGCCCGGCATCGCCCCCGGCACCGAGTGGGGCGCCTACTACGCCGACCTGGTCGCCGAGTTCGGCCTCACCATCGAGGCCACCGGCCCCAACTTCGGCTCCGACGTGCTCCTCGACACCATCGCCGACACCCCGGCCCTGGCCACCTTCATGAGCGAGCGGACCCGTCTCGTCTGGCCCGCCGGCCACGGCCTGCGCCGCATCCCGGTGACCGACCCGACGCCCGTCTACCCCCACTCCCTCCTCTGGCACCGCGACAACCCCCACCCGGCGCTGCCCACGCTCCGCGCCCACCTCGCGGCCGCCCCCGCGGACCCCGCCGCCCCGGACACCTGGACCCCCGCCTGGGCCCTCCCCCACTGACCTCCCCGAACCACCCCGGCCCGAACCGGCCCACCCCGGCCCGAACCGGCCGGTCCGGACAACGCGGAAGGGACGGAGCCGGACCGACCGAAACAGCGGCCGCGGCGGGGGCCGTGCTCCGCCCCGCCCGGGATCCCCGCCGGCGGCCACCCGTGAGGGGGACGTGGCCGGAGGGCGCGATGCACCGCCGTCGGGCGTAATGGAAGGACCCGCCCCGGCGGACTGCACCGGGGTGCCGGGGTCGATCGAGCCGGTGTCGAGTGCCCGCGCGGGAGCAGAACGGCGGCGCGAGCGGGGCGGCGGCGGGCAGGGATGAGCGGTGAACAGCGATGAGCGGTGAGCAGCGGTCCGGCGCGGCGCGACCGGACCGGCCGGAGGGGCACGGCGAACGCCTGCTGGGCACGCTGCTCGATCAGACCCATGAGCTGCCGCCCCAGCTGATCGCCCCGCTGGTCGCCGCCGCGGTGCGCGGGCTCGGCGGCCGCGACCCGGCGCTCCTGCTGCAGGACTACGGCCAGCTGGTGCTGGCGCCGTTGCCGGGGCGGGGGTTGGCCGCCGGGGAGCCGGTGCCGATCGACGGCTCCCCGGCGGGCGCGGCCTTCCTGCGCGGTGTCGCCGTCGAGGAGCCGCGGCCCGACGGGGTGCGGCTGTACCTGCCGTTGCTGGACGGCGGCGACGAGGTGGGGGTTCTGGCCCTCACCCTGGACGCGGTCGACGAGGGCGACCGGCCGCTGCTGCGGCGCCTCGCCGCCCTGGTCGCCGATCTGCTGGTCACCAAGAGCGGCTACACCGACCGGATCTTCCAGGCCCGGCGCCTCGAACCGATGAGCGTGGCCGCGGAGATCCAGTGGTCGCTGCTGCCACCGCTGTCGCTGTCCGTTCCGCAGGTCGCCGTGGCCGGGATCCTCGAACCGGCCTACCAGGTGGCCGGGGACAGCTTCGACTACGCGCTCAACGACGGCCTCCTGCACGTCGCCACGATCGACGCGATGGGCCACGGGCTGGACGCCGCGACCATGGCGACCGTGGCCATCGGCGCGTACCGGCACGCCAGGCGCGCCGACATCGGACTCGCCGAGATCTACGCGTTCATGGACCGGGCCATTGCCGAGCAGTTCGGGCCGGACCACTTCGTCACCGCGCAGATGATGCGCCTGGACACCGGGACCGGCCACCTGCAGTGGGTCAACGCCGGCCATCCCCAACCGCTGCTGATCCGCGACCACGTCGTCGTCGAGCGGCTGGAGAGCGAGACCACCCTGCCGGTCGGCTTCGGCGGTGAGGAGCCGGTGATCAGCGAGCGGGTGCTGCGGCACGGTGACCGGGTGCTGTGCTTCACCGACGGCCTGGTCGAGGAGCGCGAGGCCGGCGGGGAGCAGTTCGGGGAGGAACAGCTCATCGACTGGGTCAACCGCGTCGAGCGCTCGCAGGACGGGGTGCGGGCCGTGGTGCGCGCGCTCTCCCACGTCCTGAAGGAGAAGCGCGGCGGGCGGACGAGCGACGACGCGACCCTGTTCCTGATCGAGTGGCGCTGAGCGGGCCGCCCCTCACCACGGCTCTCGTGACCGGCCGGGCCGGGCCGGTGCGGGCGGAGTACCGTGGGGATGTCGTCCGCGGACGGGTGGCGAACCGTGTCGGACGAAGCGACCGGTCCCCGGTCGGCGACGACACGGTGAGACCGGTGGGAAGCGACTCGGCCCGGCAGGTCCTTCGTCGCCACCGGCATCGGCTCCGAGCCACCGGGCGGGGCCTCCTGCGGGGCGGCCTCGTGGGCCGGGCTCCTCGGACAGACAGGAAAGGCGGGACGGGGAGATGTCCGTCTACGTGAAGCTCTCGGCCGACGCCCGGGTGCCGGCGGAGCCGTCGAAGGGGCCGCTGGACATGCAGTACGAGGACGGTGCGGACGGCGTCACCTTCGAGTACGACCTGCATCCCAGTGGTGCGCTGCGCGTCCTGCGGGTCTTCGAGGACACGCCCTACCGGATCGAGGTCTGCTTCGGCCCCGGGGCGTGGCTCCAGGTCATGGGCAGCTACCTGCGAAAAGGCGCCGAGTACTGACGGCGGTCCGCGCCGGCCCCCGCTCCGGGTACGCCCCGGTGTCGGACGCTCCGCGGGTACGGGGCGGCCCCTCAGACGCGCCCGTAGCGGACCGCCTGGTCGGCGAATTCCCGGGCCATCTCCTCGGAAACGGTCGGACGGGTGCGGTGGATGGCGTCCAGATAGTCCTGGGTGCCGGGTTGGGTCCGCTCCCCCGTGTCGAGCGTGCGCTCGAACGTGCTCTGGGCGACCGCCATGGCGACCTGCCGGATGTCGGCGGGAGTGAAGCCCTCGCTGGCTTCCGCGAGCACCGCCGTGTCCGCGGCGGTGCCCGTTTTCGCCGTGTAGCCGGCCCACAGCGCGTCGCGGGCCGCGGCGTCGGGTGGCCCGACCGGCAGGACGTAGTCGAACCGGCCGTGGCGCAGGAACGCCGGATCCAGCGCGGCCACCGAGTTGGTGGCGCAGACGAGGAGCCGGCCGTCGCGGTCACGGAACCGCACGATCGACTTGAGGAGTTCGTTGACCACGCCGACCGAAGCGGGGGCGGCGAGGCTGCGTGTCCCGGCGACCTCTTCGACCTCGTCGATGAAGAGCAGCACATGGTCGAGCTGCACCACCTCCTCGAAGCGGCGGCTGAGTCCGGTGGCCAGCCCGTCCTCGGAGACGAGCCGGGAGGGGAAGATCTCGATGAACGGCCAGCCGAGCCGGCCGGCCACGGCCTTGGCGAACGTGCTCTTGCCCGTGCCCGGCGGGCCGAACAGCACGACCGCGCGCGGCGGTTCCACTCCGTGGGCGTCCGCCAGCTCGGGGTTCGCCAGGGGCAGCACCAGTCGCCGTTCGATGAGCCGCTTCTCGTCGGCCATGCCCGTGAGCCGCTCCCAGAGACGGGCTTCGGGCATGACCGCGCCCAGCATCGCCAGGACCGTCGCGCCCTGGGCACTGACGGCCTCCGACTTCTCGAAGTACGTGAGCCCCCGGTGGGGTTGGAATCCGGAGTTGACCAGTGCGGTGGCGCCGGTCTCCTCATCGGGCAGCAACGCCGCGACGATCCTGGCGCCGGCGTCCCGCAGACGGTGCTCCAGCGCGGACAGCAGGGCGGTGCCGATGCCCAGGTTCCGCCAGGCGGGGTGCAGGGCGATGCGCAGCACCCATGCCCGGTCCCCGTCCACCCGGCCCACCGCCGCGCCCACCAGATGGCCGTCCGCGACCACGACGACGCTCGGATTCCGTGCCTGCAGCGCGGCGACCACGTCCGAGAGACGGAAGACGGCGGCGCGATCCGTGGTGGCGCTCTCGGCGTCGAGCCGGACCATCGCTTCGAGGTCGTCCGGAGTGAAGTCCCGGACATGCCATACAGCCATTCGCCGCTCTCGCATACGCCGCTCTCGAACGTCGCGCGCCCCTGGACTTCCATCATCGGCCGACTCCGGCCCGGTCGCTCGCCAGGGCGGACGGCCACGGCCGGTGCGCGCACCCAGCACCCCGAGACGCCCCGGGCCGCATCCGGACCCTTGACCGCCCGGACACGCTCGCCCCGGAACGCTCCGTCGATCGCCACGGTGCTCACCCGGATGGATGGTGAACGTCAACTCCCGCGCATGGCACATGCGTTCGCCGCCATGCAGCCGACTCCCCGCGGCCTCCAGGGCGGGCGCGGCAGGGCCGGACCGGTCCGGAGCGGTCCGGATCGGTCCGGACAATGCGAAAGCCCCAGGTCGTTGACCTGGGGCTTTACCGCTGGAGCGGGCGACGAGAATCGAACTCGCGCTCTAAGCTTGGGAATCTTTGGGCCTTCAGGCCGACAAGTGCTCCTGACCTGCACGGATACCAGCCCGGCCAGCCCTTCGGGGGCCCGGCGTGGACCGCTGCTGTCCACCGTTCTCCACCCGTTCTGGCACGGATCTGGCACGGCTGGCAACGGAATCGCCCTTCCGAGGTTTAGGTGCCTGCTGAGACAGACATGGCTGAGAACGAGGCTGCTCGGTGCAGCTCAGTTGAGGGGGTCCGATGGGGATCAAGGTCGTATCGGTGTCTCCGGCGCAGGATGAGCTGTTGGCCGAGTCCATCGCGCTCGGTGATCGCTACACCAAGACGCTGGGACTGATGACACCGCCCGCCTACTCGAAGATGGCGGAAGACGGCGGACTTCTCGCAGCCATCGAGGACGGTGTGGTCGTCGGGTATGCGCTGTTCGGCCTGCCGAAGCGGACGCCCCACGTTCGACTGGCCCATCTCTGCGTAGCCGAGGAACACCGCAGCAAGGGCATCGCCCGGCTGCTGATCGAAACCATCCGGGCCCACCACGGCCAGCGTTTCGGCATCAAGGCGAAGTGCAGGCGTGACTATGGGCTCACCGGGATGTGGGCGAAGCTCGGATTCATCCCGCGCGGCGAGGTGAAGGGCCGCAGCAAGCAAGGGCACGTACTGGACGGCTGGTGGTTGGATTTCCGCCATCCCAGCCTCTTCGCCGAGGTGGACAGCGACGCGCAGCTGACCGTCGCGATCGACCACGGCGTCTTCGCCGATCTCCGCGGACGGAAGCCGTCCTCAGAAGCAGCCGAGTCCCAGGCGCTCGAAGCCGGATGGATGACCGATCTGGTTGAGCTGGTCTTCACCCCGCACCTCTACCAGGACATCCGGGACATTGAGAATGAGGCCGAGCGCGTCCACCAGCGAGCGGCGGCCGCTGGCCTTCGCGAGCTCAGCCCCGATCCACGGACTGTGGCACTGCGGAGCCGCCAGTTGCTGGACGCAGCGGCCAAGGCCGATCCCGAGCTAACGGAGCTTGAAGCGCGACTGCGATACGTCGCCGAGGCCGCAGCCTCCGGAGTGCACGTGCTGGCCACCCATGACCCGTCGCTGACACGACTGGCCGATGTCGCATGGAATGCCGTCGGAGTCCGCATCGTGGCTCCATCAGACGTGGCAATGCACGTCGACGAATTGCGGCAGGCCCAGGTGTACCGGCCGGCCGATCTCATGGGCACCGAGTTCCGGATCAGCGAGGTCGCGCCGGGCGGTGAGGCCGAGCTGGTCGCGCTCTTCGAACAATCGAGCAGCGACAGCGGATCGGACTTCGCGAACCGTCTCAAGAGCCTGGAGCGGAGCCCCCTCAGCTGGCGCCGCGAGCTCATCCGTGACGGCGACGGGCACCCGGTTGCGCTGTACGCCTGGTCTGTAGACGGACGGACGCTCCTCGTCCCGGTTCTGCGTACCGCTACCCATCCGCTCGAAGAGACCCTCTCCCGCCAGGTGCTGTTCACGCTGAAGCAGACCGCCCGCTCGTACGGTGCCCACGTCGTGCACATCACCGACCCGTTCCCGTCCACCGCGGCACACGCCGCAGCTCGCGATGACGGCTTCCTCGCTCACCAGGACGGTCTGGCGGCGCTCGTCGTGGATGTCTGTGGAACGGCAGCAGTCGTCACCGAAGCCGCCGATGCTGCAGCACGAGAGCTGGGCACGACGGCGCTGGCTCTCCCCACCGGGCTGCCGGCTGAGGTCGCCAGCGTCGTTGAGCGATCGTGGTGGCCTGCCAAGGTCATGGACTCCGAGCTGCCGTCGTTCATCGTCCCGATCAACCCTGTCTGGTCGACCGAACTGTTCAACATGCCCGTGTCCCTTCTGCCTCGACGGAACGAGCTGGGGATCAGCAGGGAGCACGCCTACTACCGCTCCTCGGGACACCGCGGCGAGAGCGTCCCAGCCCGCCTCCTCTGGTACGTCAGCCAGGACCCGTCCAGCCAGGAAGGACAGATGGCGATCGGCTGCTCTCGGCTTGAGCAGGTGGTCATCGACACAGCCGAGGCCCTCTTTGCCCAATTCGAACACTTGGGCGTATATGGTCTGGAGGAGATCCGCAAAAAGGTGGCCAACTCCACGTCAGGTACGGCCATGGCTCTGCGTTTCTCGGACACCGAGCTCTTCCCCAATCCGGTGACGTACCGACGCCTGAAGTCCCTGGCGAAGGGTCTGGGTCTACCGTTGTCCGTGATGTCGCTGACGAAGATCGACAACAGGCTGTTCGAAGTGGCCTACCAGGAAGGGCACCGACCGACGTGAACCAGGAACGCGCACTCCTGCTCTCAGTCCACCCGCGTTTTGCCACCGCGATCCTTGCGGGCAGCAAGACCGTTGAGGTGCGCCGGCAGCGAGTCGCCGTTCCCCCTGGGACCCCTGTCGTGATCTACGCCACGGCTCCCACGATGGCCTTGGTCGGCACCGCCCGCGTCGCTTCCGTCCATGTCGGATCCCCGAGCGAGGTCTGGGCCGCCAGCCGCTCTCGCACAGGGATCACCCGTCGCGAGTACGACGAGTACATGAGCGGTGCCGCCCAGGCCAGTGGCCTCACGCTGGAGGCACCGGCCACCTTCGAGGAGCCCGTCACGCTCAGCACCTTGAGGTCCGCCGGAACGTTCCACCCGCCGCAGAGCTACCGGTATCTGCCAAGTGAAGCCCTCCGGCGGATCGCCGAGGCCTCCCCGGCTGTCGGGTCTGTCCTTCTTGGTGCCCTGGGCGCCCCGGCATTCGCCTAGCGCCCCTCAAGGCGCCGCTCGAGCCAGTGGAGTGCCGTCGGCAGTCTGCCCGCCCCATCGACACTTCACCGGCCACCCGGGCATCTTCAGCTGCTCCGGGCCGTGCAGGACGACGGGTTGAAGCCGGCAGCAGCCGCGGCACCCCGCGCGCCGCCGCCCACCGGCGCTCTTCCCGCTCATCACAGCGGCGAGCGCCCTGACCTGCCGAAGCTGCGCAGCACCTCCGCCACGAGCAGATCCGCCACGGACTCCCGCTCGGCTTGCTCGACCAGTGCTGACACCTCCAGCCCCACCGCCCAGGCCACCAGCCGCGGCCCGCTGTCTCCCAGGACCGCGTCCCCACCTCATTGGCCTTCCCCGCGCTGGCTGCGCCCAGGAAGGCCGTCATCATCGACAACGACAGCGGACCACCCCCGGGCCCTTCGTGGGACAAGGCTCACCGCTGCCCCAGCCTGTTGCGTCCGGCCCAACGGTAGCCTGCCGAGCAAACAGTCGAAGGAACTCGAACCGCCGCCACAACAGAGAGGATCCCGGTTCCGAGACGCGGCCGGAACCCCGCCAGATACTCGTCTGACGGTGTCAGGCCTATCTGCAAAGCTCGGCCCATGACGGCATACATCGCCCTCGGACTGGCCTTCTACTGCGTGAGCATCTACCTGGCTTTCGCCCTGGTCTCCTTGATCTCCGTGTGGGTCGGAGGTCCGCGTGTGCCCGGCAACTGGCTATGCCGTCTACGTCCCCTCGACTCCTTTCTCCGGTCCATCGCTCGTAAGCGCGCACAAAACGCCCACCGCCATCTGGAGAACAGCGGGGTGAGTGCCGATGAGCTCCCCGATGCCGCCTCGTTGGAGCGAACCATCGCCGACCGATCGCGATCCTTGGCCGGCATGGGCGTGATCTGGGCTCCCCCGCTCGTCGCTTCGTTCGCCATGTGGCTGGGTCTTTCCATGGGCGACCCGGACCACCACATCTTCAAGAGCACTGCACCTCTACTTCCTTGGGGTCTGCTCGTCCTCTCTCTGTGCCTCGCCGAAACGGACCGAAGAGCAGTCACACGTTCGGTCCCGCGGGAATGGACCGTGCATGCGGCCCTGGCCGCGCTGGAGGCAATTGCCGAGGACAGCCCCGAGCGCCGGGGCCGGACGAAGGACGGCGCCGTGTCCAAGACTGTGGGTGAGCTCTGTTCAACCTTGGAACGCCAAGCACGCTTCGTACCGAAGGATGCTGATCACGTCCTGCGACAACGCGTCCGGGGCCGCGCCTACCTGATCGTCCGCAATGTCCAAGCAGCCAAGATCCGACTGCTGTCCGAAGACGCTGCGTCCCGGACTGACTTGGCCAGGATCCTGGCGTCCGTCCTCCGGCATGCGACCCGGTCGGCCAACACGATCGGCGCCACAGTGAAGCTCGCTGACGATGACGTCCTGATCGACGATCCTGAATGGCACCGAGACTCACGCCCCGCCTCCACGGTGGCTGGCGTGATCGGCAACCTGGCCTTGGTCGCCGCACTCGTCGCCGCGGGCGTAACCATCAACCTCATCGGTTTGCCGGATGTGGTGGCGACTCCCATCGTCTCGGTGATCACGGCGGCAGGCGTCCTCGCCCTGAGGAGACTACGTATCCCGACAACGGCTGAAGACACCTCGACGGGCAACCAAACTGACCAGCCCGGCATCCCAGCAGAACACGCCGAGGTTCAACGACAGGATGTTCCTCCAACGCGGATCGAGCAGTGACCTGTCTGCACTGCCCCTGGCGCGGGCGAACGGGCAGATTAGTCCGGATCCGGCGATGCCGTAACTTCGCCTGCTGGACGCGGCTCACAGCCCGAGCAGCGTACCTATCCGAAGACGCGCGTCAGCACGGTTTCCCAATCTAGATCCAACCGCTCGACGGCCGATGCGAGAGTCACGAATGCGTCGAGTCCCGCTACCTACGGAGCGATATGCCGGACAATGCCCCCCTCGTCAGCTTCCCTGCGCAACCCTCAGTGCCTCCTCGTTCGACATCGAGTCCGGAAGCCGCACTGTCGGGCGCTCAGCCGTCCACCGAGATGCTCGGCTGCATCATCAATCACTCGGACCCGGCCAGCTATGTGGTTCCGTGCAACCAGTTCGACCACCACGGGCCGGAGCACACGATCTACGATCCTTCCGGAAATCCGGTCTTCACCGTCCGCCGCACCTGGCTGGCAGAGGAAGGCTGCGAACCGATCATCGAAGGCTGGGGCTACGGTGCCAGCCTGGAGATGAACCGGGACGAGGCTCACGGCTTCGCCGCACAGCTGCGCAACCAGGCCTCCCGGATCGACGAAGAGGCCGAACACCTCGCTGCTGTCGGCGCCCCGCAAGTCATCAACGGCTGCAGTACTCATCCGTGGTGTGTGAAGGGCGCCGTACCCCACCCGGACTGCGAGGGTACCGAGATCACCCTTGAGACCGTCGACTCCCTCAACCCCGGCCGAGGCAGGCCCTATCTCAGCGCTCGCCTGGCGACCTTCGATGGCGAACCGACCTGTGGGATGCTCCTCGACAACTGGACTGATCTCAACGCCACTGACCTCCGCCGGGTGATCGACGACGTCGAGGCATACCTCCCGCGGCTCAGGATCCTCGCCGCGCAGCTCGCGGAGGCCGAAGTCAGGAGCGCGGCTGCTCAGGGAATCTCAGCTTGAGGATTTGGCCACCCAAATCAATGACCACAAGCGCCGCCTGACGGAACAACTGCCGGGCACCGTGACCACATGGGTCGAACTTGCTGGTCTCTGGCTCACCCTGCGGCCTCTAGGCCCGCCGGTTCCGGCCGACAGCGGCCACCTCTGACTGTCAGAGGTGGCCGCTAACGTGATCGGTCAGGTCGCATCTCGGCGATCTGCTTGCGGGAGAGGACTCGACCATGGCGAACAGCCTCGTGCGGGCGGCCTGGGTGCCGGACGACGATCCCGAGCGGGATTGGGAACTGGCTGCGGACCTTGCTGTGGCGTGGGTCCGGCGGGAGTGCGCCGAGCAGGACGCCTCCGGTGTGCTTGTGGTCAACGCCTTCGGCGTGGAGCAGCAGATTCCCTCGTTGCGCACCTTCGCAGCCGAGCACACCGTCACTACGCCGCGCGCCGCGCGGAGCCGTGTGGGCAGTGGCATCGGGCCCGTCCTGGCCTACGTTCCGGACGAGAAGACTCTCAACTTCGCCGCCGGACTTGCTCGCGGGTCGTCGCTCGCCATCGTGGAGAGTATCGGCGGCTTTCCGCTCCGCGGCTGGGCCAGTCAGCTGGGTGCGGTTGATCTGACCAGGCCCGATGAGCAGCCAGCAGGACTCCGTCCCGAGGTGGCGAAGGCCATCGAGCAACTGAACTTCTACAAGAACAACGGCTTCGGCGACCAGTTCGGCAAGGAGCAGGCCCGCCGCATCCTGCAGACCCTGCAGAGCGCGGGGGCGCTGGAACGAGACGTCGTCCTGGGTACGCTGGCAGCCCGGGGTGCCTCCGACCGGGCCGTGCGCAACCTCGGCAAGCTGATCGACGGGCTCACCCACTGAGCGCTCGAAGAAGAGCATGGCAGCTCACCCGACAGGCGAGTATCGTCCCGCGCCATGGACGAGACGTTCTGGACTGCGGTCAGCGCGATAGCGGCCCTCTTGGCTGTCGGTCTGACCGTGTGGGCGACGCGGCAGGCGGCGGCCGCCGCCTCGGCGTCTGCGGCGACAGCTCAGGAGATGGCGCAGATTGAACGGGATCGCTGGCATCGGGACCTCACGCCCGAACTGCGGTTCACCTTGGACGGTTCCACAGGCTCCCCCAGGGCGCTGCGGGTCGAGTTGGTGGGGCCGGTCGGTCTCGACCGTCTTGACCGGATCACCTTGTCCGTGCGGGACGAGGCCGGCATTGACCACGCGGCGCTCGCTGCAGATCCTGATCGCCGGCCCCAGGAGCTGGCCCGGATGATCTGGGGGCCCTACCGTTTCCGGCCGGATGTCGACAGCGTCCTGGAACCGGGCCGGGAAGCCGTGCTCGTTGATCTGGAGCGCGGTGAGCAGCTGATCCGCCTCATGGAGTACACGCCAGCTCCGAGCTGGTTCGAGGGCGACCCGTTCGGCTGGCACACCCGCAACGCAACTCAGCCTGTGCGTCTGCGAGCGGAGTGCCACCGCGACGGTCACCGGCCATGGACCGTGGTGACCGAGCTTCCCTCCCAGGCGAGTGGCGGGTGACCACGACGGTCACCTGATCCTCGCCTGCTGGCGATCCTCCTGACTCGACGCGTCCCGACATCTGCACCCAGGTGGCTCCTTACCAAACACCAACGACCGCAGGTCATGGGCTGTCATCGCCCCCGGTTCCGCTGCCCCCAAGGGAACCAGCCCGCTAGTGCCCTCAACACCGCAGGAATGTCCTTCCGGTCAGCGCGGCAGACCGCAATCAGGCCGATGGCGAGCGAGATCACTGCCACCGCCGTGAGCATCAGGATGGCAAGCGCACCCCACCTTGTGCCCACGGACAGTCCCCGTAGTACGTCGGCGCTCGCGGCGAAGTCGTACGACCGTCGCATCAGTGCCTCCGATCGGCACGGGTGCGGCGGGCCAAGACGGCAGCCACCGCCAGTGCGGACCGCCGCTCGTCCTCGGGCAGCCAGTACAGCGGCAGGCCCTCGTCGTCCCACGCGGCGGCCGTCAGCCCGTGGAGACATGCCAGCGCTGCGGTCTGTACATATTCCTGCGGGTTGCCGTCAGGCCGCTCCCACCGCTGACCATGAAAGGCATCGCCCAGCATCGTCAGCGCCATCGCGACCGTTGCCTCGGGCATGCCGCTCCAGCTGGACCTGGCCGGGCGAGTGGCCTTCGCCCGAGCACTGAAGTACCAAACAGAACTGGGGTTTTCGTACGGCAGGCCCAACACGCCGGCTAGCTGTGCCCTGTCATCCTCGCCGGGCAACTCCGTCCGAGACCGTTGCTGGAACAAGTGCTGATAGCGCCCCAACGTTTCCTGGTCCATGACGTTCGCGTGGAGCGCGGCAATCGTGCCGATGAGTCGACCCAGTTCGTCCATGGCTTCGGACAACGCGAACAGGCATCGTGCGGGCCACTTCCGGTCCGGCTCACCGCTACAGTGACGAAGCAGCACATAGAGTCTGAGCACCACCCGTGTCACAGATCCCTGCACACGCAGGTGGAGCCACTCAGGCATTAGCCTCAGGTCGCGCTCCGCACCCCGTTCCCCTGCCAAGGGAACCGCCACTGCCGTACGAAGGCACTCCTGATCGGCCCGAAGCATGCGCTGGATGACCGCGCGGTCTTCCCCGTCACGCTCCAGCTGCGCGGCGATCAGGCCAGCCAGGTGCCCGACTGCGTCCATCGCGTCACTGGCCCTGTACATGCACATCCTGGCCCACCCGTGCCCAGCTCGATCGGGGGCGCAGTAGCGCAGAACTTCCTGTAGGTAACCGACGATCTCGGCAACCTCATCTGGAATGGCCGGTCGCAGATGCGGCGACATCACCTTGCCGAAGACGTTCCGAGCCATCGCGCAACCTTCTCGCATGCACGCACCCGTGCCTCGGTGCATGCGTGCGAAGAGCACGACAGGCCGAGGAGATTGCGATGACTGAACTTCCGGCTGTTGAGCGTGTCCGGGCACGGGCCGGAACACACAACCGTGGCCGTCGCCTCGGCCATACCAGGAGAGTACCCGACAGCCTGACATGGTGTCATCGACACTTGGAAACACACGCCCGAGTTCGGCCGCGCCGCTGCGGCCTGTCGTGCCTAACTGTTTCCCTCATGTAGCTGAGGCCGTGGCCAGCCCCCCGGACCACACCGTGGTCCGGGGCCCGAACTCGAGCAGGCATCCAGATCAAGCGATCGGATTATCGCGACGTGCGGTTGCAGGACTCAGCTCGGCCAGCTGGCGAGCTCGGCGACGCTCTTCATTCCCACGCTCGACGTCAAGCAACTGATTCCACGGGTGGACGGTGCCGCGAGTCACCAGTGGCGTACGAAGTTCAATCGACACCGAGTCCAACCGAAGAAGACTGACGTCGAATTCGTGGCTCGGCGGCGTAAACAAGGCCCCAGGGATGCTCAACGGCCCTGACGTCAACAGGCTGCCAATCTGCTCACAGGACCGACCCACGTCCCATCGAAGGCACTGAACGGTGTTGCTCCGCCTCGGCCTGACCAAGGCTGCGCCATGCCGGAGCGTGTACCACCACAGATGGGACCGGGCCATCAAGGCACTACGCAAGGACGTAGATGGGCTCGGAGCCCAGTGATCACTTGCTGCTTCTTCGGCCGCAGTGAGTGACGAATTCGCATGAACGGGATCGCGCCCGTCATCGGCCTCACTCTTGATCCGAGACTCCAGCTCCCCCTGAAAGCAGTACCGCATCAACCGAGCCGAAGTCGAGTGGCTGGTGTCCTGCAGGTCAAGCCGCCCACCAGTCGGGATATGACAGAGGTGGATAGTGTCGGAGCTGAACCCGTCAACGCGCAGCCCAGCAATTCCCGAGTGTTCATACGAACCATCATCGAACACTCGAGTATGAGGCAGAAGGTAACTGGCAATTCGGTCTGCGGTGTTGGTCCGAATAAGCAGACGATCAGGCTGCGGCGCCACCCAGCTGAAGTAGCAGATCAACTGCCGGAACGTTCGACCGATCATGCGGTCCCACGGGTGATCTTCGTCCGAGCTGAAGAAACAGTCGAACAGGAGCGCCTGAAATTGCTGCTGTCCTCCACCTGAGGCGTCCAGGGAGATCTTGCCTTCAGTGCAGCAGCGGCGGAGCACCTGCTTCGGAAGATTCAGGAACCTTCGGCACGCCTCAAAGGCAGCCCTGTCGTGAGTGTGTGGCATTGCTATCTCATCCGCGACTACAACCCGGATTGCGGCCGCATTTGAGAACAGTGCAGCGCAGGGCAAATTCAATCATTGAAACTGGAGGTCAGGCATCTCACCTTTGGGGCTTTAACGCACACTCGTCCGGGCAAGCGGCTCGCCACTGGCCCACCTCCGGGCCTTTGGACGGACACTAGCACGCCCAGGCCCTCGCATCCGCGCGTTACCCGGTATGTCGCCATTCGGCCCTGCGGCAGAGGTGGTGGCTGCCGGTTCGTGAAGTACGAGGTGTGCCACGGAGTCGAATCTCGGCCTACGAGCGGGTCGCCCCGTGCTCCAAGTAAACCGTCTCGGGCTTCGCCTTGGCGGCACAAGCGGCGTGGACGCGGCGGGCGAGGCGCGGGATGAGGAGTTCGTCGAGCTGGTCGGTGGCGTGGAAGGCGTACTTGCCGATCTCCACCTGGTCGACGGTGATGTTGTCGAGCTCGTCGGCGGGGAGGACGCCACCGTCGAAGACGAAGAGGAGCTTGTCGCCCTCGGCGGGGTGGGGTGCCCAGTCGGCGACGAGAAGGCGGCCGATCGGCGGGGTGATGCCGAGCCCTTCCTTGACCTCGCGGGCCGCGCCCTCGCTCGGGGTCTCGCCGGCGTGCAGATAGCCGCCGGGGATCTCCCAGCCGGGCTTGTAGGTCGGCTTCACGAGGAGGACGCGGTCGTCCTCGTCGAAGAAGAGCACGCCGGCGGCGGTACGGGGCTGGGCCACGACCTCGTGGGACCGGGAATCGCTCATGGCGACGACTGTAGCCGCCCAGCCGCGTCACGCGACGATCTGGAGCCACTGCGCGACGCCCGCCAGCAAGTAACCGGGTTTGCCACGCTGTTGGTGGACCCAACTGGTCACCAGATGTCGGAGGATGAAGTGGTATCCAACTTGCTCGGGGGCCAGCTCCTCGGCGTTCAGTGAGAGGGCGAGAGCCTCTCACCGCCCTGTGGGCCCACTCAGTGGCAGCGAAGGATCCGGGCCGAAGTGGCTGACCTCCATGGTGGCGTGGCCTCCAGGTGGGCTGGTCAGCACGCCTTGAACCTGTACCGGAACTCCTTCGTCGTGGCAGCGGACGGCAACGTGGTAGACATCCGGGGGGAGCGTCATCCACACAACCCGGATCCGTCGCTGAAGCAGAGTCCGCACCCCCACGCGGCCGTCGTCGTCATCAGGCTGACGGCTCAAGTTCGTGACAACCCCGTAGATCAGGTGCTGTCGGGTCGAAGTGCGTGTCTTGAGCTGAGTGGAGACCTTGTCGAGGATCTCGATCGTGTCCTCGTTGAAGGTCACCTGCGGTGGGGCGCCTGGCGGAGGAGCGGCGACCCGGGACCAGTTGAAGGAGACGTCGAGAGCGTTGACCGAGTCGGCATTGACGACCTTGGCCAAAGCCTGGCACAGCTCGTAGGAGACGCCCTCGCCGACGCTGTCGGTGATCTCGCTCGGGGTTGGCTCGCGCTCGGCGCTGGCCATCTCCTCAAGAACACCGAGGGCCCGCGACATGGTCGCAGTCACTCGCCGGTCGAAGAGGACCTCTTCGACTCCGGCGTCGATGTCGTTCTGGCCGGGCGTGTAGACCTCAAGCGGTGACCGGGCCTGGCTGATGATCGGCACGATGTACGACCCGCGCCGGGTCTGGCCGATCCGGACTTCGCGTGCCTGCTCCCGTGCCCGGGACGGGAAATTGCGGAAGTGGCCCTGCCGGCGGAGGGTGGCGGCTGCCGAGGCCACCCTGAGGCGCTTCGCAGAGACGAACAGTTCGTAGCCCGCTTCGAGCGGGATCGACCCATCACTCAACGACGGGTGCGAGGCCCGAAGATCGGTGACGTCGTGGTACACGGTGGTGATCGCGTCGTGGACCGTACGGGTCTCCTGGGCCTCCACTCGCGCGAGGTCGTTCAGCAAGATGTGCACGCGCTTGGTGAAGTCCGGGGCGGTCTGCTTGAGCGGCACGAGGACAACCTCGTCCGCGAAGCCCGGCAGGCTCCACAGCTCGGCCAGCTCACCGCCGTCGACGGGTGCCCACCCGTTGACCTTCAGGTAGCTTCGGATCTCGTTGGGGCCGAAGGCAAGTGTGCTGTCCACCATCTCAGTTCAGCCTCCGCAAGCCGCCCAGGGTCATGCGCCGCGCCGCATCGAACATGGTTGCCATGGCCTTCGCGGTCAGCTCCTGCTGACGCGGGATCCTGATGGTGGTGGACCTTCCACCCGCGGCGCTCATACCCTGAAGAGAAGCCCAGTACCCGTGGCAGGCCAGGACGATGGATTCCTGCTGGTGGGTGACCCAACGGCCGATATCCGGCGGAACGATCAACAACGCGAGATGCCCCGGAGCGGACCGTTCAGGATGACGGAGCTTGTCGTACGTCGCGATGTCGAGGTCGAAGCTGTATCCGTCTCGCGTGACCCGCGGGCTCTGTGTGCACTTGAGCTGGATGTCGATCATCAGCCCCCGCGAGCGGAGAGTCACGTCGACGCCGTCCTTATCGACATTCCACTCGCCGATCGTGTAACCGCCCTGGGTGGCCAGTGCGTGCACGTACGCGCGACTGACCTGCTCCTTCTGCCAACTCGTCGCCTCGACCGGCACGTTCGCTCCCCCCCACCCGAACATGGCGTGGTCGCGAGAATAGGCGCTCCCCCTCAGTTGAGGAAGAGTGCCTACCTCTGACGACACGGAGACTGTCCGGTCTATACGGGCGGATTCGCTCAGGTACCGATGGACCCGTCCAGCCTGGTCGTCATGCTGCTGCTGACTGCCAGCCGTAGCGCGAGAAGGCGGGACCGCCAGCGCGGTAGGCGCCGAGTGCTTGTGTTTCTTGTACCGCTCTTCGTCGAAGCCCGGTGGCCGTCCGCCTCGTAAGCCCTTGCGCAGGCGGGCGGCCCGGCTGTCGGTCTTCTCCGGGATAGTGTGCAGGATGGCCCCGTCTGCGCAGGTAGGCGCGGCACGGGCCGTTGCTTTAGGCCTTGTCGGCGGCCACGCTGTCGGGCTTCTTGCGGGGCCTGCCTGGACCGGTCCGCGGGACACGGATCTTCTCCAACACGGGCTCGAACCGCGTGCAGTCCGCCCGCTGCCCCGGCGTGACGATCAAGGACAGCAGACGGCAGCGGCCGTCCGCGCTCAGGTGAACCTTCGTGGTGAACCCGCCCCGCGAGCGGCCCAGACCTTCGCCTCCAGCACCACCTCCACCAGGCGGGCGACGAGGCTCTGCCACGGCGTCTCGTCCTGGTGTTCCCCGGCGCCAGCCCCCTTTGAGCTGGCGAGGGCCGGCGGCGGATCGGTGCGGGCACCGGCCGCGTGCTGGTGAGCCCGCACGATCGTCGAGTCGACCGAGACGTCCCAGTCGATGTCGCCGACCGCCTCCGCTTCGGCCTGCACCTGCTGGAGTAGCCGCTCCCAGGTCCCGTCGGCCGACCACAGCCGATGCCACTCGTAGACCGTCTTCCACGGCCCGAACCGCTCCGGCAGATCACGCCAGTGCACACCAGTCCACACCCGGTGAAGGATCCCGTCGACCACCTGCCGGTGATCCCGCCACCGGCCACAACGTCTGTTGCTGACCGGCAGGAACGGCTCCAACCGTTCCCACTCGGCATCGGTCAGATCTCCCCGCCCCATGCCCGAACCAACGAGCAAAGCAGGCGATAGTCACATGATCGGGCGGACAAGTCCTAAGCGGCGGTACGGACGATCGCCTTCCTATCTCCGCTTGTCGCGTTGGTGCTGGAGATCATCCAGAAGCTTTTCGAGATTCAAGGATGACCAGGAAGCGCTTGCGTTCCACTGGTCCCACTTGGTGGGAAAGTAGGGCGCCACGTTGATGAGCTTCCGCTTGAGGTCCTCCAGAGATTTTGCGAACTCCCCGGCTGTCTCTGCCGCATAGCGCTCCGGGTCCTTTCCGGGCGGGACAACGTACCTGCCGAGGACGGTGGGCGCGTGCTGGATCGCGTAAGCCACTGCCTTGATCGCTTCGTCGAACGCAGAGCGTCTGGCCTGCTCCTCCTGCAGCGCCAATTCGGTAGCGATCTGTGCCGCCTGTTCCCTTTTGTCCTGTTTAGCGAAACTGCGGCGGCGCCGTTCGTGCCCAGCCACCACTAGATAGGACGTCAGTGCGGAGACGGGCGCGGTAGCGAGAACAGCAAGGACTATGTCCTCCAGTGCCACGGTCACTCCTTTGTGATGCGCGCGCTATACGCGCCGGAAAGAGACTGCATCACCAGCGGACCAGCAATCAAATCCCGCTTTGGGCAAGGAATGTGGCAGAGAGGGATAGCTAGCCATCGACACTGATCTACTACGCCGGGCAGGACGCCGACCTGACCTGCACCGTGCCAGCCGATGGCGGCCAGCCCACCACCGGCGCACCCTGCACCACCGCCACCACCGCCGCGGCTCGGCCCACCGGCAGCACCGCCGCTACCGGTAGCCGCATGGCGAAGGGTCCGGCGCCCGAGGACGCCGGACCCTGACAGCACCCGGTCAGCGCGTGCTATGCCGACCACGGCGACGGGCCCGCCGCCTGCGCGCCGCATCCTTCTGGGGCGGATGGGTACTGCCGCCCGGCCGGCGGGTCCCCGTCGACTGGCGACCCCGGACGGCAGGGGCCTGTCCGTTCTCACCGCCCTTACGCTGCTGCCGGTGGCGGACCACCGCCTCAGCACCCTTGATGATCAGGTTCGCGATCAGGCTTGCCGCGAACTTCTCGATCGACCACGGAAACTGGTCGTCGTGCATGACAACTCCCGTTGCTCAGAGACACATTGAGCGGGAGGGCGTCTACCCAGAGGATCTAGGCAGCCAGGCAGAAACCGCTCTGGCGGCATGCGCTCGCACTCCCTGGCGCGCTGCCGACTGCGGCGGCATGCCCCGGGGCTCTGGGCACGAGAGCGATTCTCAATCGCGTGATACCGCACGCGATCGACAGCCGGTCCATCGGCGGCCAATCCGGCGGGAATACCGCGGACTCCTGTGGCAGGACAGGCGGGCACCACAGGGAGGATGACAGCAGTTCGGCAGAGATGGCGAGAGCAAACCGGCGTGAGACCCGCGCGCCCGAAATCTCACCATCGCCCATCTCCGGCACCGGGACAGGGGATCCGGGCGGCCTCAGGCCGCGTTCCACCACATCGCGAAGCGGGCTAAGTCGCTCGTTCACCGCCGGACGCCGGTCGAGGAAAGACCGCAGCTTCCGCAGAGACTCGGAATCGGCGCCTACGCCGCGCCAACTGCCCACCGCGATCGGTCGGCCAAGGTTCCGCCAGCCGTCCCACCCACGGGCGAGATCCCAGAGACCCTGGTAGGCCGCCGTTTTGCCCCCTCCGGTCGGGACGTACTGCACGACCTGTTCGGCATAGGTGTCGACGTAGTACTCAAGATCGGGAGGCAGTGTCATGCCTTCTGGGACTGGCTTCCAGAGCGGACCAGGAGTTGTGATGCGAGCCGTCTTCCAGAGCCTTTCGCGCCGGATTTTCCGCAACGGCGGGCGCAGGTTGGAGTAGCCGGGCGCGGCAATCCGCGGCACCTCGATTACGACCGGACTGGACACAGTCTCAGGATACGTCCTTGTAGGACCGGTGATGCACCGTTGGCCATCAACCTCGGTAACCCGCCGTCGTCTTGGCGCTCCAGCTGTTCATCGAAGGTGGCTGTGGTCCGATCATGCTCATCTACCTTGCAGGTCAGGACGTGGGAGTCACGACACGGTCCGAACCGATCGGGCAGGTCACACCAGTGCCCACCGGTCCGCACCCGGTGCAGAATCCCGTCGATCACCTGCCGGTGGTCCCGCCACCGGCCACAACGCCTCTTGCTGACCGGCAGGAACGGCCGCAGCCGTTCCCACTCCGCATCCGTGAGATCTCCCCGCCCCATGTCCGGTTCAACGACCAAGGCAGGCGACAGTCACATGATCGGCCGGACGGCTCCTAGCGTCTGCGCCAACCGCTGCCCAGAACGGGCGCGATTCAGCCAAGTGGCCTCCCAGCGTGTGCCACATCAGGCCGGGATGCTCAACACGTAGCGCAGCCAGACCGGCAGCAGCCAGCCCACAACGCCGCTACTGGGGAGGCGTATCGGGTTGCTCAACCCAGCCGAGTCCGCAGCTACGGCAGACCTGGTAGTCGACCCCGAATGCGTACACCCCGTCCAAGTAGGCAGTGCGCTCACGCCAACCGGGCCTCGCAGTCGAAGCTTCATCCCGCCATGACGTATCCAACTTCGGGCTGGCAGACGGGCCGAGACTCCGTCGACCAAGCCATCGCAGCACCCCACACCGCTCCCGCTCCGACGAACGCCAAACCTCGTGAGCACGCTGCGCGAGGAGTCGCGCAGCGTGCCGATCGTCCGTGATGGCCATGCCTCTCATCGTGCACGAGGCATGCCGCAAGAGCAGCGCGCGGACTGGTCAGGCTTCGAGATCACCGGCGAGATGACCATTGACGGCCTCGTGTGCCTCCCGGAACGGCTCAACGAACGTTGGTCCAATCTCAGACTCCATCTCCACCAACCGAAAGCGCACCATGCGGGAGAATGGTGCCTTGAATCTCCATCCGCTCTGTTGCTGCAGGAACATGACCCGTTGCCAGGCTCTGGCCCAACGATCAGATTCGGGCGGAACAACTCCGCACGCCGCCACGAATCGGGCGAGTACGAGCGCCGAAGGGAAGCGTTGCCCCAACAGGACCTCATTGATTGTTGTTGGAGCCAGCGCACGGTTCGGCGACCTCCGCTTCAGCTCGGCGAGAGAGGGCTGGTCAGCCTGGATACGAAGGACTCGCATCCCCCGAACCAATTCGGAAGGCGTCGAGATCAGGTCCGGGTCGCAGCCGAGGATCCCCTCATTGGGCTGCCGCAGGTGTGCACGCCGGCGTCTTGCCATACGGCCCGTGAGATCTCGAGCTTCCTCAGTGCTCCCGTCGCACCTTATGGCCACTGCGTACACGAAATCATGCAACCGCCGTGAACCTTGACCCGACATCGCTCTCGACACCGTCGACTCCGACGTGCCTAGGAATTGAGCTATCTCACGATTCGTCAACCCAGCGCGGTCGCGAAGCCCACGCATCCACCGTGCCGCATCGATCTGCGGGTCAGAACCAATCGGCAACGGCTTCTCGGGACGAGCCACTGCGCGGCTTACCTTGACTCGGTCCGACGAAGCCGAGCAGAACCGGCTTGTGTAGCCACCAGGCTTACCGCCACGAGGAGGGACTCAACGTCCCTCGCTGGCGTGCCGCGCAGAACAAGGACCACAACCAACACCAGGTCCGGTACAAGTCGACCGCTTCCTGCACGGCCGCCAGCTACGCACCCCCACCGCCTGGGCCCACGATCAGCCACAGTACCCACAAGACCCTCCTTGGCTCTGACAGCGGGTATCAAGTCGCAGTCGCGACACCGCTGTTGTGTGTGAAGCATGCAGCGGCGTGGACCTCCAACGCGAGCTCGTCGGGCGGTTTTTGCAGCGAGTTACGTGCACCAATACTGCAAAAACCAGATCCCCCACAGGGTCTCCCATCTGCGAAGATCCTGACTGTTCTTGCAGTTCCGTACGAGTTCTTCCGCAGACACCGCCCCTCACCGCACAGTGTCGGAACCAGGTGGCAGCATGCACCTGTGCTGATCCCTGGACACGAGAACGATCCGCTTGCCGCCGGCGAGGACCTGCTCCACCTGCCCGGCTTCTGGGCTGCCTATCTGCTCTGGCTCGCCGAGGGCGATGACTTCGAGCCCGAGCCCGCCCTGTTCGGGGTCGATGGCGCGGACGCCGATGCAGCCTACGAGCGGCTCTCCAACCCGGCGGCCTGGCCCGTCATCCGGCTGCCGATGCAACAGGGCCACAACATCCTGATCGTCCACCGCAACTTCACGGAGGACGAGGGGATCGACTACTACCTGGCCCACCCCGACTGGGCCCGGCCACGCTCAATCGCCAGCATCGAGGGCCACTTCGCCGGCCCCGGCCTCGCATGGTGCGAACTGGAGCACGTCGCCCTGCACCCCGGCGACGGACCGGGGATCACCGATCCGCACGCCCGACTGCTCCTGCTGCTGCCCGTCCTCGGTGACACTGACCTGCCAGCCGATGCCACCGCGGCCGTCGCCGACGCCCTCGCCGCTATCGGAACTCCGTCCGAGGCCACGGCCGCCCTCGCCGAGACCCTGCTCGACCACCCCTTCTGGGACGGCGAGACCTGGTACCTCGAAGGTGCCGGCTCGCCCCTCAGCGGTGCCGGCGCCGCCAGCCACACCAGCCGCATTCTGCTCTGCGGCGGCACCTACAGCCCCCGTGCCATCCGATTCGGTCTCTCGCCCGACCAGGACGCCCGCCTCGCCGATGCCCTCGGCACCACCGACTGACGACGGCCCCGGCAGTCCCACTGGACACACGAGTTGTCGAGCACCGACAAGTGGGCGTGGCCGCTCGCCATGCTCAACGAGCGGTCCCCCTCTGCGATGACCAGCAGCCCACCCCTCAGACCGCATGACACAGGCCACAGAAAATGGATCTCACCATTCGAGAAGGTCACCGTCCGTCCGTCCGTCCGCCCAGGAGACACGATTCACGAACTGGAATCCGCCGCTCAGGCATCGCATCGGCGTCCTTCTGGCACGGATCTGGCACGGCGGGGGCGAATTGGTCTAGACAATGCGAAAGCCCCAGGTCGTTGACCTGGGGCTTTACCGCTGGAGCGGGCGACGAGAATCGAACTCGCGCTCTAAGCTTGGGAAGCTCATGTTCTACCATTAAACTACGCCCGCCTGATGAGCCGTCAGAGACCGCTCGATCCAGTGTCACTGTACCCCATCTGCGACGGTGGTTGCACAGGGGGTCGGTGAACGTGGCGGAGCACGGTGGGGCGGGTGCGGAGGCGTACTGTTTGGGCCGCGTGCGAGTGCCCCGGTGAGTGGGGGCCGGGGCGGCGAGCCATGGTGAGGAATGTCCGGAACATCCCTTCGTGTGACGCTGTCCCGGGGCTCGGCCGCCGGGGCACGTGAGTACGGGTGAGTACTGGGTTAGGGATGGGAAGGGGATCGATGGAGCAGCGCGCCGTCGTTCGTTGTGCCGAGGGGCACCTGTTCAGCACCACCACGTTCCCGATGCAGAACCTCGGTCCGGGCCGGATCGGCCCCGGGCGGTTGATCCGATGTCCGCAGTGCGGACGGCTGCGGAGTTCGGTACTGGCCGACGTGCGGGAGCTGTCGGAGCCGCAACTGGCGCGGGCGATGCGGCTGGAGGCCGCGGAGTTCCTGGCCTGAGGGCCGGCGGAAGGGCGGACGGGCCCCGGGCGGATTCGTCCGGGGCCCTTTCTTGCACGTAACCTCGAAGCGTGCTGCTCTCTGACAAGGACATCCGGACCGAAATCGACCGGGGCCGGGTCGTCGTCGACCCGTTCGACCCGTCGATGATCCAACCGTCGAGTATCGACGTGCGCCTCGACCGCTTCTTCCGCGTGTTCGAGAACCACAAGTACCCGCACATCGACCCCTCGGAGGAGCAGCCGGACCTGACCCGGCTGGTCGAGCCGGAGGGCGACGAGGCGTTCATCCTGCACCCCGGCGAGTTCGTGCTGGCCTCGACGTACGAGGTCATCACGCTGCCCGACGACGTCGCGTCCCGGCTGGAGGGCAAGTCGAGCCTGGGCCGGCTGGGCCTGCTCACCCACTCCACGGCCGGCTTCATCGACCCCGGCTTCAGCGGCCACGTGACACTGGAGCTGTCGAACGTCGCGACGCTGCCGATCAAGCTGTACCCGGGCATGAAGATCGGGCAGCTGTGCCTGTTCCGGCTCTCCTCGCCCTCGGAGCACCCGTACGGCTCGGAGCGCTACGGCTCGCGCTACCAGGGCCAGCGCGGCCCGACGCCGTCGCGCTCGTACCTGAACTTCCACCACACCGAGGTCTGAGCCGAAGGGCTCCGCAGAGCGCACGCACGACGGGCGGCCACCCCCTTCCGAGGTCGGAAGGAGGGGTGGCCGCCCGCGGCGTTCCTCAGGCCCGCTTCGGGCTGGTGACGGCGACCAGCTCGGTGCCGTCCTCGGACAGCCGCAGCTCGGTGCGCAGCTCGGCCAGCTCGCCGAGGTGGTGCAGGTGGGTGCCGCCGCAGAAGATCTGCGCGCCGCCCTCGGGCAGCTCGCAGTGCCACTGGCGGCGGGCGGTCAGCTCGGGGCCGGGCACCTCGATGCGGACCGGGGCGTCCGCGGCGACCCAGGCGGCCAGCCGGGCGTTGACGGCCTCGGTGAGGGCCGGCAGGGCGTCGGCGAGGGCCGGGAACTCCTCGGTGGCGTCCACCGTGAAGCCCTTCTTCTTCAGCGACTTGCCGAGCCGGTAGGTGTCGGTGCTGGCCGCGGTGTCCATCACCGAGCTCGCCATGGCGAGGCTGTCGAAGTCCGGGTGGCCGAAGGCGTCCGAGCGGCCCGGGTCCTTGCGCCAGCGCGGGGCGAGCGCGGCGTTCAGGGCGAGGGCGAGCAGGTGGCAGCCGCTGTGCGAGGCGCTGAGGGCGCCCCGGCGGTCGGCGTCGACGGCGAGCGCGGCGGTGCGGCCGACGATGTCGCCGGGGTCGCCGTCGAGGACGTGCAGGACCAGCCAGGACCACTCCTCGTCACCGCGCCGGACCGGGATGTCGGCGCCGACCAGCAGTTCCCCGCCGTCCGGGCCGACGGCGCCGGTCAGGCAGTCGACGACGGCCAGCCCGGTGCCGTCCACGGTCAGGGTGCCGAGGTCGGCCGGCTGGTCCGGCCAGGTGTGGTCGAGCGGGTGGAACGGGGTCGCCTCGGTGACGACGGCGTACCGGCCGTCGGCCAGCGGGTGCACCGCGAGCACCGGGGACTCGCCGGTCACCGCCCCGGCCGGGAAGCTGACGTGGGTGGTGGGGAGGGTCATTCCTGGCTCCGGTGAAGGTGGGACGACGAGGGTGGGCGGGCCCGGCGCTCGGCCGCGACCCGCCCCCATTCTGCCTTCCGCCCGCCGAAGGGTTCCGCCCCCCGAAGGGTTCCGCCCACCGAAGCCCGTCGGAGCCCGTTGGAGCCCGCTGAAGCCCGCCGGAGCCGGCCGCCCGCCGAACCCCTCGGCCCGCCGGGCGCTCAGCCCAGCGTCGGCAGCTTGATCAGCACCAGCAGCGCGACCAGCTGTACCGCCGAGGCGGCCGCGGCCTTGCCCCAGGGCAGGTCGTGCAGCCGCCGGACCATGCTGGTCAGCAGGTACGCGCAGAGCATCCAGGTGGCCCAGCCGACGACCTGGACGACGGCGCTGCCGGAGGGCAGCACCAGGTCGAGCAGCAGCCGGGGCGCGTCGGTGAGCCAGCCGATCAGCGCGGCCAGGCCGACGGTCGCCTTCCACGGGCCGTCGCCGCCGAGCTGGCGGGCCAGCGCGTAGGTGACTCCGCCGAAGAGCGCCCCGGTCACGGTGAAGCCGATGGCGGCGGCGAGGATGCCGGTCAGCGCCACGGTGAAGGTCGAGTTGACGATGTCGTCGTGGGTCAGCCCGATGCCGAGCACCGCGAGCGCGCCGTACAGCAGCGAGACGGTGAGGGCGGGCAGCCAGACCTGGTGGTCGCGGGTGCGGTCGAAGATCGCGGTCGGGGCGCGGAACAGGCCGGTGAACAGCTCGCGCCAGTGCGGCCGGGGCCCGGCGACGTGCGGGGCGGACTGGCCGCCGGCCCGGTAGACGGCGACGTTGTCCTGGCCGTACGGCTGCTGGTCGTAGCCCTGGTCGGGGCCGTAGCCCTGGTCGGGGCCGTACCCGGGCTCCGGACCGTACCCGTGGTCGGGGCCGTAGCCCTGGTCCGGGCCGTAGCCCTGCGCGGGCCCGTACGGCGGCTGCTGCGCGTACGGGCCGCCGTCCGCGTACGGGTCGCCGGTCGGGAAGGCCCGGGTGCTGCCGGGCCGGTCCGCCGCGTACGGGTCGTACCCGTCCCCCGCCGGGTGCCCCGGAGCGCCGGGCGGGCCGGCCGGCCCGCCGGGACCGCCGGGCGTCGCCGCGTGCGGGGCCGTGAAGTACTCCGGCCCGTCCGTCCCCCCGTGCCCCCCGGGCACCGACGGCGGCGGAGGGGCCGACCACCCGCCGTGCGGACGGTCGGCGCCCTGACCGCTGTCGTATCGATTACCAGCCACGGTCCGAAGGTACCCGCCCGGCCCGGCCCGCGTCGGCCCCGGACGGAGCCGGGGCCGGTTTGCAGCGAGGCTGAGACGAACGGGGCCGAAAACCCGCCGGAACGACCCCCGGGAGCCCAACAGCCCGGCACCCCGGAGCCCGGCGGCCCGGGAGCCCGGCAGCCCCCGGAGTCGCTACCGCTGCGCGCCGACCGACGGCCCGTGCACCGCCGCGGCCGCGCTGGTGCCGGCCGGGCAGCCGCCCGGCCCGGCCGTGGTGCGGACGGCGCCGACCGGCAGCAGGGTGCCGCAGGCGATCCGGATGCCGTTGGGCAGCTCGTTGTCCGACTCCACGATCGCGCCGTCGCCGATCACCGCGCCGTCCAGCGCCGAGCGGTCGCCGACGGTGGCGAAGGCGCCCACGATCGAGTCCTTGACCAGGGTGTCCGGGCCGATCACCGCGCCCGGCAGGATCACGCTGCCCTCGACGATCGCGCCGGCCTCGACCACCGCGTCCTCGGAGACCACGGTGCCGCCGCTGAGCACCGCGCCCGGGTGGACGGTGGCGCCGGGCAGCAGCAGGGCGTCGCCGGTCGGGCCGGGGACGGCCGGGGAGTCGACCTTGCCGAGCACCAGGTCGGCCGAGCCGCGGACGAAGGCCGCCGGGGTGCCCAGGTCCAGCCAGTACGAGGTGTCGACGACGCCGCGCAGCAGTGCGCCGGTGGCCAGCAGCTCGGGGAAGGTCTCGCGCTCGACGGACACCTCGCGGCCGGCCGGGATGCGGTCGATCACGGACCGGGTGAAGACGTAGCAGCCGGCGTTGATCTGGTCGGTGACGATCTGCTCGGGGGTCTCCGGCTTCTCCAGGAACTCCAGCACCCGCCCGTCCTCGTCGGTCGGGACGAGGCCGAAGGCGCGCGGGTCCTCGACCCGGGTCAGGTGCAGGGTGACGTCGGCCCCGGCGGCCACGTGGCCGTCGCGCAGGGCGGCGATGTCGACACCGGAGAGGATGTCGCCGTTGAAGACCAGGACCGGTTCGTCCGGGCCGCAGGTCAGCCCGGACGCGGCGTTGCGGATGGCCCCGCCGGTGCCCAGCGGCTCGCGCTCGGTCAGGTAGACCAGCTCGATGCCGTACGGGGTGCCGTCCTGGAAGTGGTCCTCGAACACCTCGGCCAGGTACGACGTGGCCAGCACGACGCGGGTGACGCCGGCGGCGGCCGCGCGGGCCAACTGGTGCGCGATGAACGGGACGCCTGCCACCGGCAGCATCGGCTTGGGGGTGTGGGTGGTCAGCGGACGCAATCGCGTGCCCTTACCACCGACCAGCATGATCGCCTCGGTCATGGTCTGCGCTGTTCCCCTTGTGTCTCTGCGGCCCGGCCCGGCGGGCCGACACCTCGTCGTCGGTCTGGACCCGGCCGTCCGGCCGGCGCGGGTCGCCACCCGTCCGGGGCTTCCGTCCGGAACGGGTCGACCGGCACGAAGCCGGTCCGGGCCTACTGTATTTGCTTCCGACCGAATGCCCGTCCGGCGCCTGTGCGATTGCCGTCACTCCCCGTACGCCCGCCGTACCGGCGCGCGCCGTCGGGCCGCCCAAAAGCCCGGCCCGGCGGGCGCGTTCGGGGCGTCCACCGGGCCGGGCGGTTGTAGCAGAACTGTCGAACAGCGGGCTCCGCGACGGGCGTTACGCGTCCACCGTCGCGGGCTGCTCCTCGCTCCCGGCCGGCGGGAGGGCCTTGACCGAGTCGAGCAGCAGCTGGGCCACGTCGACCACCTTCAGGTGCTCCTTGGCCGCACCCTCGTTCTTCTTGCCGTTGACCGAGTCGGAGAGCATCACCAGGCAGAACGGGCAGGCGGTGGAGACGATGTCGGGGTTGAGCGACAGCGCCTCGTCCACGCGCTCGGTGTTGATCCGCTTGCCGATGCGCTCCTCCATCCACATCCGGGCACCGCCGGCGCCGCAGCAGAAGCCGCGCTCCTTGTGCCGGTGCATCTCCTGCTGGCGCAGACCGGGGACCTTGTCCATGATCTCGCGCGGCGGGCTGTAGACCTTGTTGTGGCGGCCCAGGTAGCAGGGGTCGTGGTAGGTGATCAGGCCCTCGACCGGGTTGACCGGGATCAGCTTGCCCTCGTCGATGAGGTGCTGGAGCAGCTGGGTGTGGTGGATGACCTCGAAGTGGCCGCCGAGCTGCGGGTACTCGTTGGCGATGGTGTTGAAGCAGTGCGGGCAGGTGGCGACGATCCGCTTGACCGGGGCGTCCTCCAGGGCCGCGTTCAGCGTCTCCACGTTCTGCGCGCCGAGCATCTGGAACAGGAACTCGTTGCCCAGGCGGCGGGCGGAGTCACCGGTGCAGGACTCCTCCTTGCCGAGGATCGCGAACTTCACGCCCGCGGTGTGCAGCAGCTCCGCGAAGGCCTTGGTGGTCTTCTTGGCGCGGTCCTCCAGGGCGCCGGCGCAGCCGACCCAGTAGAGGTACTCGACCTCGGCGGGGTCGATGTCCTCACCGATCACCGGCACCTCGATGCCGGTCTCCTTCTTGAGCTCCTTGACCCAGTCCAGGCGGGCCTTGGTGGCCATGCCCCACGGGTTGCCCTTGTTCTCCAGGTTCTTGAGCATCGTCCCGGCCTCGGTCGGGAACGAGGACTCGATCATCACCTGGTAGCGGCGCATGTCGACGATGTGGTCGATGTGCTCGATGTCCACCGGGCACTGCTCGACGCAGGCGCCGCAGGTGGTGCAGGACCACAGCACGTCCGGGTCGATGACGCCGTTCTCCTCGGCGGTGCCGATCAGCGGGCGCGCGGCCTCGGCCAGGGCGGCCGCCGGGACGTCCTCGAGCTGCTCGGAGGTGGCCTTCTCCTCGCCCTCCATGTCCTTGCCGCCGCCGGCCAGCAGGTACGGCGCCTTGCCGTAGGCGTGCTCGCGCAGGCTCATGATCAGCAGCTTCGGCGAGAGCGGCTTGCCGGTGTTCCAGGCCGGGCACTGCGACTGGCAGCGGCCGCACTCGGTGCAGGTGGAGAAGTCGAGGATGCCCTTCCAGGAGAAGTGCTCGACCTGGGAGACGCCGAAGACGGCGTCCTCGGCCGGGTCCTCGAAGTCGATCGGCTGACCGTCGCTGGTCATCGGACGGAGGGCGCCGAGCGCGGTGCCGCCGTCCTCCTCGCGCTTGAAGTAGATGTTGAAGAAGCCGAGGAAGCGGTGCCAGGCCACGCCCATCGAGGGGTTGAGGCCGATGGTGGTCGCCCACGCGAACGAGATGCAGATCTTCAGCATCGCGAACAGGTAGATCAGGTTCTCCAGCGTGCCGTGCGACAGGCCGCTCAGCGCGGAGACCAGCGGGTACGAGACCAGGTGCTCCGGCCCGTACGAGTCGACGCCGTTGAGGGCGCCCTCCAGGCCGCGCAGCATCAGGATGCACAGGCCGATGCCGAGGATCGTGTACTCGACGTAGAAGGCCTGCCAGGCGATCGAGCCGGCGAACCGGGACTTGCGGCCCGACCGGGACGGCAGGCTCATCAGCCGGATCACGATCAGGACCAGGATGCCCAGGGTGGTCAGGGTGCCGACCAGCTCGACGAAGAGCTGCCAGATCGTCCAGTGGCCGATGATCGGCAGCGCGAAGTCGGCGTCGAAGAGCTGGCCGAAGGCGTTGACGATGGTCAGCACCAGGCTGAAGAAGCCCACCGCGACGAACCAGTGGGCGATCCCGACGATCCCCCAGCGGTTCATCCTGGTGTGGCCGACGAACTCGGTCGCGACGGTCTTCACCCGCTGGGCGGGCTGCCCGAAGCGGGTGGAGTCCGGCGCGCCGGTGCGGACCACCTTGTAGATGTACAACGCCGCACGGGCGGCGAGCGCGGTGCCGATCACGAATGTGACCAGCGAGATGACGATCGCTGCTAGCTGCATCGGCTCTCCGTCTCCTGCGGCTTCGCGGTTGAGCAGGCTCTGCGGTTCCACGTTCTTCGGGAACCGAGTGTACTGGTCGGTAACTTGCCGGGCCGACGGCCCGGACATTACCGGTGGACAACGGTTCTCCAGAAGATTCCCAAGCTATGGCGGCAGTCACGTGGGCGCACCCCCGCCACGGCGCGGCGGGGCACTCCGGCGGCGGGCGCCCACCGATCCGCTCAGCAAAGTTGAGCGAGCCGCACTCATACCTGTTGACGCCGCCCACCGAGTCATGCATCCTTGAGCCCGTAAAGCTCAACTCTTCCGTGGAGGTATCTACGATGGCACGCGCGGTCGGCATCGACCTCGGTACGACGAACTCGGTCGTCAGCGTTCTGGAGGGTGGCGAGCCCACCGTCATCACGAACGCCGAGGGTGCGCGGACCACGCCGTCCGTCGTCGCCTTCGCCAAGAACGGCGAGGTTCTGGTCGGCGAGGTGGCCAAGCGCCAGGCGGTCACCAACGTCGACCGCACCATCCGCTCGGTCAAGCGCCACATGGGCACCGGGTGGAAGATCAACATCGATGGCAAGGACTTCAACCCCCAGCAGATCTCGGCCTTCGTGCTGCAGAAGCTGAAGCGGGACGCCGAGGCGTACCTGGGCGAGACCGTCACCGACGCCGTCATCACCGTCCCGGCGTACTTCAACGACTCCGAGCGCCAGGCCACCAAGGAGGCCGGTGAGATCGCGGGCCTCAACGTCCTGCGCATCGTCAACGAGCCGACCGCGGCCGCCCTCGCGTACGGCCTGGACAAGGACGACCAGACCATCCTGGTCTTCGACCTCGGCGGCGGCACCTTCGACGTCTCCCTGCTGGAGATCGGCGACGGGGTCGTCGAGGTGAAGGCCACCAACGGTGACAACCACCTCGGTGGTGACGACTGGGACCAGCGCGTCGTCGACCACCTGGTCAAGGTCTTCCAGGCCGGCCACGGCGTCGACCTGTCCAAGGACAAGATGGCCCTGCAGCGTCTGCGCGAGGCCTCCGAGAAGGCGAAGATCGAGCTGTCCTCGTCCTCCGAGACCTCGATCAACCTGCCGTACATCACGGCCTCCGCCGAGGGCCCGCTGCACCTGGACGAGAAGCTCACCCGCGCCCAGTTCCAGCAGCTGACCGCGGACCTGCTGGAGCGCTGCAAGGTCCCGTTCCACAACGTCATCAAGGACGCCGGCATCTCGCTCTCCGAGATCGACCACGTCGTCCTCGTCGGCGGCTCGACCCGCATGCCGGCCGTCGCCGAACTCGTCAAGGAGCTGACCGGCGGCCAGGACGCCAACAAGGGCGTCAACCCGGACGAGGTCGTCGCCATCGGCGCCGCGCTCCAGGCCGGTGTCCTCAAGGGCGAGGTCAAGGACGTCCTGCTGCTCGACGTCACCCCGCTGTCCCTCGGCATCGAGACCAAGGGCGGCATCATGACCAAGCTGATCGAGCGCAACACCACGATCCCGACCAAGCGCTCCGAGATCTTCACCACGGCCGAGGACAACCAGCCGTCCGTGCAGATCCAGGTCTACCAGGGCGAGCGCGAGATCGCCGCGTACAACAAGAAGCTCGGCATGTTCGAGCTGACCGGCCTGCCGCCGGCGCCGCGCGGCCTGCCGCAGATCGAGGTCACCTTCGACATCGACGCCAACGGCATCATGCACGTCGGTGCCAAGGACCTCGGCACCGGCAAGGAGCAGAAGATGACCGTCACCGGCGGCTCCTCGCTGCCGAAGGACGAGGTCGACCGCATGCGCCGCGAGGCCGAGCAGTACGCCGAGGACGACCACAAGCGCCGCGAGGCCGTGGAGACCCGCAACTCCGCCGAGCAGCTCGTCTACTCGACCGAGAAGTTCATCGCCGACAACGCCGACAAGCTGCCGGGCGACGTCAAGACCGAGGTCGAGACCGCCATCGGCGAGCTCAAGGAGGCCCTGAAGGGCGAGGACATCGCGAAGATCCGCGAGGCCTCGGAGAAGGTCTCCACCACCGCGCAGAAGCTCGGCCAGGCGCTGTACGCCAACGCCGACGCCGCTGCTGGTGCCGCCCCCTCCGGTGACTCCGCCCAGGCCAAGGACGACGACGTCGTCGACGCCGAGATCGTGGACGACGAGAAGCCCAAGGGCGGTGCGGCATGACGGACAAGCCGCAGGGCGGTAAGCCCGGCGACGACTCCGCCGCCGAAGAGGCCGTGATCAAGGCTGCCGAGGAGGCCGCCGCGGCCGGTACCGGGGAATCCGGTTCGGACGACCTCGCCACCGCCAAGCGCGAGCTCGCCGAGCGCACCGGTGACCTCCAGCGCCTCCAGGCCGAGTACCAGAACTACCGCAAGCGCGTCGAGCGCGACCGGCTGACCGTCCGCGAGATCGCCGTCTCCAACATCCTGGAGTCGCTGATCCCGGTCCTGGACGACATCGGCCGCGCCCGCGAGCACGGCGAGGTCACGGGCGGCTTCAAGTCCGTCGCCGAGTCGCTGGAGACGGTCGTCGCCAAGCTGGGCCTGCAGCAGTTCGGCAAGGAGGGCGAGCCCTTCGACCCGACCATGCACGAGGCGCTGATGCACAGCTACTCCTCGGACGTCACCGAGGACACCTGCGTGCAGATCCTCCAGCCCGGCTACCGCATCGGCGAGCGGATCATCCGCCCGGCGATGGTGGCCGTCGCGGAGCCCCAGCCCGGCAGCCAGGCGTCCTCCCCGGACGCCGAGCCGAAGTCCGCCGACGCGGACAAGTCCGACGGTGGCTCGGACAGCTGACAACCTGTGACAGCTGACAACCAGTGCGCTGCGGAGTCGTACGCCGGCCAGTACGGCGGCCGGCTCCGCAGCGCTCTGTCAGCAGCCGTTTGCTCACCGGCTGTTGACAGCACAGTGACGATGGACATCGGGAGGTGGCGGAAGCCATGAGTGGCAAGGACTTTGTCGAGAAGGACTACTACAAGGTCCTCGGCGTGCCCAAGGACGCCACCGCCACCGAGATCAAGAAGACCTACCGCAAGCTCGCGCGCGAGTTCCACCCCGACGCCAACAAGGGTGACTCCAAGGCCGAGGAGCGGTTCAAGGACATCTCCGAGGCGTACGACGTCCTCTCCGACGAGAAGCGCCGCAAGGAGTACGACGAGGCCCGCAGCCTCTTCGCCAACGGCGGCTTCCGGGCCGGCGGCGCCCCCGGCGGCAACGGCAGCTACAGCTTCGACTTCGGCGACCTCTTCAGCGGCAGCCAGGGCGGCGCCGGCCAGGCCGGCGGCGGCCTCGGCGACGTGTTCGGCGGCCTCTTCAACCGCGGCGGCACCCGGCAGGCCCAGCCCCGGCGCGGCGCCGACGTCGAGACCGAGGTGACGCTCTCCTTCGAGGAGGCGGTGGACGGCGCGACCGTCCCGCTGCGGATGACCAGCCAGGCCCCCTGCCGGGGCTGCAACGGCACCGGCGCCAAGTCCGGCACCACCCCGCGGGTCTGTCCGACCTGCGTCGGCGCGGGCACCGTCAGCCGCGGCCAGGGCGCCTTCGCCCTCTCCGAGCCGTGCAAGGACTGCCGCGGCCGGGGCATGATCGTCGACGACCCGTGCCCCGACTGCCACGGCAGCGGCCGGGCCAGCTCGGCCCGCACCATGCAGGTCCGGATCCCGGCCGGCGTCCAGGCCGACCAGCGCATCCGGCTCAAGGGCAAGGGCGCCCAGGGCGAGCGCGGCGGGCAGCCCGGCGACCTCTACGTGACCGTGCACGTCGACTCCCACCCGGTCTTCGGCCGCAAGGGCGACAACCTCACCGTCACCGTCCCGGTGGCCTTCCCCGAAGCCGCGCTCGGCGCCACCATCGAGGTGCCCACGCTGAACGGCCCGACCGTGAAGCTCAAGCTGCCCCCGGGCAGCGCCAACGGCCTCACCATGCGCGCCCGCGGCAAGGGCGCCACCCGCAAGGACGGCACCCGCGGCGACCTCCTCGTCACCGTCGAGGTCGTGGTGCCCCAGCACGTCACCGGCGACGCGCTGAACGCCCTTGAGCAGTACCGCGAGGCCACCGCCTCCGACGATCCGCGCGCCGCCCTGTTCCGGGCGGCGAAGGGAGCGTGACGACCAGATGTCCCCGATGAACCCGATCGACCCCGACACCCCGATCGGCCCCGGCCTCGGCGAGGGCCTGCCCGGCGCCGGCCCCCGCCGCACCCGCCGCGCCGCCGCGGCCCCGCCGACGTACGTCCTCACCGAGGACACCCCGGTGTACGTCATCTCCGTGGCCGCCGAACTGTCCGGTCTGCACCCGCAGACCCTGCGTCAGTACGACCGCCTCGGACTGGTCTGCCCCGACCGCACCGCCGGCCGCGGCCGCCGCTACTCCGCCCGCGACATCCAGCAGTTGCGCGAGGTCCAGCGGCTCTCCCAGGACGAGGGCATCAACCTGGCGGGCATCAAGCGGATCATCGAGCTGGAGAACCAGGTCACCGCCCTGCGGTCCCGGGTCGCGGAACTGGTCGACTCCCTGGAGGGCGCCGCCACCGCCCTCCAGCAGCGCGAGGCCGCCGTCCACGCGTCCTACCGGCGCGACCTCGTCCCGTACCAGCCCCCCACCCCGCAGTCCAGCGCCCTCGTCGTCTGGCGCCCCAAGCGCTGACCGAAGCACCCACCGGCCGCCGGCCCCTCCTCTCGGGGGGTGCCGGCGGCTGCCGTGCGGTGAGAGAGTGCGGTCGTATTCCCTCTCCGGGGGACTCACCAGATCTGGCATGCTAAAACTCGTTCAGCACCAGCGCTGATGGGACGCAGGTAGCACGGTAACGGCAAGGAGTCGCGAATGAGTGGACGAGAGCAGCCCCTTGCCGCCGGCTTGACCATCCTCTCGCCAGAAGCACGAGAGCTATATCTCGCCGTCATCCGAGGAGACGGCAAACTGCCGTTGGACTCCGACCTCGACCAGGATGATCCCGCGCGGGGCGAGCTGGTGAGGATCGGCCTTCTCATACCCGACAGTGATGATCCGAATGTTTTCGTGGCCGCCGACCCCGCGCAGCTCTCGACAAGCCTCAGCCATTCGTGGCAACGTCAGGCACTGGAACTCCTGTCACGCGCCGTATCGCTCCCCTCCGAACTGCAGGATCTGGCCCGGGAATTCCACACCCCGAAGCGGTCCGGAGGGTCCATAGAGCATGTTCGGGGGAAGGCGCTCATTCGGCAGCGGCTGGAGCAGTTCAGGGGTTCCGGATTCGAGGAGGCCCTGGCGCTCCAACCTGGCGGCCCCCGGCAGCCGGATCTTCTCGCCGGAATGATCGCATACGATCTGGAGACGCTCCGCAGCGGGACGAAGATGCGGACGATCTACCACGCCAGCACCCGATACCACCAGCCGACCAGGGATTACGTCGCCACACTCGCCCAAGCCGGCGGCCAGTACCGCACGCTTGACGAGCCCTATACGCGGCTCATAGTGATGGATCGGCGCGTGGCAGTGATCCCGATCGACGATGACATGAGCCTCGCGGCCTTCATCTACGACCCTGCCGTCGTCGACTATCTTGCCAATGAGGTCTTCGAGCAGTACTGGAGCCGGGCCCTGGAATTCGAGGGCGACCGCACGGTGCCGCAGCAGGTCGTGTCACGCCTGCGCCAGACGATCATTGACCAGATGCTCGAAGGAACCAATCACCGAGTTATCGCACGACGCCTTGGAATTAGCGAGCGGACACTGGCCAGACATATAGCCGAAATGCGAGACGACTACAAGGTCGACTCGCTATTCCAACTCGGATATGTCCTCGGCCGAAAGGCGCAGGAGACTTCCGACTGACTCGCCCAGCCGGCTTCAGGCGGGTCCGTCAATACTCTGGCACGCGGCCGTGCGATTACCCGGCCGTGCAGTCACCCGGCCGTACTCACTGCCAGGAGATGTCGTCTGCGACGCTCACGGAGGCATTGACGGCAATCGCGTCGTGCGAGTCGGCAGCGCTCACGAGAGAGCCGGCACCGAGCACGGCGGCGACGGCAACCAATGAAAGCACAACCACGCGGACAAATTGGTGCATATCAGTCACGCCCTCACTTTTCTGGAGAATCGCCACTAGAAGCGTCAAGCAGGATAACGGTCCACATGGTGCCACGCCAGGGGGAGGCTGTCACCTGCTTCCGCATGCGGGGGTGTGCGTCATCTCTCTGCCAGTCATCCAGATGACACAGGCCAACCCTGGACGCGACACGGAGATGCGATGGACGATCAGTTCGCCCTCAATGGTCTCGGCAGGGCGCCACACCTTGCCAATGTACCGTCAAATACTAAACCGTTCAGCAGCGGCATCAGTCCACCGAGCAGACCACATCCAACGCATCGCCGACACTCACTCCCCCGGTCGGCCTTTCCCCGGAGTCGACATGACCGAGCCCTACCTGCGTCACCACGACAGCCAGGCCCCTGAGGGTCGGCGTGCACGTGTGTTCCTGGCCGCCCCGCTGATGCGACTGACCGGGCCGGCCGACAGCGTGGTGACCCTCGCCAGCCGGACGCGGCTGACGACGCTCCGCACCACCCTCCTGCGCAGCGGTGCCGCCGTGTACAGCGCGCACCACAGCGACGCCTGGACCATCTCCGGCCGCGCGCCGGAGCCCCGCGTCCCCTCCGACTTCCGCGCCCTCCAGTCCGCCGACCTCGTGTTCGCCTACGTCGGTGCCCCCCTCTCGGCCGGCGTGAGCCTGGAGCTCGGCTGGGCGTCGGCGCTGCGCAAGCCGATCGTCCTCCTGGTCGACGAGGCCATCACCCACAACCCGCTGATCGCCACCATCGAGCAGGTCGCCCCCGTCCTGCCGCTGGTCTTCGACGACACCTGGTCGCAGGAGGCCCTCAACCACACGGTCGAGACCGCGCTCGACTGGGCGGGCATGGCGCTCTCCCTGCGCGAGGGCTTCTGGACCGCCCCCGGCGAGCAGTTCAACGTCCCCCGGCAGCAGCCCGCCGTCCCCGGCTACTGGCCGACCGGCGCCGCCACCGGCTGAGCGGCGGCTACCCACCGGACTCCCCCGTCCGGGACCCCCGCAGCAGCCGGCCCGACCGGAACAGCGCCTCCGCGTCGCACAGCTCACGCAGCCGGGCGACATGACCGGCCACCGCGCGCTCGCTCAGCCCCATCCGGCCGGCGCTCGCCCGCTGCGTGAGGCCGCGGGCGAGCAGCCTTCCGACCCGCGTCGACCGCCGGGCGAACCCGGCGGTGGGCGCGTCGGAACAGGCCGCCGGGTCGGGCACCGAGCGCCTCGTGCGGGTGGTCCGGGTAGTCCTTGACCAACTGCGAGACCAGGTGCCGGATCTCGGCCGTGCCCCTCAGCCGGCGGACGCCTCCACCCGGCTCGCTCCGCCGCGGCGCCGCGCCATGGGCCCGGGTGCGTTCGCGCAGCTGCCCGGGGATCCGGCCGGCCTCGGCCAACAGGCGGGTACCGGTCCTCCGGAGGTCGCCCCCGATCCGCTCGCCGACCGCCCGGGGATCCACCGCGCTGTCCGAGCCGTCCACCAACTGCGGTACCGGCAGCCCGAGTTCCACCAACCGTAGGAGCGCCGACCCGTCCTCCCCGCCGACTTCGGCCGACCGCACCCGGCCGCCCTCGCGCAGGACGGCGAGGTGGAGGGCCCGGGCGGCGGCGAGCGGAGTGGCGGGCGTGTCAGTCATGGTGCTCGCCCCGCAGCCGCCAGCCGAGGTGGAAGAGGGTGTGGGCGCCGTAGCGGTCGCGCAGCCGGGAGATGTGGGCGGCGACGGTGCGTTCGCTGACGCCCAGCCGGGTGGCGACGGCCCGTTGGGTGAGGCCGCGGGCGAGCAGCCGGCCGATCCGCACGGTGGTGACGGACGGCGGGTCGAGGTGGCGTCCGGCGGGGGTGGCGCGGGCCCAGTCGCGTTCGAACTGGGCGGCGAGGTAGGCCACGGTGGTGGGGTCGGTGAGGAAGGCGGCCCGGCTGTGGTCCTCGGCGGCGGGGATGACGGCCACCGCGCGGTCGAAGACCAGCACCCGCTCGTAGGGCTCGGCGAGGACCCTCACCTGGGCGCCCTGCCCGGTGCGCAGGACGACCTGGCTCCGCACGGCGGCGTCGGCGAGGGTGACCGGCTGGTAGAGGGTGCGCAGCGAGCAGCCTCGGCGGAGCAGCGAGAGGTCCTGGGCGAGGGCCATCCGGAGGCCTTCGAGCGGCCGCGGGCCGGGCTGGGCGGCCAGGACCTCCTCCCGGCACTCCGAGACGAGTTCGCTGACCCGCCCGCGGACCTCGGCGGCGCCGACGACGGTGCCGCCGAGAGTGCCGCCGAGGGCGACGGCCGGGGAGCCCGTGGCCGGGGAGCCGGCCGAACCAACGGCCCGGGAACCGGCCGCCGGCTGCCCCCCGACCGGGCTGCGCGCCTCGTCGTAGGCGCGGGACAGCGGCCCGAGGGTGCCCGGGAGCCGCTCGGCGTGCCGCAGCAGGCGGACGGCGCGGGTGCGCAGTTCCAGGCCGATCCGGTCGCCGAGGGAGCGCGGGCTGGCGGCGGTCCAGCCGGTGGCGGTGGGGGTGAGCAGGCCGCGGGCGACGAGGGCGGCCAGGGTGGGCCGGTCGGCGGGGGCGAGGTCCTCGGGGAGCAGCCGGCCGCCGCCCCGGACGGCGGCGAGGTAGAGGGCCCGCTCGGCCGGGCCCGGCTCATCGGTCATCGCGGGCGCCCCGCATCAGCCAGCCGAGCTGGAAGAGGGTCTGCGCGCCGTAGCGGTCGCGCAGCCGGGAGATGTGGGCGGCGACGGTGCGTTCGCTCAGGCCCAGCCGGGTGGCGACGGCGCGCTGGGTGAGGCCGCGGGCGAGCAGCCTTCCGACCCGGTCGGGGATGGTGCGGGCGGATGCCTGGCCGAGGGCGGCGGCCTCGGCGGTGTCGGCGCGCGCCCAGTCGCGTTCGAAGGTGCCGACCAGGTAGGTGATGGTGGCCGGGTCGGTGATGAAGGCGGCGGTGCTGTTGTCGTCGTTGGCGGAGATCACGGCGACGGAGCGGTCGAAGACGATCAGCCGCTGGAAGGGCTCGTCGAGCACCCGGATGAGCGAGCCGTGCCGGATGACCTCCTCGGCGTAGGCGAGGGCGGGCGGGTCGGCGAGCGCGACCGGCTGGTAGATGGTGCGCAGCGAGCAGCCGCGCTGGAGCAGTTGGACGTCCTGGAGGAGGGCGACCTGGAGGGTGTCGGCGGGCCGGTGGCCGGGCTGGGCGGTGAGGACCTCGGAGCGGCAGTCGGAGACCAGTTGGGAGATCCGCTGGCGGATGTGGACGTGCCCCTCGACGTGGACGGCGCCGCCGGCCCGGTCGGTCGGGCGGGGCATCGCGTCGTAGGCCCGGGTGAGGCCGTCCAGGGCGCCCGGGAGGTTCTCCGCGCGGACCAGCAGCCGGGTGGCCTCGCTGCGCAGTTCGGCGCCGAGGCGGTCGCTGACCGAGCGCGGGCTGACCGCGGTGTAGCAGCGGTCCATCCGGTTGACCATCAACAGGCCGATGTCGATGAGTTGTTGGAGCGCTCCCCGGTCGACGTCGGCGACCTCGCCGGTGGGGACGCGGCCGCCCTCGGCGATGATGGCCAGGTAGAGCTGCCGGGCGGCCTCGTCGGGCTCCTCGCCCACGGGCCCGTGGTGCGGTGTGACCGCCGGTTCCGCCGTCACGTCGCACTCTCCCTGCCGGACGCCTCTCCCCTGGTCTGCCCGTGCTCCCCGCCGCACGAGCCGTGGCACCGGTGGGCCCGGCGGGCTCACGGTGCCGGTGGGCCGGTACGGCGTGATCATGGATCAGGCGGTCACGGTACCGGGTGGGACGGCGGACCCCGGGCCCGGGTGCCGTCGCACGCCGGGTCGTCCGGGGGCCGCCATCGGTACGCCAGTCAAGGCGCTCCCGTCGAGGCGGAGCAGCAACGCCTCGACGGGTCCGGTCCGGGGGCCATCACCACACATGGACCCCGGCCCGGCGCTCTTCCCCCCCGTTCCACCGGCGCGGGATGTCGCACCTGCGGTCAGCATCGAAGAGCGTGTCGCCACCATCGGGCTGCGGTGCCCGGACGACTTGGCGTGTCTCCACCCTCACAGCGTGACGGCCGGTGAACAAGTGCCGCCCGAGTGCATGTTCGCGCAATTGCAGCTACCTGCATCCGGCCGCGGGCGCGACGGTCCGGCCGGCGGGGTGGATTCCGGTGGAACCGGGGCGGGTCGGGGGCGTCGGCACCACCCGGCAGCACCGTTGTCCGGCCGTGCGCGTTCCTGCACCGGCCGCGCGCTCCTGAGCTGCGCGTTCACGCAGGCCCGGGGGTCCGGCGCCGCCTCAGCGGGCCAGCAGCCGGCCCCGTGCCAGCCCGGCGGCGGTGCCGCCCGCGGCGAGCACCCAGGCGAGCGCCAGCAGCAGGTACAGGCCGACGGCCAGGCCACTGAAGCCCCCGAAGCCGGTGTGCCGGGCGAGCGCGGAGGCTCCGGTGACGCAGGTGCCGACCGGGAAGGTGTACGCCCACCAGGTCATCGCGAACGGCATCCCGGCCCGCCGGGCCCGCAGGTTGGCGGTGAGCGCGACGGCCAGCCAGAGCATGGCGACGCCGATCACCGCCACGCCGTACAGCTCGGCGAGGTCGACCATGGCGGGCGCCAGCGCGGGCAGCACCGGGCGGGCGGCGTCGGCGAGCTGGTGGACCGCGGTGACGGACTGGCCGAGCGGGCCGAGCACCAGGAACAGCGAGGGGGTGAGCGCCAGGGCGGGCAGTTTGCTGTGGAGCAGCCCGGTGAACACCACCGGCAGCAGCACCAGGGTGGCCAGCAGGCCGATCCCGAACAGCGCCCAGCAGCCGTACAGCATGGCCTGCTGGGCCGTCCCGGCCGGCAGGTGGGGGACGAGCGCGGGGCCGCAGGCGGAGGCGACCAGCGGGGCGACCACGGGCAGCAGCCAGGTCGGGTTGGCCTCCAGGGCGGAGAGCCGGTGCCGGGTGATCATCAGGTACGGGATGCCGCCGGCCACGGCCAGCGCGTACAGGGTGCCGAGGCTCCACAGCACCGCGTCCAGGGCGACCGCCGGGCCGGTGCCGATGACCCGGGAGCCGAGCAGCAGGGTGCCCAGCCCGACCGCCAGCAGCGCCATCGGCGGGCAGCCGTAGAAGACCGCGGTGGCCGGGTTGTCCAGCAGCTGGGCGCGGGCCGCCTCGCGGTGCCGGGTCAGGTGGACCAGCCGGGCCCCGGCCAGCACCAGCAGGGCGGCCAGCGCGAACGCCCACATCACCTCGCCGAAGGCGGTCAGCCCGGGCGGCCGCACCGGCAGCACGGCGGCGCCGTTCGCCAGGATCGCGGTGCCCATCACGGCGGCGTACCAGTTGGGGCCGAGTTGGGCGAGGTCGGGCCGGCGGCGGACGGCGGGGCGGGCGAGGGGGCGGATACCGGCCAAAGTGGACATGTCCCCACCGTCGCCCGGAAGGCCGGGCGGCCGGTAGCGCCGGGGCTTCTATGGGGGCATAGCCTGAACCTATGGCCCTCTCCCCGCACGTCCCCGAACTCGGCGCCCTGGAACTGCTGCTCGCGGTGGCCCGGCTGGGCAGTGTCGGACGGGCGGCGGCCGAGCTGGGCGTCACCCAGCCGACCGCCAGCGCCCGGATCAAGGGCATGGAGCGGCAGGTCGGCGTCCCGCTGCTGGACCGCTCGCCCCGGGGCAGCCGGCCGACCGAGGCGGGCCGGCTGGTGGTCGAGTGGGCCCGGCAGGTGGTGGAGGCGGCGCAGGCGCTGGACGCCGGGATCGACGCGCTGCGCGAGCGGCGGGACGCCAAGCTGCGGGTGGTGGCCAGTCTGACCGTCGCCGAGTACCTGATGCCCGGCTGGCTGCTGGGCCTGGCCGAGGCCAGCCCGGGGACGGCGGTGACGCTGCGGACGGCGAACTCGGCGGAGGTCGCCGGGCACGTCCTGGACGGGGACGCCGACCTCGGCTTCGTCGAGGGCCCCACCACCCCGCCCGGGCTGGCCGGCGTGGTGGTGGCCGCCGACCGGCTGGTGGTCGTGGTGGCGCCCGGGCACCCGTGGGCGCGCCGCCGCGCCCCGCTGACCGGGGCCGAGCTGGCGGCCACCCCGCTGGCGCTGCGCGAGCCCGGCTCGGGCACCCGGGAGGTGCTGGAGATGGCCCTGCGGCCGTACGGGGGCGTGGCGCGGCCCCGGATGGAGCTGGCCTCGTCCACCGCGCTGAAGGCGGCGGCGATGACCGGGGCGGGGCCGGTCTGCCTGAGCGAGCTGGCGGTGACGGAGGAGCTGGCCACCCGGCGGCTGGTCGAGGTGCCGCTGGTGGCGGAGCTGGACCTGCGGCGGCCGCTGCGCGCGGTCTGGCCGGCCGGGCAGCGGCCGGGCGGGCCGGCCCGGGAGCTGCTGGGGCTGACCCGGCGGTCGGTCAAACGTTCACCGAGAAGTTGAGGCGGAAACCGGAAACGGAAAGTTGAGCGGAATAGACTCAACTTAGTGCATGCTGTACGCAGCAGTAGTGAAGGACGACGAGGGAGGACCCCCCAGCAGTGGACGCCAGCAAGTTCACCACCAAGACGCAGGAAGCCCTGTCCGCCGCCATCCGGCAGGCGGGCACGGCCGGCAACCCGGACGTCAGGCCGGTGCACATCCTGATCGCCCTGCTGGAGCAGCCCGAGGGCATCGCCCGGCCCCTGCTGGAGGCGGTCGGGGCCGACGTCGCCCGGGTCGACGCCGAGGCCCGCCGCCAGGCGGCCGCGCTGCCCAGCGCGATGGGCTCGACGGTCGCCGCGCCCCAGCTCGCCCGGGACACCGTCGCGGTGCTCACCGAGGCCGGCAGGCGCGCCAGCGACCTGGACGACCAGTACGTCTCCACCGAGCACCTGATGGTCGGCCTGGCCGCCGAGGGCGGCCAGGTGGCCGAGCTGCTGGCGCACCAGGGCGCCGCGCCGAAGGCGCTGCTCGCCGCGTTCAAGGACGTCCGCGGCAGCGGCCGGGTCACCTCACCGGACCCGGAGGGCACCTACAAGGCGCTGGAGAAGTACGGCACCGACCTCACCCAGGCCGCCCGGGACGGCAAGCTCGACCCGGTGATCGGCCGCGACCACGAGATCCGCCGGGTGGTCCAGGTGCTCTCCCGCCGGACGAAGAACAACCCGGTGCTGATCGGCGAGCCGGGCGTCGGCAAGACCGCCGTGGTCGAGGGCCTGGCCCAGCGCATCGTGGCCGGCGACGTGCCGGAGTCGCTGCGCGGCAAGCGGCTGGTCGCGCTGGACCTCAGCGCGATGGTCGCGGGCGCCAAGTTCCGCGGCGAGTTCGAGGAGCGGCTGAAGGCCGTCCTGAACGACATCAAGGCCTCCGACGGCCGGGTCGTCACCTTCATCGACGAGCTGCACACCATGGTCGGCGCGGGCGCCGGCGGCGACTCCGCGATGGACGCGGGCAACATGCTCAAGCCGATGCTGGCCCGCGGCGAGCTGCGGATGGTCGGCGCCACCACGCTGGACGAGTACCGCGAGCGGATCGAGAAGGACCCGGCCCTGGAGCGCCGCTTCCAGCAGGTGCTGGTCGGCGAGCCCAGCGTGGAGGACTCGATCGCCATCCTGCGCGGCCTCAAGGGCCGGTACGAGGCGCACCACAAGGTGCAGATCTCGGACGCCGCCCTGGTCGCCGCCGCCACCCTGTCCAACCGCTACATCACCTCCCGCTTCCTGCCCGACAAGGCGATCGACCTGGTCGACGAGGCGGCCTCCCGGCTGCGGATGGAGATCGACTCCTCCCCGGTCGAGATCGACGAACTCCAGCGCTCCGTGGACCGGTTGCGGATGGAGGAACTGGCCCTGGAGAAGGAGTCCGACCCGGCCTCGGTGGACCGGCTGGCCCGGCTGCGGCGCGACCTCGCCGACCGGAACGAGCAGTTGAGCGTGCTGACGGCGCGCTGGGAGCAGGAGAAGAAGAGCCTCAACCGGGTCGGCGAGCTCAAGGAGCGGCTGGACGACCTGCGCGGCGCGCTCGAACGCGCCCAGCGCGACGGGGACTTCGAGCGCGCGTCCAAGCTGATGTACGCCGAGATCCCGGCCGCCGAGACGGAGCTCACCGAGGCCCAGGAGCGCGCCGCGGACCAGGACACCTCGACCTCGATGGTCAAGGAGGAGGTCGGCCCGGACGACGTGGCCGACGTGGTCGCCTCCTGGACGGGCATCCCGGCCGGCCGGCTACTGGAGGGCGAGAGCGCCAAACTCCTGCGCATGGAAGAGGAGTTGGGCCGGCGCCTGATCGGCCAGCAGGAGGCCGTGCAGGCCGTCTCCGACGCGGTGCGGCGCACCCGCTCCGGCGTCGCCGACCCGGACCGCCCGACCGGCTCCTTCCTGTTCCTCGGCCCGACCGGTGTCGGCAAGACCGAACTCGCCAAGGCCCTGGCCGACTTCCTGTTCGACGACGAGCGGGCGATGGTCCGGATCGACATGAGCGAGTACGGCGAGAAGCACTCGGTCTCCCGTCTGGTCGGCGCCCCGCCCGGGTACGTCGGCTACGAGGAGGGCGGCCAGCTCACCGAGGCCGTCCGCCGCCGCCCGTACAGCGTGGTGCTGCTGGACGAGGTGGAGAAGGCGCACCCGGAGGTCTTCGACGTCCTGCTCCAGGTGCTGGACGACGGGCGGCTCACCGACGGGCAGGGCCGCACGGTGGACTTCCGCAACGCCATCCTGATCCTCACCTCCAACCTGGGCAGCCAGTACCTGGTGGACCCGGCCACCCCGGAGGAACGCAAGCGGGAGCTGGTGCTGGGCGCCGTCCGGTCCGCGTTCAAGCCGGAGTTCCTCAACCGGCTGGACGACATCGTGGTCTTCGAGCCGCTGGGCACCGGCGAGCTGAGCCGGATCGTCGACCTCCAGGTGGCCCGCCTGGGCGAGCGGCTGCGGGAGCGGCGGCTCACCCTGGAGGTCTCCGCGGCCGCCCGCGACTGGCTGGCGCTCACCGGCTACGACCCGGCGTACGGCGCCCGCCCGCTGCGCCGGCTGGTGCAGTCCGCGATCGGCGACCAGCTGGCCCGGGCGATCCTGTCCGGCGCGGTGCACGACGGGGACACCGTCCTGGTCGAGCAGGACGAGGCGGGCGACCGCCTGACCGTCCGCGGCCGGGGGCCGCTGGAGAAGTAGCACCGCCGGCGTCCGGCACCCGGGCCGCCCCTTCCGCTCCGGCGGCGGGGGCGGCCCGTTCCGCGCCCGCGGGCCGCACCGGGGCCGTCACCCGGCCGCCGGGGCCGCCGCCGTCACCGCGCCGCCGTCACCGCGCCGCCGTCACTCCGCCGCCGCCCGTCGCAGCAGCCGCCGCGTCCGGTCCCGCCGGCTGCGCGCCAGCCGGTGCAGCTCGGCCACCTGGACGTCCGGCAGGCTCCAGGCCTGGGTCAGCAGCCTGAGCGTGGACACCCGCGGACAGGACACCCCGCGTTCCAGGTCCCGGATCGACCGCACGCTCAGCCCGGTCGCCTCGCCCAGCTGCTCCTGCGTCATGCCCCGGTCCAGCCGGATGCTCCGCAGCAGCGCCCCGAGCGTCGCGCCGTCCCCCGTCGCCGCTCCACCCACTCCTGTTCCCCCCTCAATTCCGGACAGTCCACCTCAGGACAGCTCAACTCCCCCGGCCAGGCCGGGATTTGATCGATGCGAGTTCCGTCGCACGCTAACCGCATCCGACCGGGACGGCAGCCGAACCAGCGCGCCGGGCGCGTGACGTGGCTCACGCGCGCCCCTCCGCGGGCCCACACCCCACCGGGGTTCCCACCCCCGCCCCGGGCCCCGCACACCCTCGGTGACCGACACCCTTCCCACCGCCGCCGGAGCCGCCGGACGACGGCCGGAGGAACGCCCGACGAAGATCGACGCGCCCCTCGGCCGCCCCTGTGAGCGGAGCCCCGAATGAGGCAGGATGGGAGGTGGAAAGGGCGGCCTCTCATTGCCGGCCACCACGTGCACTGAGGAAGAGGACCCCCATGAGCATCGACCCGTCGTCCATCCCGTCCTTCGGCGTTCCCCAGGGCGGCCAGCCCGGCGGCCAGGGCGGGCGGCCGGCCGGCCCGCCGCCGATCGTCGTCCCGGACCAGGCCCTGGTCACCCAGCTGCTGGACCAGATGCAGCTCAAGCACGTCGTGGACGAGGAGGGCGACCTCACCGCCCCCTGGGAGGGCTTCCGCGTCTACTACATGTTCCGCGGCGAGCAGAAGGAGCTCTTCGCGGTGCGCGCCTTCTACGACCGCGCCTACCCGCTGGAGAAGAAGGGCGAGATCCTCGACCTGATCGACGAGTGGAACCGCGAGACCCTCTGGCCCAAGGTCTACACCCACACCCACGAGGACGGCGTGGTCCGCCTGATCGGCGAGGCCCAGATGATCGTCGGCACCGGCGTCAACCTGGACTACTTCGTCACCACCACCGCCAACTGGACCCAGGCCGCGGTCGGCTTCGAGCAGTGGATCGTCGAGCGCCTCGGCCTCCAGAACGAGATCGAGGGCGAGGACGGCGAGGGCACCGAGGGCACCGACGAGGCCTGATCCCGGTCCCGGTACTCCGGTCCGGCCCGCCACCGCCCTCCGCGCCGGTGGCGGGCCGTTCTTGTCCCCGGCCCCCGGCTGACCCAGGATGGCCCTGACGACGAGCCGTGAGGAGCCACCGATGGGTACCAGGCCGCTGCTGAACCGCCGACTGACCGGGATGGGCACGACGATCTTCGCCGAGATGTCGGCCCTGGCCACGGCCACCGGCTCGATCAACCTCGGCCAGGGATTCCCCGACACCGACGGGCCCGAGGAGGTCCGCGAGGCGGCCGTACGGGCCCTGCGCGACGGCCGGGGCAACCAGTACCCGCCCGGCCCCGGCATCCCCGAGCTGCGCACCGCGATCGCCCTCGAACCCTTCTACGACTCCTACGCCGCCTGCATCGCGATGGCCGGCGCCACCCGGGTGCCGCTCACCCTGCGGGCCCCGGCCTTCCGCCCCGACCTGGACGAGCTGCGCGCCCTGATCACCCCGCGCACCCGGCTGCTGCTGATCAACACCCCGCACAACCCCACCGGCACCGTCCTCACCGCCGAGGAGCTCTCCGCCGTCGCCGCGCTCGCCGTCGAGCACGACCTGCTGGTCGTCACCGACGAGGTCTACGAGCACCTGGTCTTCGGCGCCGTCCACCACCCCCTCGCGGCCCTGCCCGGCATGCGCGAACGCACCGTCACCATCTCCTCCGCCGGCAAGACCTTCTCCTTCACCGGCTGGAAGGTCGGCTGGGTCACCGCGAGCCCGGACCTGGTCGCGGCCGTGCGCACCGCGAAGCAGTACCTCACCTACGTCAGCGCCGGACCCTTCCAGTACGCCGTCGCCGAGGCCCTGCGGCTGCCCGACACGTACTTCGACACCCTCCGCGCCGACCTGCTGCGCAAGCGCGACCTGCTGCTCGGCGGCCTCACCGCGGCCGGCTTCCGGGCCTTCACCCCCGAGGGCACGTACTTCGTCACCACCGACATCACGCCGCTCGGCGAGAAGGACGGCATCGAATTCTGCCGTGCCCTGCCCGGCCGTTGCGGCGTCGTCGCCATCCCGAACGCGGTGTTCTACGACGACGTGGAGGCCGGCCGTAGCCTGGTCCGCTTCACTTTCTGCAAAAAGGACGAGGTCCTCCAGGAGGCCGTCACCCGCCTGCGGCGCCTGTGAGGGGCCGCACGCCCCCTTTCGCGCCCTTCGAACAGGGATGTCCGTGATCCGACACCAGTGCTGATGGATCATCAACTTCCTTGATCGGCTTGCTTGTTTGCCACCATTGCGGCAATCCTTCCGAGCATCCGGGCACTCTCCCGCCGCCCTCCACGCCCCGCGCCTGGAGGGCGGCGGTGTGTGATGCAGCCGGACAGCGCACACCCGGCGCGCACGGCGCACGATCCGGTGATAGGGGCGCGCGCTGTGCAGACTCGTACACGGGCTCGATCAGAGCCGGGAAGCAGGTGTGCTCGAAACGGTGAATGCTTGACAAAGTTGGGTAAATCACCGGCGGACCCGGCGTATTCGTGCTTCTCTGCTGCTGAATCTCCAGCCGGAATCCCTCCTTCCACGGTCGGCCGCGCCCAGGGCCGCACAGCCACGAACAGCCTCGCCATCGCCTAGGCCTACTCGCTGCTGCTCGGCGGGCGCGCACGGAGCTGAAACGCGGAGCCGAGCATGCTCACCACACTGCAGACCTCCTACACGGACACCCGGGCGGGTGACCTCGCCTGGTGCCTCGGCGGCGACCCGCTGCCCGCTCTCGCCGTCCGCGACCTGAGACTCGACGGGGGCGGCCGCCCGGGCACGCCCGGCACCCTCCAGCTGCGCCTGCTGGGCGCCTCCCACCAGGTGGTGATCGACGCGGGCCCCGGCCAGTGCCTGGAGACCGTCGCCTGCCTGCCCGGCCGCCGCACCCCGCTGCCGGCCCGGGTGGCCAAGCAGGTCGGCGGCTGGGAGTACGAGTTCGCGGCCCGGATCGAGGCGCTGCCGCCGCACGACTTCGCGGCCCGCGCGCAGGAGCTGCTGGCCCTCGTCGAGGGGCACCCGCGGGGCCTCGCCGGGGTCTTCCCGGGCGACCCGAGCGCCTTCACCGCACTGGTCACCCAGGGCGGCGCGGACCGGCTGCTCTGGCGCACCTGGCACGCCTACCCGCAGGAGGGGCAGCTGGTGTGCACCCGCTCCTCGCTGGTGGTGACCGGGGTGGCCGGGGCATGACCGCCGGAAGTCCGGACCGGACCACCGATCCGGCCGTAGGCCGCCCGGCCCAGGCCTACGAATCGTACGCAGGAACGGTTCGTCAATCCGACGTCGCCCACTGTCCGTCGGATGGGCGCATCCATCCGTCCCGCACGTCCCCTAGCGTTTGTTCGTGATCAACCATCCGACCGGTCCGCCCGCACGCCCGCGAGTGGACCTCGACGACGGCGCCCCACCCCGGCCCGGGCGAGGCCTCGCCCCGCTCCCGCCCGCCCGCCGTCGGTCCCGGCTGCGCTCCAGCCCCCGGCTCGCCCGCCTGACCGTCCTGCTGGCCGCGTTCGTCTGCGCGGCCTGCGGACTCGTCTACGAGCTCGAACTCGTGGCGCTCGGCGACTACCTGCTCGGGGACACGGTCACCCAAACCTCCGTCGTGCTCTCCGTCATGGTGTTCGCGATGGGCCTCGGCTCACTGCTCGCCAAACGGTTCACCAGCCGGCCCGCCACCGCCTTCGCCCTCGTCGAGTGCGCGCTCGCGCTCACCGGCGGACTCTCCGTCCTCGCGCTCTACTCCTGCTGGGCCTGGATCGGCCGCTACCAGGCCGCCATGGTCGGCCTCACCTGCCTGATCGGCGTCCTGATCGGCGCCGAGATCCCCCTGCTGATGACCCTCATCCAACGGATCCGGCGCGAGGACGCCGGACGCGCCGTCGCCGACCTGTTCGCCGCCGACTACGTGGGCGCGCTGATCGGCGGCCTCGCCTTCCCCTTCCTGATCCTGCCCGCCCTCGGACCGGGCGACGGCGCCCTGCTCACCGGCGCCGTCAACGCCGTCGCCGGGGCGGCCGTGGTGCTCTGGCTGTTCCGCGAGGAACCCGCCCCCCGGATCCGACGGCTGCTCTGGGGCGGCTGCCTGCTGGTCCTCGCCCTGCTCGCGACGGCCGCGGCCGGCTCCGACGCCGTCGAGCGCGCCGCCCGGCACGCCCTGTACGGCGACCAGGTCCGCTACGCCACCCGCAGCCGGTCCCAGGAGATCGTGCTCACCGGCCCCGCCGAGGGCCCCCTGCGGCTCTACCTGGACGGCCGGCTCGCGGTCTGCGGACCGGACGAGTACCGGAGCAGCGAGGGCCTGGTCCACCCCGCCATGGCGGCCGGCCCGGACGCCCGCGTCCTGCTGCTCGGCGGCGGCGACGGGCTCGCCCTGCGGGAGGTGCTGCGGCACCGGGGCGTGCGCACCGTCCGGCTGGTCGACGCCGACCCCGCCCTCCCCCGGCTCGCCCGCACCGACCCCGGGCTGGCCGCCCTCGGCGGCCGCTCGCTGGACGACCCCCGGGTCCGCACCACCGCGGCCGACCCGCTGGCCTGGCTGCGCGGCGCCGGCGCCCCCGGCGGGGACGGACCGTACGACGTGGTGCTCGCCGACCTCCCGGCACCGGCCGACGGCGGGCCGGTCAAGTTCCACTCCCAGGAGTTCTACGGCCTCGCCGCACGACTGCTCTCCCCCGGCGGCCGGATCGCCGTCCGCGCCGGGAACGACCTGGACGGCCTCTGGCAGATCGAGTCCGGTCTGCGGACGACGGGCCTGCAGACCGCCCCGTACGCCGTCCCGGGCAGCGCCACCGCCGCCTGCCGCCCCGGCCCGCCGGACGACCCCCAGAACTTCCTCCTCGCCGCCGCCGTCCGGCCCCCGCTCACCCTCGCCCCCGACGCCCCGTCGCCCCGCGCCCTCAGTCCCGACGCCCTCCACGCCACCACCGCCCGCCTCACCGCCCTCCGCCCGGCCCACCCCCCGGCGGCCCTCACCCTCCTCGGCCCCCGCTGAGGCCGCCCGGCCCCGCCGAGGCCACCCCGGGGAACCGTCTTCCCGGAAGCCCCGCCTCGCGCCCGTGGCGGGCCGGGGCGGGTGCCCGTGCGGGCGGCCGCGGCGATGGTGCGACGGCCAAGGGAACAGGTGGGGCGGGGAAAATCCGGTGGTGGTGGGTAGGGACCGGGCGCGGCCCAGTCGGTAGGCTCCGTGACATGGAGCATGAGGTTCTCGTCCCGTTGTCCGCCGAGCCGGTCCGGCAGGCCTTGCAGGATCCCGCGCTGCTGGCGCGGAGTGTGCCGGGGCTGAGCACCGAGCCGGCCGCGGTCGGCGCCGGTGCGGCCGAGGAGATCGGCGGCCGGCTGAAGCTGCGGATCGGCGGCTCCACGATCACGTACAAGGGCGTGCTGTCGCTGATCGGGGGCCGGGAGGGCGTGCTGACCGTGCTCGCCGAGGGCGAGGAGGCCCGGGGCACCGGTGAGGTGACCGCCACCGTCCGGGTCAGCGTCGCGGACGGCGCCGAGGACGGCACCGCGGTGATCCGCTTCACCGGCGACCTGAGCGCCACCGGCCGGCTGACCGAGTTCGACGAGGAGACCCTCGACGCCACCGGCCGCCGCCTGCTGGACCGGTTCGCCGCCGCGCTGGTCGCCCCGGAGGGCGAGCAGCCGCAGGACCAGGACCAGGACCAGGAGGAGGACGCCGAGCAGGGCGGGTCCGGGAACGCCGGGGCCGGGGCCGACGCCGGTGTGGTCTTCATCGAGGACCGCCAGGACCAGCCCGGCGACGACCTGGACGACGACCTCTCCGACCTGATCGCCTTCTCCGACGCCGACGCCGAGCGCTTCGGCCTGCCCACCGGCTCCGCCGACGACGAGGACGAGGACGAGGAGGACGACGTGGAGGACGGGGCCGCGGACGGCTCCGCCGAGCAGGACGGCGTCGCCGAGGAGCTCCCCGCCGAGCCGCTCTTCGCGTACGAGGAGGAGCCGGTGCTCAGCGGCCCGGTGCGCCGCAGCATCGTCGGCCGGTCCGCCGAGGAGGTGGACCACGCCCCGCCGCGCGGCCCGTACGCCCCGGCGCTGCCCGCCCGCAGCGCGCGGGCCCGGGCGGCGTCCCGCTGGGGCGGCGAGGCCGGCGGGATCGTGGTGCCGGGCACCGGCGGCCGCAGCGCGGTGCCGTGGGTGATCGGCGGCTCGGTGGCCCTGCTGGGTGGTGCCGTGGTGCTGGTCAGGGCGCTGCGCCGACGCTGAGCCCGGAGCGCCGCGGGAACCGTCAGGGCCTAGACTGAACGCTCATGAGCAACGACCGCGACGCCCTGCTGGCACAGATCAAGGACAAGGCCGTCGTGCACGGCAAGGTCACCCTCTCCTCCGGCAAGGAGGCCGACTACTACGTCGACCTGCGCCGGATCACGCTGGACGGCGTGGCCGCCCCGCTGGTCGGCCGGGTGATGCTGGACGCGACCTCGCACCTGGACTACGACGCCGTCGGCGGCCTGACCCTGGGTGCCGACCCGGTGGCCGCCTCGATGCTGCACGCCGCCGCCGCGCGCGGGCAGCAGCTGGACGCCTTCGTGGTCCGCAAGACGGGCAAGGCGCACGGCCTCCAGCGCCGGATCGAGGGCCCGGAGGTCAAGGGCCGCCGGGTGCTGGCCGTCGAGGACACCTCCACCACCGGCGGCTCGGTGCTGACCGCCGTGGAGGCGCTGCGCGAGGCGGGCGCCGAGGTGGTCGGCGTCGCGGTGATCGTGGAGCGCGGCGGCGCGGCCGCCGTGGAGGCCCAGGGCCTGGAGTACGTGACCGCCTACACCCTGGACGACCTGGGTCTCTGATCCCGTCCGGTACGACGAACGACCGAGGGCCGGTGCTGTTTCACGTGAAACAGCACCGGCCCTCGCCGTGTCCGGAGCGCCGGGAGCTCAGCCCCGCCGGTGCCGGCCGCCGCCGGCCTGGACCTGGCTCTCCTCGTCGACCTCGGCGCCGATGCCGGCCCGCTTCTTCTTCCGCTCGCGCATGATCTCGACCAGGATCGGCGAGATCGACAGCAGGACGATCAGCAGCACCGCCGGGATCAGGTACTTGTCGATCACCGGGGCGAGCGCGTCGCCGAAGAAGTAGCCGATCAGCAGCATGGACTCGGTCCACAGCACGCCGCCGATCACGTTCCAGAGGAAGAAGGTCCGGGCGGGCATCTCCAGGGTGCCGGCGACCGGGTTCAGGAAGGTGCGGATGATCGGCATGAAGCGGGCCAGCACCACGGCCTTGCCGGAGCCGAACTTGTTGAAGTACTCCTCCGCCTTCACCACGTAGTCGCGTCGGAAGATCTTCGAATCGGGCTTGTCGAACATCTTCGGCCCGACCTTGGCGCCGATCAGGTGCCCGAGCTGGGCGCCGGCGATCGCCGCGATCGGGCAGCCGATCAGCAGGACGGCGATCGGCAGCTTGGCACCGTCGCCGAGCACCGAGGAGGCCGCGTTCGAGGCGGCGACACCCGCGAGGATCAGCAGCGAGTCGCCCGGGAAGAAGAAGCCGACCAGCAGGCCGGTCTCCGCGAAGATGATCGCGATCAGCCCGATGGCGCCGAGGGACGAGATCAGGGATTTGGCGTCAAGCAGGTTGACGGCCAGCTGGTTGTAGTCCACGGGCGCAGGATAGCGGGCGCACCGTGCCGACCACGCGGGCGCACCGTGCCCACGACGCGGGCGCACCGTGCCGACGGCGCCCGGCGGGGGACGCCCCCCGGCCGCCCGCCGGAGCCGCCCGCGGCCGCCGTGCGCCCGTGCCGTGCGCCGTTCCGCATGGCGGGCTCCTGCTGACCCGCGGGCACGAGTCTGGGAAGATGGCACAGGCGTCCGGTCCGCGGTGGCACACCACCCTCATGGCCGTACCGCGCAGGTCGCCGCGAACGTGCCGGAGAGCCACACCGCAACGCCGCGCGTCGGCGGGCCGGCACGGAGTCGTCACGAAGGCGTACACAGCGTCGGACAGCACCGTCCGTACGCCGCAACCCGACAGGAGCGGATCGCATGCCCATCGCAACTCCCGAGGTCTACAACGAGATGCTGGACCGGGCCAAGGCGGGCAAGTTCGCCTACCCGGCCATCAACGTCACGTCGTCGCAGACGCTGCACGCCGCACTGCGTGGTTTCGCCGAGGCCGAGAGCGACGGCATCATCCAGATCTCGACCGGTGGCGCGGAGTTCCTGGGCGGCCAGCACAGCAAGGACATGGTGACCGGCGCCGTCGCGCTCGCCGAGTTCGCCCACATCGTCGCCGCCAAGTACGACGTCACCGTCGCGCTGCACACCGACCACTGCCCGAAGGACAAGCTGGACGGCTACGTCCGCCCGCTGCTGGCGGTCTCCGCCGAGCGCGTGGCCCGGGGCGAGAACCCGCTGTTCCAGTCGCACATGTGGGACGGCTCGGCCGAGACCCTCTCCGACAACCTGGGCATCGCCCAGGAGCTGCTGGCCCAGGCCGCCGCCGCCAAGATCATCCTTGAGGTCGAGATCACCCCGACCGGCGGCGAGGAGGACGGCGTCACCCACGAGATCAACGACGAGCTTTACACCACCGTCAACGACGCCGTGCGCACCGCCGAGGCGCTGGGCCTGGGCGAGAAGGGCCGCTACCTGCTGGCCGCCTCCTTCGGCAACGTGCACGGCGTGTACAAGCCGGGCAACGTCGTGCTGAAGCCGGAGCTGCTGCGCGAGCTCCAGGACGCGATCGGCAAGCAGTACGGCAAGACCGACCCGTTCGACTTCGTCTTCCACGGCGGCTCGGGTTCGAGCGCCGAGGAGATCGCCACCGCGCTGGAGAACGGCGTCGTGAAGATGAACCTGGACACCGACACCCAGTACGCCTTCACCCGCCCGGTCGCCGGCCACATGTTCGCCAACTACGACGGCGTGCTGAAGGTCGACGGCGAGGTCGGCAAGAAGAACACCTACGACCCGCGCACCTGGGGCAAGCTGGCCGAGGCCGGCATGGCCGCCCGCGTGGTCGAGGCCGCCGAGCAGCTGCGTTCGGCGGGCAAGCGCCTGAAGTGAGTCCCGCGCCCGGGGCGGGGCCCACGGCCGCGTGAGCCCCGCCCTCCGGGCGTGACGTGACAGACGGGTGCCCCCGGCGGAGACCGCCGGGGGCACCCGTCTGTCCGGGGGTGTCTACTGCTTGAGCTCCGCGTACGCCTCCGCGCTGCTGTCCTTCAGGAACTGCCAGCAGCGGGTCTCCTCCTCGGTCTCCTTGATCGCGCCGGCCGCCCGGGCGAGCGCCGCCAGGCAGCGCAGGAAGCCGCGGTTGCCGCGGTGCTCCCACGGCACCGGGCCGTGGCCCTTCCATCCGTTGCGCCGCAGCGCGTCCAGCCCGCGGTGGTAGCCGGTACGGGCGTAGGCGTACGACTCGACGTACCGGCCGGCCGCGTAGGCGTCGTCGGCGAGCATGGCCCAGGCCAGGCAGAAGACCGGGAACTCGGCCGCCACCTGGGTGGGGGAGGCCGACTCCTCCGCCAGCATCCGGTAGGGCCGCTCCTCCTCCGGGAGGAGAGTGGGTTCGGGACCGTCGAGAAGGTTCCTGTGAATCGCCATGCCCTGAAGTCTGCCACCCGAGACGCAGGGGTCAACCGCCGTCCCCGGCGGGCGCCCGTTCCGCGACGCCGAAGTCACAGACGAGGCGTGTGGACATTCACCCGTTCGCCTGCCACTGTGAAGATCATGTCCGCAGCCCGATCCGTCGGCCGGCGCACCGCACCGCCCCGGAAGGGCGGTCGCCGACGCCGCAAGCCGCGCCGCGGACCCGGTCCTGGCATGCTCACGGCACTCGTGGTCTCCGCAGTGGTCCTGGGGGCCGCGGCGATCATGCTGTACCGCCCAGCGGGAACCCCGGCCGCCGCCCCGACCGCCCAGGCGAGGGTCGCCCCGCCGGGCGAGCAGGCCACCACGGCGGCACCGACGGCGGAGCAGGCGCCGCCCCCGGCTCCCGCCCCGGCCGACACCCCGCCGCCCGCCCCCGCCGCGCCGGACCCCGGCCCCACCAAGGGCGCGGGCACCTTCACCGTCGCCCCGGCCACCGCCAAGCCGGTCGGACGCGGCAACGTGCGCCGCTACCGGGTCGAGGTCGAGGACGGCATCGGCATCGACGCCCCGACCGCCGCCACGCAGATCCACGCCATCCTCGGCGACAAACGAGGCTGGACCAACGACCGCAAGAACGGCTTCCAGCTGGTCGCCGACGGCCCGTACGACTTCGCCGTGAAGATCGCCTCGCCGGCCACCGTGGACCGGATCTGCGGCGCCTCCGGGCTGGACACCCACGGCGAGGTCAACTGCAACGTCGGCAACCAGGTGCTCGTCAACTCCAAGCGCTGGAACACCGGTTCACCGCAGTTCAGCGGACCGCTGGAGGAGTACCGGGCGCTGATCGTCAACCACGAGGTGGGCCACCGGATCGGCCACGGGCACGAGGGCTGCCCGGGCGAGGGCAAGCCCGCCCCCGCGATGATGCAGCAGATCTACGGCCTCAAGGGCTGCACGCCCAACGCCTGGCCGTACTCGGCACAGGGCACGTACGTGGGCGGGCCGTCCGTCCCGTAGAACCGCGGCGGCGGGGGCGGGTCCTGGCAGCCGCCCTGGGGCGTGTCCGACAATTCCCGCCGGGTGCGCGACGGGTCGGACACGCCCTAACAGAGCACCGGCAGGTACTCCCGCAGGTCGCTGCGCTCCCCCGAGGCGGACACCTCGGCCGCCTCCACCGCCGCCGCCCAGTCGGCCCGGCCGGTGGCCAGCCGGATCCAGGTCAGCGGATCGGTCTCCACCACGTTGGGCGGGGTGCCCCGGGTGTGCTTCGGCCCCGGCACCGCCTGGACGACCGCGAACGGCGGGACGCGCAGCTCGACGGCGCCGCCGGGCACCTGCCCGGCGAGGGCGTCGGCCAGCATCCGGGAGACGGTGGCGAGGGCCTCGCGGTCGTGCGGGAAGGCGTCCAGGCCGAGCGCGTCGGCCAGGTCGTCGGCGTGCACCACGGCCTCGATCAGCCGGGTCACCAGGTAGTCGCTCAGGAGCATCGGATGACCGCTCAGGAAGGTCACCCGCCGCTCCGGTTCCGCCGCGGCCCGGCTGTCGAGCACGGCCAGCACGGCGTCGAGCGACCGGTCGAACTCGGCGGCCACCTCCTTGGGCGGGCCGGCGAACCCGGCCGCCGTGTGCTCCGTGGTCGCGGTGTCGACGAAGCCGGCCATCGTCCCGGCCAGCGCCGCGTAGTCGGCCAGCGGGAGCACCGGCCCGTCCACCTCCGGCAGGTCCAGCACGACGGACAGCTGGCTCAGCGCCAGGCTCAGGTGGGTCACCAGCTCCCGCACCCTCCAGGAGCCGAGCCGGGTCGGCCGTTCCAGATCGGACTCCGTCAGCTGGTGCACGACCACGCGCACCGCCTCGCTCTGCGCCGTCAACGCGGCGCTCACCTTCTGCGGCTGATACGTACGGGACTTGGCAGGCATGGGCGTCAACATACGCCGAGGGGCGGGTGGTTCACCAGAGAACCAACCGCCCCTCGTCGACCGTGCGTCAGGCCAGCAGGGCCTCGATGACACCGGTGCGGGCGTCCTTCAGCTCGGCCAGCGAGACGCTGAACCGGCCCTGGACGTCCAGGCTTTCGCCGTCCACGACACCGATCCGGGTGGCCGGCAGGCCGCGCGCGGTGCACATGTCGTTGAACCGGAGCTCCTCGCTGCGCGGCACCGCCACGACGGCGCGGCCGGCCGACTCCGAGAACAGCAGGACGAACGGGTCCTGGCCCTCGGGCAGAACGATCCGCGCACCGTGGCCGCCCTTGAGGCAGCTCTCCACCAGCGCCTGACCGAGACCGCCGTCGGACAGGTCGTGCGCGGCGTCGATCATGCCGTCGCGCGAGGCGGCGATCAGGATCTCGCCGAGCAGCCGCTCGCGCTCCAGGTCCACCGCCGGCGGCAGGCCGCCGAGGTGGTCGTGGACGGCCTGCGACCAGGCCGAGCCGCCGAGCTCGTCCGCCGTGTCGCCGAGCAGGTAGAGCAGCTGCCCCTCCTCGGCGAAGGCGAGCGGGGTGCGCCGGGTGACGTCGTCGATGACGCCGAGCACCGCGACCACCGGGGTCGGGTGGATGGCGACGTCGCCGGTCTGGTTGTACAGCGAGACGTTTCCGCCGGTGACCGGGGTGCCGAGCACCAGGCAGGCGTCGGCCAGGCCGCGGGTGGCCTCGGCGAACTGCCACATCACGTCCGGGTCCTCGGGGGAGCCGAAGTTGAGGCAGTCGGAGACGGCGAGCGGCTTGGCACCGCCGGCCGCGACGTTGCGGTACGCCTCGGCCAGGGCCAGCTGGGCGCCGGTGTACGGGTCCAGCTTGGCGAAGCGGCCGTTGCCGTCGGTGGCGACCGAGACGCCGAGGTTGGTCTCGTCGTCGATCCGGATCATGCCCGAGTCCTCGCCGTGCGAGAGCACGGTGTTGCCGAGCACGTAGCGGTCGTACTGGTCGGTGATCCAGGACTTGGAGGCCTGGTTCGGGTGGCTCGCGACCTTCAGCAGGTCGGCCTTGAGGCCCTCGCCGGTGGTCGGGCGGGCCAGCCGCTCGGCGGTCGGGGCGTCGGCCTGCAGCGCGTCCTGCCAGCTCGGGCGGGCGTACGGGCGCTCGTAGGTCGGGCCCTCGTGGGCGACGGTGCGCGGCGGGACGTCCACCACGAGCTCGCCGTGCCAGAAGATCTCCAGGCGCTCGCCGTCGGTCACCTCACCGATGACGTTGGCGATGACGTCCCACTTCTCGCAGATCTCCAGGAAGCGGTCGACCTTGTCGGGCTCCACGATCGCGCACATGCGCTCCTGCGACTCGCTCATGAGGATCTCCTCCGGCGAGAGCGTGTGGTCGCGCAGGTGCACGGTGTCGAGCTCGATCCGCATGCCGCCGGAGCCGGCCGAGGCCAGCTCGCTGGTGGCGCAGGACAGGCCGGCGCCGCCGAGGTCCTGGATGCCCTTGACGAGCTTCTCCCGGAAGATCTCCAGGGTGCACTCGATCAGGAGCTTCTCCTGGAACGGGTCGCCGACCTGGACGGCCGGGCGCTTGGCCGGCTTGCTGTCGTCGAAGGTCTCGGAGGCGAGCACCGAGACGCCGCCGATGCCGTCGCCGCCGGTGCGGGCGCCGTACAGGATGACCTTGTTGCCGGCGCCGGAGGCCTGCGCGAGGTGGATGTCCTCGTGCTTCATGACGCCCACGCACAGCGCGTTGACCAGCGGGTTGCCCTGGTAGCAGGAGTCGAAGACGACCTCGCCGCCGATGTTCGGCAGGCCCAGGCAGTTGCCGTAGCCGCCGATGCCCGCGACGATCCCGGGCAGCACGCGCCGGGTGTCCGGGTGGTCGGCCGCACCGAAGCGCAGCGGGTCCATCACGGCGACCGGGCGGGCGCCCATCGCCAGGATGTCGCGCACGATGCCGCCGATGCCGGTGGCCGCGCCCTGGTAGGGCTCGATGTACGACGGGTGGTTGTGCGACTCGACCTTGAAGGTGACCGCGTACCCCTGGCCGACGTCGACGACGCCGGCGTTCTCGCCGATGCCGACGAGCATCGCGTCCGAATCCGGCTTCTTCTCGCCGAACTGCTTCAGGTGGACCTTGCTGCTCTTGTACGAACAGTGCTCCGACCACATGACCGAGTACATGGCGAGTTCGGCGCCGGTCGGGCGGCGGCCGAGGATCTCCCGGATGCGCGCGTACTCGTCCTCCTTGAGGCCGAGCTCGGCCCAGGGCTGGGCGGCGTCCGGGGTCTGCTCGGCGTTCTTGACGGTGTCGAGGCTCATCAGGCGTTCACCAGCTGCTTCAGGACGGAAGTGAAGAAGCCCAGGCCCTCGGTGGTCGGGCCGGTGAGCGGCTCCACGGCGTGCTCCGGGTGCGGCATCAGGCCGACGACATTGCCGGCGGCGTTGGTGATGCCGGCGATGTCGCGGTACGAACCGTTCGGGTTGACGTCCAGGTAACGGGCGACGACCCGGCCCTCCGCCTCCAGTTCGTCCAGCACCCGCTCCTCGGCGACGAAGCGGCCCTCGCCGTTCTTCAGCGGGACGACGATTTCCTGGCCGACCGAGTAATCCCGGGTCCAGGCGGTGCCGGCGTTCTCGATGCTCAGCTTCTGGTCGCGGCAGATGAAGTGCAGCGAGTCGTTCCGGGTGAGCGCCCCGGGCAGCAGGTGCGATTCGCAGAGCACCTGGAAGCCGTTGCAGATACCGAGCACCGGCATTCCGAGCTTCGCCTGCTCGATGACGGTCTCCATCACCGGCGAGAAGCGGGAGATCGCACCGCAGCGCAGATAGTCGCCGTAACTGAATCCGCCGGGCAGGACGACGGCGTCGACCTGGTGGAGATCCTTGTCACGGTGCCACAGGGCGACCGGCTCGGCGCCGGCGAGGCGGACCGCCCGCTGGGCGTCGCGGTCGTCGAGGGAGCCGGGGAAAGTGACGACGCCGACGCGGGTGGTCACTTGCCCTCCTCCTCGACCCGGACGGTGAAGTCCTCGATCACGGTGTTGGCGAGAAAGGTCTCGGCGGCTTCGCGGATACGGGCGAGCGCCGCGTCGTCGACCGGGCCCTCCACATCCAGCTCGAAACGCTTGCCCTGGCGGACGTCGGCGATCCCGGTGAATCCGAGGCGGGGCAGTGCACGCTGCACCGCCTGTCCCTGGGGGTCGAGGATCTCCGGCTTGAGCATGACGTCGACTACGACGCGTGCCACTGGCACTCCCGGTGGTGTCTTCGGTGAGGCGGGGGAACTCCAGACTACCGGTGGTTTCGGGCAGGATTGCTGGCCGGGGATAGCGACGCGCGTAGACCCGAGACCCTTACGCCACAAGGGATCCGGACCCCTCACCCACCGACCGGGCCGACCGGTTTCCGTGGATTCGGCACTCGGAACGGCCCCGCCCGGAGAACACCCGAATACGGCACTTGGGGACAGAACCGCCCGTCCCGCACATCGGTATCCAGGAGTCCCGCGAAGAGACGTGAATATCCGGAAAAGAATGCCGGACTCTTCGATTTCTGCCCCCTTCGGGTGCAGAATAGGGCCACCTGTCGCGGCAAGTGCTGCGTATCAGGCGAGCCACCCGGCGCGCCCGTACGCGCTTGCGCGAGTTGGTGCACATCAGGCCCCGGTACCCCCTCGGACCGGCGGCCGAATTGCCCGAGAGGATTGACACCCATGGCACAGCGTGTAGTTGTCACGCTCTCCGACGACCTGGACGGCGGCTCCGCCGCGGAAACCGTCCACTTCGGCGTCGACGGGAAGTCGTACGAGATCGACCTGTCCGTGGACAACGCGGAAAAGCTGCGGGAGGCCCTCGCTCCGTTCGTCGCCGCCGGCCGCCGCCAGAGCCGCACCGGAAAGTCCTTCCGCCGCACCGCCCTCACCCCGGACCCGGCCGCCGTCCGCGCCTGGGCCCTGTCCCGCGGGATGGAACTGCCGGCCCGTGGCCGCATCCCCAAGCACGTGTACGAGGCGTTCGCCGAGGCGAACTGAGCCTCGCGGGAGTCCGCTCCCCGGTCGCCCCGCCCGCCCTGACCGAAAGGGTGGGGCGACCACCCCGAACGATGCTGTAGAGTATTCCTCGTCGCCGCAACGGAGAGATCCGAAGAGGCGGCGGGTGCCCCACCAGGCACCATGCGGACGTGGCTCAGTTGGTAGAGCATCACCTTGCCAAGGTGAGGGTCGCGAGTTCGAATCTCGTCGTCCGCTCGCAGTGCGCGAGCACAGCACAACTCAATAGTTTGACCTGCGGACGTGGCTCAGTTGGTAGAGCATCACCTTGCCAAGGTGAGGGTCGCGAGTTCGAATCTCGTCGTCCGCTCCGATACGAAGGGCCCCCTCGTTTGAGGGGGCCCTTCGGCATTCCTCCCCGCACTCCTGGCACGGCGGTGCCCCGGGCGCCGGCGATATCGGCCATGACATTTGTCATCGCCGACCCGTGGATCCCCACCGCGATGTCATGACGGCCCGCACTGCCCGCGCGGCCCGGTCGGCGGAAGGCTTGGGGCATGGAGACGAGCCGGGCGCCCCGCCCCAGCGAAGACGTGATCGAGGTCACCGACCTGCACCGCCACTACGGCGGCGGCACCACCGGGTACCACGCCGTGCGCGGCGTCGACCTGACCGTCCGCCGCGGCGAGCTGTTCGCCCTGCTCGGCACCAACGGGGCCGGCAAGACCTCCACCATGGAGGTCATCGAGGGCCTGGCCGCGCCCACCGGCGGCACCGTCCGGGTGCTCGGCCTGGACCCCCACAAGGAGCGCGCCGCCGTCCGCCCGCGGATCGGCATCATGCTCCAGGAGGGCGGCTTCCCCGGCGAGCTCACCGCCGCCGAGACCGGCCGCGTCTGGGCCGGGATGACCAGCGGCGCCCGCCCGGTGCCGGAGGCGCTGGAGCTGGTCGGCCTCGGCCACCGGGCGAACGTCCGGGTCAAGCAGCTGTCCGGCGGCGAGAAGCGCCGGCTGGACCTCGCGATGGCCCTGCTCGGCCGCCCCGAGGTGCTCTTCCTGGACGAGCCCAGCACCGGTCTCGACCCCGAGGCGCGCGCCGCCGTCTGGCAGCTGGTCCGCGAGCTGCGCGCCCAGGGCACCACGGTGCTGCTCACCACCCACTACCTGGAGGAGGCCGAGGAGCTCGCCGACCGGCTGGCCATCATGCACGGCGGCCGGGTCGTCACCTCGGGCACCGTCGCCGAGGTGATCGCCGACCGGCCCGCCCGGATCGGCTTCGAGCTTCCCGAGTTCACCGGCGCCGCACTGCCCGTCCTCGCCGGGGCCGAACTCGCGCTCGACGGCCGCAAGGTCACCGTGCAGACCCTCACGCTCCAGGACACCCTCACCGACCTGCTCGGCTGGGCCCGGCACCACGGGATCGCGCTCGGCGCCCTGGACGCCCGCAGCGCCTCGCTGGAGGAGGCCTTCCTCGCGATCGCCTCCGAGGCCGCCCACCAGAACCCCCCGCAGGCGCCCGCCGCCGACCGCCCCGCCCGCCGCCGCCTGATCGGATCCGCCCGATGACCACCACCGTCGCCACCGCCGCCACCGGTCCGCAGAGCACCGCCGCCCGCCGGCTGCTCGCCCTCGGCCGGGCCGAGGCCACCCTGCTGCTGCGCAACCGCACGGCCCTGTTCACCGCCCTGGCGCTGCCGCTGTTCCTGGTCTTCACCCTGAAGGGCGTGCTCTCCCAGCAGGCCGAGTCCAACCCCGGACTGGACGTCGACTCGCTGCTGGTCTACGGCTCGGTCGGGATGATCCTGGCCTTCGTCGTGTACTACAACCTGACCGCCGCGTACGTCGGGCGGCGCGGCGAGCTGGTCCTCAAGCGGCTGCGCACCGGCGAGGCCCGGGACATCGAGATCCTGCTCGGCACCGCCGTCCCCTCGGTCGCGCTCGGTCTGATGATGGCCGCCCTGATCGGGATCGGCGGCAGCCTCGGCCTCCACCTGGCCGTGCCGGTCAACCCGGTGCTGATGCTGGTCGGCCTGCTGCTGGCGCTGGCCACCATGATCGCCCTGGCCGCGCTGTCCAGCGCCTTCACCAGGACCGTGGAGAGCGCGGGCATCACCACCCTGCCGATCATGCTGCTGATGCAGCTCGGCTCCGGGCTGTTCATCCCGCTGGAGGTCATGCCCAAGCAGCTGGCCGACATCTGCCGCCTGCTGCCGACCACCCCGGCCTTCCAGCTGATCCGCGTCGGCTGGTTCGGCACCGACGGCTCGGCCGCCGCGACCGGCTTCGCCGGCTCCTGGGGCGCCGCCGGCTCGCACCTGGTCACCGGGGCGATCTGGCTGGGCCTGGCGGTCTGGGGCGCGGTGCGCTACTTCCGCTGGGAACCGCGCCGCTGAGCATCCAGCAGTAATCCGAAGGAACGCCCCCGGTACGGCCTCTGATATGAAGGCAGCAAGCAGGATCGTGGTCGAACTGGGGGCGGAAGAATTGAGAATGCGGTCGCCGCATCGGCACTGGGCCGGCCTGAGCAAACCCCAGCGCACCGAGCTGTACCTGCGCTGGTCGCTCTACCTGATGGCGATGTTCGTCCTGCCCGGCGTCCTGCTCGGCGCCGGGAGCGCCGTCGGCCAGACCGGGAACATCCCGGTGATCCGGATCTCCGTGCTGATCGGGCTCGCCACCACCCTGGTCCTGCTGCGGACCTACCGCGTCGCGATGGACCACTACCTCGGCCGCCCCACCGACCCCCGGCTCTGGCTCGCCCTCTCGGTCGGCCTCGCGGTGGCGGGCTCCTGGACCGTCCTGCTGTTCGGCCCCGCCGACGGCGGACCGGATAGCCCGGGCGGCCTCCCCTTCACCCTGTTCGTCACCAGCACCCTGCTGCTGTTCACCCACGGCCCGGTGTGCGTGGCGCTGACTCCCCGCCGGGCCGCCGTCGTCGGGCTGGGCATGCTGCTGGCCGTCTTCCCGGCCGCGGTACTCGCCGGGATCGACCCCGCCGGCACCGCCGGCTACCTGACCGGACTGACCGTCGGGATGGCCCTCCTCGGCCCCAGCTGCCGCAGCTTCGCCTGGCTCACCTCGATCGTCTGGGAGCTGGACGCCGCCCGCGAGGCCCAGTCCCGGCTGGCCGTGGCCGAGGAGCGGCTGCGCTTCTCCCGCGACCTCCACGACGTGATGGGCCGCAACCTCACCACCATCGCGCTGAAGAGCGAGCTCGCCGTCCAGCTCGCCCGCCGGGGGCGCGAGGAGGCCGCCGACCAGATGGCCGAGGTGCAGAAGATCGCCCAGGAGTCGCAGCGCGAGGTCCGGGACGTCATCCGCGGCTACCGCACCGCCGACCTGCACGCCGAGGCGATCGGCGCCCGGGCGGTGCTGCGCTCGGCCGACGTCTCCTGCGAGATCGACCTCGGCGAGCACGCCGACCGGCTGCCGGGCCCGGTCCAGTCGGTGTTCGGCTGGGTGATCCGCGAGGCCACCACCAACGTGCTGCGGCACAGCGAGGCCGGCCGCTGCCTGATCCGGCTGCGGACCGAGGACGGTCGGGCCGTACTGGAGCTGGAGAATGACGGGGTGCCCGACATCCCGTTCCCCTCCCAGGGCAGCGGCACCGGGCTGCGCGGACTGCGCGAGCGGCTCGCCGCCCACGACGGCGAACTGACCGTGTCGACCGCCGAGGCGGGCGTCTTCCGGATGCTCGCCACCGTCCCGCTCCCCCGCTGAGGAAGAAAGACCGCCCGATGACCGAGAACGCCGCGCCCGTCCGCGTCCTGCTCGCCGACGACGAGCACCTGATCCGGGGCGCGCTGGCCGCGCTGCTCTCGCTGGAGGACGACATCGAGGTGGTCGCCCAGGCCGGCTCCGGCACCGAGGCGCTGGCGATGGCGCTGGCCCACCGCCCGGACGTCGCGGTGCTGGACCTCCAGATGCCGGGCAAGGACGGCATCGAGGTGGCCGCCCAGCTGCGGCTGGCGCTGCCGGACTGCCGCTGCATGATCGTCACCGGCCACGGCCGCCCCGGCTACCTGAAGCGGGCGCTGGAGGTCGGGGTGCGCGGCTTCCTGCCGAAGACCGTCTCGGCGGCGGACCTGGCCGGCATCATCCGCACCGTGCGTTCCGGCGGCCGGTACGTGGACCCCGAGCTGGCGGCGGACGCGATCAGCGCCGGCGAGACCCCGCTGACCCCGCGCGAGACGGACGTCCTGGAGCTGGCCGCCGACGGCACCCCGATCGCCGAGATCGCCGAACGGGCCTCGCTCTCCCAGGGCACCGTGCGCAACTACCTGTCCTCGGCGGCCACCAAGCTGGGCGCGGAGAACCGCCACGCGGCGGTGCGGATCGCCCGCGAGCACGGCTGGATCTGAGGCCGTGCCCGCGGGCGGTCGAGCGGGTCAGGCCCAGGTGGTCCCGGTCAGCCGCTCGTACACGTCGATGTACTTGGCGCGGGTCAGCTCGACGATCTCGGCCGGCAGCGCCGGCGGCGGCTGCTCGCTGTAGCGGTCCCAGCCGGAGTCCGGGGAGACCAGCCAGTCGCGGATCAGCTGCTTGTCGAAGGAGGACTGCGAGCGGCCCGCCTCGTACCCGTCGGCCGGCCAGTAGCGGGAGGAGTCCGGGGTGAGCACCTCGTCGCCGATCACCAGCTCGCCGTCCAGCAGGCCGAACTCGAACTTGGTGTCGGCCAGGATGATGCCGCGCTCGCGGGCGATGTCCCGGGCCCGGGCGTAGACGTCCAGGGTGGTGCGGCGCAACTGCGCGGCGAGTTCGGCGCCGATCCGGCGGGCGGTCTCCTCGTAGGAGACGTTCTCGTCGTGCTCGCCGACCTCGGCCTTGAGCGCGGGGGTGTAGATCGGGGCGGGCAGCTCGGAGCTGTTCTCCAGGCCCTCCGGCAGCGCGATGCCGCAGACCGTGCGGCTCTCCTGGTACTCGGCCAGGCCGGAGCCGGCCAGGTAGCCGCGGGCGACCGCCTCGACCGGGATCATCTCCAGGCTGCGGCAGACCAGCGTGCGGCCCTTCCAGTCGGCCGGGGCGCCGGCCGGGACCTCGGTGGAGATCACGTGGTTGGGAACGATGTCGGCGATCCGCTCGAACCACCACAGCGACAGCTGGGTGAGGATGCGGCCCTTGTCCGGGATCTCGTTCGGCAGCACCCAGTCGTGGGCGGACGTCCGGTCGCTGGCCACCATGACCAGCTCGCCCGAACCGGTGCGGTAGAGGTCGCGCACCTTGCCGGTGTGCAGGTGGACCAGGCCGGGTACCTGGACCGGCTCGGGCTTGGTGACAAATCCGCTCAAGGTGTTCAGTCCTCAGGGGTCGTTCACGGGCGGGGGCACCGCGAAAGGGGAGGTCACTGCCCCCGCAGTCTTTCACGCCCGCCGGAACGCCGGTCCTCCGGCCACCGAGCGCCGGTTCCCGGCCACCGTGGTCAGTGCGGCTGGTTCTTGCAGAGCCGGTCCAGCAGGTTGGCGGTGGCCCGCTGGATGCGCTCGTCGGTCAGCCCCGGGCGCCCCAGCGCGGGCGACCAGGCGAAGGTGCCGGCCGCGAAGACGTACGCGCCGCTGGGCGCGCGGTACAGCGAGGTCTCCTGGTAGCGGGTGCGGCCGGCCGGGTCCTGGTACGGCGAGTGCGCCAGCAGCACCCGCTCGACGTGCTCGGGCAGCGCCACCTTGGGGTAGTAGCGGTCGGCCTCGCCGGCGACCAGCCCGGGCAGTTCGTCGCCCTCCTGGAGGCCGGTGCCGTCCCAGAGCCAGTGCGCGGTGTGCCGGGCGACCAGCGGGACGGGCGCGGCGACCCGCCCCGAGTACTGCACCCCGAGCAGGTGCTGCTCGGGCTCCCCGGCGTCCCGCCACAGCGCGCTGGCCGCGCCGGGCGCCCCGGCGGCCGGGCTGCCGGCGCCGACCTTCTGCCGCTTGCGGCAGTTGAGCAGCCGGTTGGGCTCGCCGGAGGCGGCGGCGGTCAGCTCGACCCGCCAGTACATGGTGTTGGCGGAGAGGAACACCAGCGAGGTGCCGCCGTCCCTGGCCCGCTCGGCGGCCCGGCGCATCGGCTCGGACCAGTACTCGTCGTGGCCGGGGAAGACCAGCGCCCGGTGCCGGGACGGGTCCACCAGGCCGGCGTGCAGGTCGGTGGCGGTGGCGTAGGAGAGGTCGTAGCCGAAGCGCTCGGCCCAGCGGATGAAGTCGTACGCGTGGCCGACGTGCAGCGGCAGTCCGGCGGTGGCGTGCGGGCGGTCGAAGGAGACGGTGACGGCCGCCTCCGGCTCGCCGACCAGGCCGCCCCGGCCGTCCCAGGCGTGGTAGAGGCTGGCGCCGGTCCGGCCGTCCTCGGGGAACAGGTTGTACGCCTGCCAGGTCACGTCCGGGAGCACCAGGAGCAGTTCGGCGGTGCGCGCCCGGTCCTCGAAGTCCCGGACGGTGAAGGGGATGTGGCTGCGGTGCAGCATGTCCGCGGTGGTCAGCACGGCGACGTAGGCGCCGGGCTTCCAGTGCGCCGGGATCTGTTGCCGCCAGGAGTGCCACCAGTGGTGGCAGGAGACCGTCCGGTCGACCACCAGCGGGGCGGGCTGGGCGAGGCCGGCGATCGACGGGCTGGAGGTCATGTGGCGGGCGCCGTCACCCCCGTAGTGGCCGATCCGGAAGATGTTCACGGTGAACTCGCGGGGCGGGTTGACGGTGACCCGGAAGTCCACCGAGCCGCCGGGGCGGACCACCCCGGCCGAGGCGAAGCCCTTGATCTGCTGGTCCACGTCGTTGGCGCCCTGCGGGGTTCCGACGGACGGCTTCCTGCGGACTCCGGCCGTCAGCGACTGCTGGCCCGGCGCGCCCACCGAGACGTACCAGGGCACGGCGCCCTCCGCCCCGGCCAGGTACTGGTCCGGGCTGCGCAGCCAGGGCAGCGGGCCCTGGCCGAAGGGGTCGGAGACGCTGTAGGCGTGCGTCCCCGACTCCCAGCGGCGGTTGAGTTCGGTCCCCACGCGCCCCTCCCAGGTGCACTTCCGCCCGGTTGGCACGTGCCCCCCGGATGTGCGTGCGGTCTAATACACCACAGACTGCTGGCGCAGCGTCACCCTCCGGTAGCGATTGGTGCGGGGAATCTCGCGCGCCTCCCGGGAGGGGCCTCCGGCCTGCGAAAACGCCCGGCGGCCGGCCCTTTTGGGGGCGCGTGCGGCGGTGCCGAGCGCCCTCCTGTGACGCCCGGGACGTCAGAGGCGCACGGGTTTCTCAAGACGGACGTCGGCGGCGTCCAGCCAGGCGCGCAGCGGACCGTCCTGGCCCTGCTCCACGGCCTGGGCGACCGGACCGGCCAGGTCGGTGCGGCGCACCCCGCCGAGCAGCAGCACCGGGCCGTCCAGCCAGTCCAGGCCGGGGGCGCCGCCGGCGGTGTCCACGGCGGCGCAGCAGACCATCGCGGTGACGTGGTCGACCAGCAGGTCGCGGCCGCTGCGGTCGGGTTCGAGCAGCGGGGCCGGGGCGGTGGTGCGGGCCAGCTGGGCGGCGAGCGCGGCGGCCAGCAGCTCTCCGTCGCCCTCGGCGAGCCGGCCCAGCAGCCGGGTGAGGGTCGGGGCGCCGGGGCGGGACTGCGGGGCGAGCCGGTCCAGGGCGGTCTGCAGGGTGGCGGCGCCCGCCCGCCAGCCGGCGTCCACCACCTCGGCCGGGTAGTCGGCCCACTCCAGCTCGCGCCAGGCGCCGGCCGCCGGGCGGCCGAAGAACAGGTCGGCGGCGAGCCGGGAGACCGCCCGGTCGACGGTGCCGGGCTCCTCCAGCAGGTCGCAGGCGGGGCGGTCGCCGAGCCGGCTGCCGTAGCCGTCGGCCAGCCGGTCGCGCCGGGACAGCTCGGTGAGCGCGGCGACCACGCCGGCGTTGAGGTGGGCCGGGTGGCGGCCGAGCCGCCAGGCGGGCAGCGCGACCCGGGTGAGCAGCCGGTCCCAGCCCGCGTAGGCCAGGCCGACCTGCTCCTGGGCTGCGATCCGCAGTCCGTAGTCGACCGTCCTGGCCTGCTCGGAGGCCCAGCTCGCGACCGAGCGCTCCAGCTCGGCGGAGTGGCCCCGGCAGGCGCCGAGCAGGCGGCGCACGACCCTGCGGACGATCCGGTCGGCGAGCGCGGCCGGACCGCGCCGGGGCGGCCGGGGCGGGGCGGCCAGGGTGGCGCCGCCGAGACCGGGGGCCGCGCCGGCGCCGGAGTCCAGACAGGCGTCCAGGCTGCGCAGGAAGCGCCGGGCGGCGGCGATCTCCGGGTCGGCGGAGGCGGCGGTGCCGGCCACCACGGGGGCGAGCAGGGCGCGCAGTTCACCGGCCCGCATCCACCACAGGAAGGGCGAGCCGATCACCAGGACGGGGGCGGGCGCCCCCGGGTCCCGCCGCGACGGAGCCGTCCGCCGGCTCGGCGGGACGTCCTCCAGCCAGCTGTCGCAGTCCGGGGTGAGGGCCACGGCGGAGGGCGCGGGCACCTCCAGCCGGTCCGCCAGCTCGCCGATCAGCCGGTACAGCTCGGGGGCCTCGGCGCGCTCCAGCGGGACGGCCGGGGTGCGCGGCGGGACGGTCCGGTGCAGGGCCCGGGCGGTCAGCCCGGCCACCGCCAGGGTCAGCGCGGCGACCGCGCAGACCGCCCAGCGGGCGGCGTCCCAGCCCGCGGCGTCGGCGGCCCCGGGCGCACCGATCCGGCCGGTGAACCGGCCGGCGAGCAGGACCACCGCCACGGCGGCGGGCAGGGCGGCGGCGGCCCGGGCGAGGCCTCGGATCCGCAGCACCACCTGGGCGTGAGCGCGCGCGATGTCGATTGCGGCCATACGGTGCGGCACCCCCTTCGGAGCCCTCGGGCGCCCGGCTTCGGGCCCTGAGCCGACTCGAAACGATCAGTTCCGACCGGGAAGCGGAGGCGTCCGATCCCGGTAGTGCATGCTGCGTGGCGCTACTGACATTTTCGACGCCCCGGTCCGGGTGGGCGTTCCGGATCACCCCGGATTCCACTCGTCCCGGTGACACCGCCCGGTTGTTCCGGTGACGCCGCCCGGGTGTTCCGGTGACACCGCCCGGACGCCGGCGACCGGTCCGGTGCGAAGCACCCCGACGACCGACCGGCCGGACGCCGTCCAGCATCCCCCCGTGGGAGCACCGCTACCCGGCGGCGACCCCGGCGCACGGGCCCCGCGCACCGCGATCCAGCGCACCATAAGGCCGCGCGGCCGGTTGCGTCAGCCGGATGCGGGTGCTGTCACCCGATGGGCTGGAATCCGTCGGCCGAACGGTGCGTCGGCCCCCGCAACCGCTCCAGCCCCGAAACGCCGGGAACGCTGCGCCCATGGGGTTGACCGGTGGGCTCGGATGTTCGAATCCCGCTCGCCCCTGCTGGTACGGGCGGCTGCGGGCCGCCGCCCGCACCGCGGTGGCACGCACCGCGGCCCCCGTGCGAACGGTTCGCACGGGGGCCGCGGGCAGAGCGGGCGGGGGGCTCAGGCGGTGGCCGCCTTCAGCGCGATGTCGGTGCGGTGCTGGCCGCCCTTGAGGGAGATCCGGTCCACCGCGGCGTACGCGCGGTCGCGCGCCTCGGCCAGGTCGGTGCCGGTCGCGGTGACCGACAGGACGCGGCCGCCGGCGCTCAGCACCCGGCCGTCCTCGTCCGCCTTCGTCCCGGCGTGCAGCACGAACGCGGTGCCGTCCGCCTCCGCCTCGGCCAGGCCCTCGATCGGGTCGCCGGTGCGCGGGGCGTCCGGGTAGCCCTCGGAGGCGACGACCACGGTGACGGCCGCGCCCTCGTCCCAGCGCAGCGGCTCCAGCTGGTCCAGGCTTCCGGTGGCGGAGGCGAGCAGCACGCCCGCCAGCGGGGTGCGCAGCCGGGCCAGCACGACCTGGGTCTCCGGGTCGCCGAAGCGGGCGTTGAACTCGATCACCCGGGTGCCGCGCGAGGTGAGCGCCAGGCCCGCGTAGAGCAGGCCGGAGAACTCGGTGCCGCGGCGGCGCAGCTCGTCCACGGTCGGCTGGAGGACGGTCTCCATGACCTCCTCGACCAGCCCGGCGGGCGCCCACGGCAGCGGGGAGTAGGCGCCCATGCCGCCGGTGTTCGGGCCCTCGTCGCCGTCCAGCGCGCGCTTGAAGTCCTGGGCGGGCTGGAGCGGGACGACGGTGGTGCCGTCGGTGATCGCGAACAGCGAGACCTCGGGGCCGTCCAGGTACTCCTCGATGACCACGCGCTCGCAGCCGGCGGCGTGCGCCAGCGCGGCCTCGCGGTCGGAGGTGACCACGACGCCCTTGCCGGCGGCCAGGCCGTCGTCCTTGACCACGTACGGGGCGCCGAAGGCGTCCAGCGCCTCGGCGGCCTCGGCCGCGGTGGTGCAGACGTAGGACCGGGCGGTGGGGACGCCGGCCGCGGCCATCACATCCTTGGCGAAGGCCTTCGAGCCCTCCAGTTCGGCGGCCGCGGCGGACGGGCCGAACACCGGGACGCCGGCCGCGCGCACGGCGTCCGCGACGCCGGCCACCAGCGGGGCCTCCGGGCCGACCACCACCAGGGCGGCACCGAGCCGGCCGGCCAGCGCGGCGACCTGCGCGCCGTCCAGCTGGTCGACCGGGTGGACCGTCGCGACCTGCGCGATCCCGGCGTTGCCCGGGGCACAGTGCAGTTCGGTCACTGCGGGATCTTGGGACAGGGAGCGGCACAGGGCGTGTTCGCGGGCGCCGCCGCCGATGACGAGGACCTTCACGCCTGGCAGCGTAGTCGGTGGCCTGTTCCGGCCGCTCTCCGGTCCCGTCGGATCCTCCAGCGGAGGATCTCCGTACGCCGACGATGTCGGAGGATCCTCCAAGCCCGACGGGGCCGGTTCGGCGGTGGGTGGTCGGGTCACGACGTCGGGTCACCGACCCCTCGCTCGGACGGGTGAAATCTCGCCGCCTCCCGCAACCCGCCCACCTCGGGTTCCGTTGGCCGAAACCGGTAACGATCAGCGGAGAAGCGCCCCCACGGTCAGCCATTTGGCGGTAAGAAGTGCTGTTGGAGAACCACCGGCGGACACCACGTCAGCCGTTGCGCCGACAGAGCCAGCAGTCCGCCCGCCACAGGGAGCCCCACAGGTGAGCCAGCCGGAAATGCAGCCCGAGGAGAGTGCCTGGGGCAAGGAGATCGGTGAGGAGGACCCGCCCGCCGCCGCCGTCGTCCGACGGGCCTCCACCCGCCAGCGGGCCGATCTGAGCACCCGCCAGTTCCCGCTGGGGGACTGGGGCGAGCCCGCCGAACGGCTGGAGGAGCTCTACCGCTGGTCCGAGGAGCGGGCGGTCGAGGCGATCGAGTGGTACCGCCGGGACCGCGTCTGGAAGCGCCGCTGGGCCCGCGTGCTGCGGTTCGGCGCGGCCGGCTTCGCGGTGGGCGGGGTGACCGCCCCGCTGGTCGACCTGGCCGGCGCCTTCGCGCACGGCACCGGCTGGGGCTACGTCGGCTTCGCGCTCTCCGCCGCCTGCCTGGCCACCGACCGGGTCTTCGGCCTCACCTCCGGCTGGATGCGGGACGTCTCCACCGGCCAGGCCCTGCAACGCCGCCTGGAGGCCTTCCAGTTCGACTGGGCTTCGGAGTGCGTGCGCGAGGTGCTCGGCCCGACCGAGGGCACCGCGGGCGAGGCCGCCGAGCGCTGCCTGGGCGTGCTGCGCCGGTTCTGCGAGGACGTCTCGGACATGGTCCGCTCCGAGACCTCGGAGTGGATGCTGGAGTTCCGCGCCTCGATGACCCAGCTGCCCACCCAGTCCGGCGGGGCCTGGGGCGGGCGCAGCGAGCCCGGGGTGGGCGCCCAGGTGCGGGTGCTGCCGCCGCCGGGCACCCGGCCGACCATGCCGCGCCAGCGGCCGCCGGAGGGGCCGCTGCGCTAAGGCGTGTCCGCCTGGAGCCCGTCCGCCCGGCGTCAGGCGAAGACGATCATCGAGCCCTGGGTGACGCTCCTGGTCGCCGCCGCGTACAGGCCCGACCAGGCGTGCCGCTCCCGGGCGAAGGGGTGGACGTCGTCGATCGGCGGCCCGAACGGCTGCTCCAGGCCGGTCGGGCCGAGCGGCCGGGTCGGGTCCGGCGGGTTGAGCGGGTCGATGCCCAGCGCCGGTGCGACGGCCTGGAGTTCGCGCAGCAGCCCGTGGCTGGAGCCGAGCGGGCCGCCGGCGGCGAGCAGCGTGTCGTCCACCAGCGGCACCGCGAACTCGACCGGCACGTACGCGCCGGCGTGGTCGAAGTGCCAGACCAGGTGCGACTGTTCGGCACTGCTCTCGAACATCTCCAGCAACTGCTCGTAGTCGCCACCGAGCGCGTCGACCGGGGTGATGTCCAGGCCGGTGAGGCCCAACAGGTAGGCGCGGCGCAGGAAGTGCAGCGAGTCGTAGTCGAAGGCGGCTATCGGCTCGACCGCGCCGCTGATGCCCGGGACGAACCGGTAGACCGGCACCTCGGGCAGCCCGCGCGAGGCCAGCACCGAGTTGTAGAGCGCGAGGTCGTCCCGGAAGGGGTTGTCGGGGCTGTGGCTCAGCGCGTCCACCAGCGGGACGAGCCAGAGGTCGCAGGCCATGGCCGGCAGTTCCTCTCCGGAGGCGGGGATCGCCCGCGCGGGCGGGGCGACGACGGGGGTCGGGTCGGTACCCGGACGGCCTTTCAGGAGGCGCCCGGTCCGATGACCGCCCACCCTACCGGCCCGGCGCGGCGTGCGGGTCGGGCCGTCCCCGAGGGCCCTCCGGGGGCGGTTCGGACAGCCGTCGGCCGAACCGGCCGTACGGCACCGTGCGCGGCTGCGGCACCAGCCCGAGGCCCAGTCCCAGCTCACGGCCGAGTTCCCGGCCCACCTCGGCGCTGCGGGTCCGCCCGGTGCGGGCCGCACCGGGCCCGGCACCGGCCTCGGCACCGGCCTCGGGCTCGTCGCCCGGCTCCGGCGGGGCCGCCGGCGCGGGCGGCGGTTCGACCGGCACCGGCGCCGGCTCCTCCCCGACGAACTCGGTGAGCAGGTCCAGCACGGTCACCGACTCCAGCGGCTGCCCGGCCAGCCCGGCCAGCAGCCGGACGGTGTACAGGTTGTACTCGCAGATGATCCGGTGCGCGCCGAGCGCATCGCGGGCCTCGATCGCCGCGACCAGGTCCGGGTGGCGCTCCCAGCAGATCCCGCCCAGCGCGGGCAGCTCCCGCAGGTAGGGCGCGGCGAACATCCAGGACTGCACCCGCAGCCAGTCCAGGTAGTCGGCGATCCGGCGGTTGCCGAGCAGCGCGCCGACCTCCTGCCAGAACCGGCGGTCGCAGCCCACCATGACGTCCAGGTTCCCGGCCCGGGCCGCCCGCACCGCCGCGTCGGCCCGCCGGTGCAGCGAGGGCAGCCGGCCGAGGTCGGGCAGTGCCCGGCGGGTGGCGTACTGGCGGTGGAAGCTGTCGGTGATCAGCACCCGGGACTCGAAGATCTCCAGGAAGTCGTCCCACCCCAGCTCGGGCACGGTGAAGCCGCGGTGGTGCTCGGCCCGCAGCAGGCCCTGCGCGCCGAGGTCGACCAGGGCCTCGCGGGCCGGGGTCGCGGAGACGCCGTACAGCTCGGCGATCTCCTTGACGGTGAAGTTGCGGCCGGCCGCGAGCCGGCCGGCCATCATCTCCTCGCGCAGCGCGCCGGCGATCTGCTCGCGCAGGCTGTTGCGGTGGATGACGGGGCGGGGGGTGTCGCCTGCGCCGTTGTCAGGCATGGGGCGACCTCCTCGGGCGGCCTACCGTGCCGGCCCTCGTCCGGGCCGGCGGGGAACACGACGAGTGCTCATCTTCTCAAACCCGACCGACCCAGGTACGAACCAACCCTCCGGAACGCCGTCCCCGGCGCCCCGCCCACCCCCGCTCAGCGCTGGACCGGCGCCGGAATCCCCAGCAGGCGGTCCCGCAGCACCGGGAACTCCGCGCGCGCCTTCGCCACCTCGGCCGGATCGAACTCGACCGTCAGGACCTCCTCGCCCGCCCCCGCCTCGGCCAGCACCCGGCCCCACGGGTCCACCACGATGCTGTGCCCGGCCTGCTCGACCCCGGCGTGCGTCCCGGCGGTGTTGCAGGCCAGCACGAAGGCCTGCTCCTCCACCGCCCGGGCCCGGGCCAGCAGCGTCCAGTGCTCGCGCCGCCGGGCGGGCCAGGCCGCCGGCACCACCAGCAGCTGCGCCCCGGCGTCCAGCAGCGCCCGGAACAGCTCCGGGAAGCGCAGGTCGTAGCAGGTGGCCAGGCCCAGCGTGGCGAAGTCGGTGGGCGCGGTGACGATCTCCTGCCCGGCGCCCATCACCACCGCCTCGCCGCTGTCGAAGCCGAAGCGGTGGATCTTGCGGTACGTGTGCACCAGCTCGCCGTCCGGGGAGAACAGCAGCGAGGTGTTGTAGATCGGCCCGTCCGGATCGCGTTCGACGACCGAACCGGCGTGCAGCCAGACCCCGGCGGCCCGCGCGGCGGCCGACATCGCGTCCGAGGTGGGCCCGTCCAGCGTCTCCGCACCGTCCGACCAGAGGTCGTAGGCGAAGCCGCCGAGCGGCCACAGCTCCGGGAGCACCACCAGGTCGGCGCCCTGCTGTGCCCGTACCAGGGCCGCCGCCCGAGCCCTCCGCTCGGCGGGCGGCTCCTCGTCGGAGACCGCGAGTTGGATCAATGAAGCGCGCACAGTACCACCGTCCACGGCAAGAGACCTACGATCGTCACCCGAAAGCGCTGCCCAGCTGTCTCCCGGCAGCGTAACGTGCGGTTAGCGTGCGCGCCCGGAAAGCCGGACCATCCCGGTCGGCCGTGACGGCGGGGCGCAGGCGGCAAGGAAGCTGACGGAGGGCCGGAGATTCCCGTGACGGACAACCAGACCGTGCAGGCTTACACCGAGGCGTGGACCCAGACCATCGAGTCCATATCGGAGCTGGTCGCCCCCCTTCCCGAGGGCTCCTGGAACCGGGCCACCGAGTGCCCCGGCTGGTCCGTCCGCGACGTCGTCTCGCACGTGATCGCGGTCGAGTCCGACCTGCTCGGCGACCCGCGCCCGATCCACTCGCTGCCGCGTGACCTCCGTCACGTCACCACCGAGTTCGCCCGCTACGTCGAGCTGCCGGTCGACAAGCGCCGCTGCCACACCGCGCTGGAGATGACCGGCGAGCTGGAGTACACGATCATCCGCCGCTCCCGGGCGCTGCGGAACGCCAAGCAGACGCCCGAGGAGCCGGTGCGCTGGCCGGCCGGGCCGCTGGCCAGGGACGTCCCGTACCACGAGCTGCTGCGGATGCGGGCCTTCGACGTCTGGGTGCACGAGCAGGACCTGCGCCGGGCCCTGGAGACCCCGGGCAACCTGGACGCCCCGGCCGCGCTGATCACCCGGGACCTGCTGCTGGAGCTGCTGCCCAAGGCCGTCGCCAACAAGGCCGGGGCCCCGGCCGGGACGGCCCTGGTGCTGGACGTCACCGGCCCGGTGGAGTTCCTGCGCACCGTCCGGGTGGACGCCACCGGCCACTGCACCGTGGACGAGTCGATCAGCCTGGCCCCCGACGTCCAGCTCACCATGGACTGGGAGACCTACCTGCGGCTCGCCTGCGGCCGCGGCCGGCCCGGCCCGGTCTCCGTCGAGGGCGACCGGGAGCTGGCCGAGCGGGTGCTGGCCAACTTCTCGGTCACCATCTGAGGCCCGGGGCCGTACGGTCCGTCGCCCGGGGCCCGTCCGGCCCCGGGCTCAGCCCGCCTGCGCCGCGACCTTCCGGCGCAGCCGCAGGATCATCGCCGTGCCCACCGCCAGCGGGACGTACTGCCAGCAGAACGCCCAGCGGAAGGCGGTGGCCGAGTACGACCCGGCGCCGTCCGGGGAGAGCGCGTCCAGCAGCACGCCGATGCCGAACAGGGTGATCATCGTGCCGATGAAGCCGCCCATGTTGACGATCCCCGAGGCGGTGCCGAGCCGCTCCGCGGGGTTGCGGGAGCGCGCGTAGTCCAGGCCGACCAGCGAGGCCGGGCCGTTGCTGCCCATCACCAGGATGATCCCGACCAGCAGCCAGACCGGCGGGTGGCCGCCGGGCCAGGCCAGCACCAGCGCCCAGCCGAGCGCGGTGGTCGCGACGACGGTCAGCACGATCGGCATCCGGGCCCGCGCCGAGACGGAGAGCAGCCGGCCGAAGACGAAGCCGAAGGTCATGTTGCTGAGCACCAGCAGCGTCAGCAGCCCGCCGGCCCCGGCCCGGGACATCCCCTGGGCCTGCACCAGGTAGGGCAGGCCCCAGAGCAGGCCGAAGGCGTTGCCGGGGAACTGGGTGGTGAAGTGGATCCAGAGCCCGAGCCGGGTGCCCGGCTCCCGCCAGCAGGCGAGGACCTGCCGGCCGACCTTCGGCCGCGCCGCGGCCGCCCCGGGCCGGACGACGGCCTCCTGGTGGGGCGCGTCCCGCAGGAGGAACGCGACCGGCGCGAACACCACCGCGCCCAGCAGCGCGATCGCGGTGAAGGTGGGCGTCCAGCCCTCGCTGTGCAGCGCCCTGGCGAGCACCACGGTGGTGACCAGGTTGCCGCCCATCCCGGCCAGGCCGGTCAGCTGGGCCACGAACGGGTTCCGGGCCGCCGGGAACCACCGGGCGGCGATCCGCAGCACGCTGATGAAGGTCATCGCGTCGCCGCAGCCGAGCACCGCGCGGGAGGCCAGCGCGGGGCCGAAGTCGGAGCTGAACGCGAAGGCCAGCTGACCGGCGCTCAGCAGTACGACGCCGGACAGCAGCACCCGGCGCGGCCCGTACCGGTCGACCAGCAGGCCGACCGGGATCTGCATGGCCGCGTAGACCAGCACCTGGAGGATCGAGAAGGTGGAGAGCGCCGAGGCGCCGATGCCGAAGCGGTCGGCGGCGTCCAGTCCGGCCACCCCGAGGCTGGTGCGGTGGATGACGGCCAGGATGTAGACACTGACCCCGATGGACCAGGCGAGCCAGGCCGCCCGGCCGCCGGGCGGCGCGGACGCGAGCACGGACGCCGGCGCGGAAACGGGCGCGGCCGGGGGGTCGGCGATGAGCCGGGGAGCGGGGACGGACGGGGACGGGGCTGGGCGAGCGGGCTCCACGGTCATAGTCCGACCAGATTAGTCATCCCATGATGGGACGCTCTGACCCGGGGGCGCGCGACCGGCCCCAGCCGGCAATCGGTCAGCCGGTCAGCGTCCAGGACACCGAGCGGGTCATGGAGCGCTCCCGGAAGGCCTCGTCCCGCACCCAGTCGGTGGTGTCCCGGACGGTCGCCGTCACGGTGGCCGTCCGGCCCGGGGCCAGCTCCAGCCGGGCGGTGTCCAGCCAGGAGCCGTCGGCGGACTGCGGGGCCACCGGGACGCCGTCCACCTTCCATTCCACCTTCAGCTGCCGCGGGCCGGTCAGCGGCAGCGGCCGGACGTCGAGCCGGGGCCGCCCGGACACCTCGCCGGGAGCCGGCACCGGGGCGTCGGTCGGCCGGACCCTGCGGTACAGCTCCTCGATGATCGCCTCGCGCGAGGGGAGGTTGTACGCGCTGCCCAGGGTGCGCATCACCGAGTCCGGGGTGGGCCGGTAGAGGCCGTTGGCGCTGCGGTACGCCCCGATCACGCCGGCCCCGTCCGGGGACTCGGCGCCCAGCCAGCGCCACCACTTGGTCTGCTTCCTGCGCATGTCGTCGGCGTTGAGGGTGGCGAGGTTCGGGTAGTCGGCGTCGTCCGGGGCGCTGTCGTACTCGTCTCCGAGATCCCCCACGGTGTGCCCGATCTCGTGCTGGATGATCCGCCCGGCGTCCGGGCTGCCGCCCGCCAGGGTGGTCACCCCGGTGCCGCCGGCGCCGCCGTACTCGGTGGAGTTGGCCAGCGCTATCAGGTACTGCGGCCCCGCGCCGTTGCCCGCGTAGCGGGCGGTGGCGGACTCGTCGGCGCAGAGCAGCCGGGCGGTGCCCTCGCACCAGAAGTGCATGCCGAGCGGGGTGGCGGTCCTGCGGCCGCGGCTCTCGGACTCGGCGATCCCGGAGACCGGGGAGACCACCTCGACCCGCCTGATGTTGAAGAAGCCCTGGTAGGTGCGGAAGGGCTCGATGTCCATCAGCGCGTGCCAGGCCTTGTCGGCCTGCTGCCGGAAGAGCTCCTGCTCGTCGGCCGTGTAGCCGTCGCCGATCAGCACCAGGGTGATCCGGTTGGCCGGGTCCCCGGTGCGGCGTATGTCGACCGTCGGGGCGGCCGCGGATATCCGCTGGTCGGCCTGGAGGGCCGTGTGCGGCGGCACCGCGCGGTCGGCCGGGGCACCCGGACCGATCACGCCGAACGGCGGGGGGCCGGTCAGTTCCAGGGCGGCCGGGAGGGCGGCGGCGGACACCAGCACGAGTGCGGCCAGACTCCGGACGAGACGGCCAGGGTTGCCAGGCGGCATACGGGTGCGTCCTCCGGGAGCCGGTCGCCCGGTGTCGCCCGGGTGATGGAGCGGAGACGTACCCGGGCGGCCGGGACTCCCCTATCCGGCCGCGAAAAAGTCACCGACCTGGCCGAACGATCCGCACATTTCGGATCATCCAGGTCATACCAACCATTCCTCGGGCCGTCCTCGGGACCCGCCGGAGAAGCCCGAAAAAATTTCGGAACCCGTCTGCAACCCCCCGCGGGGATGCGCGTCTATACGGATGAAGGCACGGAGAGCGAGACCGGCGGAGCCGGGGGGCGCTTCCGCTCACGAGGAGCGGAGCCGGTCGTCTTCACCCATTCACACCATCAGCACGTCGACCCTGGGGACTCACGTCATGCGCATGCCCGTTATCACCCGTTTTGCGAAGAACGACCGCGCGCTCTCCGGCCGCCGCCGCATCGCCACCGTCGCCGCCACCGTCGTCCTCGCCGGCGGCGTCCAGTTCCTCGCCACCGACACCGCCTGGGCCTGCGGCGACCACCGGCTCGGCGGCGCGTACGAGGCCCCGACCAACGTGCCCGGGCTCTCCCCCGACACCGCCATCACCTCGGCCAGGTCCTCGGTGGTCGCGGACGGCAGCTGGAACGAGGTCTCCCTCAAGGTCACCAACAAGGGCGCCGAGGACGCCCACGGCATGGAGCCCTTCCTCGGCCTCGTCACCCCGGGCCCGGGCGCCGCGGCCCGCCTCAAGGACGTCAGGATCCAGTACCTGGACTACACCGGCGCCTGGAAGAACCTCCAGCTGCAGGACGGCTGCATGCGCTCCGTCGAGGTCACCGGCTCCCAGCGCCAGCGCATGGCCGCCAACAGCTCCGCGACCTTCAAGTTCCGCTACTCGCTGGCCGCCGCCACCCCCGCCGGCGTGACCGCGGTCAACCTGTTCGCCTCGGCGGAGATGGCCGGTTCCCAGGGCGCCGGCAGCTCGGCCTTCAAGACGGTCAAGGTGACCCACCCCCAGGGCACCGCCACTGCCAAGCCGACCACCACTGCCAAGCCGACCACCCCGGCCAAGCCCAAGCCCGCGCCCACCAAGGACGCGCCCGCCAAGGCCGCCGAGCCCGCCGTCGACCGGACCGGGGACACCGCCCCCGCCACCCAGGCCCCGAAGGCGTCGGCCCCGGCCACCACCGCCCCCGCGGGCACCCCCGAGCTGGCCCAGACCGGCTCCTCCTCCAGCAACACCTTCCTCGCCCTCGGCTCCGCCCTCCTCCTCGCCCTCGGAGCGGGCGTCCTGGTCGCCGTCCGTCGACTCCGTCCCCAGCGCTAGTCGACGGGCGGTACACCGAAGGGGCCCTCCTCCGCACGGCGGTGCGGAGGAGGGCCCCTTTTTCGGTTTCTTCGTTTTCTTCGGTTCCGTCAGCCCCAGGTGATCAGGCGCTTCGGGCGCTCCAGCAGCCCGGCCACGTCGGCCAGCACCTTGGAGCCCAGCTCCCCGTCCACCAGGCGGTGGTCGAAGGAGAGCGCCAGCGTGGTCACCTGACGCGGGACCACCTTGCCCTTGTGCACCCACGGCAGTTCCCGGACCGCCCCGAAGGCCAGGATGGCGGCCTCGCCCGGGTTGAGGATCGGGGTGCCGGTGTCGACGCCGAAGACGCCGACGTTGGTGATGGTGACCGTCCCGCCCTGCATGTCGGCCGGCGAGGTCTTGCCCTGACGGGCGGTCTCGACCAGTTCGCCGAGCGAAGCGGCCAGCCCGGCGAGGGTCCTGGACCCGGCGTCCTTGATGTTCGGAACGATCAGGCCGCGCGGGGTGGCCGCGGCGATGCCGAGGTTCACCTGGCCCTTGAGGACGATCTCCTGGGCCGCCTCGTCCCACTGCGCGTTGATCCCGGGGTGCCGCTTGATCGCGGTGAGCAGCGCCTTCGCGACGATCAGCAGCGGGCTGACCCGGACGTCCCGGCCCAGCTCCCCGCTCTCCTTGAGCCGGCGGACGAACTTCATCGTGCGGGTCACGTCGACCTGCACGAACTCAGTGACGTGCGGGGCGGTGAAGGCCGAGGCCACCATCGCCTGCGCGGTCGCCTTGCGGACGCCCTTGATCGGCACCCGGACGTCGCCCGCGGCGGGCACCGGCACCTGCGGCGCGGCCGGCTCGGCCACGGCCGTTCCGGCGACCTCCGCCACCGCGGCGGCCGGAGCCGCCGGAGCGGCCTGAGCGGCGGCGTGGGCGTGCACGTCCTCGCGGGTGATCACGCCGTCCCGGCCGGTCGGGGTGACCGCGCGCAGGTCGACGCCGAGGTCCTTGGCCAGCTTGCGCACCGGCGGCTTGGCCAACGGGCGCTCCCCGCCGGGCACTTCGGCGACCGGCACGGGCGCCGCGGGAGCCGGGGCGGCGACCGGGGCCGGAGCGGCCGCCGGAGCCGGCGTGGTCGCGGCGACCCTGGTGGTGGTCGTCCGCCGCGCCCGGCGCTGGGCGGTGCCGGTGCGCGGGCCGTACCCGACCAGCACCTCGCGCCGCTCGGGCTCGGCCTCCTCGGCCGGAGCCGGAGCCTGCGCCGGAGCCGCGGCGGGGGCGGCCGGAGCCGCGGCCCCCGCCTCCCCGGCGACCGCGATCGAGATGATCACGGTGCCGACGTCGACCGTGGCGCCCTCGGGGAAGTGCAGCTTCTCGACCACTCCGTTGAACGGGATGGGCAGCTCCACGGCCGCCTTGGCGGTCTCCACCTCGCAGACGACCTGCCCGTCGGTGACGGTGTCACCGGGCTTGACGTACCAGCTGAGGATCTCGGCCTCGGTGAGGCCCTCGCCCACGTCGGGCATCTTGAACTCGCGGAGCGAGCGAACTTCGGTGGTCATCTTCGCTCCCCGGTTCAGTACGCGAGCGCGCGGTCGACGGCGTCGAGCACGCGGTCCAGGTCGGGCAGGAAGGCCTCCTCGACCCGGGACGGCGGGTACGGCGCGTGGTAGCCGCCGACCCGCAGGACCGGTGCCTCCAGGTGGTAGAAGCACTTCTCGGTCAGCCGGGCGGCCAGCTCGGCGCCCATGCCCAGAAAGACCGGTGCCTCGTGCACCACGACGGCCCGACCGGTGCGCTTGACCGACTCCTCCAGGGCGGCGAAGTCCACCGGGGAGAGCGAGCGCAGGTCGACGACCTCCAGCCGGCGGCCGTCCTCCTCGGCGGCCGCGGCGGCCTCCAGGCAGACCTTGACCATCGGGCCGTACGCGATCAGCGTCGCGTCGGTGCCGGGCCGGACGATCCGGGCGTCGTGCAGGCCCAGGTCCGCGGCGTCGCCGACCTCGCCCTTGTCCCAGTAACGGCGCTTGGGCTCCAGGAAGATGACCGGGTCGTCGGACTCGATCGACTGCCGCAGCATCCAGTGCGCGTCGTGCGCGCTGGCCGGGGTGACCACGCGCAGACCGGCGGTGTGCGCGAAGTAGGCCTCGTGCGACTCGCTGTGGTGCTCGACCGCGCCGATGCCACCCGCGTAGGGGATGCGCACGGTGACCGGCAGCTTGACGTGGCCCAGCGCACGGGCGTGCATCTTGGCCAGCTGGGAGACGATCTGGTCGAAGGCCGGGTAGACGAAGCCGTCGAACTGGATCTCCACGACGGGACGGTAGCCGCGCAGCGCCAGACCGATCGCGGTGCCCATGATGCCGGACTCGGCGAGCGGGGTGTCGATCACCCGGTCCTCGCCGAAGTCCTTCTGGAGGCCGTCGGTGATCCGGAAGACGCCGCCGAGCTTGCCGATGTCCTCGCCCATCAGGAGGGTCTTCGGGTCGTTCTCCAGCGACTTGCGCAGCGCTCCGTTCAGCGCCTTGGCGATGCTCAGCTGACCGGCCATCAGTGGTTCTCCCCCGCCTCGAAGGAGGCCGCGTACTCGGCGTACTCGGCCCGTTCCTCATCGACCAGCGTGTGCGGCTCGCTGTACACGTGGTCGAAGATCAGGGTCGGGTCCGGGTCCGGCATGCCGCGCACGCCCTCGCGCACCCGCAGCCCCAGCTGCTCGCTCTCGGCGTCGACGGCGGCGAAGAACGCCTCGTCGGCCAGGCCCTCCTTCTCCAGGAGGGCGCGGAGCCGGCTGATCGGGTCCTTGGCCTTCCAGGCCTCGGTCTCCTCGGCGTGCCGGTAGCGGGTGGGGTCGTCGGACGTGGTGTGGGCACCCATCCGGTAGGTGAACGCCTCGATCAGCACCGGGCCGTTGCCGCTGCGGGCGTGGTCGAGCGCCCAGCGGGTGACCGCCAGGCAGGCCAGCACGTCGTTGCCGTCGACCCGGACGCCGGGGAAGCCGAAGCCGGAGGCGCGGCGGTACAGCGGGATCTTGGTCTGGGTGGTGGTGGGCTCGGAGATCGCCCACTGGTTGTTCTGGCAGAAGAAGACCACGGGCGCGTTGTAGACCGAGGCGAAGGTGAAGGCCTCGTTGACGTCGCCCTGGCTGGAGGCGCCGTCGCCGAAGTACGCGATCACCGCGTCGTCGGCGCCGTCCTTGGTGATGCCCATCGCGTAGCCGGTGGCGTGCAGGGCCTGCGCGCCGATCACGATGGTGTAGAGGTGGAAGTTCTTCTCGTTCGGGTCCCAGCCGCCGTGGTTCACGCCGCGGAACATGCCGAGCAGGTTCAGCGGGTCGACGTCGCGGCACCAGGCGACGCCGTGCTCGCGGTACGTGGGGAAGGCGTAGTCGCCGGGGCGCATGGCGCGGCCGGAGCCGACCTGGGCGGCCTCCTGGCCGAGCAGCGAGGCCCACAGGCCCAGCTCGCCCTGGCGCTGGAGCGCGGTGGCCTCGCCGTCGAACCGGCGCACCAGCACCAGGTCGCGGTAGAGGGCGAGCAGCTCCTCGGGAGTGGTGGTGAGGGGGTAGTCAGGGTGCTCGACCCGCTCGCCTTCCGGCGTGAGCAGCTGGACGAGCTCCGGCTGGGCGTCCTTGCCCTTGGCGCGGAGGGTGTCAGGGACGCCGGGGGCCGCCTTCTTGCGAGCCCTCGCCGTGCTTTTGACGGTCACGTTCACTCCTCGGTCTGTCCGGCCGCCCGGGGTCGCCGGTGACCGGTCCGGTCACCGCCTCGCGGGGCGCGCGTGGGTGTGCGCTCCCACTGCGGGGCAGGTGGTGATCCTGTTCCGACGGCGTCCCTCACGAGAACGTTACCCAGCGTCCGCCCTCGACGCGCTTGCGCTAGGACGTCCTACTTGTTCAGGGCCTACAACCCCGAGGGTGCCGCGATCGGCTCGCCGTCGGAAGGGTGGGGGTGACGGTCGGCGTGACGCAGCTCTCAATTCGAGCGCCTTCAGGACACCAGCGCACGTTATCCGGGCGGAAGCCCGTGCGTAAGGGGGTTCTCGGTATCGGTTTCGGACGGCTCTGGCCGGATCACGTCGTGACCGGGGTACGGGTGATAGGTCTTTCGTACGGTGGTATGGGAGGCTTTGGACGTGACTGATAACGGACAAATCAGGGTATTCCTGCTCGACGACCACGAGGTCGTCCGGCGGGGCGTGCACGATCTGCTCTCGGTCGAGGACGACATCGAGGTGGTCGGCGAGGCCGGCACGGCCGCCGAGGCGCTCACCCGGATCCCGGCGGTCCACCCGGACGTGGCGGTGCTCGACGTCCGGCTGCCGGACGGCAACGGGGTCGAGGTCTGCCGCGAGATCCGGTCCAGGCTGCCGGAGATCAAGTGCCTGATGCTGACCTCGTTCTCGGACGACGAGGCGCTGTTCGACTCGATCATGGCCGGCGCCTCCGGCTACGTGCTGAAGGCGATCCGCGGCACCGACCTGATCACCGCCGTCCGGGACGTCGCGGCCGGCCGCTCGCTGCTCGACCCGATCGCCACCAGCAGGGTGCTCGCCCGGCTGCGCGACGGCGGGGAGAAGGAGGACGAGCGGCTCGCCCAGCTCACGAAGCAGGAGCGGCGGATCCTGGATTTGATCGGCGAAGGTATGACAAATCGTCAGATCGGCAACGAGTTGCACCTGGCCGAGAAGACGGTGAAGAACTACGTCTCGAGTCTGCTCGCCAAGATGGGCATGGAGCGGCGCACCCAGGCAGCCGCCTTCGTGGCGCGGCACCAGGCCGACCACCAGTACTGACCGCACGACTGCACAGAACTGACGGCTTGTCAAGGGCCCCCGCAAGGGGGCCATAACCTCTGCACGTGACTTTCAGCCAGACCCTCGCCTGCGCCCCGGCCCGCCCCGACCTCTCCGCACCGCCGATGGGGACCCTCAGCCCACCCGTCCCGCTGGGCGCGCTCGCCGAGGTACTGGCCCGCTACCGGACAGGACGGCTGCTGACCGCCGAACCGGTCGCCGAGGGCCTGCTGAACCGGGGGTACCTGGTCACCACCGAGGCCGGTCCGTACTTCCTGAAGTGCTACGTCGACTCCGCCACCGCCAGCCGCCCGAAGATCGTCGCCCACCACCGCGCGATGGCCGCGCTGAACGCCCTCGGACTGCCCGTCGCACCCCCGCTGGCCTGCGCCGAACGGTCCGGCACGGTGGCCTCGTGGGGCGGCCGGCTGTTCGCGCTGTTCCCCTGGGTCGAGGGCCGGCACCGGCACGGCGGCGAGCTCGAACCGTCGCAGTGCGACGCGCTCGGCACGCTGCTCGGCCGGCTGCACGGCGCACTCGACGATGTCTGCGCCCCCCTCGAACAACCCGCCGGATACCGGAGCGCCGACGCCGTCGACAGCGCCGCCCTCGCCCACGACCTGCGGCGCCGCGCCCGCGAGCAGCACCCCGCCGGGGAGCTGGACGCCCTGGTGGTGGAACGGCTCACGGAACGGCTGGAACTGCTCGCCGAGCACGCCCACCGCCGCCCCGCCCCGGCGGCCGCGCCCCCCACCGGCTGGACCCACGGCGACTTCCACGGCCTCAACCTGCTGTACGACGACGGCCCGCGGGGCGGCCGGGTGACGGCCGTCCTGGACTGGGACAAGCTCGGCCCGCAGCCACGCGCCGAGGAGGCGGTCCGGGCCGCCACGCTGCTCTTCAACGACCGCTCGTCCGGCGTCCTCGACCTGGTCCGGGTCCGCCGCTACTCACAGGCCTACCGGGCCTCCGGCGCCGCCACCGCCGAGCACCTGGCCGCCGCCGTCCACCGGGTCTGGTGGGAGCGGCTGAACGACTTCTGGATGCTGCAGTGGCGCTACCAGCGGGCCGACCACCGGGCCGACCCGCTCTATCCCGCCTCCGCGGGGCAGCTGGCGTGGTGGTGCCAGGAGTACGAACAGGTCCTGGACGCCTTCGCCAACTGACCGCGTCCACCGGCCGGTCCGGCCGACCCGCGAGGTCGGCAGGACCGGTCGAGGCGGGTCAGCCGGTCTGCCGGTCGAGGCCCGTCGGTCGGTCGGCCGGTCAGCCGTTCCCGGGCTGCGCGGGCAGCGAGGGCGGCAACGTCACCGGCGGGTTCGTCTTGGTCGGCAGCGGGTTCGGCGGCGGCGTGTTGCCGCCCCCGCCGCCGGGCGTCGCGCCACCGGTCGTGGGCGCCGTCGAGGCGGGCGTCTGCGTGCGGCTCGCGGTCCCGGTCGGCGTCGGGGTCGGCGTGTGCTTGCCCCAGCCGGGCGACGGCGACATGTTGTTGCCGCTGTTCCCGGTGGTGTTCCCGGTGGTGTTGGGGTCGGTCGGCTGCTGCGGCTTCTTGCTGCCGGAGCCCGAGGTGGGCGGGGGCGTCAGGCCGCTCTGCACCGGCACGGGCGTGTCGCTGCTGGTGACCGCCGGGGGCTGCGTCGGGGACACCGTGGGGTCGATCCTGTCGTTGCCGCTGAGCGCGAAGGCGATGCCCGCACTGGCCGCGACCAGCACGGCGATCGCACCGGCCACCCAGGCCCACGGCCCGCGCCGCCGGCCGCCGCCGTCCTCCTCGCCCGCGCCGTCGCCGTACGGGCCGCCGGCCGCCGGATAGGGCGACGAGGGGGTGTGCGGGCCGCCCGTCGGGTACGGCAGCACGGAGGTCTGGTCGCCGGGGCCCACCGCGCCGAAGGCCGCGGTGGCCGCGGCCTGGTCCGGCCGGAGCACCTGGGTCGCGCCGGTGTCGCCCGCCGTCGCGCCCGCCCAGACGGCCCCGCCCGCGCCGTGCATCTCGCGCAGCGCGTGCTGCACGTGGGCTCGGAACTCGTCGGCGTCCTGGAAGCGGTCGTCCGGGTTCTTGGCGAGCGAGCGCAGCACCAGCGGGTCGAGCCCGGTCGGCACCCGGCCGTTGGCCTGCGAGGGCGGCAGCGGCGGGTCCTGGACGTGCTGGTAGACCACGGACAGCGGGGTGTCACCGGTGAACGGCGGGCGCAGCGTGAGCAGTTCGTAGAGCATGCAGCCGGCCGCGTACAGGTCCGAGCGGTGGTCGACCGGCTTGCCGAGCGCCTGCTCGGGCGAGAGGTACTGCGGGGTGCCCATGACCATGCCGGTCTGGGTCATCGTGGTCGCCCCGCCGGTGAGCGCCCGGGCGATGCCGAAGTCCATCACCTTGACCGCGCCGGCGTTGGTGATGCTCACGTTGGCGGGCTTGATGTCACGGTGGACGATGCCGTTGCGGTGGCTGTAGGCGAGCGCCTCCAGCACCCCGGCGATGATGATCAGCGCCTGGTCGACCGGCGGCGCCTCCTCGTCCGCCAGCAGCTCGCGGACGGTGCGGCCCTCGACCAGCTCCATCACGATGTACGGCGTGGACTCGTCCCCGACGTACTCCTCGCCGGTGTCGTAGACCGCGACGATCGAGTGGTGGTTGAGCGCGGCGACGGCGTGTGCCTCGCGGGTGAAGCGCAGCCGGGCGACGTCGTCCTGGGCCAGCTCGCCGCGCAGCAGCTTGACCGCGACGGTGCGGCCGAGCCGCACGTCCTCGGCGGCGAACACCTCGGCCATGCCGCCACGGCCGAGCCGGTAGGTCAGCCGGTAGCGGCCGTCGCCGACGGTGCTCAGCGGCACGGCGGTGCCGCGGCCCGGGGTCTGCGGACCGCCGAACGGCGGCAGCGCCGAGGTCTGGGCCTCGCTGCCGGGCTCGGGAATCCTCGGGGTCCCGCCGGTCCGGCCGACCGCTCGGACACCCGCGTCGTCGTCCGGCTGCTGCGTCTGTGCCATCGCTCCTCGCCCCGGGCGTTCGCTCGGATCGCGCTGCCCTGTCGCTTACGTATCCCCGAACGCTACCGCTTCCGGCGGACGGACGCGGCACCCCCGAACCGGCCGGAATCCGTCAGAGCAGGCCATTCCGGTCGGCGGGGAGGTCGACGACCAGCACGTTGGCGGGACGCTCCCCGTGGCTGTACTTGCCGCCGGTCTTCACGTCCGCCTTGTTGACCACGATGGCGATGATGATGCCCGCGAGCACCAGCACGCCGACGATGATCCCGATCACGACCACGGCCGTCGAGCAGCCGCCGCCGCTGGGCGCCTTGGGCTGCTGGTACGGCGGCATCGGCTGCGGCGGCGGGGTGTGCGCCTGCGGCGCGCCCTGCTGCAGGAACTGCGGGTGCGGGGTGTGCGGTGCCTGCGGACGCGGGGGCTGGAAGGCGGGCGGCGGGGTCTGGTACTGCTGCGGGAAGGGGTGCGGGGTCTGCGGCTGCGGCGTCGGGTACGCCGGCGGCGGGGTCCGGTACTGCTGCGGCCCGCCCTGCTGGAGGTACTGCGGCTGAGGCGTCTGCGGGTTGTGCGGCGCCTGCGGGGCCTGCGGGGCGGCGTGCACCGAGCGCGGACCCTCGTTGATCACCAGCGGGGTGCTGGCCTGCAGCCACTGCCCGTTGCCGCCGCCCTTGGCGGCCTCGATCAGCCGCTCCGCCTCGTCCCGCATCGCCGCCGCGCTCTGGAACCGGTGCGCCGGGTCCTTGCGCAGCGCCTGGGCGACGAAGGCGTCCACCTCGGGGGTGACCGAGCGGTTGAGGGTGGAGGGGGCCGGCGGCTCCTCCTGGACGTGCTTGTAGGCGATCGAGAACGCCGAGTCGCCGTCGAAGACCAGCTGCCCGGTGATCATCTCGAAGAGCATCACGCCGACCGAGTACAGGTCGGAGCGGGCGTCCACCGGCTTGCCGAGCGCCTGCTCGGGCGAGAGGTACTGCGGGGTGCCGACCACCATGCCGGTCTGGGTCATCGACGTGACGCCGGATTCCAGCGCACGGGCGATGCCGAAGTCCATGACCTTGACGTTGCCCTTGCGGTCGAACATGACGTTGCCGGGCTTGATGTCGCGGTGCACCAGGCCCATGTCGTGCGAGGCCTCCAGCGCGTTCAGCACGCCGATGGTGACCTTCAGGGCCTCCTCGGCCGGCATCGCGCCGTACTGGCCGATCGCCTCGTTGATCGCCTCGCGCAGACCCTTGCCGTCGATCAGCTGCATGACGATGTACGGCGTGCTGGAGCCGTCCGCGGCGACGTCCTCGCCGCTGTCGTACACCGTGACGATGTTGGGGTGCTCCAGCCGGGCCACGGCCTGGGCCTCGCGGCGGAACCGCTCCTTGAACGAGTCGTCCCGGCCCAGCTCGCTGTGCATGCTCTTCAGCGCGACCTGCCGGTCCAGCACGCGGTCGTGGGCGAGGTGCACGGAGGCCATGCCGCCCTCGCCCAGCAGCCGCTGCAGCACATAGCGGCCGTTGCCCAGCGAGAAGCCCTCGACCGCCGCGTTGCCGTGCTCGCTCATGGTCCTCTGCTCCCCCTCGGCGCGGGCGTGCTCGCCGCAGCCTGACGTTCGGTCTCGTCCGTGCGTGGTGGGCCCGGCCCGCTGGCCCGGCGGGCCCCTGTCGCGGCGGTTCCACCGGCCGGCGACAGGGGTCAGGGTATCGGCTCGCGCCGACGGTGATCGGCCCAGGGCCGGGGAGCGGTCCCGGGCCGCCGCCCCCCGGTCCCGGTGGCCGGGGCCGGGGCGGACCGTCGTGGTACGTCCGGTCCGGCGGCGGTCCGGGCGGACCGGCGGGTACCCGCCGGCGGGTACCCGCCGGTCGCGGCTACAGGTAGGGGCCGGAGCGGATGCCGCGGCCCGGTCCCGGCTCGTCCTCGTCCGACTCGCCGCTGTTCAGACCGGGCGGCAGTGCCCGCCGCATCTGCTCCAGCTGGGCCCGAGCCGCCATCTGCTGCGCGAACAGGGCCGTCTGGATGCCGTGGAAGAGGCCCTCCAGCCAGCCGACCAGCTGGGCCTGGGCGATCCGCAGCTCGGCCTCGGTCGGGATGGTGTCGTCGGTGAACGGCAGCGACAGCCGTTCCAGTTCGGCGACCAGCTCCGGGGCCAGTCCCAGTTCGAGCTCCTTGATCGAGCTCGCGTGGATGTCCTTCAACCGGGCCCGGCTCGCCTCGTCGAGGGGCGCCGCCCGGACCTCCTCCAGCAGCTGCTTGATCATGCTGCCGATGCGCATGACCTTGGCGGGCTGCTCGACCATCTCGGTCACCGGGAGCTCGCGCGGCACGTCGCCCTCGTCGTCCCCGTCCCCGACCGTGCCGGCGAACCCCTGGCCCACGGGCAGCCCGTCCGGTCCGACGATCAGCACCTTCTGGCCGTCCTGCGACTGCCCGCCGGCGGCCCGGAAGGGCTCCTGCGACGGGCGCTCGTTCATCGGATTCGTCATGAACAACATTCTCTCTCACTGGGGTTGGTCGGGCGGAAGCCCCCGGTCGTCCCGCCGTCCTGCGCCACCCGTGACGAAGGTACGCCCCCGGCCGCCGCACGGGAATCCGTACGGATACTCAGTTCCCGCTCCCCGGCCGCCGCGCGCCCGCCGACGGTGCCCCGGACCGGACCGCACCGGCCCGCCGCCGCGCGCCCGCCGGAATCCCGGCCCCGCACCGGGCGCGCCGCCCCCGGGAACGCTCCGGTTCCGCCCCTCAGCCCCGGAGCCGCCCGCCCGGACGCGGTCCCCTAGCCGTGGCACCAGCGCCGCGGGCACCCGCGCCACCGCACCCGGTCGCGGCACCGGCGCCTCAGCCCTTGCGCAGCCGCACGCCGACCAGTCCCAGGCCGCAGCCGATCAGCCCCAGACCGACGCCCAGCGGCAGCTGGGTGGTGGAGGCGTCCTGCCAGTGGACGGGGAAGATCGCGGGCACGGCGGCGACGGCCGCGACCGGCTGTCCGGCGGCAGTGGCGGCGTCCGCGGTGTCCACGGCGGCCGGGTCCGGGGCGGCGGCATCGCCGGGGGCCTCGCCCTCCGCCGCCTTCCCGTCGGTCTCCGGCGACTCGGCCTCGACGCCCTGCTCCGGGGCCTGCTCGGCGGCCCGGTCGGGGGCCTGCTCCGGATTCTGCTCCGGATTCTGTTCCGGGCCCTGCTCCGGAGCCTGCTCGACGGCCCGGTCGGCGGTCCGGTCCGGCGCCTGCTCCGGCGCCTGCTCCGGCGCTTGCTCGGGTGCCTGCTCGGGGGCCTGCTCCACGGCGGCGTCGGAGCGCTCGGGCAGCGAGGCCGGGTGGTGCCGGTGGGCCTGCGGGAGGTCGCCGTCCGGCTTCGGATGCGGGTGCGGCACCGGCCGCCGCCGCGGCGCGGCCACCGGCCCGGAGGTGTCCGGTTCCCCGCCCTGCCCGGCGCTCGCCCCCGCGTCCGGCGAGGGAGCCGCCTCCGGCGGGGACAGCACCGCGGACGAGGGCAGTGCCATCGCCGCCGAGGCGGCGGCCAGTGGGAGCGTGAGCCCCAGCACGGCCGCCGCGACCAGCCGCTGGACACGGCCCGGGGAGCGGCGGGAAGTACGACGGTGGTGCGGCGCGACGGGCAGCGGCCCGAGGGATGCGTGCGGTGATGCGGCCACGGTCGGAGTCCTTCCGACGGCCGACGGCGCCCGGGGGCGGGATCGGCGGCGGGACTGCTCCGGACCAGATTCGCACGCCCCCGGCGGTACGGCATTTCGGGCGATTTCACGCCCTGACCGGTGTCGCCGCGCCGCCGGGCCGCCCCCCTTCTCAGGCCCGCAGCACGACCTTCCCGACCTGCTCCCCGCGCTCCAGCACCCGGTGCGCCTCGGCCACGTCGGCCAGCGGCAGCACCCGGTCCACCACCGGCCGCACCACCCCGGACTCGACCAGCGGCCACACGTGCTCCCGCACCGCCGCCACGATCGCCGCCTTCTCCGCCAGCGGCCGCCCGCGCAGGTTGGTGGCGATCACCGCGCCGCGCTTGCGCAGCAGCGCGTTGAGGTCGAGCTCGCCCTTCACCCCGCCCTGGAGTCCGATGATCACCAGCCGCCCGTTGACCGCCAGCGCGTCCACGTTCCGCTGGAGGTACTTGGCGCCCATGATGTCCAGGATCACGTCCGCCCCGGCCCCGCCGGTGGCCTCCCGGAGCGCCTCGACGAAGTCCTGCTCGCGGTAGTCGATCAGGATGTCCGCGCCCAGCTCGGCGCAGCGCGCCAGCTTCTCCCGGCTGCCCGCCGTGACCGCGACCCGCGCGCCGACCGCCTTGGCCAGCTGGATCGCCATCGTGCCGATCCCGCTCGCGCCGCCGTGCAGCAGCACCGTCTCGCCGGGCCGCAGGTGCGCGGTGAGGAAGACGTTGGACCACACCGTGCAGGCGACCTCGGGCAGCGCCGCGGCCTGCTCGACGGACAGCCCCGCGGGCAGCGGCAGCAGCTGCCCGGTGGGCACCGCGACCAGCTGCGCGTAGCCGCCGCCGGACAGCAGGGCGCACACCTCGTCGCCGACCGCCCAGCCGGACACCCCGGGGCCGAGCGCGACGATCCGCCCGGCGCACTCCAGCCCCGGGTAGGGCGAGGCGCCGGGCGGCGGGTTGTAGAAGCCCTGCCGCTGGAGCAGGTCGGCGCGGTTGACGGCGGTGGCCGCCACTTCGACCAGGACCTCGCCCTCGGCGGGCACCGGGTCGGGCACCTCGGCCCACACCAGCGCCTCGGGACCTCCGGGTACGGGAATCGTCATCGCATGCATGCCCCGAACCTACTGCGGGGCCGGGGCGGTTGCGCGGTACGGCTCAGCCGGTCGGCAGGACCGTACTGGACTTGATGACGATCACCCGGTCGGTGAGCTGGAGCACGGCGGCCTCCGGCTCGGTGTAGTTGAGCACCCGTCGGCCCCGGACCACCGCGACCACCAGGTCCGCGCACTCGCGCGGGCTGTGCCCGGCCTCCGCCCGGGTGACCGGGCGCTCCACCACGTCCAGCCCGTTGCCGTACGTCAGCAGGTCCTCCATCACCGCCCCGGCGTGCGGACTGAGCATCGACATCCCGAGCAGCCGTCCGGCCGAGCTGGAGCTGGTGACCACGACGTCGGCCCCGCTCTGCCGCAGCAGCGGCGCGTTCTCGTCCTCCCGGACGGCGGCGACCACGGTGGCGGCCTTGTTCAGCTGCCGGGCCGTCAGCGTGATCAGCACGGCGGTGTCGTCCCGCTCCGGTGCGACCACCACCCGGGCGGCGGTGGGCAGCGCGGCGCGCACCAGGGTGTCGGTGCGGGTGGCGTCGCCGACCACCCCGACCAGGCCGTGCTGGGCGGCGTGGTCGATCACCTTGCGCTGCGGGTCGACGACGACGATCTCCTCCTTCTTCACCCCCTGTCCGAGCAGGGTGTCGACGGCGCTGCGGCCCTTCGTCCCGTAGCCGATGACGACGGTGTGCTCGCGCACGGTGGACCTCCAGCGGTTCAACCGCCATTGCAGGCGGGTCCGTTCGGTGAGCACCTCCAGGGTGGTGCCGACCAGGATGATCAGGAACACCACGCGCAGCGGGGTGATCACGAAGATGTTGGTGAGCCGGGCGCTGTCGCTGAACGGGGTGATGTCGCCGTACCCGGTGGTGGAGAGCGTCACCGTGGCGTAGTACGCCGCGTCCAGGAAGCTGAGCTCGCCCCCGGCGTTGTCGTTGTAGCCGGCCCGGTCCAGGTAGACGATGAACGAGGTGGCGACCAGGACGGCGAGCGCCAGCAGCAGCCGGAAGCCGACCTGCCGGACGGCGGGATCGGCCCGCCGGGCGGGCAGCACGATCCCGGCGTCCGCCCACGGCTCCGTCCCCGGGGCCAGGTTGCGTCGGAATCGGTTCACGGCACCTCCAGGAGTTCGACCGGCTCGCCCGCCGCCGCCCCGCCGGGCGGCACCACGGCCAGCGCCTCGGCCCGGGCGAGCCCGCGCAGCATCGCCGGTCCGTCGAAGGCCAGCGGCAGGACGCCCTCGGCGGTCCGCCGGACCGGGTGGAGCCGGGTGTCCGTCCGGTGCCCGGGCAGGGCCGCCGCGGCCGGGGCGAGGACGGGGGCGCCGACGGTCCGCCCGCTGCGGGCGTGCAGCAACGGCAGGACGAGGGTGACCGTCCCGGCGACGGCGGCCAGCGGGTTGCCGGGCAGGCCCACCAGGTGGCGTCCGCCGGGGAGTTCGGCCAGCAGCATGGGGTGGCCCGGCCGGACGGCGACGCCGTCCACCAGCAGCCGGGCGCCGACGTCGGCGAGCGCCCGGTGCAGGAAGTCGACCGGCCCGGCGGCCGTTCCGCCGGTGGTGACCACGAGGTCCGCGGTGGAGTGCCGCAGCGCGTCCCGGAGCAGCCCGAAGTCGTCCCGGACGTACCCCACTTCGGCCGGGTCGGCGCCGGCCGCCCGCAGCCAGGGCGGCAGCAGCGGCCCGAGCGCGTCCCGGACCAGCCCCGGACCGGGCACCCCGGCAGTGAGCAACTCGTCGCCCAGGACGAGCAGTTGGACCTCCGGGCGGCGGTGGACCGACAGCCGGTCGTGGCCGCAGGCGGCGGCCAGGCCGAGCACGGCCGGCCCGACCGGAGCGCCGGACGGCAGCAACTCCTCGCCCCGGCGGCACTCCTGGCCGCGCGGGCGGACGTCCTGGCCGGTGGTCAGCGGCTGCGGACCGCGGTCGTGCAGCAGCAAGCCGTCCGTCCGCCCGTGCTCACGGCGCAGTACGGCGGTGGCTCCGGGCGGGAGTTGGGCGCCGGTGGCGATCTCCACGGCGGTGCCGTCGGCCAGCGCGGCCGGTTCGGCCCGGCCGGCCAGCACCCGGCCGGCGACCCGCCACGGACCGGGGCCGGCGACCGCCCAGCCGTCCATCGCGGAGGTGTCGAAGGCGGGCAGGTCGGTCAGCGCGGAGAGCGGCTCGGCGAGGGTGCGGCCGAGCGCCTCGGCCAGCGGGGCCCGGACCCCGGGCAGCGGGCGCAGCCCGGCCCGGCGCGCGGTCTCCCGGGCCCGGGGCCAGCTCAGCACGCCGGGGCCGGTGGACGGTGCGGCCACGGTGGACTGTCCGACCGCGCTCACGACTCGTCCGGCCGCTCGGCGGCGACCCAGCGCTCGGCGAGCGCCTCGGTCCGCCGGGCCGCCTCGGCGACGGCCTGCGCCCCGCCGCCCTGCCGGGCGGCCGCGTAGCCGATCAGGAAGGCGGTCAGCGGTGCGGCCGGCCGGGCCACTCCGTGCGCGACCACCCGGGCCGTGTCGAGCAGACCACGGACGTCGACGTCCAGGTCGATGCCCAGGTCGGCCTTGACCTCGGCGATCCAGTCATCCAGCGTGCGCTCCATGCGCCCATGCTGCCCGATGGCCGGTTCGCCGAGGTGTTCGCCCCGGGTGCGGCGCGCGTCGTTTCGCTCACACGCCGGTGACGGTGCCGGTGAGGGTCAGGTCCGGTCGCGCTCGCGGGCCTGCTCCAGGTCCTCCCAGGTGTCGCAGTCGTAGGCGACGTTGTCGGTGTCGGCCACCCGCAGCCGGGCCAGCCCGCCGACCAGGCGGCGCAGCGGCTGGTCGGCCGGATCGCCGAGCGCGGCCAGCGCGGCGCGCAGCGGGCCGGTGCGGTAGGCGGCGGCGAGCGGCTGGTCGCGGCCGCCCGCGTCGACCAGCACGGCGGCGTCCGCGGCCGCGCCGGCCCCGTCGAGGGCGGCGACCAGCCGCTCCACCGTCCGCCGGTCCAGGAAGGGCAGGTCCGCGGCGAGCAGCAGCACGGTGTCCGCGGTGACCAGGCCGAGCCCGGCGGCGACGGCGGCCACCGGCCCGCCGCCGGGCGGCCGCTCCCTGGTCCAGTGGACGCCGCCGAGCTCGGTCGGCCGGGCCGGGCCGACCACGACGGCGGTACGGGCGCCCGCGCAGGCGGCGAGGACCCGGTCCAGCAGAGTGGTCTCGCCCACGGTCAGCCCGGGTTTGTCGGCGCCGCCGAGGCGCCGGGCGGCCCCGCCCGCCGGAACGATCACGTCGTACGGCGTCATGCGGCCAGTATCCGCCCTACCGCGCCGCGGTCCCGTCGTCCTCCGGCCGCTCCTGCGTGTCCTGCGCCTCCTGCGCGTCCTGCGCGTCCGCGCCGGGCGCGGCCCCGGCCGCGCGGGCGGTGTTGGCCGCCGCGCCCAGCTCCAGGATGGACGGCAGGGTCAGCTCCCCGTACCGCTCGTTCATCGCCGTGACCAGCGCCTCCGGGTCGTCCGGGTGCTCGGCCAGCAGCCGGTCGAAGTCCTGGAGGTACTCGCCGGTGAAGGCCAGCACCCGGGCGGCGTCGTCGCCCTGGCCCGGGGCGCGGTGGCCGGCGATCACCCGGTCCGCGCCGAGGTCGGCGATCCGGCCGAGGTTGTGCCCCCAGGTGGTGCGCTGGGCCGGGGTGGTGTCGGCGGTCCAGACGTGGGTGCCGTTGTGGACGAAGTCCCCGGCGATCACGGTGCGGACGCTCGGCACGTGGACGACCGTGGAGTCCCCGCAGTCGGCCTGGCCGAGCAGCAGCACGGGGATCACCTGGCGGTCCAGCATCAGCGGCTGCGGCAGCAGCGGGGCGGGGATCAGCGGGTGGTCCGGGATGTCGTCGCCGTACACCGGCTTCCACTGCGCGACCTTCGCGGCGACGGTGCGCCGGATGCCCTCGACCACGGCCGGGGCGGCCAGCAGCTGCGCGTCGGGGAAGAGCCGCAGCACCTCCTCGGCGCCGAAGTAGTGGTCCGGGTGCTGGTGGGTGACCACCACGGCGAGCAGCCGTCTGCCCTTGCCGGCGACCCACTCGGCCAGCTCGCGACCGGCGCTGCGGGTCAGCTGGGCGTCCACCAGGATCGCGGTCCGCTCGCCGAGGATCAGGGTGGAGGTGGCGAAGAAGGCCGACTCGGGGCCGGTGAAGACGGCGACCTCCAGCGGCCGGGCCGGCTGTCCGGCCTCCGGCGGCTCGGCGCCCGCGGCCGGCCCGGCGGGCCCGCCGGAGCGGTCCGGCCCGGCCTGGGCACGCTCCGCGCCGGCGCTCTCCTCGGACGGGGACGTCGTCACGGGCTGCTCCCTCTGGTCGGCGGTCGGATGTCCTGCGCCCTACAGCATGGGAGCACCGGCGGCCGAATGCGCGGAAGGCGCGCCCGGCGGGGCGCGCCTCCGCTCCACGTCACACCGCGCTCCGGGCGGCCGGTCCCTCGGCCCGGCGGGCGGCCCGCTCCGGCTCGGCCCTCACCTGCCCGCGCGGCGCGAAGACGGCGGCCCGCTCGGCGGCGAGGTCCCGGTGGATCACATGCGGAAGGGCCCGTCCACCGGTTCCGGCGGACGGGCCCTTCGGCCACGGCGAGGGCTGTTCGGTCGGTCAGCGCCGGGCGCCGCGCAGCCGGGCCAGCCGGGCCAGCCGGTCGGTGACGCCCCAGGTGGTCACCCGCCACAGCGCCTCGACCACGATGCTGCGGCTCATCTTGGACGCGCCGAGCTCGCGCTCGACGAAGGTGATCGGCACCTCGGCGACCTTGAACCCGGCCTTCACGGTGCGCCAGGCCAGGTCGACCTGGAAGCAGTACCCGGCCGAGGCGACCTCGTCCATGCCCAGGCCCAGCAGGGTCTCCTTGCGGAACGCCCGGTAGCCGCCGGTGACGTCCCGGATCGGCACGCCCAGCATCAGCCGCGAGTAGGTCGAGCCGCCGCGCGAGAGCAGCAGCCGCGACTTCGGCCAGTTCACCACCCGGCCGCCCGGCACCCAGCGCGAGCCCAGCACCAGGTCGGCGCCGCGCAGCGCGCCCAGCAGCCGGTCCAGCTCCTCGGGCTGGTGCGAGCCGTCCGCGTCCATCTCGACCAGGACGTCGTAGCCGTTGTCGATGCCCCAGCGGAAGCCCGCGAGGTAGGCGGCGCCCAGGCCCTCCTTGCCCTTGCGGTGCATGACGTGGACGTGCTCGTCCTCGACGGCCAGCTTGTCGGCCAGTTCGCCGGTGCCGTCGGGGCTGTTGTCGTCGGCGACCAGCACATGCGCCTCGGGCACGGCGGCACGGACCCGGCCGACGATCCGCTCGACGTTCTCCGCCTCGTTGTAGGTCGGGATGATCACCAGGACCTTGCCGAGATCAGCAAAACTCTGCTGGTTCACGGTCACGTACAAACCTCTCGGCCGATGGCGGGGGTCTCGGAACACCGGCGCCCGCACTCTGGAACGCGGCTCCGCCGGCAACCCGCCGGGGAGGACCCGGTGGCGAACTGCGCGCAGGGCGGAGGCTACTGCGTCCTGGCATCCTACTACCGCGCCGGGAACCGCCCGCCCGACCGTGGCACTCCCACCCGATGCCCGCCGTTTCCCGTTGGGTGACACCGGTCGGCTAGGGTCGTTTCCCTTGCCCGTGCCCGGACCGCCCGCACCGCCGGGACCATCCCGGCGATCCGGACTCGGGACATCCGGGGCCGCCCAGACAGCGAAGGAGTAGGACCGCGCGCATGGACAGGCTCGTCAACACCGTCCGCCCGTACGCCTGGGGGTCGCTCACCGCCCTGCCCGAGCTGCTCGGGCAGCGGCCGACCGGTGAACCGCAGGCCGAGCTGTGGATGGGCGCCCACCCCGGGGCGCCGTCGCGCGCCGACCGCGGCGAGGGCCCGCGCCGGCTGGACGAGCTGATCGCCGCCGACCCCGAGGGCGAACTGGGCGCCGCGAGCGTCGCCAGGTTCGGCCCGGCCCTGCCGTTCCTCTTCAAGGTCCTGGCCGCGGGCATCCCGCTGTCCATCCAGGCCCACCCCACCCTCGACCAGGCCCGGGCCGGCTTCGCCGCCGAGAACGCCCTCGGGATCCCCCTGGACGCCCCCGAGCGCAACTACCGGGACGCCAACCACAAGCCCGAGATGGTCTGCGCGCTGGGCGACTTCGAGGGCCTGTGCGGCTTCCGCCGGCCCGCCGGGGCGGCCCGGCTGCTGACCGGACTCGCGGTGCCCGGGCTCGCCCCCGTGATCGAGCGGCTGGCCGCCGGTGGGGGCACCTCCCGGCCGAAGGCCGGGGGAGAGTCCGAGGCGCTGCGCGGCGCCCTGACCGCCGCCCTCACGCTGGACGGGGAGACCGTCCGGCGGACCGTCGAGGTGCTGGCGCTGACCGACCCCGACGGGGAGTACGCCCCGTACGCCCGGATCGCCGAGGACTTCCCGGACGACCGCGGCGTGATCGCCGGCATGCTGCTCAACCACGTCCGGCTGCGGGCCGGCCAGGCGCTCTACCTGGGCGCCGGCGTGCCGCACGCCTACCTGTCCGGCGTCTGCGTGGAGCTCCAGGCCAACTCCGACAACGTGCTGCGGGCCGGCCTCACCCCGAAGCACATCGACGTGCCGGAGCTGCTGAAGGTCGTGGTCTTCGAGGCCGGCGCCCCCGAGGTGCTGGAACCGGCCCCGGTCCCGGGCACCCCGGGCGAGGAGCTCTACCCCGTCCCGATCGACGAGTTCCGGCTCTCCCGCTTCGTCCTGGACGGCACGGAGCGCGGGATCGACGGCCGCACCCCGCAGATCCTGTTCTGCACCGAGGGCGCCACCCGCCTGACCGCCGCCGACGGCACCGTCCTGGACCTGGCCCGCGGCCAGTGCGCCTTCCTCCCCGCCACCGGCACCCCGACCCGCCTCCGCGGCACCGGCAGCACGCTGTTCCGCGCCACCGTCACCGTCTGACCGGGCCCCGCGCGCTCCGGGCTCAGTCCCGGGTCATGTCGACGAAGCGCGAGTAGTGGCCCTGGAAGGCCACCGTGATGGTCGCGGTCGGACCGTTTCGGTGCTTGGCGACGATCAGGTCGGCCTCGCCCGCGCGGGGGGACTCCTTCTCGTAGGCGTCCTCGCGGTGCAGCAGGATGACCATGTCGGCGTCCTGCTCGATCGAGCCGGACTCGCGGAGGTCGGAGACCATCGGCCGCTTGTCGGTGCGCTGCTCGGGACCACGGTTCAGCTGGGACAGCGCGATGACCGGGACTTCCAGCTCCTTGGCCAGCAGCTTGAGGTTACGGGACATGTCCGAGACCTCCTGCTGACGGTTCTCGGCCCGCCGGGAGCCGCCGGACTGCATCAGCTGGAGGTAGTCGATGACGACCAGCTTGATGTCGTTGCGCTGCTTCAGCCGACGGCACTTGGCCCGGATCTCCATCATCGACAGGTTCGGCGAGTCGTCGATGAACAGCGGCGCCTCGCTGACGTCGGGCATCCGGCGGGCCACCCGCGTCCAGTCGTCGTCCGTCATGTTCCCGGAGCGCATGTGGTGCAGCGCCACCCTCGCCTCGGCGGAGAGCAGGCGCATGGCGATCTCGTTGCGGCCCATTTCGAGCGAGAAGATGACGCTCGGCAGCTTGTGCTGGATCGAGCAGGCCCGCGCGAAGTCCAGCGCGAGGGTGGACTTGCCCATCGCGGGACGGGCCGCGATGACGATCATCTGGCCCGGGTGCAGCCCGTTGGTGAGCTGGTCGAAGTCGGCGAAGCCGGTCGGCACGCCGGACATCTGGCCCTGCCGGGAGCCGATCGCCTCGATCTCGTCGAGGGCGCCCTCCATGATGTCGGCGAGCGGCGCGTAGTCCTCGCTGGTGCGCTGCTCGGTGACGGCGTAGATCTCCGCCTGGGCGGCGTTGACGATCTCGTCCACGTCGCCCTCGGCCGCGTAGCCCATGCCGGCGATCCGGGTGCCCGCCTCGACCAGCCGGCGCAGCACCGCGCGCTCGTGCACGATCTGGGCGTAGTACTCGGCGTTGGCCGCGGTCGGGACGGAGTTGACCAGGGTGTGCAGGTACGAGGCGCCGCCGACCCGCTGGAGCTCGCCGCGCTTGGTCAGCTCGCCGGCCACGGTGATCGGGTCGGCCGGCTCGCCGCGGGCGTAGAGGTCGAGGATCGCGCCGTGCACCATCTCGTGCGCGGGCCGGTAGTAGTCGGCCGGCTTGAGCACCTCGACCACGTCGGCGATGGCGTCCTTGGAGAGCAGCATGCCGCCCAGGACGGACTGCTCGGCGGCCAGGTCCTGCGGCGGGACGCGCTCGAAGCCGTCCGCCCCGCCGCCGCCGTCGCCGTCGCCCTCGTCCCGGCGCTGCCGGCCGCCATCCGACCGGCCGCCCTTGCCGCCCTTCTGGAAGCCGCCCTTCTGGAAGCCGTCGCGGCCACCGCCCTGACGTCCCTCGCCGCGGCCGCGCGAGACCGGCAGCCGGTCCCCCGGGCCGTCCGGGAAGGGCGCGTCGTCGAAGGCGCCGGCCGGGAAGGGGTCCTCGGCGGTCTGCCAGTCCTCCTCCGGCGGCGGGGCGTCGTGGTCGTCGTACTGGGGGCCGGTCACGCGTGTTCCCCGATCAGCGAGTGGTGCGAAGTTGGAGCGGGCTTGCCGGTGGCTGGGTGGAGCGGATCCGCTCCTCTTTGTACGCCACGGCTCCGACAAATCGGACGCCGGTGCGGCGGGAGTGTCGGGCGGAGGGCCCACGCTAAGGCGCCGGACGCCGTTGCGCCAAGGCGGTTATCCACAGGGGGTGTGGATGACCGGCCCTCTCCTGTGGAGAACTGCCGCAAAGCTGTGGACACCCCTGTGGACGCTCCTGTGGATAACCGGACCATCGATCCACCGTCAACCTGTTGACCTGGGATTACCTCGTTCCGGGCCTGTGCATGAGAAATTCTTCACACACCTCCGAACGGCTGTGGGCACAGAGCGGGCGAACCGCACCGCTCAAGATTTCGAGTAATGGTCACATAGCACTTACATCCATTACCTGTGGATGAGTAGCCTGGAGCCCATGACCGCCTCGCCCACGACCCCGACCCCGGCCCCCTCGCGACGCCGGCACGACCGGGAGATCCTCGCCCTGGCCGTCCCGGCCTTCGGCGCGCTCGTCGCCGAACCGCTCTTCCTGATGGCCGACTCGGCGATCGTCGGCCACCTCGGCACCCCCCAGCTGGCCGGGGTGGGCGTCGCCTCCGCCGCGCTCTCCACCGCGACCGGCGTGTTCGTCTTCCTCGCCTACGCCACCACCGCGGCGGTCGCCCGCCGGATCGGCGCCGGAGACCGCCGGGGCGCCGTGCAGCAGGGCATCGACGGCATCTGGCTCGCCCTGGGCCTGGCCGTCCCGGTCGTGCTCCTCACCCTGCTGCTGGCCCCCTGGGCGGCCGACGTGCTGGGCGCCTCGGCGACCGCCGCGCCGCACGCGGTGACGTACCTGCGGATCAGTTCCCTGGGCATCCCGGCGATGCTCATGGTGCTGGCCGCCACCGGTGTGCTGCGCGGCCTCCAGGACACCCGCACACCGCTGGTGGTGGCCGTCGCGGGCTTCGCCGCCAACATCGGCCTGAACGTCGGCCTGGTGTACGGCGCCGGGCTCGGGGTGGCCGGGTCGGCCTGGGGCACCGTGCTCGCCCAGACCGGGATGGCCGCCGCCTACCTGGTCGTGGTGGTCCGCGGCGCCCGCCGGGAAGGGGCCTCGCTGCGGCCGGACACGGCGGGCATCCGGGCCAGTGCCAGGGCCGGCGGCCCGCTGCTGGTCCGGACGATCAGCCTGCGCGCGGTGCTGATGACCGCCACCGCGGTGGCCGCCCGGCTCGGCGACGACCAGGTGGCCGCCCACCAGATCACCATGACGCTGTTCAACTTCCTGGCCTTCGCGCTGGACGCCATCGCGATCGCCGGCCAGGCCATCATCGGCCGCTACCTCGGCGCCTCGGACGCCCCCGGCGCCCGGGCCGCCACCCGGCGGATGGTCGAGTGGGGCATCGTCTCCGGGCTGGTGCTCGGCCTGCTGGTGGTCCTTGCCCGCCCGCTGTACGTCCCGCTGTTCACGCCCGATCCGGCCGTCCGGGCCCAGCTGGACACCGCCCTGCTGCTGCTCGCGCTCACCCAGCCGGTGGCCGGCCTGGTCTTCGTGCTGGACGGCGTGCTGATGGGCGCCGGGGACGGGCCGTACCTCGCGTGGGCGGGGCTCGCGACCCTGGCGGTGTTCGTCCCGGTGGCGCTGGCGGTCCCGGCCACCGGCACCGGACTGGCCGGGCTCTGGTGGGCGATGAACCTGTTCATGCTGCTGCGGGCCGGCTTCCTGGCCTGGCGCGCCCGCGGCGGCAAGTGGCTGGTCACCGGGGCGGTGCGCGGCTGAAACGCCTCCGGATGGGACTCCCTCGGGGGTCCCGTCCGGAAATGACCGAGGGCCGGACTCCCGGAGGAGTCCGGCCCTCGGGCCTTGGCTACGGAGCTCAGGCAGCCACGACGGCGACGTCGAGGTTGGCCACGACGTCCGAGTGCAGCTTGACCGAGACCTTGTGGGAGCCCACGGTCTTGATCGGCGAGCCGATCGCGACGGCGCGCTTGTCCACGGCCGGGCCGCCGGCGGCCTTGATGGCCTCGACGACGTCGGACTGGGTCACCGAGCCGAACAGACGGCCGGCCTCGCCCGAGCGGACGGCCAGCTTGACCTGGACGCCCTCGAGCTGACCCTTGACCTCGTTGGCGGCCTCGAGGGTCTGGATGGCGTGGATCTTCCGGGCGCGACGGATGGCGTCGACGTCCTTCTGACCACCCTTGGTCCAGCGGATGGCGAAGCCACGCGGGACCAGGTAGTTGCGGGCGTAGCCGTCCTTGACCTCGACGACCTCGCCGGCGGAGCCGAGACCCGGCACCTCGTGCGTGAGGATGATCTTCATTACTTGGTCACCCTCTCTTAGCGCGCGGTGCTGGTGTAGGGCAGCAGCGCCATCTCACGGCTGTTCTTCACGGCCGTGGCGACGTCACGCTGGTGCTGGGTGCAGTTGCCGGTCACCCGACGGGCACGGATCTTGCCGCGGTCGGAGATGTACTTCCGCAGCAGGTTCGTGTCCTTGTAGTCAACGTAGTTGACCTTGTCCTTGCAGAAGACGCAAACCTTCTTCTTCGGCTTGCGAGCAGGCGGCTTCGCCATTGTGTGCTCCATTTGGGGTTCACGGCCCGGCGGGCGTCCGAGGACGCCGGCCGCCGGGCCGCACGAAATCTGTCAGCTCTTAGAACGGGGGCTCTTCCGAGAAACCGCTACCACCGGACGGGGCACCCCAGCCGCCGCCCTGGTTTCCACCGGACGGGGCGCTGGAGGCCCAGGGGTCGTCGGAGGGACCGGACTGGCCGCCACCGGAGTTTCCACCCCAGTTGCCGCCGCCCTGCTGGCCGCCACCGCCGCCGCCCCAGTTACCGCCGCCCTGCTGGCCGCCGCCCTGCTGGCCGCCGAAGCCGCCACCGGGGCCGCCGGACCGGTTGGCCCGGGTGACCTTGGCGGTCGCCGAACGCAGGCTCGGACCGACCTCGTCGACCTCGACCTCGAAGACCGTCCGCTTCTCGCCTTCCTTGGTCTCGTAAGACCGCTGGCGCAGTCGGCCCTGCACGATGACGCGCATGCCGCGCTGCAGCGACTCGGCCACGTTCTCCGCCGGCTGCCGCCAGACGTTGCACGTGAGGAAGAGGCTCTCGCCGTCCTTCCACTCGTTCGTCTGACGGTCGAAGGTGCGGGGGGTGGACGCGATGCGGAACTTCGCGACCGCCGCACCCGACGGGGTGAAGCGCAGCTCGGGGTCGTCGACGAGATTGCCGACGAGGGTGATGACGGTCTCGCCTGCCATGGTGGTGATGACCTCTCGGGAAGATGTCCGTTCGCCGCTGTTTCACGTGAAACAGCGGACGCGAGCTACCCGAGACCCGAAGGCCTCAGAGGTGGCTCAGTGGGTGTCCGGGCGCAGGACCTTGGTCCGCAGAACCGACTCGCTCAGGCCCAGCTGGCGGTCGAGCTCCTTGACGACCTCAGGCGTGGCCTTGAGGTCGATGACCGAGTAGATGCCCTCGGACTGCTTGTTGATCTCGTAAGCCAGACGGCGGCGACCCCAGGTGTCGACCTTCTCCACCTTGCCACCCGCGTTGCGGACGACGGCGAGGAAGCTCTCGATCAGGGGGGAGACAGCGCGCTCCTCGACCGAGGGGTCGAGGATGACCATCAGCTCGTAGTGACGCATGAGTAACCCACCTCCTTTGGACTCAGCGGCCACGGTCTCTCCGTGGCAGGAGGGTTGTGCGTAGCGTCGGCACCGGAGCAGTGACGACTCCGGCCCACCGTAGCGGCCGGGTCGGACAGTCGGCCCCCTGCTCCACCCGAAAGTGGTCGTCGCCCGGAAGCGGACGCAAAGGGGGCACAACTACACCAGTGCAGACGGCACAGCCTACCTGCACCCGGACGGCCGAACAAAACGCATAGGGGTTGTGAGAGCGACCCAAGCACCGCAATCTGGACGGAACGGGATTCCTGCCCGTTCGTCTCCACGCCAGGAGGTGGGACCCATGGCCCAGTCCGTCCACCGCATGCCCGCCCTCACGCTGAACACCGACGGCCACCCGCACCCCCGCGAGAACACCCTGGTGGGCGTCACCGCCCTGCTGGGCGTGATCGCGTTCACCACCTCGTTCTTCCACAACCTGCACCTGCTGACCTCGTGGACCGGCCTGTTCGGCATCGTCACGGGCCTGTGGGGCATGTTCGTCTCGGTCACCACCGCCGAGCGCTTCGTCCTGATGGTCTCGCTCGGCGCCGCCGCGCTCGGCTTCTACCTCGGCATCGCCCGGGGCGGTCTCTGGGGCTGACCCCTCCCCCGCGCCCGCCCCGCGCCACCGCCACTGGGACCGAGCCCACAGGGCCCGCCCGGAACCCTCGCCGCCCCCGTCGCGTATCTGCAGAGGAGACAGGTACCCGGCGGGGGCGCCGTCGTGCCCACCACGACGGGTGCCCGAGCCCCGGACGATAGGGTCAGCCCGAGAACTGGGGCCACCGCAGCCCGACCGACGAGGAGCACCGAGCAATGAGCCTGCGCCTGAGGACGATCACCCGCGAGGAGCACCTCGCCTTCATCAGGAGCCGCGCCTCGGCCAGCCACATGCAGGTGCCGTCGTGGGGTGACGTGAAGGCCGAGTGGCGGTCCGAGTCGATCGGCTGGTTCGACGAGGCCAACCAGCTCGTCGGCGCCGGCCTGGTCCTGTACCGCCAGCTGCCCAAGCTCAAGCGCTACCTCGCCTACCTGCCCGAGGGCCCGGTCATCGACTGGTTCGACCGCGACCTCGACCGCTGGCTCTCCCCGATGCTGGCGCACCTCAAGTCGCAGGGCGCGTTCTCGGTGAAGATGGGCCCGCCGATCGTCATCCGCCGCTGGAACGCCCCCACCATCAAGGAGGCCATCGCCGCCAAGCAGGCCAAGCGCCTGCGCGACGTCGAGGCCGACTGGTACGAGGCCCGCGCCTTCGAGGTGGCCGACCGGCTGCGCAAGGCCGGCTGGCTCCAGGGCGAGGACGGCGGCGCGGGCTTCGGCGACGTCCAGCCCCGCTACGTCTTCCAGGTGCCGCTGGCCAACCGCTCGCTGGACGACATCCACAAGAACTTCAACCAGCTCTGGCGCCGCAACATCAAGAAGGCCGAGAAGAGCGGCGTCGAGGTCGTCCAGGGCGGCTACGACGACCTGCCGATCTTCCACCAGCTCTACCTGGTCACCGCCGAGCGCGACAAGTTCACCCCGCGCCCGCTGGCCTACTTCCAGCGGATGTGGAAGGCCCTCGTGGCCGAGGACCCGAACCGCATGCGGCTCTACATCGCCTACCACCAGGGCGAGCCGCTGGCCGCCACCACGATGCTCGTGGTCGGCGAGCACGTCTGGTACTCCTACGGCGCCTCGGCCAACCACAAGCGCGAGGTCAAGCCGTCCAACGCCATCCAGTGGCGGATGATGCGCGACTCCTACGCCCTCGGCGGCGGGGTGTACGACCTGCGCGGCATCAGTGACACCCTGGACGAGGACGACCACCTGTTCGGTCTGATCCAGTTCAAGGTCGGCACCGGCGGCCAGGCGGCCGAGTACCTCGGCGAGTGGGACTTCCCGCTCAACAAGCTGCTGCACAAGGCCCTCGACCTCTACATGTCCCGCCGCTGAGGAGGCTGCCCCGATGACGCTGTCGCTCTACCTCGACACCGAACGCTGGCGCACCCACCAGCGCTCCGTCCTCGCCGAGTTCCCCGGCCTGGTGCCGGTCGCCAAGGGGAACGGCTACGGCCTGGGCAACCACCGGCTGGCCGAGGAGGCGACGCTGCTGGGCACCGGGGTGCTCGCCGTCGGTACCGCGTACGAGGCGGCCGACGCCGCCGAATGGTACGGCGGTGAGCTGCTGGTGCTCACCCCGTACCGGGTCGGCGAGGAGGCGCTGCCGCTGCCGCACGCCCGGGTGATCCGGACGGTGGCCAGCGTGGACGCGCTGCGCGCGCTGCACGGCGCCCGGGTGGTGCTGGAGTGCATGACCACCATGCGCCGGCACGGCGTGAGCGCGGACGACCTGCGCACCGTCGCCGCCGAGCTGGAGGGCGTGAGCTTCGAGGGCCTGGCGCTGCACCTGCCGATGGACCGGCCGGACGGCTCCAGCCCCGTCGAGGAGGTCGCGTACTGGGTGGACACCGCCCGGGCGGCCGGCATCCCGGTGCACACCGTGTTCGTCAGCCACCTCGGCGCGGCCGGGCTGGACCAGCTGGCCCAGCGCTACCCGCAGACGGTCTTCCGGGCCCGGATCGGCACCCGGCTCTGGCTGGGCGACCACGCCGCACTGGAGGTCCGGGCCACCGTCCTGGACGTCACCCAGCTGCGCAAGGGCGACCGCTACGGCTACCGCCAGCACCCGGCGCCCTCCGACGGCCACATCCTGGTGGTCGCCGGCGGCACCGCGCACGGCATCGGCCTGGAGGCGCCCAAGTACGTCCAGAGCATGGGGGCGCGGGCCAAGGGCATCGCCCGGGCCGGCCTGGCGACGGTCAACAAGACCAAGTCGCCGTTCCACTGGGCCGGCAAGCAGCTGTGGTTCGCCGAGCCGCCGCACATGCAGGTCTCGCTGCTGTTCCTGGACGGGGAGACCACGCCCCCCGCGATCGGCGAGGAGCTCGGTCTCCAGGTCCGGCACACCACCACGCACTTCGACCGCGTGGTGGACCGCTGAGCTACGGCTTCTCGGCCGGCTCCGGCAGTTCGGGCTCGTCGAGCCACTGCCCGGGGCCGGCCGGCGCGTACGCGGCGTAGCTCTCCTCCTCGCGCAGCCGACGGGCGGTGCCCAGCACGGACACGTCCGGGGCGTGGTCCAGCACCCCGCCGGAGGGGTCGTCGCTGCCGTCCCAGCGGACCGGGTCGTGGTCCGGGTGGAGGACGTCGCGGACCACCATGGCGACCAGGTAGAGCGTGCCCAGCAGGTGCAGTCCGATCGCGAAGTGGTACCAGCCCTCGCTGATCCCGTGCTGCTTGGAGCCGGTGACCAGGCCCAGGTGGGACCAGATGCCCAGGGTGTAGAGCACCTCGCAGGCCTGCCAGATCAGGAAGTCCCGCCAGCGCGGCCGGGCCAGCACCGCGAGCGGCAGCAGCCAGAGCGCGTACTGCGGCGAGTACACCTTGTTGACCAGCACGAACAGCGCGACCACCAGGAAGGCCAGCTGGGCGAAGCGCGGCCGGCGCGCGGCCGAGAAGCCGAGCCACGCTATGGCCAGGCAGCCCAGCACCATCAGCACGCCGATGTAGACGTCGAGGTCGGCCAGCCCGGCGCCGCGGCGCTGCATCAGGATCAGCCAGAACGAGCCGTAGTCCTCGCCGCGGTGCTTGCTGAACACGTAGAAGGTCGACCAGCCCCGCCAGTTGGCCAGCATGATCGGCAGGTTGACCACCAGCCAGGCCCCGACCGCGCCGCCCAGCATCACCCGGAACTCGCGCCACTTGCCGGCCCGCCAGCAGAGCACCAGCAGCGGGCCGATCAGCAGCAGCGGATAGAGCTTGGCCGCGGTGGCCAGACCGATGAAGACACCGGCCCAGCCCGGCCGGGCACCGGCCCACCAGGCCATCGCCACGGCGGCCAGGGCGACCGCGAGCAGGTCCCAGTTGACGGTGCCGTTGAGCAGCAGGACCGGGGCGAGCGCGAACAGCAGCGCGTCCCACGGGCGGCGCCGGTGGGTGCGCGAGAGCGCCACCGCGGCGACCACGGCGCAGGCCATCAGCAGCCCGGCGTTGATCGCCCAGAACCACTGCTCCTGGCTCTGCTGGTCGCCGCCGCCGGGCGTCAGCCAGGCCGCGACCTGCATGAACAGGCCGGTCAGCACCGGGTACTCCAGGTACTGGAGGTCCCCCGAGGAGCCCGGGATGCGGTCCACGTACGGGTGCAGCCCGGCCGCGAAGCCGCGTCCGGAGAACAGGTGCGGGATGTCGCTGTAGCAGGCGTGGATGTACTGCGGCGAGCCCGGCTGGAACCAGGCCTGCTCGTAGCAGGGCAGCTTCTGCACCATGCCGAGCACCGACACCACGATCACCGCGAGCGCCAGGAAGCGCGCCGGGATCCACCAGGAGACGCCGAGCAGCGCCCGGCGGCCCGGCGGCCCGCCGAACACCTCGCTGCCGGCCGCCGCCACCGGGTCCTCGTCGGCCGGGACGACCACGGTGTTGACCGGTGGCGCGGCCGTGGCGACGGCTGCCGGGAGGGGCCCTGCGGCGGCGCCGGACCCGACCGGGCCGGCGGTTTCGTCACGATCGCTCGACGTCATGCCGGACATCCTGCCGCACCGATCCCGTCGGGACGAGGAGGCCCCCGCAACGGTCCGCGCCCCCGCACGGCGGGCGGGCCGCCGGTCGCGACGCGACGGCCGGCCCGGAAACGGCGGTGATCCGGACGAAAACGGCGGTGGCGGCCCTCCGAGGAGGACCGCCACCGCCGTTCGGGGTCGAGCCGGGACCGGGCTACTGCCCGGCTGCCGCGCCCTGTTGGCCGCCGCCGGTGCTGCTCGGCGTCGGCCTGCCGCCACCGCCCGGCTTTCCGCCGCCGCCCGGCGACGAGCTGTCCGTCGGTCCCGGGGGCTGCGTCTGGCAGCCGACGAACGGCAGACAGCTGTTGCCCGGGTGCGGGTTCTTGGTGCTGGACGGGCTGGGCTGGTCGCCGGGGCAGTCCACGCCGGGCACGCAGGTCTGGGTGGGCTGCGGCTGCACCGGCGGCTGCGGCGCCTGCGACTGGGGCTGCGCCGGGGCCGTCGGGGTGTCGGCCGTGGTCGGGGTGGCCGTCGCGGAGGCCGTGGACGGCGCACCGGAGGAGTCGACCTCGGTGCCGACCGGCTGCGGGGTCGGGAAGTCCATCTTCTTCTCGTTGGCCAGTGCGGCCCTCATGTACCGGGTGAAGACGTCGGTCGGGATGTCACCACCGTGGATGGACTCCTTGCCGCCGGTCCCGTTGAGCGACTGCCGCTCGTGCTTGGTCGGGTCCTCGCGCCACATCGCGACGCTGGTCACCAGCTGCGGGGTGTAGCCGACCCACCAGGCCGACTTGTTCTGGTCGGTGGTACCGGTCTTGCCGGCCACCGGGCGGCCCAGGTCCTTCGTCTTCTTTCCGGTACCGTTCACGGCCACGTTCACCAGCACGTCGGTGACGTTGTCGGCGACGGCCGGCTCCAGCGCGACCTTGGGCTCCTTCTTGCCGAAGCCCGGGCGCTCCACGCCGCTCACCTCGACCTTGGTGACCGAGTACGGCTCGGCCTCCTTGCCGCTGGCCGCCAGGGTGCCGTAGGCGGTGGCCATCCGGATCGGGCTGATGGTGGAGGTGCCGAGCGGGAAGGTCGCCGTCTTCGGGTCGGCGAGGCTCTCCTTCTTGACGCCCATCTGCACCGCGATGTCGGCCACGTTCTGGCCGCCGACGTCCTGGTTGAGCTGGACGAAGGGCACGTTGTACGAGTACTGCATGGCCTGCCGCAGCGAGACGTAGCCGCGCTTGCCGGAGTCCTCGTTCTTCTGCCGGTACGGCTTGCCGTCGTCGCCGATCACCAGCGAGCCGTCCGGCTTGCGGATCTCGGACATGTCGTCGGCGAGGTAGCGGCTGTCGGCGTTGATCCGCTTCGGCTTGCCCTTGTCGTCCTTCGCGGTCTGCACGCCGGTCTGCATCGCGGTGGCCAGCACGAAGGGCTTGAAGGTCGAGCCGACCTGGACGCCGGTGGCGTCGGCGTTGTTGTCGAAGTGGCCGTTCTCCACGCCGTCGCCGCCGTAGAGGGCGACGATCGCGCCGTCGCCGGGGCGGATGCTGGCGGAGCCGAACTGGATGTTGGTGTCGTTGTCCGGCCGCTTCTGCGGGTTGAGGTTCTCCGACTTGACGGCGTCGACGGCGCTCTTCAGCGCGTCGACCTTGTCCTTCTCGAAGGTGGTGTAGATCTTCAGGCCGCCCCGGTCGATCATCTGCGGGTTGATCGACTTGTCGGTGGCCATCACGTACTTGTTGGCGGTGTCGACCAGGTAGCTGATCTCACCGTTCATGTTGGAGCTGGGCTTCTGCGGGATCGGGTCCGGGAACACGTTGCACTTGGCGCGCTCGTCCGGGGTGATGGCCTTGGTGTCCACCATCTGGTCCAGGATCCAGCTCCACCGGCCCTGGGCCCGTTCCTTGTTGTCCGGGTTGGTGGGGTCGTAGTACGCCGCACCCTTGAGCAGACCGGCCAGCATGGCGCTCTGGCAGACGTTGAGGTCCTTGGCGTCCACCCCGTAGTACGCCTGGGCGGCCGCCTGGGCGCCGTTCGCGCCGCGGCCGAACCAGCTGGTGTTCAGGTAGCCGGTGAGGATCTCGGGCTTCTTCTTCTCCTGGTTGATCTTCAGCGTGATGAAGAACTCCTTCACCTTGCGGCTGAGGGTCTGCTCCTGGCTCAGGTAGGCGTTCTTCACGTACTGCTGGGTGATCGTCGAGGCGCCCTGGGTCTCACCCCCCTTCGCCATGTTCCAGACGGCGCGGAGCATGCCCTTGGGGTCGATGCCGCTGTCGGTCTGGAAGCTCTTGTTCTCCGCGGCGATGACGGCGTTCTGGAGGTTGGGGCTGATGTCCTTGAGCTCGACGATCTGACGGTTGGTCTGGCCCTTGCGGGTCATCTCCGTGTTGTCGGCCCAGTAGTAGATCGTGTTCTGGTTCTGCACCAGATCGTTCAGCTCCGGGACCTTGGTGCTCTGGTACAGGTAGAACACCAGGCCGACGAAGCAGCCGAAGACCAGCAGGAAGCCGCTCAGCCACTGCTTCCAGGACGGCAGCCAGCGCCGGATGCCGCTCTTGCCGAACCGCGGGTAGTCGATGAAGCGCTTCTTGCCGGGGCCCGCGGCCGCGGCGGCGGAGGCCGCGGCGTCACCGCGCCGGCCGCCCCCCTTGCCCTTCTTCTGGGCAGCCTTGCGCATCTCCGCACGGGTCATCCGGGGCTGTTGTGCGGTCTCCCTCACCCCCGAGGGGCGGCGTCGGCCGACGCCGTCCGAGCTCAGCTCGTCGGGCTCCGACCCACCTCCCCGACGGCCGCCGCCTCCCGGGGGCTGCTGCCCGTCACCGCCCGGGTTGGGCGTCCTTCGCCGTCGCTCGCTCATCTTCCAGCCACTCCTCGCCAGGCGTTTCCAGCCTGAAGGCAGGGTTCACGTCCGATGCCCGCAAACCGCCCTGATCCCGGAGGTGGTCCTCGTGCACACGCGACAGCGTACGCAGCACGGATATACAACTAATCGGACATCAGTTGCCAATGCCCGCAAAACGGCAACAGATCATTACAAGCCCGTTGCCAACCTCACCTGCGCGTCGGCTTGTGATCACATTCACGCGTGCCCCCCTTGCTCGTTCCGAGGGCCGGGTTTACTGTTCTCGATATATCGAGCCGATACATCGAAGCGGAATACCGCCGGATGCGGCGGCCGGACGGACACCGAGCGGGAGGAGGACGAAGGCAATGGGCAGACGCTCAGGAGTGCTGGAGTTCGCCGTCCTCGGACTGCTCCACGACGCCCCGATGCACGGCTACGAGCTGCGCAAGCGGCTGAACATCCTGCTCGGCACGTTCCGGGCGCTCTCCTACGGAACGCTCTACCCCTGCCTGAAGAGCCTGGTCGCCCAGGGCTTCCTGGTCGAGGACAACCCGGACGTCGAGTACGTCCCGGCCACCGCGCTCAACGGCAAGCGGTCCAAGATCGTCTACCGGCTCTCCGCCGAGGGGAAGCAGCGCTTCGAGGAACTGCTCGCCGACTCCGGCCCGGACGCCTGGGAGGACGAGCACTTCGGCGTGCACTTCGCCTTCTTCGGCCAGACCGACCGGGCCGTGCGGATGCGCGTCCTGGAGGGACGCCGCAGCCGGCTGGAGGAGCGGCTGGAGCGGATGCGCAACTCGCTGGCCCGCGCCCGCGAGCGGTTCGACGACTACACCGTCGAACTCCAGCGGCACGGACTGGAGTCGGTGGAGCGCGAGGTCCGCTGGCTCAACGAGCTGATCGAGACCGAGCGGTCCAACCGCACCGGTCGGACCGGCTCCGACGCCGGCGGCCCCGCCGCCGGCCCCCACAAGACTTCGGACGGCCGTGGCCAGGAGGACGGGTCCCAGGACCCGCCCGGGCCACCGTACGACCGCCCGGGGCGCTCCGCCCAGGAGCGCTGACACCGCGCCAGCCCTGTGCCGCGCGGCAGGATCGGGCGCCTCGCGCCCGTACATGCAGTCATCGAAGAAGCAGGACGAGTTCCGCCGACCCCGGCGGTCCTCATGAGATCACAGGGAGCAACCGGAATGGGTTCGGTTCGCGTAGCCATCGTGGGCGTGGGCAACTGCGCCGCGTCGCTGGTGCAGGGTGTCGAGTACTACAAGGACGCCGACCCGGCCGGCAGGGTCCCCGGGCTGATGCACGTCCAGTTCGGTGACTACCACGTCCGTGACGTGGAGTTCGTCGCCGCCTTCGACGTCGACGCCAAGAAGGTCGGCTTCGACCTGGCCGACGCCATCGGCAACAGCGAGAACAACACCATCAAGATCTGCGACGTGCCGCCGACCGGCGTGACCGTCCAGCGCGGCCACACCCTCGACGGCCTGGGCAAGTACTACCTGGAGACCATCGAGGAGTCGGACGAGGCTCCGGTCGACGTCGTCCAGGTCCTCAAGGACCAGCAGGTCGACGTCCTGGTCTGCTACCTGCCCGTCGGTTCCGAGGACGCGGCCAAGTTCTACGCCCAGTGCGCCATCGACGCCAAGGTCGCCTTCGTGAACGCCCTGCCGGTGTTCATCGCGGGCACCAAGGAGTGGGCGGACAAGTTCACCGAGGCCGGCGTGCCGATCGTCGGTGACGACATCAAGTCCCAGGTCGGCGCCACCATCACGCACCGCGTGATGGCCAAGCTGTTCGAGGACCGCGGTGTCATCCTCGAGCGCACCATGCAGCTGAACGTCGGCGGCAACATGGACTTCAAGAACATGCTCGAGCGCGAGCGCCTGGAGTCCAAGAAGATCTCCAAGACCCAGGCCGTCACCTCGCAGATCCGCGACCGCGAGCTGGGCGCCAAGAACGTCCACATCGGTCCCTCGGACTACGTGGCCTGGCTGGACGACCGCAAGTGGGCGTACGTCCGCCTGGAGGGTCGCGCGTTCGGCGACGTCCCGCTGAACCTGGAGTACAAGCTGGAGGTCTGGGACTCCCCGAACTCCGCCGGTGTCATCATCGACGCCGTCCGCGCCGCGAAGATCGCCAAGGACCGCGGCATCGGTGGCCCGATCCTGTCGGCCTCCTCGTACTTCATGAAGTCCCCGCCGGTCCAGTACTTCGACGACGAGGCCCGCGAGAACGTCGAGAAGTTCATCCGCGGCGAGGTCGAGCGCTGAGCGGCTGACCGCTCACGGCTCGCACAGCCGTAGGAAGGGCCCACGGTCTTCGGATCGTGGGCCCTTCACGTTCTCGCGGCCAATGTTTCACGTGAAACAGTGGCCGGTTCCATGGCACTCTGGGCGGGTGGCGATCACCGAGAACGGCAGCACCCACCAGTCCGCGCCCCGCGCCACGCTCCTGGACCTGCTGAAGGGCCGCGACTTCCGGCGGCTGCTGACCGCCCGGGTGCTCTCCCAGCTCTCGGACGGCGTCTTCCAGGTCTCGCTCGCCGCGTACGTGGTGTTCTCCCCCGAGAAGCAGTCCTCCCCCGCCGACATCGCCTCGGTGCTGGCCGTGATGCTGCTGCCGTTCTCGGTCATCGGCCCGTTCGCCGGCGTGCTGCTGGACCGCTGGCGCCGCCGCCAGGTGCTCTACTTCGGCAACCTGGCCCGCTTCGTGCTGGGCCTGGGCACCGGCGCGCTACTGCTGGCGCAGGCGCCGACCTGGCTGTTCTTCGCCTCGGCCCTGCTGGTCACCGCGCTCAACCGGTTCATCCTGGCCGGCCTGTCCGCCGCCCTGCCCCGGGTGGTGGAGCAGGACCAGCTGGTCACCGCCAACGCCCTCTCCCCCACCCTCGGGACGGTCGCCGCCGCCTCGGGCGGGGGCATCGGCTTCGCGCTGCACCAGCTGATGGCTCCCGGGCCGCGGGCCGACGCCGCCCTGGTCACGGTGGCCGCGCTGCTCTACCTGTCGGCCGCGCTGGCCGCCCGGCGGATGGACCGCGACCTGCTCGGCCCGGAGCAGCACGAGGGCCGCCCGGCGCTCGGCCAGGCACTGGTCCGGGCCGCCGTCGAACTCGGCGCCGCGGTGCGCCACCTCGTGCGGGACTGCCGGCCCGCCGTGCACGCGCTGGCCGCCGTCACCGCGGCCCGGTTCTGCTACGGCGTGCTGATCGTGGTCGTGGTGATGCTCGCCCGGTACACCTTCAACGACCCGACCGACAGCGCGGCCGGGCTGGTCACCCTCGGCCAGGCGGTGGGTCTGTCCGCCGCCGGGTTCTTCGTCGCCGCGCTGGTCAGCCCCTGGTGCACCCGTCGGCTGGGCCTGGCCGGGTGGATGACGGCCTGCCTGGTCGCCCCCGTGGCCTTCGTCCCCGCCCTGGGCCTGAGCTTCACCCTGGTGCCCTGCCTGATCGCCGCCCTGCTGCTCGGGGTGGTCACCCAGGGCACCAAGATCTGCGCCGACACGGCGGTGCAGGAGTCGGTCGAGGACGAGTACCGCGGCCGGGTCTTCGCCATCTACGACGTGCTGTTCAACGTCGCCTTCGTGGCCGCCGCCCTGGTCACGGCACTGGTGCTGCCGCTGTCCGGCCGCTCGGTCGCGGTGGTGCTGGGGGTCGCCGGGGTATACGCCCTGACGGCGGTCCTCTACCTGCGCGCCGCCCGCCGGAGCCCGCTCCCCCGGTGACCAGGGCTCCTGGGAACCCTCGGGGCTCGCGGCCGACGGCGTCCGACCGACTCGCTAAGGTACTCGAACCTGTCGGATCGACAGAACTCCGTCTCGGGGGACGAACTGATGAGCACACCGCCGAATCCGTACGGCCCGGCCCCGGTGGGGCCGCCCGTCGCCACGCCGTACGGGGCACCGCCACCCCCGCCGGCCGCGCCGTACGGACCGCCGCCGGCCTACGGGCAGCCCGCACCACCGGCCCCGCCCGGCTACGGCCCGCCACCCGGGTACGGACAGCCGCCCGCCTACGGGCAGCAGCCGCCCGGCCAACCGCCCTACGGACAGCAGCCGTACGGGCAGCCGGCCCCCGGACCGTACGGGCAGCAGCCGCCCGCCGGACCGTACGGCCCGCCCCAGCCCGCCCCGGCGGCGCCGCCCGCGCCGGCCGCCAAGCGCGGCATCCGGTCCAAGCTGCGGATCGTCGGGCTGGTCGGCGGCTGCGTGGCACTGGCCGTGGGCTACTTCGTGGCCGGGCCCAGCGTCAGCAGCGCCAAGCCCGGGGACTGTGTGCGGGCGAGCGGCTCCCGCGACGTCGAGATCGTCAAGTGCACTGACAGCAAAGCGAATTACCGTGTTCTGTCGAAGTTCGAGGGCACCACGGACGTGACCCGCTGCAAGCAGACGCCGCAGACCACGAGCGCGGTCTCGGGCAAGAGCGGCCGCCGCTGGAACAAGAAGCGGTACGTGCTCTGCCTCGGCCCGCTGGCGCCCACCACCACCGGCGTCCCGCCGGTGAAGAAGTCCTGACCCCTTCCGCCTCTCCTTTCCTTCCCGGGGGACCCCCTTGTCCGCTCCGCCTCCACCGCAGATGCCGTACGGCCCGCCACCGGGCGACGGCAACCCGTACGCCTCCGGCGGCTCCTACGGCGCACCGCCCCCACCGCCGCCGGCGCCCGGATACGGCGCACCACCGCCGGGGCCCGGATACGGCTACCCCGGCGCCCCGCCGCCCGAGCAGCCGTACGGGGTCCAGCCCCCGCCGGACGGCTACGGCTACGGGTACCCGCCGCCGCCGACGGACGGGACCACCTGCCGCTTCTGCGGCGGCTACCCGGCGGTGAACGCCACCGTCCGCGGCCACCAGGGCCTGATCATCGCCTACCGGATGCTGCGGATGACCGGCCCGTTCTGCCGCACCTGCGGAACGGCGACGGTGCGCGACATGTCGGCCCGGACGCTGGTCCAGGGCTGGTGGAGCCTGGTGTCCTGGCTGCTGACCCCGATCACGCTGCTGCTGAACCTCGGCCCGCACAACAAGTTCAAGCAGTTGCCGCCGCCCGTCCCGGGCAGCCACGGCCCCCAGCTGAACCCGGGCGTTCCGCTGACCCGCCGGCCGCACATCGCGATGCTGCTGGTGCCGGTCTCGCTGGCGGTCACCGTGGCCCTGGCCGCGACCGGGGTGCTCGGCCCGAAGAAGGGCGACCCGGTCGCCGACCCGACGCCGTCCCCCACCGTGCTGACCTTCTCGCCCATGCCGCTGCCGAAGCCGACCTACACGTCACCGGTCATCCCCATGCCGACCTTCACGCTGCCGGTCCCGACGCTGACGTTCCCGCCGGTCACCACGCCGACCGACTCGGACAGCAAGGTGGACTCGGCCAACCCCGGTGACTGCCTGCGCAACGCGAACGGCACCAGCGAGACCACCGACACCAACCCGAAGATCACCGTGGTGCCCTGCACCGACACCAAGGCGCAGTACAAGATCGTCTTCAAGTACCTCGCCACCTCCGACGAGAAGGCCTGCGAGAAGCAGCCGAAGTCGGACAGCTGGTACACCAGCAAGCACCCCAACCTCCCGGCCCTGGACTACGTGCTCTGCCTGAAGCAGCTCAAGTAGCCCGGTACGAAGGAGGGGTGGGGCCCGCCCCCCCCCCCCGCCCCCCCCCCCCCCCCCCCCCCCCCCCCGGCCCCCCCCCCCCCCCCCCCCCCCCCGCCCCCCCCCCCCCCCCCCCCCCCCC
>NZ_JBICVH010000001.1:0-97702 GCF_043198905.1 Kitasatospora sp. NPDC048715 | reverse complement strand
CTGACGGGGGAGTTGGCTAACACCCCCAACCCCCCCACCCCCCCGGCCGGCCTCGACGTGCTGTCCCAGACCCCTCTAATGACGGCGGGGGCGGGGGGGGGGGGCCCCGGGCCGGGGGGGGGCCCCACCCCTCCCGTCGTGTCCGGCACCGTGTCCGGCGCCGCGTCCGGAGATCCGGATCCGGACTCAGCCCTGCTGCTCGGCCCACCAGGCCCGCAGTGCCCCGACCGCCTCGTCGTGCTCCATCGGGCCGTGCTCCAGCCGGAGTTCGAGCATGTGCTTGTACGCCTTGCCGACCTGCGGGCCGGGCTTGAGGCCGAGCAGCTCCATGATCTGGTTGCCGTCCAGCGCCGGGCGGACGGCGTCCAGCTCCTCCCGCGCCTTCAGCTCGTCGATCCGGGTCTCCAGACCGTCGTAGGTGCGGGAGAGCGCGGCCGCCTTCTTCTTGTTGCGGGTGGTGCAGTCGGAGCGGGTCAGCTTGTGCAGGCGCTCCAGCAGCGGCCCGGCGTCGGTGACGTAGCGGCGCACCGCCGAGTCGGTCCACTCGCCGCCGCCGTAGCCGTGGAAGCGCAGGTGCAGCTCGACCAGGCGCGAGACGTCCTCGATGAGCTCCTTGGAGTACTTGAGCTCCCGCATCCGCTTGCGGGTCATCTTGGCGCCGACCACCTCGTGGTGGTGGAAGGAGACCCGGCCGTCCGACTCGAAGCGGCGGGTGCGCGGCTTGCCGATGTCGTGCAGCAGCGCGGCGAGCCGCAGGGTGAGGTCCGGACCGTCCTGCTCCAGGTCGACGGCCTGCTCCAGGACGGTCAGCGAGTGCTCGTAGACGTCCTTGTGCCGGTGGTGCTCGTCCCGCTCCAGCTGCAGCGCGGGGAGCTCGGGCAGCACGTACCCGGCCAGGCCGGTGTCGACCAGCAGCCGCAGGCCCTTCACCGGGTGCTTGGCCAGCAGCAGCTTGTTCAGCTCGGCCTGGATCCGCTCGGCGGAGACGATGGTGAGCCGCTCGGCCATCGCGGTCATCGCGGCGACCACCTCGGGCGCCGGGTCGAAGTCCAGCTGGGCGGCGAAGCGGGCGGCCCGCATCATCCGCAGCGGGTCGTCGGAGAAGGACTCCTCGGGGGTGGCGGGGGTGCGCAGCACCCGGGCCTCCAGGTCCTCCAGACCGTGGTGCGGGTCGACGAAGCCGCGGCCGGGCAGGTCGACGGCCATCGCGTTGACGGTGAAGTCCCGGCGGACCAGGTCCTCCCCGATGGTGTCGCCGTAGCTGACCTCGGGCTTGCGCGAGGTGCGGTCGTACGCCTCGGAGCGGTAGGTGGTGATCTCGATCAGGAAGGAACCCTCGGGGGTGTCCTTGCGGGCGCCGACCGTGCCGAAGGCGATGCCGACGTCCCAGACCGCGTCCGCCCAGCCCTTGACCAGCTTGAGCACCTGCTGCGGGCGGGCGTCGGTGGTGAAGTCCAGGTCGTTGCCGAGCCGGCCGAGCAGCGCGTCCCGGACGGACCCGCCGACCAGCGCCAGCCGGTGACCGGCCGCCTGGAACCGGCGGGCGATCTCGTCGGCGACCGGCGACACCCGCAGCAGCTCTTGGAGGCCGAGGGTCTGGGCCTCGCTCAGGCCTGGTACGACCTGGACGGCGGTGCTGGAGGGGTCGGTGTGCGCGGTGGGCTCATTGGCAGTGGACACGGCTCACAAGGGTACGTGCCCCGACAGGTCAACCGCCCGCGCGTTCTGGGCGTCTCACCCCACAGCCCGCAACACTGCGCCGCGGGCTGCATCGTTACCATGCCGGTGGACGAGTCTCGGGCACCGGACGGGGGATGCGGTGCCGCGCGCCGCCGCCGTCCGCGGGAACCCCCGCGGCAGCGGTGCGGCGACGGCGTCGGGCGGAGCGATCCAAGAGAGTCAAGCGAAGACCGTCGGGCGGACCGCGCCGGACGACAGCATCAGCAGCGAACGATCGAGAACGGCGAGGGCGAAGCGAGTGAGTGAGCCGGCACGGCACTCGGGCCTGGGGACGCACCGACAGCCTGGAGGGGCCGAGCGCCCCGCCGAGGGGCGTCATCCGGCCCGCCGGACGCGCCGGGCGGGCGCGCGCCTGGCCGCCGCCTGCGCGGCCGCCCTGACCCTCTTCACGGCCACCCCGGCCGGCGCGCTGCCCGCCGGCGGCAACGTCCGGCCGGCCGCGGACTCCACCATCACGGCCGAGTACCCGGTGGTGATGACCATCGACACGCTCAGCCCGCAGGTGGCCACCCCGAACGGCATCGTGACGATCACCGGACACGTCACCAACGCCGGCAAGTCGGCGGTCAAGGGCGCCCACGCGGCCGTCCGCAAGCCGTACTCCAACAAGCCGCTGGACCGGCGCAGCGACCTGGCCAACGTGGCCGACCGCTCCACGCCGGACAGCAAGGACGGCACGGAGCTGGACACCCCCCAGTACGCCCTGCCGGAGCTGAACCCGGGGCAGAGCCAGCCGTACACGCTGAGCGTCGCGGTGAGCGACCTCGGACTGTCCGCGAGCGGCGCGTACGAGCTCGCGGTGGACGCCTGGGGCGGGACCGCCGACAACCCGCGCGACCGCCCCCTGGGCATCGCCCGGACCTTCCTGCCGTACAACCCGGGCGGCGCCGAGGCGCAGCCGACGAAGGTCGCCACGGTCTGGCCGCTGGTGCACGCGCCGGTGGTGGCCGCCCAGACCACCACCGACAGCAACGACCAGCCCGTCTCGGTGCTGCGCGACGACAGCCTGGCCACCGAGTTCGCCCCGGGCGGCCGGCTGTACGAGCTGGTCGACACTGGCGCCAAGCTGAACGGCCTGACCTGGGTGATCGACCCGGACCTGCTGGACGCCGCGCTCGCGATGACCAAGACCTACCGGGTGCAGAAGCCGGGCACCGAGGGGTCGGGCAAGTCCGTCAAGGACGACAACACCGTCCAGATGCAGCCCTCGGCCGCCGCCGTCGCCTGGCTGGACAAGCTGCGGGCCGCCGTCGCCAAGCCGGGCACCCAGGTGGTCTCGCTGCCGTACGCCGACCCGGACCTCGCCTCGATCGCCCACAACGGCTCCGACCTGACCGGGATGACCACCGCGCTGAGCAAGGCGGCCACCGCCGGCCGGCTGACCGTCGAGGGCCGGCTCGCCGTGGACACCCGGTCGGACGTCGCCTGGCCGTTCCAGGGCTACCTCGACCAGCAGATCGCCTCCCTCGCCCAGCAGTCGGGCAGCGGGCTGGTGCTGGTCAACGGCGCGAGCATGCCCGAGGCGGACTCGCTCAACTACACCCCGACCGCCGTCCGCCCGATCGGCGGCGGGCAGAGCGCCGTGGTGGCCGACGAGACCGTCTCCTCGCTCTTCGACAAGGACCTGAGCAGCCCGCAGGCGCAGACCGACGCCACCCAGCGCTTCCTCGCCGAGACCTTCGCGATCACCCACGAGCAGCCGCAGAACCAGCGCGGACTGCTGGTCCTGCCCCCGCGCGAGCTGAGCGTCGCCGGCGCCAAGGCGCTGGCGAGCGCCCTGCAGACGGCGGACGGCAAGTGGATCTCCTCGGTCAAGCTGGACGCGGTGGCCCAGTCCGCGGCCGACCCGAAGGCGAACACCGCCGTCCCGGCGCCCACCGACTACCCGACCCAGGCCCGCGCCTCGGAGCTGCCCGCGGCCGACCTGAGCCGCACCGACGACATCCAGCACGACCTGGACACCCTGATGCGGGTGCTCACCCTGCCGCAGCGGGTGCGCGGCCCGTTCAGCGCCGCGATGGTCCGCTCGCTGTCCACCGAGTGGCGCAGCCAGCCGCCGGCCGGGAGCACCTACCGCGCCGGCGTCACGAAGTACCTGAAGGAGCTGACCAGCGCCGTCCAGGTGCCGAAGAAGAACGTCGTCACCCTGGCCGGCAACACCGGTCTGCTCCAGGTCAGCGTCCGCAACGACCTGACCCAGACGGTCACCAACCTGAAGCTGGTGCTCACCTCGGCCCAGCCGAACAGGCTGCGGGTGAGCAAGGAGGAGGAGCTGGTCCTCCCGGCCTCGCAGAGCGTGACCCTGCGCTTCAACGCCGAGGCGCACAACAACGGGACGGTCGCGATGACCGCCCAGCTGTGGACCACCGGCCCCGACTCCCGGCCGTACGGCGACCCCCAGCAGTTCAAGGTCGAGGTCACCTCGGTGACCAACGGGGTGCTGTACATCTTCGCGGGCGCCGGCGTCCTGCTGCTGCTGGCCGCGCTGCGCTTCGTGCGCCAGCGCAAGCGGCGCGGCGGGCAGCCGCACGAGGACGGCGACCAGCCGGTCGGGGACGCCCCGGCGGCGGACGGCACCGGAGCGCGGGACACGGCCGAGGACACGGCGCAGGGCGCCTCGGAGGACACGGCGCAGGACACGGCGCAGGGCGCCTCGGAGGGCACGGCGCGGGACTCCACCGCGGATCGCGCCGGGGCCGCGGAACCGGACCGGGCCGGCGGGACGGACGGCACCCGGGGTGACGGTCCCGCGCAGACACCGCGCGGCAGCAGCCCGGATGGCCGGGATCGGGCCGCCGGTGATGAGAAGGTTGGTCCTTGATACCGCCGACCCCCCGCACCGCCGGGCCGGCCTCCCCCCACGACAGCGAAGAGGTGACATGACCGGGCGCAGCGAGGAGCGGCCGTCGGGCCGCGGTGAGAGCCGGCCGGGCGCCGAGTCGCCGTCCGGCGACTGGTACGTGGCCGACACCTACGCCCAGGACCCGTACGCGGCGGACGCGTACGGGCACCCGCAGGACGGCCAGGACCCGTACGGTCTGCAGGCCGGGCGGCCCGTCGCGCCCCAGCAGCCGGCCGCCGCGTACGACGTGCCGCCGCAGCTGCCGCCGCAGGGCGGCGGCTACCCGACGCCGGTGCCGCCGACCCCGTACCAGGCCCAGCAGCAGTTCGCGGCCCCGGTGCCGCCGGTGCAGCCCGGCTGGGACACCCCGGTGCAGGGCGCCTGGCCGCAGCAGCCGGCCCCGACGCAGGCCGCCGGTGGCCACTGGGGCGGCGTCGAGCAGCCCCGGCAGCAGTGGGAGCCGGGCCCGGCGCACTCCGCCTGGGACACCGAGACCACCGAGTACGTCGGGGTGGACGCCCTGTTCGGCGGCCGCCCGGCGCAGGCCGCGGCCCAGCCGCCGGTCCCGCAGCCCGCCCCGGCCCCGCAGCCGGTCCAGCCGACCGCCCCTCCGGTCGGCCCCGCCCCGTACCCGCCGGCGGGCGGCTACCCGGGACAGCCGCAGCACGGCGGCGCTCCGGGCGGGCAGCAGCACTTCGTGCCGCCGATCGAGTTCGACCCGCCGCTCTCCGAGGAGGAGGCCACCAGGCAGGTGGCCGCCGTCGCGGTGCCCCCGGCCGTCGAACCGCTGTCCGACGTCGTCGCCGAGGAGCAGGCCGCCCAGCAGGCGCCCGCCGCCGAACCCGCCCAGGCGGCCGGTGGCGGCAAGGTCGCCAGCCTGCTGAACTCCAGCGCGATCATGGCGGCCGGCACGCTGGTCTCCCGCGGCACCGGCTTCGTCCGGACCATGGTGATCACCGCGGCCATCGGTGTCGGCGTGATGGGTGACTCCTACAACGCGGCGAACACCCTGCCGACGCTGCTGTACATCCTGATCGGCGGCGGCGCGCTGAACGCGGTCTTCGTGCCGCAGCTGGTGCGCAGCATGAAGAACGACGAGGACGGCGGCACCGCGTACGCCAGCCGGCTGCTCACCCTGGTGATGGTCGGGCTCGGCGGCGTGGTCTTCCTGGCGGTGCTCGGGGCGCCCGTGCTGGTGCAGCTGATCGCCCACCCGATGATGGCCAACCCGGAGCGCGCCGACACCACGGTGGCGATGGCCCGCTTCTGCCTGCCGAGCATCTTCTTCATGGGCATCCACGTGGTGATGGGCCAGATCCTCAACGCCCGCGGCCGCTTCGGCGCGATGATGTGGACCCCGGTCCTGAACAACATCGTGGTGATCTTCACCTTCTCCGCCTACATCTGGGTCTACGGCGGGTTCGGCACCACCCACGTCACCCCGGAGGGCATCTCCCCCGAGGGCGTGCGGCTGCTCGGCCTCGGCACCCTGATCGGTCTGGTCGTCCAGTCGCTGGCGATGATCCCGTACCTGCGGGCCGCCGAGTTCCGCTTCCGGCCCCGGTTCGACTGGCGCGGTCACGGCCTGGGCAAGGCCGCCCGACTGGCCAAGTGGACGTTCTTCTTCGTGCTCGCCAACCAGGCCGGCTACCTGGTGATCACCCAGCTGTCCACCAAGGCGGGCGACGCCGCGGCGGCGGCCGGACACGGCGGCGTCGGCCTGGCCGCGTTCTCCAACGCGCTGCTGATCTGGCAGCTCCCGCAGGCCGTGATCACCGTCTCGATCATGAGCGCGGTGCTCCCCCGGCTCTCCCGGGCGGCGGCCGACGAGGACGCCGGCGCCGTGCGCGACGACATCTCCTACGGTCTGCGCACCACCGCGGTGGCGGTCGTCCCGGCGGCCTTCCTGTTCCTGTCGCTGGGCCCGGTGATCGGCCGGGCGATCTACGCGGTCGGCGGCAACGACACCGTCCTGAACGACGCCACCAACGTCGGTCTGATGCTCTCCGCGTTCGCCCTGGGCCTGATCCCGTACTCCGCCCAGTACGTGATGCTGCGCGGCTTCTACGCCTACGAGGACACCCGCACGCCGTTCTCCAACACCGTCTGGGTCGCGGCCTGCCAGGCCGGCTTCGCCCTGCTGTGCTGGCTGGTGCTGCCCGCCGAGTGGACGGTGGTCGGCCTCGCCTTCGGCTACGGCCTCGCCTACGCCGTCGGGGTGACGGTCGCGATGCCGAAGCTGAAGAAGCGGATCGGCGGGCTGGACACCAAGCGGATCGGCAGGACGTACAGCCGGCTGGCCGCCGCCTGCGTCCCGGCCGCCCTGGTCGGCCTCGGTGCCAGCCTGGGGGTCCAGCAGGTGCTCGGCGGCTGGCCGGGCAGCGTGGCGGCCCTGGTCGTGGCCGGCGGCCTCCAGCTGGCGGTCTTCGTGCTCATCGCGAAGCGCCTGCGGATCGAGGAACTGAACGCCATGCTGGGCATGGTCCGCGGCCGGCTGGGCCGCTGACCGTCCGACCACCGGCCGGACGAGCGGGCGCCCTGACCGGGCGTCAACCGGAGCGAGACGCTCCTCCGCTCGTCCGGCCGAGTGCTGGGGCACCGGTTGGTTCGGGTCCGCCCGACCGTCGGATGGCGACCCGGTGTCGAATCTGCACCACATCTCTCCACCCGCGTGCAACCGAGCGGACGTCTCAGCGGTCGTACCCGGTGGAGAAGAGTGGGCACAATTGTCCTGGAGCACAGGGCCGCCGACCCCCGGGCTCCAGCGAATCTCTCAGGCCGGGGCTACACAAGGGGAGGCAGGACCACGGTGGCTGATGGCACCAAGGCCGTCGTCGACACGTCAGCAGCTGACGCGGCGACGGACGAGGCCGCACTGGCCGCGGCGATCGACGAGCTCACGGGCTCGCAGGACGCCGGCGGGAGCACCTCCGCGGACGCCCGCGGGGGCGCCACCACCGCTGCCGCCGCCCCCGGGCGCACCGACGCGGACGAGGACGAGGACAAGGACGAGGACGGGGACGGGGACGAGGGCGAGGGCGGGGACGGGGACGAGGGCGAGGGCGGGCACGACGCACCGGCCGCAGGACCGGGCACCCCCGCCGGCGAGGAGACCTCGGAGATCACCGCACCGCTCTCCGTGCAGGAGCTCCGCGCCGAACTGGCCGCCGGCTCCCCCCGGAAGAAGCCCGCCGACGAACCCGCCCGCCCAGCGCGCCGCCCCACCGACCCGCAGCCCACGGTCGACCCGCGCGACACCGCCACCCTCCCGCGCACCCTCCCCGCCCCGCAGCGCCGCAGCGGCGACATGATCGGCCACCGGTACCGGCTGGAGGAGTGCATCTCCCAGACCGAGACCTTCAGCAGCTGGCGCGCCGTCGACGAGAAGCTGCGCCGGGCCGTCGGCGTCCACCTGATGGCCTCCGGCCACCAGCGGGCCCGCAAGGTGGTGGCGGCCGCCAAGTCCGCCGCGCTGCTCGGCGACCCGCGCTTCGTCCAGGTCCTCGACGCCGTCCACGAGGGCGAGCTGGTCTACGTCGTCCGGGAGTGGCTGCCGCACTCCTCCGACCTGGCCAGGCTGCTCGCCAACGGTCCGATGGAGCCGCACGAGGCGTACCAGATGGTCCGCCAGGTCGCCGACGCCGTCGCGGCCGCCCACCGGCGCGGCCAGGCCCACCTGCGGCTCACCCCGCGCTGCGTGCTGCGCACCGACAGCGGCCAGTACCGGATCAACGGCATCGCGGTGGACGCCGCCCTGCGCGGGCTGCCCGCCGAGGACGCCGAGGACGCCCAGCGGGCGGACACCCGCGCGATCGGCGCACTGCTGTTCGCCGCGCTCACCCACCGCTGGCCGTACCCGGAGGACCGCTACGACCTCCAGGGCCTGCCCAAGGGCCTCCAGAACGCCGCGCCGGACCAGGTCCGCGCCGGGGTCCACAAGGGCCTGTCCGAGCTCGCCGCGCGGGCCCTGTTCGACCAGCCGCCGCACCACGCCCGGCCGATCACCACGCCGGAGGAGCTGGTCCGGGCGATCGCGCAGATGCCCCGGATCCGCCAGCCCGAACCGGAGCTGCCCGCCTTCCCGGCCCCGCCCCGGCACAACACCCACGCGCTGCCCACCGCGCCCAACCCGACCCGGGTCGCCGACACCACCGTCGCCCCGCTGCCGGCCTCCTCCCGCCCGGCCTCCTCCCGGCGCGCCAGGCGGCGGCTGCGCCGGGTGGTCAAGGCCACCGCGTGGACGGTCGCGCTGGGGGCGATCGGCGTCGCCTCCTGGCAGTTCGTCGACAGCCTGCGGCACACCGGGTCGGCCACCGCGTCCACCACCCCCTCGACCAGCAGCACCGCGCCGAGCCCGCAGGCCAGCACCCACAACCCGGTGACGCTCGCCATCAAGGACGCGCAGTCCTACAACCCCCTGGGCGACGGACCCGAGGGCACCGAGAGCATCGGGAAGGCCATCGACGGCGACCTGAGCACCTCGTGGACCACCGGCTGGTACGTCGACCAGTTCGGCGCCAAGCCGCCCGCGCTGAAGTCGGGCACCGGCCTGCTGATCGACCTCGGCTCGCCGCAGCCGGTCTCCTCGGTGAACGTCCAGTTCTCCGGCGGCGAGCAGTCCGCGGAGCTGCGGCTGCCCACCCCGGCCGCCGGCGCCAACCCGCTGCAGGCCAAGCCGGACGCCTTCACCGTCGTCGGGAAGAAGACCGGGAGCAACGTCGAGTACACCCTCGACTCCCCGGTCACCACGCGGTACCTCTTGATCTGGCTGACCGGTCTGACGAAGGATACCGACGGCAGGTTCCGCGGCCACGTCGCCGAGGTGAAGGTCTCCGGCTGATCCGACGACCGCGGACGCGGCACGGACCGGCGGCCGGGAGGGAGGGGTGACGGTGGCGGACGAAGCGCACCCGACGGACGACGCGACGCTGCTCGCCCGGCACGTCGCCGGCGACCCGGCGGCCTTCGGTCTGCTGGTGGACCGCCACCGCGACCGGCTCTGGGCGGTCGCCCTGCGCACCCTGGGCGACCGCGAGGAGGCCGCCGACGCCCTCCAGGACGCCCTGGTCTCCGCCTTCCGCGCCGCCGCCGGCTTCCAGGGCCGCTCGGCGGTCACCACCTGGCTGCACCGGATCGTGGTCAACGCCTGCCTGGACCGCGCCCGGCGCGGCGCCACCCGCCGCACCACCCCGCTCGACGAGGACCCCCAGCGGCTGGACACCCTGGTCGGCAGCGCCGAGCCGGCCGACTTCCCGGTGGTCCGGGCCGAGCTGCACCGCGAGCTGACCGCGGCGCTCGCCGAGCTGCCCGCCGAGCAGCGGGCCGCACTGGTGCTGGTCGACATGCAGGGGTACCCGGTGGCCGAGGCGGCCGAACTGCTGGGCGTTCCGGTGGGCACCGTGAAGAGCCGCTGCGCGCGCGGCCGGGCCCGGCTCCTCCCCCTGGTCCGGCACCTGCGCGAGCCCGATGTTTCACGTGAAACACCGCCCGCCCGCGGCTCGGCCCCACCTCGCCGCGACACCCGGGGGAACCCGAAGCCGCCCGGCACCGTCACAGGGGCGGGCCCGAGCACCGGCCGGACGGTCCTGGAAGGAGACGCGAGCACCCGATGAACGCCCACCCCTCCTTCCCCGACCCCGCCGAGGACCACCCCCCGATCGAGCGGCTGGCCGACCTCGCCGAAGGACTGATCGAGTCCCCGGACACCATCGGGGCGCTGCGCCGGCACCTGGACGGCTGCGCCGAGTGCCGGGAGACCGTCGACGCCCTCGCCGAGGTCCAGTCGCTGCTCGGCGACGTCGAGACCCCGCCGATGCCGGCCGACGTCGCCGCCCGGCTGGACGCGGCGCTGGCCGAGGCCGCAGCCGCAGCCGCCGGGAGCGGCCGCGAGGCCGTCGAACCGGCTCAGGAGGCCCCCGCGGCCGACCACCGGGCCCAGGGCCCGGCCCGGCCCGCGCGTGCCGCCACGGTGCCCGTCACGCCCTCCTCCACGGCCTCCCGGCCGGCTGCCCCGTCCGGCGACCGACCCGCCGGCCGGTCCGGCTCGGCCGGCGGGCCCGGCCGCGCCCGCCGGCGGCGGTTCGCCCTGCTGCTCGGCACGGCCGCCGTCCTGGCCGCCCTCGGGCTCGGCGGGGCACTGCTGCTCCACCCCGACGACGGGTCCGGCACGGTGGCGGCCACCGCGGGCAGTGCCCCGGCCGCCACCACCGACGGCCACGATGTCCGCGCCCCGCACACGGCGGGCGCCGGCACCGAGTACCGCGACGGCGAACTCGACGCCCAGGTGCAACAGTTGCTGGCCCGCTCGAAGAACGTCCCGGGACTGCTGGCCACCGGGCCCGCCCAGTCCGAGGGGGCCCCGCCCGCCGACGGCGGCCGCCCGGAGCCCGACTCGCCCTCCCCCGCCTCCCCCAGCGGCCCGGGCTGCCCGGCACCCGCCTCCGGCACCCCGCTGGCCACCGACCGGGGCAGCTACCACGGCGCCCCGGTCGACGTCCTGGTCTACTCCCTGCCCGGCCGCCCCGGTTCCGTCGACGTCTACCTGCGCTCCCCCGACTGCGGCCCGGTCGTCCTGCACCAGGCCGTTCCCAGCCGCTGACCGGCCGTTCCCATGCGATCCACGACGACGGCGGCACGCCGCTTCCGGACTTCGGGCGCCTGGTACTGATCCGCCTGGGAATGCGAGACACTGGTCAGTCGTTGTCCCGGGCGGCGGAGCAGGACCGCCCTCCCCGCAGCAAACGCGGGTCGCGATGCGAACCAGGAGAAGCAGTGAGCGACGTCCGTAACGTGATCATCATCGGTTCCGGCCCGGCCGGGTACACGGCCGCGCTCTACACGGCCCGTGCCTCCCTCAAGCCGCTGGTCTTCGAGGGGGCCGTGACCGCCGGTGGCGCGCTCATGAACACCACCGAGGTCGAGAACTTCCCGGGCTTCCGGGACGGCATCATGGGCCCCGAGCTGATGGACAACATGCGGGCCCAGGCCGAGCGCTTCGGCGCCGAGCTGATCCCCGACGACATCGTCGCGGTCGACCTCACCGGTGACATCAAGACCGTCACCGACTCCGAGGGCAACGTGCACAAGGCGCGCGCCGTGATCGTCACCACCGGCTCCCAGCACCGCAAGCTCGGTCTGCCGAACGAGGACAAGCTCTCCGGCCGTGGCGTCTCCTGGTGCGCCACCTGCGACGGCTTCTTCTTCCGCGACCAGGACATCGCGGTGGTCGGCGGCGGCGACACCGCCCTGGAGGAGGCGACCTTCCTCTCCCGCTTCGCCCGCAGCGTCACGATCATCCACCGCCGCGACACCCTGCGCGCCTCCAAGGCGATGCAGGAGCGCGCCTTCGCCGACCCGAAGATCCGCTTCGAGTGGGACAGCGCGGTCGAGGCCATCCACGGCGACCCGAAGCTGAGCGGCGTCACCCTGCGCGACACCACCACCGGCGAGACCCGCGAGCTGGCCGTCACCGGTCTGTTCATCGCGATCGGCCACGACCCGCGCACCGAGCTCTTCAAGGGCCAGCTGGACCTGGACGCCGAGGGCTACCTCAAGGTCGAGGCCCCCTCGACCCGGACCAACATCCCGGGCGTCTTCGGCGCCGGCGACGTCGTAGACCACACCTACCGCCAGGCCATCACCGCCGCCGGCACCGGCTGCTCCTCCGCCCTGGACGCCGAACGCTACCTGGCCGCGCTGGACGACCTGGAGGCCAAGGCCGCCGTCGCGGTCTGAGCCCCACCCTCCGCCCCACGGGGGTGTTCCACGTGAAACACCCCCGCCCCGGCCGGGCAGAAACAGAACGGGCCCACCCGTTGTTCTCCTGGCAGCAGCCCCCTCCGTCCGAACCCGAGGAGTTCCCGTGGCCGGCGCCACCACCACCGTCACCGACGCGACGTTCGAGCAGGACGTCCTGAAGAGCGAGAAGCCCGTACTGGTCGACTTCTGGGCCACCTGGTGCGGCCCGTGCCGCCAGGTCGCCCCGGTCCTGGACGACATCGCGGCCGAGCACGGCGAGAAGCTGACCATCGCCAAGCTGGACGTGGACGCCAACCAGGCGACCGCCGCCAAGTACGGCGTCATCTCGATCCCGACCCTGATCGTCTACAAGGACGGCGAGCCGGTGAAGTCCATCACCGGTGCCCGCCCGAAGGCCGCGCTGCTGCGCGAGCTGGCCGAGTTCATCTAGGTCTTCCGGTCGTCGACCGCACGGCGGCGGGGCTCCCCTCGGTGGGGAGCCCCGCCGCCGTCGTTTCCGGGCCCTCCAAACACCCCTCGCGACACCCGCGGCGACGCCCTACGGAGGCGCCCTCCGGAGGCGCCCGCTAGAACGGCCGCAGCGCGGGCTCCTTGCGCCCACCGCCCAACAGCCGCTCCAGCGCCCCCTCCACATCGCCCCGCCAGGAGAGCGTCGTCCGCGCCTCCAGACGCAGCCGCGGGTAGCGCTGGTGCGGGCGGACGGTCTTGAAGCCGACCGCGAGCAGATGGTCGGCCGGCAGCACGCAGCTGGTCGGCACCCGCCCGGACGAGCCGAAGGCCTCGATCGCCCGCACCCCTCGCCCGATCAGGTCCTTGGCCACCGTCTGCACCAGCACGCGGCCGAGGCCCTGGCGCTGGTAGCCCGGCAGCACCCGGCTGACCATCAGCTGAACGGCGTCCGCCGACACCGGGCTGGTCGGGAAGGACTGCGAGCGGGGGACGTAGGCGGGCGGTGCGTAGAGCACGAACCCGGCGGGCCGGTCGTCCACGTAGACGATCCGCCCGCAGGAGCCCCACTCCAGCAGCACCGTGGAGATCCACCCCTCCTTCTCCAGCTCCGGCTTGCCCGCTTCCACCGCCTCCTTCGCGCTGACCGGGTCCAGCTCCCAGAACACGCAGGAGCGACAGCCGTTCGGCAGGTCCCCGAGGTTGTCCAGCGTCAGCGGAGCGATCCGCCGTCCCATGGCCGCACCTCCTCCCTCTCACGGTCGAGCATTCCCCCACGAACGCCGAAGGGTGCATGTTTCACGTGAAACAGCGCTCACGTGGAACACGCACCCATCGGGTCGTTGCCCTCGGCCGGCCGGTCCGGCTCAGCCCTGCGACAGCCGCAGACCGTCCTCACCCGGGGCCATGCTGTCCAGGATCCGGTTCAGGTCCTCCACCGAGCCGAACTCCAGCACCACCTTGCCCTTGCCCAGCTTCCCGCCGCGCTGCGACACCTCGACCTTGACCCGGGTGTCGAAGCGGTCGGACAGCCGGCTCGCCAGGTCGTTGAAGGCCGGGGAGTTCAGCTTGCCCGCCTTCGGCGCCTGGCGCTTGGGCTCCTCCGGTTCCTCCGAGCGCATCAGCACGACGATCTCCTCGACGTTGCGCACCGTGAGGCCCTCGGCGATGACCCGCGCCGCCAGCCGCTCCTGCTGCTCGGGCCCCGAAAGGCCGAGCAGCGCCCGGGCGTGTCCAGCCATCAGCGTCCCGGCCACCAGGCGGGTCTGGACGGACGGCGGGAGCTTCATCAGCCGCAGGGTGTTGGAGACGTGCGTGCGGGAGCGGCCGATCCGGTCGGCCAGCTCCTCGTGGGTGCAGGCGAAGTCCCGCAGCAGCTGGTCGTAGGCGGCCGCCTCCTCCACCGGGTTCAGCTCGGCGCGGTGCAGGTTCTCCAGGAGGGCGTCCAGCAGCAGCTTGTCGTCCTCGGTGGCCCGGACGATCGCCGGGATCCGCTCCAGCCCGGCCTCCCGGGAAGCACGCCAGCGGCGCTCGCCCATGATCAGCTCGAAGCTGTCCGCACCGACCTGGCGCACCACGATCGGCTGGAGCAGCCCGACCTCCTTGATGGAGGTGACCAGCTCGGCCAGCTTGTCCTCGTCGAAGACCTCACGCGGCTGGCGCGGGTTCGGGGTGATCGCGTCCAGCGGCAGCTCGGCGAAGTACGCACCGGCCGGCTGCGCCTGCTCGGCCCGCTTCTCCGCGGCCGCCCGGGCCGCCACCGTGCCGCGGCCGCTCGGCAGCGGCGTCACCGAGGCCGGTGCGGGCGCGGCTGCCGCGGGCTTCGCCTCCGCCCCGCCGTCCACCGGCGCGGCGGGGCGGATCAACGCCTCCAGCCCTCGTCCCAGACCAACCCTGCGAGCACTCACTGATGACCCTCCGTCGTGCCGTGCTGTGCCACCGGGGCGCCGTGCCCCTGCTGGCCGTCCCGCTGCTGACCCACCAGCGAGCCGCCCTGGCCCACCGCACGCAGCGCGAGCTCGCGGGCGGCCTCCAGGTAGGAGAGCGCCCCGGTCGAGCCCGGGTCGTAGGTGAGCACCGTCTGCCCGTAGCTGGGCGCCTCCGAGATGCGCACCGAGCGCGGGATCGCCGTGCTCAGCACCTCTTGGTGGAAGTGGGTCCGGACCTCCTCGGCGACCTGGGCGGCCAGCCTGGTCCGGGCGTCGTACATGGTGAGCAGGATGGTCGACACGTGCAGTGCGGGATTGAGGTGCGCGCGCACCAGCTCGACGTTGCGCAGCAGCTGGCCGAGGCCCTCCAGGGCGTAGTACTCGCACTGGATCGGGATCATCACCTCCTGGCCGGCGACCAGGGCGTTGACCGTCAGCAGACCCAGCGAGGGCGGACAGTCGATCAGGATGTAGTCGAGCGGCTGCTCGTAGGCGGCGATGGCCCGCTGGAGCCGGCTCTCCCGGGCCACCAGGGAGACCAGCTCGATCTCGGCGCCGGCCAGGTCGATGGTGGCGGGGACGCAGAACAGCCCCTCGACGTCGTGCACCGGCTGCACCACGTCGGCCAGCGGCTTGCCCTCCACCAGGACGTCGTAGATGGACGGCACCTCGGCGTGGTGGTCGATGCCGAGCGCCGTGGAGGCGTTGCCTTGCGGGTCGAGGTCGACGACCAGGACGCGCAGGCCGTGCATGGCGAGCGAGGCGGCCATGTTCACGGTGGTGGTGGTCTTGCCCACCCCACCCTTCTGGTTGGCGACCACGATCACCCGGGTGGCGGCGGGCCGGGGCAGTCCCTCGCCCGCTCGGCCGATCGCCTGAACCGCAGCCTGGGCAGCCCGTGCGATGGGCGTGTCATCGATCTGGTCGACGGTCTCCGAGTCCTGCATGAGGGTCAGTGTTTCACGTGAAACCGGAGCGGCAACAGTCGCCGCCCGGTCACGGCGGAGGATGCCCGAGAGCAAGGAGCGACGTTTCACGTGAAACACCATGCCCGCTATGCCGGAAATCTGACGTTGCGACACTCCGGTGTCCCGGGGGCACCACCCGGCCGAACGCCGGGGGGAACAACGGCCCGTCCGCCACCTGAACGACGACGGGCGGACGATCCTCCCTCGCAGGAGGCCCGTCCGCCCGTGTTCGGTACGTCTTCGGCGTCGCGCCGGATCAGCGGCTGCGGCGCCGCCCGCCCCGGCCGCGCTCGCCGTTCCGGACGCTCGCGGTGCGACCCGCCCGGGCCGCCTTGGCGCGCCGGGTGGCCGCCTTCACCCCGCCGGGGCTCTCCCCCGCCTTCACCTGGATCACCCGGGTCGAGGTCTCCAGGGTGCCCTCGCCGACCGCGATGACGCTCCACTCGACCGCACCCAGCCTGGCCAGACCGGCCCGCGATTCGGCCAGCTCCTGCTCCGCGCTGTCGCCCTTGAGCGCCAGCATCTGTCCGTGCGGGCGCAGCAGCGGCATGCCCCAGCCGGCCAGCCGGTCCAGCGGCGCCACCGCCCGGGCGGTCACCACGTCCACCGCGAGCTTGCCGACCATCTCCTCCGCGCGACCGCGCAGCACCGTGACGTTGTCCAGGCCCAGCTCCCGGACGACCTCCTCCAGGAAGGTGGTCCGGCGCAGCAGCGGCTCCAGCAGCGTCACCGAGACGTCCGGACGGGCCAGCGCCACCGGGATGCCCGGCAGGCCGGCCCCGGAGCCGACGTCGCACAGGGTGGTGCCGGCGGGCAGCAGCTCGGCCAGCACCGCGCAGTTCAGCACGTGGCGGTCCCAGAGCCGGGGCACCTCGCGGGGCCCGATCAGCCCGCGCTGCACGCCCGCGGTGGCCAGCAGCTCCGTGTAGCGGACCGCGGCGTCGTAGCGTTCCCCGAAGACCTCCCGGGCGACGGCCGGCGCCTCGGACAGCTGGTCCAGCTCGGTGGCCCGCCCCTCAGCGGCCGGGTCCACGTCCGCCCCCGGCCGGCCGGCAGCCGCGTTCTCCGTGTCCATCTCGACCTCTCCGATCCCCGGATCCACCGACCCGCTCAACGCACTGTTTCACGTGAAACATCCCAGAAGGGACGACGACCCCGCCCGCACGAGGCGGACGGGGTCACGTCCGGTGAAGCTCTCCGGCCGCCACGGCGGCCGGTCGTCGGCCTGTCGGCCTCAGACCGGCAGCACGACCACGAACCGCTGGGGCTCTTCGCCCTCGGACTCGCTGCGCAGGCCGGCCGCGGCGACCGCGTCGTGGACGACCTTGCGCTCGAAGGGAGTCATCGGCCGCAGCTTGACCTGCTCGCCACTGCTCTTGGCCTGCTCCGCGGCCTTGGCCCCGAGCACCGCCAGCTCCTCGCGCTTGCGGGCCCGGAAGCCGGCAATGTCCAGCATGAGGCGGCTGCGCTCGCCGGTCTCCCGGTGGACAGCCAACCGGGTCAGCTCCTGGAGGGCCTCCAGCACCTCGCCGTCCTGGCCGACCAGGCGCTGCAGCGCGCGGTCGTTGCCGTCACTGACGATGGAGACCAGGGCGCGGTCGCCCTCGACGTCCATGTCGATGTCACCGTCGAGGTCGGCGATGTCGAGCAGACCCTCCAGGTAGTCCGCCGCGATGTCGCCCTCCTGCTCCAGACGGGAGATGACGCTCTCGTCGGAACTGGCGGCGGTCTCGGCCTCGACGGCGGAGGTGGTGCCTTCCGTCACTGATGGACTCCTTCGGAGATGGGCCCGTCTGCCGGGCCGGGAACGAAGCTCTTCGCGGCTGTCACAACGGGCTTGGGGCCGGTCAGGACTTCTTCTTCGGCCGCTGGCCGCCACCGCGCTTCGGCTGCTGCCGGGTGCCCTGCTTGGTACCGGCCGGCTTGGCCGTGCTCTGCTTGGCGGCCGCCGGCTTGCCACCGGCATCGGCCGGGGAGTCCGCCGGGGCGGTGTCGGCCGGAGCCGCGTCGGTGGGCTCCTCGGCCGCGGCGTCCTTGCCCGGCTCCACGGTCGGCTGTCCGACGCCGCCCTGCTGGCGCTGGGCCTTGCTCTGCCGACGGGGCTGCTGGCGGCGCGCCTGCACCGACTCCTCGACCACCGCGGCGGCGCTGGCCGCCTCGCTCACGGCCGCCTTGGACGGGGGCAGCATGCCCCAGAGCGCGCCCTTGATCTCCGTACCGTCCGGACGCAGTCGGCCGGCCTTCTTCAGGCGCTCCTGGCGCTCCTGGAAGGCCATGCTGCCCGGGGTCGGGTTGTTGTGGATGACGATCAGCTGCTGGCCCATCGACCAGACGTTGGTGGTCAGCCAGTAGACCAGGACACCGACCGGGAAGTTGATGCCCATCACGGCGAACATGATCGGGAAGACGTACATCAGCATCTTCTGCTGCTGCATGAACGGCGTCTTCACCGTGAGGTCGACGTTCTTGGTCATCAGCTGGCGCTGGGTGACGAACTGCGACAGCGACATCAGGATGATCATCACGGCGGTGACGATCTTGACGCTGGTCTCGGGGCTGCCGACGAAGGTCGCGGAGAGCGGGGCGCCGAAGATGTGCGCCTTGCCGGCGCTCACCAGCAGGTCACCGTGGATGACACCGATGTCCTGGCCCTTGGCGACCTTGGCGAGCACGCCGTAGAGAGCGGTGAAGAACGGCGCCTGCACGATGATGGGAAGGCAGCTGGAGAACGGGTTGGTACCCGCCTCCTTGTACAGCTTCATCATCTCTTCGGACTGGCGCTGCCGGTCGTTCTTGTAGCGCTCCTGGATGGCCTTCATCTTCGGCTGGATCGCCTGCATGGCCCGGGTCGCCTTGATCTGCTTCACGAAGAGCGGGATCAGGCAGATCCGGATGACGACCACCATCGAGGCGATGGCGAGACCCCAGGCCCAGCCACCGTCCGGGTCGAAGATGTGGCTGTACAGCGAGTGGAACTGGACGATGATCCAGGACACCGCTGTGTACAGGGGATTCAGGAAGGAGAAGGTCACCGGTCAGGCTCCTTGGACAGGTGGATTGGCCGCACGGGACCAATGGTCGCCGGGCCCTCGGGGTCCGGACCGGCGGGGGTGGCGGTCACCGGGTCTCCGGTGGCGGACCGGCTCTTCAGCCGGTCCCGCAACCGCCGGTGCCACACCGGATGCTTGCGCGGCGGGACATGATCGACCCCGCCGGGCGTCCACGGATTGCAGCGCAGGATGCGCCACACGGTCAGCCCGCCGCCTTTCACCGCCCCGTGCACCTTCACGGCCTCGTAGCCGTAGTGCGAGCAGGAGGGGTAATAACGGCAGACCGGACCGAGCAGTGGGCTGATGGTCCACTGGTAGACCCTGATCAGACCCATCAGCAGGTACTTCATCGACCTGCTCCCGTCGGCGCCGTGGCGGCGGGCTCCGTCCTCAGCAACCGCTTGAGTGCCGCGTCCAGGTCACGTTCGAGGTCCTGGTACGAGGCGGTCGCGGCCTGGGGCAGCGCACGCACCACTATCAGGCTACCGGCGGGCAGCCTGGACAGACGATCACGAACGAGGTGACGCAACCGGCGCTTGACCAGATTGCGGACGACCGCCGGGCCAACGGCCTTGCTCACGACGAAACCCGCACGCGCCGAAGGAGTCCCCTCGGCGACGTGCGGGCGGGAGTCGCTGGTCCGGTCGGTCTGCCCCTGCGGGTCACCGTCTCTGCTGAGATGGACGACCAGAAGGGGCCGGCCGGCCCGACGACCGCGTTTCACCGCGGTCGCGAAGTCCTGGCGCCGCCGCAGCCGATTCTCGGAGGGCAGCACAACAGACTCTGGCGCGGATCAGGCGGACAGGCTGGTGCGGCCCTTGCCACGGCGGGCGGCCAGGATGGCACGGCCGGCGCGGGTACGCATACGCAGCCGGAAGCCGTGGGTCTTCGCGCGACGACGGTTGTTCGGCTGGAAGGTGCGCTTGCTCACTCGGGGGCTCCTGAGGTGAATCGTAGGATGACGGGGAATCGCTTGGCCGTCACCGTGCGTCCGCGTGATCTCCCCTGATTCGGAAATCCGGCCCATCGCCCCAGTTCGGCTGGGGTCTGAGGCAATCCACGGCGCCCGTGCTGCGCGCCTTATGGAGCGGGTGGACCCGCGGACATGCGGCAGCGGCCATCGACAACTCGACCTGGTTACGGTACGCGGGACGGGGCACGGGGGTCAAACCAGCCCGCGATCGCCCGTCTTACCCACAGCCTGTGGACAACGACTTGATCCCGCCCTGTTCGCTGACTACCGTTGCAGAACTTGTCTGGTTTGTTCTTGGAAAGCGTGCACCAGTGGCTGATGTCAACAGCGACCTCGTCCCGGTCTGGGCCAGGGTCGTCGAGCGGCTGGTCAACGACCCCGATGTCGGGGAGATGGACAAACAGTGGGTGCAGCGCACCCAGCCGATGTGGATGATGCACGACACCGCCCTGCTGGCGACCCCGAACGAGCGGGCCAAGCAGGTGCTGGAGGGCCGGCTGCTGCCGCAGCTGACCGAGGCCCTCAGCCGTGAGCTCAGCCGCCCGGTCCGGATCGCCGTGATGGTCGACGCCAACGCGGTGCCGACCACCCCCGCACCCGCCCCCCAGTCCCCCGCCGAGCCCTACCCGGGCCCGGCCGAGGAGGACGCCCCCGACTACGGCGGCCAGGACTACCCGCAGTCGTACGAACACGGCCAGCCGTACGAGCAGGGCCACCCCTACGAGCAGGGGCAGGGGCAGCCGTACGAGCAGGACTACGAGCGGCCCCGCTACGACACCGGCGGCTACGACCCGCGCCAGGCCCCGTACGGCGGCCCCGGCGGCGGCCAGGGCTGGCAGGGCTACCAGGAGCAGCCGCCCGCCTACCGCGACCCGGAGGAGCCCGCGCCCCGCCAGGCGCCGCGGCCCGTCCCCGGCCCGCCCGCGACCACCCAGGGCGACCTCTTCGGCGGTGCCTACGGCCCCGGCCCGAACGAGCAGCCGCGGGCCGGCGCCGGCCGCCGGGCCGGCGGTTCCCGCCCCACCGGCGGCCGTCCCGCGGAGAAGGCCTCCCCGGAGCGCTCCGCCGAGCGTCCCGGCGTCCCCGGGGTGCCCGCCCCGCCCGGCGCTCCCCCGGCCGGCGGCTCCCGCAAGGACGAGCCGGCCGCCCGGCTGAACCCCAAGTACCTGTTCGACACCTTCGTGATCGGCGCCAGCAACCGCTTCGCGCACGCGGCGGCGGTGGCGGTCGCCGAGGCCCCGGCCAAGGCGTACAACCCGCTCTTCATCTACGGCGAGTCCGGGCTGGGCAAGACCCACCTGCTGCACGCCATCGGGCACTACTCGCGCAGCCTCTTCCCGGGCACCCGGGTGCGCTACGTGTCCTCGGAGGAGTTCACCAACGAGTTCATCAACTCGATCCGGGACGGCAAGGCGGACACCTTCCGCCGCCGCTACCGGGACATGGACATCCTGCTCGTGGACGACATCCAGTTCCTCGCGAGCAAGGAGTCCACGCAGGAGGAGTTCTTCCACACCTTCAACACACTGCACAACGCGAACAAGCAGATCGTCCTCTCCTCGGACCGGCCGCCCAAGCTGCTGACCACGCTGGAGGACCGGCTGCGCAACCGCTTCGAGTGGGGTCTGATCACCGACGTCACCCCGCCGGAGCTGGAGACCCGGATCGCGATCCTGCGCAAGAAGGCGATCCAGGAACAACTCAACGCTCCCGCCGACGTGTTGGAGTTCATCGCCTCCCGGATCACCCGCAACATCCGGGAGCTGGAGGGCGCCCTGATCCGGGTCACCGCCTTCGCCAACCTCAACCGGGCCCCGGTGGACCTGGAGTTGGCCGGGATCGTCCTCAAGGACCTGATCCCCGGCGGGGACGAGGACGCCGGCCCGGAGATCACCGCGCAGGTCATCATGCAGCAGACCGCCGCGTACTTCGGCCTGGGGGTGGACGACCTCTGCGGATCCTCGCGCAGCCGCGTGCTGGTGACGGCCCGGCAGATCGCGATGTACCTCTGCCGCGAGCTCACCGACCTCTCGCTGCCGAAGATCGGTGCGCAGTTCGGCGGCCGCGACCACACCACGGTGATGCACGCGGACCGCAAGATCCGCTCGCTGATGGCCGAGCGGCGCTCGATCTACAACCAGGTCACCGAACTCACCAACCGCATCAAGAGCTAGCCGACGCCTCGTCGTGCGGTGCCGGGTGCCACGCGGCGCTGCACGGCACCCGGCGCTGCACGGCACGCGGCTCGGCACCGCACGAACACCCGGCACGGCACGACGAGGCACGGCCCCAGGGCGTCAGGAGCGAATCCTGACGCCCTTTCGCACGTCCACAGGTGTGCGGAGCGCGCCGGCTGGGCAGGGATGCCGTCGACGGACGTTCCGCCAGTCCACAGCCCGCGCCGAACAACTGACCGGTGATTCGAAAACCGAGGGCGCGCAAGGCCGTTGTCCACAGGACCGGCCCCTTCTCCACCGTCCACAGGGTGGGGAGTGCGGAGTTATCCAGAATTCGTCCACAGGCCCGTCACCGCTACGCTCTTCCGCGCAGGTCAAGTGCCTGTGGACTTGTGCACAACGGTTATCCACAGGCTGTGGACAGTTGACGGGCCGCCACTGGGCCGTCCGGGTTATCCACCGGTTGTCCCCAGGGGAAGGGCGGTTATCCCCAGGTTGTCCACAGCGGCGTCCACAGTTCGACAACCGTGGGCTACCGTTCATACCCTGGTGTGAAAGGCGTCACGAAAAGTTGACCGGCGCCCGTGGATAACCGGGCCCGGATCTGGGGACAGCCCTGGGGATAACCTGTGGATACCCAGCGTGGCCTGTGGGTAACGCTCGGCTGTCCACAGCGAGGCCTGCCCGTCCACAGCCGCCGTCCACAGCCGCTGTGGACAAAATTCGGGCTCTGACCTGGGGAAACGGGGTTATCCACGGTTTCCACAGGCCCTACTACTACCACTACACATTTAGACCCCGGACTTGCTTTCAAAGTGGGTGGGCCCCGAATCTGTGGACAACCGGTCTCCGACAACCGTTCGGGTTGCTTCCGCCCGTCTGCCCCGTCTGTCGGCGGAGTACGTCAGACTGTCCTTGCGACTGGAAGCGGAGTGACCGAGCTCGGCGGACAGCCGAACCGACGATCAAGATCAGACGAACCAGAGTGCGAGCGGGAGCGCTCGATCCAGGAGGCGGTTACCGGTGAAGTTCCGGGTGGAGCGTGACGTCCTCGCGGAGGCGGTGGCCTGGGCTGCCCGCAGCCTCCCGGCACGGCCGCCGGTGCCGGTGCTGGCCGGCCTGCTGCTGACCGCGCAGGAGGGCAGTCTGGCGCTGTCCGGCTTCGACTACGAGGTCTCGGCCCGGGTCGAGCTGGAGGCGGACGTCGAGGAGGCCGGCACCGTCCTGGTCTCCGGCCGGCTGCTGAACGACATCTCCCGCAACCTCCCCAACCGGCCGGTGGAGATCTCCACCGACGGCCAGCGCGTCAGCGTGGTCTGCGGCAGCTCCCGCTTCACCCTCCCCACCCTCCCGGTGGACGAGTACCCGGCGCTCCCCCAGATGCCGACCGCCACCGGCACCGTCTCCGGCGACGTCTTCGCCTCGGCCGTCAGCCAGGCCGCGGTCGCCGCCGGCCGGGACGACACCCTCCCGGTGCTCACCGGTGTCCGGGTCGAGATCGAGGGCGACCGGATCACCCTGGCCGCCACCGACCGCTACCGCTTCGCCGTCCGCGAGCTGCTGTGGAAGCCCGAGCAGTCGGACATCTCCGCCGTCGCGCTGGTCCCCGCCAAGACCCTCCAGGACATCGCCAAGTCCCTGGGCAGCGGCGACAACGTCTCCATCGCGCTCTCCTCGGGCGGCGCGGGCGAGGGCCTGATCGGTTTCGAGGGCGCCGGCCGCCGGACCACCACCCGGCTGCTGGAGGGCGAGTTCCCCAAGTTCCGCAGCCTGTTCCCGACCGAGTTCAACGCGATCGCCGCGATCCAGACCCAGCCCTTCCTGGAGGCGCTCAAGCGCGTCTCGCTGGTCGCCGAGCGCAACACCCCGGTCCGCCTCAACTTCGAGGAGGGCGTGCTGACCCTGGAGGCCGGTTCGGGCGACGACGCCCAGGCCACCGAGCGGATCGAGGCCTCCCTGGAGGGCGACGCCATCTCGATCGCCTTCAACCCGGGCTACCTGGAGGAGGGCCTCAAGGCCATCGACTCCCCCTTCGCCCAGCTCAGCTTCACCACCCCGACCAAGCCCGCGCTGCTCAGCGGCAAGGTCTCGGTGGACGCCGAGGAGGACAAGGCCTACCAGTACCTGATCATGCCGGTCCGCCTCTCCGGCTGATCCCGCCGCGTCCTACCGTCCACAGGCTGTGCACACCCGCTGTGCACAGCCTGTGGACGTCTCCCCCGCCCGGCCCGACCGCAGACGGCCGGGTCCGCTCCAGCGCGTAGGCTCAAGGAGTGCGGCAACGGCGCCGCCGGCAGGCACGTCACCACAGGTAAGGACTTGGTCATGGAGCTCGGCCTCATCGGTCTCGGCAAGATGGGCGGCAACATGCGCGAGCGGATCCGCCGCGCCGGCCACACCGTCATCGGGTACGACCGCAACCCGGACATCTCCGACGTCGACAGCCTCCAGGAGCTCGTCACCAAGCTCCAGGGCCCGCGCGTGGTCTGGGTCATGGTCCCGGCCGGCGCCGCCACCCAGGCCACCGTCGACGAGCTCGCCGAGCTGCTCTCCCCCGGTGACGTGGTGGTCGACGGCGGCAACTCCCGCTGGACCGACGACATCAAGCACGCCGAGGCGCTGGCCGCCAAGGGCATCGGCTTCGTGGACTGCGGCGTCTCCGGCGGCGTCTGGGGCCTGGAGAACGGCTACGCGCTGATGTACGGCGGCGACGCCGAGCACGTCGCCAAGGCCCAGCCAGTCTTCGACGCCCTCAAGCCCGAGGGCGAGTTCGGCTCGGTGCACGCGGGTGCCGTGGGCGCCGGCCACTTCGCCAAGATGGTCCACAACGGCATCGAGTACGCGATGATGCAGGCCTTCGCCGAGGGCTGGGAGCTGCTGGAGGCCGCCCCCGAGGTCACCGACGTGCGCGAGGTCTTCCGCAGCTGGCAGGAGGGCACCGTCATCCGCTCCTGGCTGCTGGACCTGTCCGTCCGCGCCCTGGACGAGGACGAGCACCTGGACAAGCTGCGCGGCTGGGCCGCCGACTCCGGCGAGGGCCGCTGGACCGTCGAGGCCGCGATCGACCACGCCGTGCCGCTGCCGGCCATCACCGCCTCGCTGTTCGCCCGCTTCGCCTCCCGTCAGGAGGACTCGCCGCAGATGAAGATGATCGCCGCGCTGCGCAACCAGTTCGGCGGCCACGCGGTCGAGTCCAAGTAACCAGCAGGTCCTCCACAAGAAGGCGGGCGCAGTCCACAGCCATGCACGTCGCGCATCTGTCGCTCGCCGACTTCCGGTCGTACGCCCGGGCCGAGGTTCCCCTCGACCCGGGCGTGACCGCCTTCGTCGGACCGAACGGCCAGGGCAAGACCAACCTGGTCGAGGCGATCGGCTACGTCGCCACCCTGGGCAGCCACCGGGTCGCCACCGACGCCCCGCTGATCCGGCTGGGCGCCGAGCGGGCGGTGGTCCGCACCTCGGTGGTGGACCGCGGCCGCTCCACCCTGATCGAGCTGGAGCTCACCCCGGGCAAGGCCAACCGGGCCCGGATCAACCGCTCCGACAACGTCCGCCCGCGCGACGTGCTGGGCCTGCTGCGCACCGTGCTGTTCGCCCCCGAGGACCTCAGCCTGGTCAAGGGGGACCCGGGTGAGCGGCGGCGCTTCCTGGACGAGCTGCTGACCGCCCGGGCACCCCGGCTGGCCGGGGTGCGGCAGGACTACGAGCGGGTGCTCAAGCAGCGCAACGCCCTGCTGAAGACCGCCGCGATGGCCCGCCGGGCCGGCGGCGGCAAGGGCGCCGACCTGTCCACCCTGGAGGTCTGGGACGGCCATCTCGCCCGCGCCGGCGCCGAGTTGACGGCCTTCCGGATCCAGCTGGTGGCCGCCCTGCAGCCGCTGGTGGCGGCCGCGTACGGGCAGCTCGCCCCGGGCGGCGGCGACACCGCCCTGGAGTACCGCAGCTCCTTCGAGGGCGAACTGCCGACCAGTCGCGAGCAGGCCGAGGAGCAGCTGCTGAACGCGCTGCAGGCGGCCCGCAAGCAGGAGGTCGATCGCGGCGTCACCCTGGTCGGCCCGCACCGCGACGAGCTGCTGCTCAGGCTCGGCCCGCTGCCCGCCAAGGGCTACGCCAGCCACGGCGAGTCCTGGTCGTTCGCGCTGGCGCTGCGGCTGGCCTCGTACGAGCTGCTGCGCGCCGACGGCGGCGAGCCGGTGCTGATCCTGGACGACGTGTTCGCCGAGCTGGACGCCGCCCGCCGGGACCGGCTGGCCGAGCTGGTGGCCGACGGGGAGCAGGTGCTGGTGACCGCGGCGGTCGCCGAGGACGTGCCGAAGGCGCTGGCCGGCGCCCGGTTCGCGGTCTCCGACGGCGCGGTGCGCCGGATCGACGCCTGACCGAGCGCTCTTCCGGCGGCGGCTTCCGCCCGAGTACCCCCTTCACCGGCGCCGGCGGTGCCCCCGCCCGCGGGTGTCCCCTTTCACCGGTGCCGCCGCACCCGGACCACCGCACCGCCGCCACCGCACCGCGACCACTTCCGCGCACCGCCCACCCCCGCTCCGGTCCGAGGGGTCCGGCCGCTCCCGTAGGCTGGACGGCTCGGCGGGCGCGCGACCGCGACCGTTGTCCACAGGCTGGGGAAAGGAGATCGCCGTGAGCGAGCCGGCGGAGCACTCCCCCAGGTCCGGAGCATCCAAGCCCGGAGCACCCAAGCCCGGAGCACCCCGGTCCGACGCCGCCGAGCCCGGCGCTCCCGCGCCGACCGGTGCCGACCTCGCCCGCTCCGCGCTGCGGGCGGCCCGTGCCCAGGCCCGCCAGCGCGGTGAGCAGGTCCGCGAGAAGCGCGAGGCGAAGCGGTACGGCCTGCGCAGCGGTGCCCGCTCGGACGGCCGCGACCCCGTCCCGTTGGGTGCGGCGCTCAACCGGCTGCTGACCGAGCGCGGCTGGGAGTCCTCGGCCGCCGTCGGCGGGGTGATGGGCCGCTGGCCGCAGATCGTCGGCCCGGACATCGCCGCGCACTGTCATCCCTCCTCCTACGACGAGGCCGCCGCGGTGCTCACCGTGCAGTGCGACTCCACCGCATGGGCCACCCAACTGCGCTGGCTGGCAAGGCAGTTGGTGGCCCGTCTGAACCACGAGCTGGGGCACGGGACGGTCCGGACGATCAAGGTGCTCGGCCCGGCGGCGCCCGCCCGCGGCTACGGCCGGCTGCGTGCGCCGGGGAGCAAGGGGCCGGGCGACACCTGGGGCTGACCGGGGGACCGGGCGGCCGCCGGGGGCACGGATCGGACGACGATCTTCCGGAACCCCTGACAGCCCTTCCAGGCGCCCTGGGCCCCCCGGTCGAGTATCGGGACATGTGCAGAGGGGATTCAGGGCGGCGTATCTGCCCTCAAGGGCTGCCAAACGCCCATCTATGTCAGTCGTACCGGTAGACTGAGAGCCAAACACTGTTGCTAGTGGCAACCGAGTCGAAACGCTGTGGTCGCACGCCCGCCCGCACGGGGTGGGCGTGCGGCCCGTGCTGTGCCAGAGAGGGCGCTTCGTGGCCGATTCCGGCAACCCCAGCCAGACCCCAGACCAGTCCGACCAGGCTTCCTACACCGGTAGCAACATCCAGGTGCTGGAAGGCCTCGACGCCGTCCGCAAGCGCCCCGGCATGTACATCGGTTCGACGGGCGAGCGCGGCCTGCACCACCTGGTGCAGGAGGTCGTGGACAACTCCGTCGACGAGGCGATGGCCGGGTACGCCGACACCATCGACGTCACGATCATGGCCGACGGCGCCATCCGCTGCGTCGACAACGGCCGCGGCATCCCGGTGGACATCGTCCCCGGTCAGGACAAGCCCGCCGTCGAGGTCGTGCTCACCGTCCTGCACGCGGGCGGCAAGTTCGGCGGCGGCGGGTACGCCGTCTCCGGCGGTCTGCACGGCGTCGGCGTGTCCGTGGTGAACGCACTGTCCACCCGGCTCTCGGTGGAGATCCACAAGGACGGCCACATCTGGACCCAGGACTACAAGATGGGTGCCCCGGCCGCCCCCCTCGCCAAGGGCGCGGAGACCGACCGCACCGGCACCACGGTGACCTTCTGGGCCGACCCCGACATCTTCGAGACCACCGTCTACTCCTTCGAGACGCTCTCCCGGCGCTTCCAGGAGATGGCCTTCCTCAACAAGGGCCTGTCGATCTCGCTGACCGACGAGCGCCCCGAGCACGCGGACGAGGACGGCAAGCCGCTCACCGTCACGTACAAGTACGACGGCGGCATCGCCGACTTCGTCGCCCACCTCAACTCCCGCAAGGGCGAGGTCGTCCACCCCTCGGTGATCGACTTCGAGGCGGAGGACAAGGACAAGGCGATCTCGGTGGAGATCGCGATGCAGTGGAACTCCTCCTACACCGAGGGGGTCTACAGCTTCGCCAACACCATCCACACCCACGGCGGCGGCACCCACGAGGAGGGCTTCCGCGCGGCGCTGACCGGCCTGGTCAACCGCTACGCGCGGGACAAGAAGCTGCTCCGGGAGAAGGACGACAACCTCTCCGGCGAGGACATCCGCGAGGGCCTGACCGCGATCATCTCGGTCAAGCTCGGCGAGCCGCAGTTCGAGGGCCAGACCAAGGACAAGCTCGGCAACACCGAGGCCAAGACCTTCGTCCAGAAGGTCGTCCACGAGCACCTCAACGACTGGCTGGACCGCAACCCCAACGAGGCCGCGGACATCATCCGCAAGTCCATCCAGGCCGCCACCGCGCGCGTCGCCGCCCGCAAGGCCCGCGACCTGACGCGCCGCAAGGGCCTGCTGGAGTCCGCCTCGCTGCCGGGCAAGCTCTCCGACTGCCAGTCGAAGGACCCGTCCGAGTGCGAGATCTTCATCGTCGAGGGTGACTCCGCCGGCGGCTCGGCCAAGCAGGGCCGCGACCCGCGCACCCAGGCCATCCTGCCGATCCGCGGCAAGATCCTGAACGTCGAGAAGGCCCGGATCGACAAGGTCCTCCAGAACACCGAGGTCCAGGCGCTGATCTCGGCGTTCGGCTGCGGCATCCAGGAGGACTACGACGAGTCCAAGCTGCGGTACCACAAGATCGTGCTGATGGCCGACGCCGACGTCGACGGACAGCACATCCGCACCCTGCTGCTGACCCTGCTGTTCCGCTTCATGCGGCCGCTGGTCGAGTCCGGGTACGTCTACCTCGCGATGCCCCCGCTGTACAAGATCAAGTGGGGCAAGGACGACTTCGAGTACGCCTACTCCGACCGCGAGCGCGACGCCGTGATCGCCTCCGGGGTGGCGGCCGGGCGCCGGCTGCCCAAGGACGACGCGATCCAGCGCTTCAAGGGTCTCGGCGAGATGAACGCCGAGGAGCTCCGGGTCACCACCATGGACGTCGAGCACCGGCTGCTGCTCCAGGTCACCCTGGAGGACGCCGCCCGCGCCGACGAGCTGTTCTCCGTGCTGATGGGCGAGGACGTCGAGGCCCGCCGCTCCTTCATCCAGCGCAACGCCAAGGACGTCCGCTTCCTGGACGTGTGACGCCTGCACCGCAGGCCCCGCACGTTCCAGTCCGCGTGAAAGGAAACTGACCACCAGTGGTCGACGACAACCGTCCCGAAGGCGAACAGCCCGAGACTCCCGAAGCCGCCGAGGCCACCGCCCAGGTGACGATGCGGATCGAGCCGGTCGAGCTCGAGACCGAGATGCAGCGCTCGTACCTCGACTACGCGATGAGCGTGATCGTCAGTCGTGCGCTGCCCGAGGTCCGCGACGGCCTCAAGCCGGTGCACCGCCGCGTGCTCTACGCGATGTACGACGGCGGCTACCGCCCCGAGAAGGGCTACTACAAGTGCGCCCGCGTCGTCGGCGACGTCATGGGCAACTACCACCCGCACGGTGACACCTCGATCTACGACACCGTGGTCCGCCTGGCCCAGCCGTGGTCGATGCGGATGCCGCTGGTGGACGGCAACGGCAACTTCGGCTCCCCGGGCAACGACCCGGCGGCGGCCATGCGCTACACCGAGTGCAAGATGATGCCGCTCGCCATGGAGATGATGCGCGACATCGACGAGGAGACCGTCGACTTCGCGGCCAACTACGACGGCCGCTCGCAGGAGCCCACCGTCCTGCCCGCGCGCATCCCCAACCTGCTGGTCAACGGTGCCACCGGCATCGCGGTCGGCATGGCCACCAACATCCCGCCGCACAACCTGCGCGAGGTCGCCTCCGGCGCGCTCTGGTACCTGGAGAACCCGGAGGCCTCCGCCGAGGAGCTGCTGGACGCCCTGGTCGAGCGGATCAAGGGCCCGGACTTCCCCACCGGCGCGCTGATCGTCGGCCGCCGCGGCATCGACGACTACTACCGCACCGGCCGCGGCTCGGTCACCATGCGCGCAGTGGTCGAGGTCGAGGAGATCCAGGGCCGCCAGTGCCTGGTGATCACCGAGCTGCCGTTCCAGGTCAATCCGGACAACCTCGCGCTGAAGATCGCCGACCTGGTGAAGGACGGCAAGATCGCCGGCATCGCCGACGTCCGCGACGAGTCCTCCTCGCGCACCGGCCAGCGCCTGGTCGTCGTGCTCAAGCGCGACGCCGTCGCCAAGGTGGTGCTGAACAACCTCTACAAGCACACCGAGCTGCAGACCAACTTCGGCGCCAACATGCTGGCCCTGGTCGACGGCGTGCCGCGCACCCTGTCGCTGGACGCCTTCATCCGGCACTGGGTCAACCACCAGGTCGAGGTCATCGTCCGGCGCACCACCTTCCGGCTGCGCAAGGCCGAGGAGCGCGCCCACATCCTGCGCGCGCTGCTCAAGGCCCTGGACCTGATCGACGAGGTCATCGCGCTGATCCGGGCCTCGGCCAGCGCCGACGCCGCCCGCACCGGCCTGATGGGCCTGCTCGACATCGACGAGCTCCAGGCCAACGCCATCCTGGAGATGCAGCTGCGCCGGCTGGCCGCCCTGGAGCGCCAGCGGATCATGGACGAGCACGACGAGCTCCAGCGCAAGATCGACGAGTACAACGCGATCCTGGCCTCGCCGACCCGTCAGCGGGAGATCATCTCCGAGGAGCTCACCGCGATCGTCGAGAAGTACGGCGACGAGCGGCGCTCCACCCTCATCCCCTCCGACGGCGACCTCTCCATCGAGGACCTCATCGCCGAGGAGGACATCGTCGTCACCATCACCCGTGGCGGCTACGTCAAGCGGACCCGCTCCGACCTCTACCGCTCGCAGAAGCGCGGCGGCAAGGGCGTGCGCGGTGCCCAGCTGAAGCAGGACGACATCGTCGACCACTTCTTCGTGACGACGACCCACAACTGGATCCTGTTCTTCACCAACAAGGGCCGGGTCTACCGGGCCAAGGGCTACGAGCTGCCGGACGCCGGGCGCGACGCCCGCGGCCAGCACGTGGCCAACCTGCTGGCCTTCCAGCCGGACGAGCACATCGCCCAGGTGATGGCCGTCCGCACCTACGAGGACAAGCCGTACCTGGTCCTCGCCACCCGGGCCGGCCTGGTGAAGAAGTCCGCGCTCAAGGACTACGACTCGCCGCGCTCCGGCGGCCTGATCGCGATCAACCTGCGCCAGGACGAGGAGGGCCAGGACGACGAGCTGATCGGCGCCGAGCTGGTCTCCGCCGAGGACGACCTGCTGCTGGTCTCCAAGAAGGCCCAGTCGATCCGCTTCACCGCGACCGACGACGCCCTGCGCCCCACCGGCCGCGCCACCTCCGGCGTCAAGGGCATGGCGTTCCGGGAGGACGACGAACTGCTGTCGATGAACGTCGTCCGTCCGGGTACCTATGTCTTCACCGCCACTGACGGCGGGTACGCCAAGCGCACCGGTGTGGACGAGTACCGTGTCCAGGGGCGCGGCGGCTACGGCACCAAGGCGGCGAAGATCGTCGAGGGCCGGGGCTCGCTGGTCGGCGCGCTCGTGGTCGACGAATCCGACGAGATCATGGCGATCACCCTCTCGGGTGGGGTGATCCGCACGAGGGTTTCCGAGGTTCGTGAAACCGGACGTGACACCATGGGCGTCCAACTGATCAACCTCGGAAAGCGCGACGCGGTCGTGGGCATGGCCCGCAACGCGGAGGCCGAGGACGAGGAGACGGCGGAGGACGAGGTGGCGGGTACCGAGTCCACCGAGTCCACCGAGTCCACCGAGACGGCCGAGGGTGCGGTGACGGCGGTCGACGGAGACGTCGAGGCCTGAACCGAACCGCAGACCGGTGCCGCCGCGTCCCATCAACGGGCGCGGCGGCACCGGCCGCCGACCAGTTCCGGGCAATCCCGCCGGGCGCTGGATGACGATTGACGAAGCAGGGCGGCACCGCCGTCCTGGTGGGAAGTGCGGGAGGACCAGGTGAGTGGAGCCACGGGTGCTGCGGGAGGAACCTCCGGCGGCCGTCCGGGCGCGCAGGGCGGGGGTTCGTACGGCGTTCCGCAGCCGCCGACCGATCACTCGGCCGCGTCCACCTCGCTGATGCCGCCGGCCGGTGGAGCGGGCCAGAGCGGTGCGACCTACGGCGGGCAGCAGGCCGCGTCGGCGAGCGGCGGCCAGGCCGCCGGATCGGGCGGCTTCTCGCAGCCGACCACCTACGCCAAGGGGCAGCCGACCCCGGCCCGGGGCACCCGGGTCCCGGGGCACACCCCGCCCGGTGGCACCCCCACCGGCGGGGCGGCGCGCCGCCCCGGCGCGGCCCCCGCCCCGGCCCCCGCGGCCGGCGGCTCCGCGCTCGGCCGGACGCGCAAGGCCCGGCTGCGGGTGACCAAGGTCGACCCGTGGTCCGTGATGAAGGTCAGCTTCCTGCTGTCGCTGGCCGTCGGCATCATCATCATCGTGGCCGCGGCCGTGCTGTGGATGACGCTGGACTCGCTCGGCGTCTTCGACTCGCTGACCAAGACCCTCAAGGACGTCACCGGCTCGGACAGCAGCGGCGGCCTCAACCTGATGGACTACGTCGGCTTCGGCAAGGTGATGACCTTCACCACGCTGATCGCCGTGGTCGACGTCGTCCTGCTGACGGCCCTGTCCACGCTCTCCGCGTTCATCTACAACGCGGCGGCCGGCTTCACCGGCGGCGTGGAGCTCACCCTGGCCGAGGAGGACTGATTCCGGCCGGATCCTGACGCACGCTCAGTTTCCCGTCCGGGGACGGAATGTACGGGCCCCACCGGCTGTTGCAGCCGGTGGGGCCCGTCGGCATTTCGGGTGACAGCCGGCCGCCCGCGGCGCGCCGCCCGGAAAGCGGGCGGCCGCAGTGGGATTAGCTGGGTGCCACCCGTCCCGAATCCCGGGAGTGCCGCAGGCCGCCCCCGATCCGCCCGACCGGGTCGGCTGAGGTTCCGCAGGACGACTGGACGGAGGCGCGCGGTGGCGAAGCTCGCAGGTCAACTGGTGGAGGCCCTGGAAGGGCTGTTGGGGGTCCCGGTACCGCTGCGGGTCCAGGCCTGGGACGGCAGCGTCGCGGGGCCTCCGGGCGCGCCCACCGTGGTCCTGCGCAACCGTCGGGCGCTGCGCCGGCTGATCTGGCGGCCGGACGAACTGGGCCTGGCCCGGGCCTACGTCGCGGGGGACCTCGAGCTCGCCCCCGGCACCGACCTGTACGAGACGCTCTCCGCCGTCGCCCGCTTCGCCGAGCGGCCGGAGATCCGCACCCTGGCCTTCGGCCCGCGGGACGTGGTCGGCGCCAGGGGCCGCCGGGTGCTCGCCGCCGTGCTGCGGGCCGGCGCGGTCGGCCTGGAACCCGAGCCGCCCCGCGAGGAGGTCCGCAGGGCCGCGGGACGCCTGCACAGCCGCAGCCGGGACCGCGCGGCCATCAGCCACCACTACGACGTCGGGAACGACTTCTACCGGATCGTGCTGGGCTCCTCGATGGTCTACTCGTGCGCCTACTGGACGCCGGAGGCGAAGAGCCTGGAGGCCGCCCAGGAGGCCAAGCTCGACCTGATCTGCCGCAAGCTCGGCCTGCGCCCGGGGATGCGCCTGCTGGACGTCGGCTGCGGCTGGGGCTCACTGCTGCTGCACGCGGCGAAGCACTACGGGGTCACCGCGGTCGGCGTCTCCATCTCCCGGGAGCAGGTCGCGCTGGCCCGCGCCCGGGTCGAGGAGGCCGGCCTGTCCGACCGGGTCGAGGTCCGGCTGCAGGACTACCGGGAGATCGCCGACGGGCCCTTCGACGCGATCTCCAGCGTCGGGATGGCCGAGCACGTCGGCGCCGAGCAGTACCGGGTCTACGCCGAGGGCCTGTACCGGCTGCTGGTGCCCGGCGGCCGGCTGCTCAACCACCAGATCGCCCGCCGCCCCGACCTCCCCGGTGAACAGCACCGCCCCAGCCCCTTCATCGACCGCTTTGTCTTCCCTGACGGCGAGCTCTCCCCCGTCGGTTCCACCGTGGCGCGGCTGGAGGAGGCCGGCTTCGAGGTCCGGGACGTCGAGTCGCTGCGCGAGCACTACGGGCTGACCCTGCGCGAGTGGGTGGCCAACCTGGAGGCGCACTGGACGGAGGCGGTCCGGCTGGTCGGCCGCGGCCGGGCCCGGGTCTGGCGGCTGTACATGGCGGCCTCCGCGCTCGCCTTCGAGCAGAACCGGATCGGGATCAACCAGGTCCTCGCCGTCCGCAGCACCGAGGAGGGCTCGGCGGGCCTGCCGCCGACCCGCGAGGAGTGGCTGCTGCGGCCCTCCGCCGGTGCGCCGGGGCTGGTCGCGAGGGGTGCCGCCGCGGCCCCGGCCGAGCCGGATTTGGGAGATCGGCCGTCGGTCCGCTAATCTTTCAGTGCGGCAAGGGCCTATAGCTCAGACGGTTAGAGCGCTTCCCTGATAAGGAAGAGGCCACAGGTTCAAGTCCTGTTAGGCCCACAACCGCGAAGGGCCCGGAGTGATCCACTCCGGGCCCTTCGACTCTTTCGAGATCGGGCGGGGCCGTGGAGCGGCCGGGATCCGGTACGATCTCTGTTCGGTGAGGGCCTATAGCTCAGACGGTTAGAGCGCTTCCCTGATAAGGAAGAGGCCACAGGTTCAAGTCCTGTTAGGCCCACCTCCCCGAAGGGCCCGGAGTGATCCACTCCGGGCCCTTCGGCGTTTCCCGCCGCTCTTCCCGCCGCTTTTCCCGCCGCCGGACCGGGAACCGTGCGCCCGTCCCGACGGTTCCCCGGGGAAACACGGTGGAGGGTTGGTGACGGCATGGCGGTGTTGTGGGCGATGAGCATCCCCGGACTGGTCTGCGCCCTGGCGGTGCTGGCGGTGCTCGACCAGCTGGCACTGAGGGCGGGCCGCGCCCGCTGGGTGCCCTGGCGGGGGACCGGTCGGGAGGGGCAGATCTCGGCTACCGGGTTCGAGCAGCTGCACGCGCAGTTCGCCGCGGGAAAGCAGCACGAGCTGGACGAACGCGGCAGCACGCTGATGCTGCGGGACGAGGAGGGCGAGGGGGCGCCGCCGCGGACCAGGGTGGACCTGGCGGGCGGCACGGCCGTGGTGGTGGTGCCGGACCGCCCGGCGAACGGCCCCGCGGCCGGGGCGGTGCGGGGCCCGGGGGGCGGGGCCTGACCCGTGGGCGCGGCGGACGGTCCGGGGGCGGCCGGACCGCCCGCCAGGAGGTGCGGCGTCAATCCCGGGACCGGACCGCCGGGTTGGCCGTACCGGTGGCTGGTCACGATTGGGACACCGGTGTGTATCATCGGCCGCAAGGGCAGTCTGGCACTCGGCAGCCCGTTCGCGCTCGAAACACAACTGGACTCGTCGGCCCGGTCAGTCAGGCCGGATCCGGCTCTTGAGTCCATCAACGCAAGAAGGACGAGGTCCCGCGGTGAAGAAGCTTCTCCTGGTCGCCCTGGTCGCCCTCGGCGGCTTCTTTGTCTACCGTCAGGTCCAGGCGGACCGCGCCGAGCAGGACCTGTGGACCGAGGCCACCGACCCGGTTCCGGCCGGTCGCTGAGCCCCCGGCGATCTGACGATCGACGAACTCCGGAGGCGCCCGTCGGCGCCTCCCGGGCCGGCCGGCCCGGTCGACTAACCGGACCGGCCGACCCCATGGAACAGCACCGTTCCAGGGGGACGGCGCTGGGAATCGCGCCGGAAACCGGTACGCTAGTGCCCGTTGGCACGCGCGCGGTGCCGTCGAGGGGCATTAGCTCAGTTGGTAGAGCGCTGCCTTTGCAAGGCAGATGTCAGGAGTTCGAGTCTCCTATGCTCCACAGCGCCCAAAGGGCCGCTGACCTGCGATAACGGGTCGGCGGCCCTTTGGCGTTCCCGGATTAGTCAGCAGATTTGTCAGCATGACAGGCGTATGTTCGCCCCATGGCATCCATTCGCATTCGCGAACGCAAACGCTCTGGGCCGGTGCATGAGGTCTACTGGCGTGACGGCGGCAAGGCGGCAGGCAGTCAGGAAAGCGAGCGCTTCGAGGACGAGGGCGCCGCCAAATCCTTCAAGGACTTGGTCAACGGCTACGGCGACCGCTGGCCTCCCGGCTGGGTGAAGGGCAAGGGATTCGTCCAGGAGGAAGAGGCCCCCGCGCCCGAGATCGACCCGGCGCACATGTTCGAGACCTACTCTCTGACCTATGTGACCTTGCTCACCGGAGTCGAGGGCGGCACGAAGCGGAAGTACCGCAGGTTGATCACCGAAGGCATGGTCCCCTGGTTCCGCGACAAGGTGATCGTCGACGGGCCGGACGCGATATCTGAGGACGACGTCAAGGCGTGGATCAACGCGCTCGCCGCCGGCACCCGGGCACCGCACGACCCGCCGGACCGCAAGCGCCGGCCGTACTCCGCCAAGACGGTCCGGGACCACCACGGCCTCTTGAGCGCGATTCTCGGGAGCGCGACCAAGGGGCAGAACCCGCTGCGCCGGTACAACCCGTGCTCGGACACCAAGCTGCCGCGCCGGGACGACGGCGACAGCGAGGAGAAGACGTACTTGGAGCACTGGGAGGCCGGCCTGATCCTGCGGCATCTCGCGGCCGACGCCATCGACCTCGTCCAGGTGCTGCTCGGCACGGGGCTTCGGTGGGGTGAGGTCAGCGCGCTCCAGGTCCGCGACTTCGACCACGTCGGCGGGCGCCCCGTTCTGCGCGTCTCACGGACCTGGAAGGAGGACGAGGAGGGGAAACGGTTCACCGGCCCTCCGAAGAGCGTCAGGAGCCGTCGCACGCTCGTCCTGACGCCCTACCTCGCGTCCATCGTGGCCCGGGCCTGCCGCGGAAAGCGACAGAAGGACCTGCTGTTCACCGCGGTGGAGGGCGGGGCCTGGCTGCCTGCCACGTTCCGTCGGCTGCGCTGGCTCCCGGCCCTGGAGGCTGCACGCGCGGAGGGCATGTACAAGGAACCGCGGATCCACGACTGCCGGCACACCCACGCCGCGTGGCTGATCGCCCGGAACGTCCCGCTTCCGGCTATCTCGGCCCGGTTGGGCCACGAGAGTATCCAGACCACCATCGACGAGTACGGCCACCTCATGGCCGTACTCGACGACGACCTGGTCGCCGCCGTGGCGTACAGCATGGACGCCGCGCTCTCCCCGGTGGTGCCGGACGCCGTCCGCCAGGCCGTCGAGCTGGAGCGGGCAGCCGTGCTCACCGCGGCGTAGCCCAGGAACAGCGCCGCGCCCCTGCTCGGATGAGCGGGGGCGCGGTTGCGGCGGGATCAGGCTGCGGCGTGGCCGATGGTCGAGGAGGCATCGGCACCGGCGATGAGCTGGTCCATGTACGGCGCGAGGATGTCGATGATGGCGGCTGGCGCGAGGTCTCGGTCAGCCATCAGCTTCCCCGCCGTCGAGGCGATGTCCTCGAGGCGGTCAGCCAGAACGACTCTGGGGTCGCCCACGATGATCAGCACGGTGGTACGGGCCACCAGGACGAGGGGCGCGCCGTCGTCCAGCGTTGCCTCGTGGGTGACGACAGTGTTCACACATAACCCCCTAGTCCCGGCCGGGCAGTGTGCGCACGGCCGTCCTCCTCGCGAGGCCGGATCGAACGTACACCCGATTAGTGGGCTGGACTACCGGTTAGGGGCGCGGTTTCGTTCAATCCGGAACTAAACATCCCGCTTACCTGAACTTTCAGTGCTCTTGGCCAAAAGTGCCTCGATCACAGCCCTGACCTGCGGAAGTTCTGATGGGTCCATGCCAGCGAGATGCCCGACGATCACTCGCGCGTCCTCGGGCAGGTCGGAGAGTTCGGTAGCGGTGTAGCCCAGGAACTGTGCGGCTGCGGCTTGCTGCACGGTTACCAGGGGCAGATCGGTCGCGACGGCCAGTGCGCGCAGGAACTTGGGTTCCGGGGCGCGGCGCACCTGGTCGTGAACCAGGTCGTGGAGCCATGTCTGGCTAATTCGGTCCCCTGTTTCGGGGTCCACCGATGCCTCGGCGAGCCGGCGTAGAGACATCTTGGGTTGGTCGAGCGCCTCGCGTACCAACGCGGTGAGCGCTGCTGCGCTCTTTCGGTCAGACATGACCATCCCCTTCGCATGCTTCCCGTCCAAGCGGCGGCCCGGCCGGTACTCGCGAGCGGGCGGTCTTACGCCTGGGTGCTCGCGTTCGCGAACGAGGCTAACAGTGCGCTCCGGGGGGCGTCCTTACCTCCGGACGTCAAGAACTGGCCAATCGCGGAACTTGATCTTCCCTTAAGGTGCCCAAGCTGCTCGCGTTCGCGAACGCGAGCATGTATGTTCGTGTTCGCGAACGCGAACGGCATTGAGCCGCATCGAACGGCACCAAGGAGAACGACGATGTCCCCCTTCCTCGACTACTCCGGTCTCGCGGCGCTGCTGGACATCAACGAGAGCTGGCTGAGGCGACACATCAAGCGGCTCCCGCACGAGAAGTACGGACGCGAGGTGCGGTTCTCGGCAGAGAACGTGGTGGAGATCCGCAAGCTCCACACCGTCCAGCCGCACACGATCCCGGCCACTGCCGGGACCGGTCCGGCCGCGCTGGTCCCCCTCGGCGCCCGTCGCGCGGCCTGACCTCACCATGGCCGACCCGATCTCCCCGGGTAGCACCCCCGCGGCTGGCACGGTCCGAATCGCCGGATCCCCCGAGTTCGCTGCCGCAGCGCTCGCCGCTCTCCACGCGGACCCCCGACTCCACGTGGTCAGGGTCTCTCGTCTGCTGGCTGGCGACAACGACGGCGAAGTTCGCCAGTACGTCAGGGCCCGGCGGATCGCCGACTGACCCCCCCGACATGGGTCGGGCCGTCCCCCGGCTCTCACACCTGGACGGCCCCGACCCTGCCCACCCGCCTCTACGACGGAAGCAGGAACGCATGTATCAGCGTAGCAACGCACCGGCTCAGGCGACCGTGTCGTCGTCTACCGACCCGACCGCGGCTGAGATCACACTCGACGCCGCCGTCCCCGCAGACGTGGACGTGCCCGCGCTGCCGACCGAGGTGCTCGCCTCCATCCACGCCTTGGACCTCGACGTCCTGGTCCCGGCTTCCGAGTGGTGGCGTACTGCGACCCGCCGCGCCGCCCGCCGGCTGATCAACCAGATGGGCCCGATGCTGCGCCATCTGGTGGCCGAGATCGTGACGATGGACCGCCAGCTCGCCGACGCCGACGCCGAGCTGGAGCAGCTGCGCACGGAGGTCACCGAGCTGCGGTCGGCGGCCCGGGTGCCGTCGGACGACCCGATCACGGCGGCGCACGCCATCGCGCTGCGCCTGGCCCAGCAGCTCACCCCGCCGCCGTCATCGACGTCGGTGCAGCGGTACCGCTGGGAGCTTCAGCCGCGGGTCATCGTCACCGCGTACGAGGTCGATGGCGCCATCGAGTCCTGGGCCCGGCACCTCGGCGTCGACTTGCAGTGGAAGACCAGCTCCTCGGGGCGCAGCCGGTCCGCGACCGGCGAGTGCACGGTCGACAACGTGATCGTCGAGGTGACCGTGTCCGAGCGCATGGCGCCGACGGCGGTGGCGTCGTGACGGAGCAGCACTTCACGCACGCCGCCGAGCTGGTGGTCCAGGCGATGCTCGGTCGTCCGGACTCGAGGCCGGCCGCGATCGTCCAGGCCCTCAAGGACGCCGGCCTGCTGCGCACGGCCCCGCTGGTCGTCTACCGGGCGTCGTGGGATGCCCAGTCCCTCGGCCTGTACGCCTCCCGGGATGTGGCCCGGGGCCGGTGCCTGCTGGACGACGACGTGGCCCGGCCCGGCGCCCGGATGGTCTGGGCCCCGGTCAACGAGGACGACCCGGCCGAGGAGTACCTGGCGGCGGACGGGCAGGACACCGAGTACTGCGTCACCGCGGTGCCGGTGCGGCTGACGGCGGGTGAGCTCTGATGAGCGCCCGCGCCCTCGGCCCGATCGAGCACGGCACGCTCACGGGCTACAACCAGCACCGCCGCCGCCTGACTCCCGTTCCCAAGAACGACCCGTGCGGGTGTCGCGCCGCCTACAACGCCTCGCGGCGCGAGCAGGCCGCCGCCCGGGCGCCCCGGTCCGCGCACGAGTGGAACCAGGGCCTCACCGGCGAGCGTCCCGTGATCGCCGCACGGCCGCTGTCCGCCCGCTGCTCCACCGAGGGCTGCGGTGCCGACGGCACCGACCGCCGTGTCGGCGGCGCCGGCTGGATCTACATCCGGGTCGTCGGATCCGCCATGTGCGGCCGCTGGTACTGCGCGGGCGGCTGCGCCACGGTGGGCATCGCGCTCGCCGAACTGCGCCCGGCCGCCGAGGGCGGTGCCCGGTGAGCACCCGACTTCTCCTCGCGCTCTGCATCATCGCGGCCCTGTCCTGGATCGCCGCGTGGGCCGAGCAGCTGCACTGCGAGCGGCGCGAGGCCCGCGCCGCTGCGCAGAAGCCCCGACGGAATCCGGGCGCCCCCGTCCCGGAGCCGGATCCGTTGCCGTGACCCCCCGCCCGGTGCCGCCGCGCGCGCCCCGGCTCGTCGGGCTGCACGTCGTGTTCGGGACCAAGACCCGGGCCCCGTACGCCGACTACGTGTGCCCGTGCGGCCACCGGGACGCCGCCGCCGGCGTGGCCGCCGTGATCCGGCTCGTCCGGACCACGGGGCCCGCCCACCTCACCATCTGCCCTCTCCGCACCAAGGACAGCCCATGAGCACCTCCACCGCCCACGTCGACCTCAACACCGGCGTCGTCACCGCCGACCCCGACCCCATGCCGTTCGCCGAGATGTTGGTCGAGCACATGGGCGGGCGGGTGCACTCTGCCGCGTCCGCCGAGTTCCACCAGCTGCTCACCGCCGTGGCCAAGCACGGCCGGAAGGGGAGCCTCGCGCTCCTCGTCGTGGTCGAGCCCCCGAAGGGGCACGTCGAGGGCGGTCCGCTGTCGATCGCGATGTCCACCGTGGCCAAGCTGCCCAAGGGCGAGACGCCGGCCTCGACCTATTACCTGGACCGGGACGGCCGCCCGTCCCGCCGGGATCCGCGGCAGGGGGAGCTGTGGGACGACGCGCCGGTCGAGGACCGGCAGGCCGCGCTGCGTACCGTCCTCGCCCGCGCCGGCGCGGACCCCACCGAGGTCGCCGACCTGGCTGCCGCGCTCGACGCCGAGGGCTACCGCCGCCCGTAGTCCGGCCTCCCCTGTGTACGGCCCGAGGGGCGCGGCGCGCACCGTCCCGCGTCCCTCGGGCACCACCACCGACCGACTGGAGCCCCCTGATGCAGCGGCCCGCCGTCGCCGCCGCCGCGCCCGCCACCGACCCCGGGCAGCGGCCGGGCCGCGTGCCGTTCTGGACCCGCTTCCCTGCGGGCTGGCTCCCGGTGCTCACCGGGGACCACCTGCGCGCCGCCACCGCCGTCGGGGACTACGCCCGGGGCGCGGACGGCTACTGCTGGGCGGCCGACCGCACGCTCGCTGCCGGCCTGGGGCTGCACCCGGACACCGTCGGCGCAGGCCTGCGCGCCGCCGAGGCCGCCGGCATCGTCCGCGCCGTCCGCCGCCCCGGCGGCACCTCCGCCCGGGTCCTCGCCCTGCCGCCCGAGGACGACGACACCGTCCTGTGGGTGTGCGTCAGCGCGTACGCCCGCAACGTCCTGGCTGGCTGCGACTTCCTGGCCTACTGCGTGCTCAGCGTGCGCTCCCACCTGGACGAGCCGACGAGCATGGACCTCATAGCCCGGCTGGCCGGCATCAGCCCGGCCCGGGCCCGTACGGCCGTCGCCGAGCTGCTCGCCGCCGGGTGGATCACCCGCACCGACGCCCGCGGCCGCGCCGCCCGCTACGCCGTCCACCCCGTTCCGCTTCCCGGCGTCGCCACCCAGCTCACCCTCGACATCCCGGAGCCCCGCCGCGTGAAGGCGACCCGGCCGACCCCGGCCGAGCCCGCCCACCAAGGCGAGATCGACGGCCAGACCTCGCTGTTCGACCCCGCCGACCTGCCCGCCACCCCTCACGAATCGGCCGTCACCACCCCTCACGGATCGGCCACGAGTACCCCTAACGGATCAACCGGACGAACAAGATCCCTTGAACATGATCTTTTGAACATGCCGCGCGCCGTTGAGGGTTGCGGTGCCGCCGTAGGCGATACCTCCGTACCGCGCGACACCGGCGCGCCCGCGAGCACCCGCGACGGCGCCGTCCGGCCGGGCGCCGCTTCGGCTGCGCCGGAGAAGCCGAACCCCCTGCCCCCGCTGCTGATCACCGAACAGGCCTACCGGGTCCTCGCCGAAATCTCTGCGCTGGTGGCCCGGATGAGCCGCTGGGAGCAGCGGGCCGCCGCCCGCGCGGTCGGCGCCGCGATCGAGGAGGCCGGGGACGTCGCCCGGGTTGCCGCCCGGCTGCGCCGCCGCTACGCCTCGGCCGAGCCGGCCGACGTCCGGCGCCCGTACGGCTGGCTGGTCGAGCGCGGCCTGACCCGCCGCGGCTGCGCCCGGCCGACCTGCGAATCCGGCTGGGACCTGGCCCGCGAGGACGACTGTCGATCCTGCACCGCCCGCGTCCAAGATGCGCGGGACCTCGCGGCCGCCCGCCGGGCGCAGCACCGTACCGTCCCCGCTCCCGAGCTGCGCCCCGGGCCCGCCCCGGCCGCGCCGCCGGCCCAGCCTGCCCCGGCCGCCGCCCGGACCTGGGTCTGCTCCGTCCACCCGTCCACCGCGCTGCCGTGCGGCATGTGCGTGCCGGACACCGCCCGCAGCTGGGCGCCCGTGCCGGACACCACCGTCGGCCGCGAGTTTCGCGAGCAGCGCGCCGCCCGCCGCCGCGCCCGCGAAGACCACACCACCGCAGCCTGACCTGCCCCCGTCCCAGACCGAGGAGAACCATGGACACCCCGGCCAACTACACCGTCGGCGACCGCATCCGCACCCGCATCGACCTCGCCTCCGCCGACTGGGCCCCCGAGGCCCCCGATGTCCTCGCCGGTGCGCTCGGCACCGTCGACAGCGTGGACACCGGCAGGTGCGGCGGCCTCGGTGTGCTTCTGGACGACGACCCGATCCGCATGCCGCTGTCGATGTCCGCCGACGAGGTCGAGCCCGCCGGGAGCGCCCGGTGAAGACGACCCGCCGCCCTACGCCCCTGCCGCTCACCGCCACCGAGCTGGACAGGCTCGACCACCTCGTCCGCCGGGCCGCCGACCGCCTCGGCCCGGACGAAGCGGGTGTCCTGCTGCGGCTCTGGGAGCACGACCGGGCCGACCTCGCCCAAGCACGCCGGTCCGCCGGCGGTACCCAGGCCGCCGCCCAGCGCACGGCCGACCGGCTGCGCCGCGCCCAGGACGAGGCCGTCGTCCTCCAGGCCGCGCTCGACACCGTCGCCGCGAAGTACGCCGGCGCCGTCGCCGAGCTGCGCCGTGTCCGCGCCGCCCAGGACGGCGCCGTCGCCCAGGCCCGCCGCCAGCACCGGCGCGCAACTGCGGCGACGGCCGTCCTGCGGGCCGTCGTCGAGCACCTCCAGGCCACACCCAACCCCGCCGAGCTGACCGTCGACCAGATCGCTATCGGCACGGCCGAGGCCGCCGCGCTCGCCCGGCTCTTCCTGGCCATGGAGGCGACCGCCCTCGACCTCGGTACCGAGCTGGACCGGATCGCCCCCGCGCTGCGCCGACCCTCCGCGCTCTGACCCCGCCCGACCCGCCGCCCGGTCCCGGCCGGATGGCCCGCACCACCAGGAGCACCACCATGACGGCCTGCCAGCACTGCGCCACCCGCGACACCCCCGGCCGGCTCTGTACCCCGTGTGCCGACCGCCTTGGGCGCCACCTCGCCGACATGCCGCACCTCTACACCGCGCTCGGCGCCTACCTGCGCCCCTCGTCCCAGACCCGCGACCGCCTCGGCACCGTCCCCTCCGGCCCGGATGCCCCGCTGCCGGTGGCCGAGGACGTCCTGGACCTCATCGGCCCCGGTGGCATCGTGAGCGGGCTGGAGAGCTGGCGCGAGGCCCTTCACCAGGACACCGGCCTCGTCCAGCCCTCACCGTGGGGCGACCTCGCCGGACGCGTCCGCCGCGCCGCCCTCGGCCTGCGCGACCACCTCGCCTACATCCGGCTCGACTGGCCGGCCGCCGGGGACTGCGCGCGCGAGGTCGCCCAACTCCACCGCGCCGCCACCCGCCACGTAGCCCCGACCGACCGACCCACCGCCATTGGCGAGCACCCCGCGGACCCCGGTCGCCCCGAGGCGTGCGGCGGCCGCCTGGAAATGCCGTACGGCGGCACCATCGTCCGCTGCGCCCGGTGCGGCACCGAGTGGGGCCAGCTCCAGTGGCTCCAGCTGCGCCGCCATCTCGAGCGCGCCCGCGCCGCCGCCGACCGCCCGGCCGCCTGACCCGTACCGCGCTCACCCCACCCCGGTGAGCGCGCTCACCTCACCCGGAGACCCCCGTGAGCACTCTCACCCCCACCACCGCATGGACCATCGGCACCGTCTACAGCGCCGAGCTGCACGGCCTGGCCGGCGCCTGGGTCCTCACCGGCACCGCGACCGTCTGGGGCGTCGAGACCGCCCCGGACGGCGCCACCGTGCTGACCGTGCAGCTGGCTGACCGGCCCAGTCACCGCCGCGTGCCCACCCACACCGCCTACGCCCGAGGGGAGGTGAGCACCCTCACCAGCGGCCGCCGCCAGATGGTGAGCCCCCTCACCCCGCAGCCCGGGCCCGACCTCGTCACTATCGGCTGGATGCCGCTCGCCCAGCGCCCGGCCGACGACGCCGACTTCCACCTGGAACAGGCGGACAAGGTGTTGGCGGACTGGATACCGGTCCCGGACGACGACACGGCGCTGGGGGTGAGTGCGCTCACCCAACTCCAGCGCGCCGCCGCAGCAGCCAGCACCCGCGACCGCCTCATCCGACGGCTGCGCGCCGGCGGCGTGCCGCGCCAGCTCGTCGCCGACGCTGCCGGCCTCGACCCCACCCGGATCACGCAACTGTGCCGCACCGAGCCCGCCGACCGTGCCAAGGTGACCGCATGATGCCGACCGAGTACGACGCCGCCATCCGTACCGCCCTCCACCGGACCCTCGAACTGGAGCGGCTCCGCAATCACGCGGCCTGCCTCGGCCTCGACCGGGCCCGGGCGGACGCCCTGCTCGCCCAGGCACAGGGTGACGAGGCCAGCAGCACCCCCACGGACGAGGACTTCGCTGCCGCCCGGCAGTTGCTCTGGGGCGAGTTCGACGCGACCACGCCTCCCCCGGACGGCGACCCGTTCGCCAGGCTCGCCGGACTATGACCGGGCCCCGCGACCGCGTACCGCCCACCGGTCGGTTGACGAGGGCGGACCTCGAGCGCCTCGGCGTCCCGGCCCCGACTGTCCGGGGCTGGGTCCGGAAGGGGTGCCTGTCCCGGATTGGCGGGTCCGAGCGTTATCCCGAGTTCGATGCCGAGGCCGCGCTGGCCCTGGTCGAGCGCTGGAAGCCCCGCAGCGGTGGCCACAGCGATCCCGCTTGACCAGCGGCGCAGCATGGTGCAACGATCTTGCCACCACCCGTGTGTCCGAATCCGGGTGACGCAGACGATCACGAAGGGCCCCGACGGCAACCGCCGCGGGGCCCTTCGCCGTTCCCGGCCACCGTGCCGAGGCCTCACCGAGGATGGCGCCCATGCCCGACCCGGACCGCCCCGCTGCGCCCAGCGCACCGACGGCCGTGCCCACCGAGATCACCCGCGCCGACGTCGCCGCCGCGCTTCGCTCGCTCGGCCTGCCGGCCGAGCTGATCACCGACATGTGCCTGACCACCGACGCGATCCGGCTCACCCTTCAGGTGCGCGACACCGCCGGCCGCGTGATCGCCCGGGACAACGGGGAGCCGCTCACCGCGACCACGCACATCGACGTCGTCCACGCGCCAGCCGACGACGCTCCGGCCACCGGCGGCACCGTGCGCAGCGTGCTGTTCGCCGACCCCTTGGACGGCTGCGCCTCGTTCGCGCGCCTGTACCTCGACGACCTGATTCCCTCGGTCCCGCCCCGGGCCGCCTCCGGCCGGTAGCGTGGCAGGCCGCTCCGAGCTGGGGAACCGGGCGTACCGCCGGATGCGCGCTCAAGTCCTGCGCGAGTCGGACGTGTGCATCGTGTGCGGGCACGGCGGATCGGACACCGCCGACCACATCGTCCCGGTGTCGAAGGGCGGCGCCCGGATGGACCCGACCAACCTCGCTCCGATCCACGGGGTCGACGGGTGCCCGACCTGCGGGCGCAAGTGCAACAACGAGAAGGGCGACCGGCCGCTCACCGCCGTGACCCTTCGGACCTCGGTCGACTGGTACGCGGGACCTGCCTCACTCGAGCCATGACCGAGTGTGACGACCGATCGTTCGTCCCCTCTCCGTTTCTTTGGTCCGGGCTCCCGGCTGGCCTCGCGCCCAGCTTTTCTTTTTCTCCCCCCGGCAGGATCCCAGGCCGGATGATCATGGAAGGGGGCGGCATGGAGCGCTCCACCGGGCCCGTCGAGGCCGCCGTGCGCGACGACATCGAGGCCCTCGGCGACCTGCTCGGCGTCGAGGCCTCGTTGGCCGCAATGGCCATCCAGCTGGCCACCGAGATGGACGCCGGCGGCGGCGAGGACGGGCGCCTGCTGCCCGCGCTCAACCGTGAACTGCGCTCGACGCTGCGGCAGCTGATGGACGGGCGGGGGGTCGCTGAAGAAGATGACGACCTCGGAGACCTGGGCACCCCCGAGTGAGCTGGCCGAGCAGTGCATGGAGCTGTACGCGCTGCGCTGCCCGCCGTACTGGGGGCCGCCGCGCCGCCTCGACTGGCCGACGCTCGGCGGGAAGGCGGCACGGGCCATGGAGGCCATCGGCCACCCGCCGATGCCGTGGCAGCGCTACACCCTCGACGTCGGCTTGGAGATCAACCCGCACACCGGGCGGTTCGCCTACCGCGAGGTCGGCCTGTCGGTCCCGCGCCAGCAGGGCAAGACCGACCAGATCCTGACCGTCATGCTCCACCGGATCATGGCCTGGCCGCGACAGAACGTGGTCTACGCCGCGCAGACCCGCGGCATGGCGCGCACCCGGTGGGAAGACGAGTTCCTCACCGCCATGGAGGCCGCCCCGAAGCTGCGCGGCAAGTTCACGAGCCGCAAGGCGAACGGCAACGAGGCGATCATCTGGACCAAGACCCGGTCCAAGCTGGGCATCACGGCGAACACCGAGAAAGCCGGCCACGGACCGCCGCTCGACCTCGGGGTGATCGACGAGGCGTTCGCGCACGAGGACGACCGCCTCGAGCAGGCGTTCAGCCCCGCGATGCTGACCCGGCCGATGGCCCAGCTGTGGTGGGCGTCGGCCGGCGGCACCGAGCGGTCGGTGTTCCTGAACAAGAAGCGGCAGGCCGGGCGCGAACTGGTGGAGCGCGCCTGGGCGTCCGGGGAATGGCCGTCCGTCTGCTACTTCGAGTGGTTCGCCCCGGACCACCTCGACCGCGCCGACCCGGCCACGTGGTACAGCTGCATGCCCGCCCTCGGCCACACGGTCACCGAGGACGTCGTCCGCTCCGAGCTGGAGAAGTTGGACCCCGCCGAGTTCGACCGCGCGTACCTCAACCGCACCCGCAAGCACACACCGCCCGAGGACCCGAACGTCCCGAAGACGCAGTGGACGGCGGCCGCCGACGAGACGTCGCGGCCGGTGCCGGACGTCGCGCTCGCGGTCGACGTCTCGCCGCTGCGCGACTGGGCGTCGATCGCCGCGGCCTCCCGCCGTCCGGACGGCCGGATCCACCTCGAGGTCGTCGACCGGCGCGCCGGGACGGACTGGGTCGCCGACGCGCTCGGCCGCCTGGCCGCACTGTGGCGCCCGGTCGTCGTCACCCTCGACGCGAAGGGCCCGGTCGGCTCGCTGGTCGACGCGCTCGCCGACGAGGGCATCCGCGTGTCCGAGGACCCGGAGCACCCCGAGCGCGGCGACCTGCTGATCCCGCGCACCGGCGACGTCGTCGCCGCATGCGGACAGCTGGCCGACGCGATCCGACAAGGCACGGTCGTCCACACCGACCAGACGCCGCTCACCGCCGCGGTGAACGGCGCCCGCACCCGCCCGCTGGGCGACGCCTGGGCCTGGCACCGCCGCAACGCCCAGACCGACATCTCTCCGCTGGTCGCCGTGACGCTGGCGCGCTGGGCCCTGCTGGCCCGGCTCCCCGCGCTCGCCGACCCCTACGACCCGGTGGCGAACGTCTGGTGAAGCCCCTCCTCCTGCTGCTGGCCGATGCGGCCGGCCGCGCAGCCGCGTGGCTGCTCCCCAACCTGCCCGGCCTGCTGGCCGTCCTGCTGATCTCCGTCGGCGCCTGGATGATCTACCCGCCCGCGGGCCTCATCTGCGGCGGCCTGCTGCTGCTCGGCGACCGGATCGCCGACCGGTACCCGCCCCGCCGCGACCCGGGAGGAGGTGAGCCCCGGTGAGTCTCCTCTTCGGCCGCCGCCCCGCCGCCGAGCAGCGCGCCGCCGTGTTCTCCGACCGGCCGATCCCCGGCCCGGCCGAGATCGGGTCGACCAGCTACGCCGCCGTCGACCTCACCCGCGCCGAGGCCTCCCTCCAGCAAGTCGCCATCTGGGCGTGCATCAACCTCACCTGCTCGGCCATCGAGACGATGCCGCTCGACTGCTACCGCTGCACTTCCGAGGGCCCGAAGACGATCCCGACCCCCGGGTATCTGCTCGACCTCGGCGGCGACGGACACGGCACCGCCGACTGGCTGTGGCAGGCCATGTACTCGTGGATGACCCGCGGCAACCAGATCGGCACCGTGCTGGCCCGCTCGCCGACCGGCACGCCCACCCAGGTCGTCCTCCACCACCCCGACGACGTCCGCCCGGTGCGCCTGGACGACGGCACGTACGACTGGTGGATCAACGGCCGCCGGACGTCCGCCGGGTCGATCTGGCACAAGCGGGTGTTCCCGACGCCCGGCCACTTGATGGGCCTGTCCCCGATCGGCATGCACGCCCTCACCATCGGCACCGGCCTGGCCGCCGCCCGCTTCGGCGCCGCCTGGTTCGAGGACGGCGGCCACCCCTCGGCCCTGCTGACCAACACCGAGAGCAACCTGGACCAGCAGCAGGCCGCCACCGTCAAGGCCCGGTTCCTCGCCGCGCTGCGCGGCACCCGCGAACCGGTCGTCTTCGGCAAGGGCTGGAAGTACGAACAGATCAGCGTCCCGGCCAACGAGTCGCAGTTCCTCGAGACCATGGGCTACAGCTCGGCCGAGTGCTGCCGCATCTACGGGCCCGGCTACGCCGACGTCTTCGGCTACGAGACCGGCGGATCCCTCACCTACGCCAACGTCGAACAGCGCTCACTCGACCTGCTCACCTACGCCATCAACCCGTGGCTGGTGCGCATGGAGAAGCTGCTGTCCGCGCTGCTGCCGCAGCCCCAGTACGTCCGCTTCAACCGCGACGCCCTGGTCCGCACCGACCTGCTGACCCGCTTCCGCGCGCACGAAATCGCGCTGCGCAACCGCTGGGCCACCGTCAACGAGGTCCGGGTCCTGGAGGACTCCGGCCCCGTCGCCTGGGGCGACCAGCCGAACGGACCGACCCCCGCGCCGCCGCCGGCGCCCGCACCCGAGGAGGGCTGACCATGCCCGACATCACCGACCGCGCGCGGCCCGCCGGCATCGAGCGCCGCGCCTACCGCGTCGACCTGGAAGTCCGCTCCGCCCCGACCGGCGACGGCCCGGCCACCGTCGAGGGCTACGCCTCCGTCGTGGACGAGCCGTTCCAGATGTGGGACTGGGCCGGCCAGTACGCCGAGGTCGTCCGCGCCGGTGCCTTCCGCAAGACCCTGTCCGAGACGCCGCAAGTCCAACTGCTGCTCAACCACGGCGGCCTGGCCATGGCCTACACCAAGGCCGGCACGCTGCGCCTGTCCGAGGACTCGACCGGGCTGCACATGTCCGCCGACGTCAACCCGGCCCGTGGCGACGTCCGCGACATGCTCGCGGCCCTCGAGGACGGCGACGTCGACGAAATGAGCTTCGCGTTCCGCGTCACCCGCCAGATGTGGTCCCCCGACTGGTCCCAGCGCGACATCCTCGAGGTCGACCTTCACCGCGGCGATGTCTCGGTTGTCAACTTCGGTGCCAACCCGGCGACTTCCGTGTCGCTGCGGGGCCTGGACCTGCCCGCGCTTGACCGCCTCGCCGAGGACGACGCCCGGGCCCTGTACGAGCGGCTCGGCGCCCGCTTCGCCCCCGCCCCGGCGCCCGCCAGCACCGGCGGCCCCCTCGCGCTCTACCGCGCCCAGGCCGAGGCCCTCGCCCTGTAGACCACTGCCCTCCCGCACGCGCCGGAGTCCACGCCGGAGTCCCTTCCGGGCCACCACCTGGACCACCACCCGCGCCGGACGCAGCACCTTCCCCCTTTCACCGTGACCCGAGAGGACACACCCATGCGTGACCACCTGCGCCGGCGCATCGAGGCCCTGCTGGAGCAGCGCTCCCAGCTGAAGACGGACCTCGACGCCGTACTCGCGGCGCCCACCGCCGCCGGCCGCGACCTCACCGCCGACGAACAGCGCACCTTCGCCGAGAAGCGCGACGCCATCCGCGCGGTCGACGCCGACATCGACACCGCCCGCGGCCAGCTGGCCGACCTCGAGGAGGAGGAGAAGCGCGCCGCGGCCGCCGCCGAGCTGCGCGCCACCCTCGGCACCGGCCGCCCGACCGCCAGCGCCCAGGTCACCTCCGAGCCCGTCACCTACTTCCGCGAGGGCCGGCACTCCTACTTCCTCGACCTCGCCCGCGCCGAGCTGGGCCGCGGCGACGGCGACGGCGGCCACAGTGCCGCCCGCGACCGCCTCAAGCGCCACGCCCAGGAACTCGAGGTCGAGCTTCCCAAGCGCCTCGCCCGGCGCGACGCCGCCGCCCACCGGGCCCTGCTCGGCATCGAGGACGGCATCGACGACCGCGCCGCCGAGAACGCGTTCGAGCGCCGCGTCGCGCCCAACAGGACCGACGGGCAGGGCGGGTACTTCGTGCCGCCCCTGTGGATGATCGACCAGTACGTCGACCTGCCGCGGGCCGGCCGGACCATTGCCAACGCGGTACGCAACATGCCGCTGCCCGGCGGCACCGACAGCATCAGCCTTCCCAAGGTCTCCACCGGCGCCGCGACCGGCGTCCAGACCGCCGACGGCGCCGCCGTCACCAGCCAGGACCTCACGGACACCAGCGTCACCGCCCCCGTGCGCACCATCGCGGGTCAGCAGGACGTGGCGATGCAGCTGCTCGACCAGTCCCCGATCAGCTTCGACGAGGTGCTGTTCGCCGACCTGCTGGCCGACTACAACTCCAAGCTGGACATCCAGGTCGTCAACGGCAGCGGGCTGGCGGGGCAGGCCAAGGGGATCCTGAACACCTCGGGGATCAACAGCATCACCTACACCGACGCCTCCCCGACGCTGCCCGAGATGTGGCCGGCCTTCGCCCAGTCCGCCTCCCAGATCGCCACCAAGCGCAAGCTGCCCGCGCTGGCGCACTTCATGACCCCGGCCGTCTGGTACTGGATGATCTCCCAGCTCGACACCAACGGGCGCCCGCTGGTGCAGATCGACCAGGCCCCCGCCTTCAACATGGCCGCGCTCCAGACCGGCGCCGTCGCCGAAGGCCCCGTCGGCCGCGTGGTCCTGCCGAACCTGCTCGACGGCAACATCCCCTCCAACCTCGGCGCCGGCAGCAACGAGACCCGGATCATCACCGCCCGCACCTCCGACCTCTACCTGTGGGAGGGCACCACCCGCACCCGGGTCCTCCAGGAAGTGCTGTCCGGCACGCTCCAGGTCCGCTTCCAGCTCTGGGCGTACTTCGCGTTCATGGCCGACCGGCGGCCCGAGTCCGTCTCGGTCATCTCCGGCACCGGCGTGATCCCGCAGCCCGGCTTCTGACCCCCTCGCCCCGGGGCGGGCGCAGCCCCCGCGCCCGCCCCGGCCCCCACCCCGAGCACCGGAGGACCCTCCATGTCGCACGACCTGCTGGCCGAGCTGGCCGGCTACCGCAACGAGCTGGCCGGCGCGAAGGCCCGCGGCTCCGCCCGCACCGACGACATCGCCGCCGAGCTGAAGCGCGTCACCACCGCCATCACCGACCGCGCCGCCGAGCTGACCGACGAGGCCAAGGACCACCAGGACGCCGGCCGCGACGTCCTGGCCGTCGCCGCGCACGCCGAGGCCCGCCGCCTGCGCGACGCGCTGCGCCCGGCCACCGCCCGCAAGACCGGAGGGAAGTGACATGCCGCTCGTCTCCGGCCGCTACCCGGTCCGCAACCCCGAGAGCCTGCTCAACGCTGGCCCGCAGCCCCGATCGAACCTGCCGCGGTTCGCCGTCACCTCCGACTTCGCCGTCCTCACCTCCCAGGTGATGCTGTCCACCGCGCTCTACCTCCAGGCCGGTGACACCGTCACCTCGCTCACCTGGAAGTCCGGCAGCACGGCGGCCGACACTCCCACCAACTACTGGACCGCCCTCTACGACGACTCCGCGACCCCCGCGCTGCTCGGCCAGTCCGCCGACCAGCTCACCGCCGCGTGGGCCGCCAACACTGCCCGCACGCTGGCGCTCCAGACCCCGGTGCAGATCACCCGCACCGGCATCTACCACGCCGCGATCATGGTCAAGGCCACCGCGCCCCCGAGCCTGCTCGGCGCGGCCACCCTCGTCGGTGCCATCTCCGGCTACGTCGCCGGTGACGTCCCGCTCACCCGCTCCAGCGGCGCCGCCCTCACCGGCACCGCCCCCGCGACGATCGCCGCCGCCAGCGCGGTGGCGTACGTCCCGCGCGTCGTGGCGCTGTGACCCGTGTCCGATCCCACGTACACCACCCTGAGCAAGCTCAAGAACACGCTCAAGATCACCGACACGGACCGGGACGAGCAGCTGACCGACGCGATCGACGCCGCCAGCCGCGGCATCGACCGCCTCACCGGCCGCCGCTTCTGGCTCGACGACACCGCCACCGCGCGCATCGTCAACCCCCGCCGCCACACCCTGGTGGACGCCGACGGCGCGCACCTGCTCACCGCGGACATCGGCACCCTCGACGGCCTCGTCGTCGAGACCGGCGCCCCCGGAGCCTGGTCGCCCCTCGGCGACGTCGAGGCCGAGCCGACCGACGCCCTCGACCAGGGCCAGCCCGTCACCTCGCTGCTGCGCCTGGGCGGGACCGGATGGCCGGGCGGCCGGCAGCGGATCCGGATCACCGCCCGGTGGGGATGGCCCGCCGTCCCGGCCGAGGTGCGGCAGGCCTGTCTCATCCAGGCCAACAGGTTGTTCCGCCGCAAGGACTCCCCGGACGGGGTCGCCGGGTCGGCCGAGTGGGGCGTCATGCGCCTGTCCCGCGTCGACCCCGACGTCCAGGCCCTCATCCAGCCGTTCATCCTGCCCGGCCTGGCCTGACCCCGAGGAGGCACCCCGTGCAGATCGCCGCCGTTCGCACCGCCATCGCCGCCGCTGCCGGCGCCGTCGTCCTGCCGCCCGCGGCCGGACAACTGACCTGCACCGGCTACACCCCCGACAGCGTGAACGAACCGCACTTCTTCGTCGGCGAAGTCAGCGTCGAGTACGACAAGGCCATGGGCCGCGCGCTCGACGAGCTGGAGATCACCTGCCGGGCCCTCGTCGGCCGCGGCGACGACCGCTCCGCCCAGGCCGTCCTCGACGCCCTGCTCTCCGGCTCCGGCCCGGCCAGCCTCAAGGCCGCCATCGAGGCGTCCCGCGGCGCCCCCGGCCAGCCCGCCCTCGGCGGCCTCGCCCACGATCTACGCGTCGAGCGCGTCCAGGGCTACCGCTGGTACGAGCACGCCGGCGTCCAGTACGTCGGCGCGGAGATCATCATCCGCGTCATCGGCGACGGGAGGGCGTGACCATGGCTGCCCAAGTCCTCACTGAGGTAAGGCTGTTCACCGGCGGCGCGGACCTGACCGGTGTCTCGAACAAGGTCGAGCTGTCGGCGGAGGTCGAGGAGAAGGACCGCACCACGTACGGCGGCGGCGGCTGGAAGCGGGTCCAGGGCGGCCTCGGAACCAGCAAGGTCACCGCGGAGGGCTTCTGGGAAGCGGGCGCGGACGACCTTGTCGACGACGCCACGTGGGCCCAGTTCGGCGCCATCGTCCCGTGGACCGTCGCCCCGCACCTCGCCACCGTCGGCTCCCTCGCCTACCTCACCCAAGCGCTGCGCACCGACTACACGCTCGGCGGCACCGTCGGCGACCTCGCCCCCTGGACCGCCGGCGGGTCGGGCACCGGCGCGATGGCCCGCGGGCAGATCGCCCACCCGCCCGGCACCGCGCGCTCCAGCAGCGGCGCCGGCACCGCCCTCCAGCTCGGCCCCGTCCCGGACGGTCGCCGCCTCTACGCCACGCTCCACGTCCTGTCCGCCGCCGGGACCACCCCGGCGCTGACCGTCCGCATCGAGAGCGACGACAGCGCCGCGTTCACCGACCCGACCACCCGGGCCGTCTTCACCGCCGCGACCGGCCTCGGCGGCCAGGCCCTCGCCGTCCCCGCCCCGGTCACCGACACGTGGTGGCGCATCGCCTGGACCGTCGCCGGGACCGGCCCCTCGTTCACGTTCGTCGCCGCCCTCGGCATCCAGTAGAAGGAGCGCACCATGCCCACCATGGTCCTCACCGGCGAGTACCTCAACATCGCCGGGAACATCCTCAACGAGCACGCCCGGAAAGCCGAGTTGGCGGTCGAGTGCGAGGAGAAGGACGTCACCACGTACATCTCCAACGGCTGGAAGGTCAGCATCGGCGGCCTCAAGAGCGGGACGCTCGGCCTCGAGCTGCTCCAGGACTACGCCGCCGGAAAGCTCGATTCGATCATGTGGCCACTGCTCGGACAGGTCGTGCCGTTCGAGGTCCGGCCCACCCAGGCCCCCGTCAGCATCAACAACCCCAAGTACAGCGGCAGCGTGCTGATCAAGGAGTGGCAGCCGATCGCCGGGTCCGTCGGCGACGAGGCCAGCGTGGGCGTCAGCTACCCGACCTCGGGCGAAGTCCTGCGCGCCACCAGCTGATGGCCCAGAACCCCGTGGACCTCTCGGTCACCTTCGAAGGCTTCGACGCCCTCACCGCCGCGCTGCGCGCCGAGGAGGACGGCAAGGCTCTGCGCAAGGAGCTGGCCACGAACATGCGGAACGCGCTCAAACCGGCGGCGGAGCAGGCCAAGAGCGGCATCATGTCGATGTCCGCCACCACCACCGCCGCCCCCGCGCTGCGCAGCGCCATCGCCAAGCGCATCCGCCCCGAGGTCAAGCTGGGCGGCCGCTGGAGCGGGGCCCGCGTCAAATCGCGCAAGATCGCCGGAATCAGGGGATTCGCCAACGCGCCGAAACGCACCCAGAGATCGGCCGGCTGGCGCACCCAGACGTTCGGCCGCGGCATCTGGCGCGTCCAGCACGGCAAGGTCAACTGGTTCGACCGCGCCATGCAGCCCGGCTCCGACACCTACCGCCAGAGCGTCGCCGACGCCATGGAGAGCATGGCCCGCCGCATCGCCGACCGGGCCCGATAGGAGACACCGTGTACCTCGTCTACCACCCCGATGGGTCCGACGAGCCGAAGCGCTTCAAGTACCAGCCGACCAAGCTCATGAGCGCCGAGCGGGAGCGACTGGAGCGACTCACCGGCAAGGACTTCTCCGCGTTCACCCAGGCCGTCATCAGGGGCAACAGCTCGTGCCGGCGCGCGCTGCTGTTCGTCTTCCTGAAGCGCGAGAACCCGCCGCTGCGCTACGACGACGTGGACTTCGCGTGGGACGAGTTGACGCTGGAGCACAGCAAGGCCGAGCTGGAGCTGATCCGTGAGCAGGCCGCCGAGACCGCGGCGCCCGACGTGCGGGACGCCGTCCTCGCGCAGTTGGACGCCGAGATCGCCGAGGCCTACGAGGAGCCCGAGGGAAAAGTCCTGCCGCCGATCGCCGGATAGCGCAGATCGGCAACGCGGCACACCTCCTCGGGATCCGCCCGTGGGAGTGGCAGCTGATGACGGTCGAGGAGACCGAGCAGGTCCACGCCTGGCTGGACGCCTACGCGAAGCAGCTCGACGACGCCCGTACACGGTGACGACCACGAGGGGGTGACATGGCCTCCGACACCTCGCTCGTGTTCAACCTCATCGCCAAGGACAAAGCCTCGAGCGTGCTGGGCCAGATGAAGGAGAAGGTGTCGACGGCGGCGACCGGCATCTCCGCCGGCATCGCCGGGGCACTCGGCAAGGGCGTCGTCGACTCGCTCGACATGGGGGCCGCCTCGGACAAACTCGCCGCCCAGCTCGGCGTCGGGGCCGAGCGCGCCGCCGAACTGTCCAAGGTGAGCGCCAACGTCTACAAGGAGGCCTGGGGCGAGTCGACGGCCGAGGTCAACGACGCGATCCGCGGCGTCGTCCAGCAGATCGGCGGCGACGCCGCCGGTGCCGGACTGGAGCGCATCACCACCAAGGCCATGGCGCTGGCCAAGGTGTTCGACGTGGACGTCGCCTCGTCGACCTCGGCCGCTGGCCAGCTCATCAAGACCGGCCTGGCCCGCGACGCCGACGAGGCCTTCGACATCATCACCAAGGGTTTCCAGAGCGGCGTCGACAAGGCGGGAGACTTCACCGACACCCTGACCGAGTACTCGACGCAGTTCCGCCAGCTCGGCTTGGACGGAGCAACGGCAACTGGCCTGCTGGCACAGGGACTCAAGGCCGGTGCCCGCGATGCCGACGTGGTGGCCGACAGCCTCAAAGAGTTCACGCTCATCGCGCAGAGCGGTTCCCAGGCCAGCGCGGACGCCTTCAAGGTGCTCGGCCTGAACGCCAAGCAGATGCAGTCCGCCTTCGTGAAGGGCGGCCCGGGCGCGGCCTCGGCCCTCGACCAGGTGCTCGACCGGTTGCGCGCGATGAAAGACCCGGTCGAGCGCAACAACACGGCTTTGGCCCTTTTTGGTACGAAATCTGAAGATGTCCAGAAAGCGCTCTACGCTCTCGACCCGTCCACGGCGAAGACCGCACTGGGTGAAGTCGCGGGGGCCGCCGACCAGATGGCCAAGACGGTCGGTGACAACCCGGCGGCCGCCCTGGAGAAGTTCAAGAGGGACGCACAGCTCAAGCTGGCCGAGGTCGGCGGAGAGCTGGTCAAGTTCGGTCAGGAGCACGCGAGTTGGGTCCAGCCGCTTGCGATCACCCTCGGTGCGGTTGCCGGGGCGATCCTCCTCGTCCAGGGCGCCACCATGGCCTGGGCCGCCGCGCAGAGCATCTGGACCGGCATCCAGACGGTCGCGACCGGCGCGCAGTGGGCATGGAACGCCGCCCTGTCCGCCAACCCGATCGGGCTGATCATCATCGCCGTCGTCGCCCTGGTCGCCGCCGTCGTCCTGCTCTGGCAGAACAGCGAGCAGTTCCGCGACATCGTCACGAGCTGCTGGGCCGTGGTGTGGGGTGCGATCTCCGGGGTCTACAACTGGGTCGCCAACAACTGGCCGTTGATCGTCGGGATCCTGGTCTCGCCGATCACCTCGGCCGTGTCCTGGATCTCGCGCAGCTGGGACTCCATGCGCTCCGGCGCCTCCGCCGCGTTCGATTTCGTGGCCGGCCTGCCGAGCCGGATCGCCAGCGGCTTCTCCGGCCTCGGCGAGATCATCATGTCGCCGTTCCGGGCCGCCTTCAACGCCATCGGCCGCTTCTGGAACTCCACCGTCGGCCGGCTGTCGTTCACCGCGCCCGACTGGATTCCCTACTTCGGCGGCAAGGGTTTCTCGATGCCGCACATCCCCATGCTCGCCAAGGGCGGCCAGATCACCGGCGCCGGCACCGTCCTCGTCGGCGAGGCCGGGCCCGAGCTGCTGTCCCTGCCCGGCGGCGCCACCGTCACACCGCTGTCCCGCGCCACCGGCGGCGGCCCCGTCGAGGTGCGCATCACCCTCGACGCCACCGGCGCCGACTCCAAGCTCCAACGCCTGCTGCGCGAGATGGTCCGGGTCACCGGGCAGGGCAGCGCCCAGACCGCCTTCACGTAGAAAGGGGGCGGCCGCATGGCCTTCCCGCACACCCCGCTCGACGTCCACGTCGAGCTGCGCCTGGACGGGGTCTGGACCGACATCACCGCTGATGTCCGCCTCGACGACCGCATCCACATCGAGCGCGGCCGCCACGACGAGGCCTCGCGTGTCGACCCGGCCAAGTGCTCCATGACCCTCAGCAACCCGAACGGGAAGTACAGCCCCCGCAACGCGGCGAGCCCCCTGTACGGGCGGATCGGCCGCAACACCCCGCTGCGCGTCCGCGTACCCGGGCCGACCACCTACCTCGACATCACCGGGGCCCTCGGCGGCCGCGCCAGCACCCCCGACACAGCCGCGCTTCACGTCACCGACCTGGACGTCCGTGTCGACCTCGACCAGCTGTGGCACATCCCCACCGACAACACCTTCTACGAGATCGCCGGCCGCTACGAGGGAGGCGCCACCGGGCGCAGCTGGCGCCTCCACTCCGGCAACGGGTACCTGTTCCTGGACTGGAGCGAGGACGGCACGAACTCCAAGATCCGGGCGCTGAGTTCGGACTGGCCCATCGAGTCGACGCCCACCGGCCGCCTGGCCGTCCGTGCAGTCCTCGACGTCGACAACGGGGCGGGCGGCTGCACGGCGCGCTTCTACACCGCTGCCACTATGGCCGGGCCCTGGGTGCAGCTCGGCGGCCCCGTCACCGCGGCTGGCACGACCACCATCTACCCGGGCACGGCGCCCCTGGTCCTGGGCGACAACCCGGCCGTCGCCTCCGTCTTCGCGCTGCCCGCTCACGTCCTGCGCGCCGAGGTCCGCAACGGCATCGACGGGACCGTCGTCGCCGCCCCCGACTTCACCGCCCAGACCCCGGGCACCACGGTGTTCGCCGACGGGGTGGGCCGGACCTGGAGCGTCGTCGCCCCCGCCGCCCTGTCCAACCTCGTCACGAGGTTCACCGGTGAGGTGGCCAGCTGGCTGCCGCGCCGGGACGTGAGCGGCCATGACACCTACATCCCCATCCAGGCCGCTGGCATCATGCGTCGCCTCGGGCAGGGCGCAGCTCCGCTTCAGAGCACGCTGCGCCGCTACATCCCCACCGGTCGCCCGCTCGCCTACTGGCCGATGGAGGACGAGCGCGGTGCGAGCCAGGCCTACAGCCCCGTCTACGGTGTCGGCCCGCTGGAGACCAGCGCAGTCGACTTCGGCGCCGACAGCGATCTCACCGGGTCCTCGCCGCTGCCCACGCTGCGCACCGGTGCGCAGCTGCGCGGCGCCGTCCCCGCTCCCGCGGTGGCGCCGACGATGTGGCAGATCAACTTCGTGTACCGGTGCACGGCGGCGCCGTCGGCGACGTCCAGGCTTCTCACCTGGACGTCCACCGGTACGGTGCGCACGTGGGTGCTCGACGCCGGCGCGCTCGACGGCACCGCGGTGCACATCTACGGCCTCGACGCCAACGGGGTCACGGTCATGGACTACTTGGCAGGCAATCACCTGTTCGCCGGGCCGGAGTGGCGCCAGATGATCATCCGCGCCACTCAGAACGGCGGGCAGGTGGACTGGTCCATCACGTGGTACGCCGTCAGCTCGGACGAGAACGGTAGTGGTGCCGGCTCGTACGCCGGGTCGGTCGGTGTCCCGACCGAGATCGACACACTGCTCGGCGAAGGCCTCAACGGCATGGGCATGGGGCACCTGGCCGTGTTCGACCACGTCGCCGACGTCTACAACCGTGCCGACAATGGGTGGCTGGGCAACCGGCCGTCCGAGCGGATCGGGCGGCTGTGCAGTGAGGAGGGCGTGCCGGTCGTCATCCAGGGGGACGTCGACTCCGAGGTCCCCCTGGGGTCGCAGCGTCCGGGCGCGCTGCTCGCGCTGCTCCAGGAGGCCGCCGACTCCGATCACGGCATCCTGGCCGAGCGGATCGACGACCTCGCGCTGTGGTACCGGGCCGGTCACCTCGCCTTCAACCAGTCGGCCCGGCTCGTCCTCGACTACGCGGGCGGCGACGTCGCGCCGCCGCTGGAGCCCGCGGACGACGACCAGGGCGTGCGCAACGACATCACCATCACCAGGGCCGGCGGGTCCAGTGCCCGGGCGGTCGACACGACGAGCAGTATGTCGACGCAGCCCCCGCCCGTCGGCGTCGGCCGGTACGACGAGGGGGTGACGCTCAGCCTGTGGCGGGACGAGCAGCTCGTCGACCTCGCGGGTTGGAGGCTGCACCTGGGCACGTGGGACGGCCCGCGGTATCCGAGCGTCCGGGTCGACCTCGCGGCTGCGCCTCACCTGATCCCGACCGTCCTCGGTCTGGACCTGCGCGACCGGATCGACATCATCGGTATGCCGCCCGAGGACGGCCCTACTGCGGTTGCGCTGCTCGCCGAGGGCTACGCCGAGAGCATCGGTCAGTTCGACTGGGACATGGTGTTCAGCTGCCAGCCGGCCGGGCCCTGGTCGGTGGCGGTCCTGGAGGATCCCGTCCTCGGCCGGGCCGACACCGCCGGCAGCCAGCTGGCCGCCCCTGCCGACGCAACGGCTACGGTCCTGTCCCTCACCACCACGAGCGGGCCGACCTGGACCACCGACCCGGCGGACCTGCCGTTCGACGTCGGCATCGCCGGTGAACAGGTCCGCTTCCTCGACGTCGTCGGTGCTCGAGGGGACCACTTCGGCCGGACCGCCGCCGGGGGCTGGGGCACCGCCACCTCCGGCCAGGCCTGGACCACCTCGGGCGGGTCGGCCGCCGACTACTCCGTCCAGTCCGGCCGCGGCCTCGTCGCCATGCCCAGCGTCAACGTCAGCCGGTACACCCTGCTGCCCGCACCGTCCGCGGACGTCGACCTGCGTGCCACCGTCGCCACCGACAAACTCGCGGTCGGCGGCGGCCAGTTCGTCGCCCTCGTCGCCCGCTACCAGGACGGCTCCAACAGCTATCTGGCCCGGCTGGAACTCGGGACGGCCCAGGAGGTCATCCTGACCATCCGCAAGCGGGTGGCCGGGGCAGAGACGCTGCTCCAGCAGTACACCACCGGCCTCACCCACGCGGCGGGCCGCCGGTTCGCGCTCCGCTTCCAGACCGCCGGCAGCACGCTGCGCGCCCGGGCCTGGCTGGACGGCGCCCCGGAGCCCTCGGTCTGGCAGGCCGAGACGACCGACACCGCGCTCACCGCCGCCGGCCAGATCGGCACCCGCAGCATCCTGTCCAGCACGAGCACCACCCCGCTGCCCGTCACCGCCAGCTGGGACGACTTCACCACGCTCGGGCCCGACCAGAGCGCCGTCGTCACCCGCTCCGTCAACGGCGTCGTCAAGACGCTGCCCGCTGCGGCGCCCGTGCGGCTGTGGCAACCCGCCATCATCTCTCTCTAGGAGGACCCCGTGGGCTACCCGCCCTGGGCCGCCGGCCAGCGCATCCTCGGGGCGCAGCTGGCCGCGATCCCGCCGATCACCGTTATCAAGTCGCTCGACACCGCGCGCGCCAACACCACGAGCCTGACCGCCGACCCCCACCTGTCCCTCGTGCTGGAGGCCGGCGCCACGTACCTCCTCGACGGCTGCCTGTACTACGCCGGGGAGTACAACCAGGGCGGCCTACAACTCGACTGGTCGGTGCCGCTCGGCACCGCGATGCGCTGGTCGATCGGCGCGCCGGCCCTGGGCGGCCAGGCCGCCTACGCCAGCCACAGCACCATCCCCGGCCAGCCCGTCGCCGCCGGGACGTACGGCATCGGCGGCCCGAACTCCCTGACCTCGTGCCGCTTGACCGGCCACATCGTCACCGTGGCGGCCGGAACGCTCCAGCTCAAGTGGGCGCAGTACGCCGCCCACGGCACCGGGACCACGATCGCCGCATCGTCGTGGCTCCGCGCGCAGCGCACCGCCTGAGACCCAACCTCGACCCGCCAGCCCCCGGCGCCACCGCCCGGGGGCTTTCCCATGCCCTGGAGGAACCGCAGCATGCCCGAACTGTGGATGCCCGGAGCCGAGGTCCACGACCTCGGCGACCACGCACCGACCGACCAGCAGTACCCGCCGAAGGCCATCGCCCACATCACCTGGGACCGCAACGCGACCGCCGCCGCACCACAGGACTGGTGCGACTTCGACGACCTCGTGAGCTACTTCACCGGCAGCGGCCGGGCCAGCGCGCCGCACCTGATCTGGGACCCGTTCACCGGCCGAATCGCCCAGCTGTACCCGGCCACATCCCGCTCCAAGAGCGTGGCCGACGGACCCGGCGGCACCCGCACCAACCGCGCCGGCCGGGTCGTCATCCAGATCGAGGCCGTGTTCTTCCCCTACTGCCGCCGCGACGGCATCGTCTACCCGCGGCTGGTCGACACCCCGTGCGCGGGCTGGGACCGGCTCCACGCCTGGATCTCCTCCTGGGGCGTGCCCGACGTCTGGCCGATGGGCCGCCCGGTCGACTTCACCGCCCGCCGGGACGAGCGGACGTGGGAGACCACCGGCGGCTGGTACGCGCACGCGCACACCCCGGAGAACGACCACACCGACCCCGGGTCGTGGCCCGACTTCGGCCAGGCCGGCGCCGACCCGGCGCCGCAGCCCGCCCCCGCGCCGGACCCGACCCCGGCCCGCTACCAGAGCAGCATCAACGGCCTGCCGTACGGCTACGGCGCCCAGGGCCCGCACGTGACCGCAGTCGGCGAAGCCCTGGTCCGTCGCGGCTTCGGGGGGTACTACAGCGTCGGCCCCGGCCCCGACTGGACGGATGCGGACACCAACGCCTACGCCGCGTGGCAGCGCTCCCTGAACTACGCCGGCGGCGACGCGGACGGCGTGCCCGGTCCCCACAGCCTCAGGGAACTGCTCGGCTACCTGCCCGGCGGCCGCACGGTCTCGCTCGCGCACATCATCGCCGCAGCCCGGACCGATCCCGGCGCCGAACAAGGCCACCAGACCTACGGCAACGAAGTCCAGGTCGTCGAGGGCGCGCTGGCGGACGAAGGCCTGCTGGACCGAGCGTGGGTGGACGGCTCGTTCGGCACCCGCAGCGTGACCGCGTACTCGGCCTGGCAGCGCCGCTGCGGCTACAACGGCGGCGCCGCCGACGGCATCCCCGGGCGCAGCACCCTCGAACGCCTGGGCGCCGCCCACGAGTTCACCGTCACCGACTAGGAGAAGATCATGACCGACTCCGCACGACGCACCACGCGCACCGTGTTCGCTCTCGTCCTCGGCGTCGCAGCCGGCCTGCCCCTGCTCGTCCAGACCGCCGGCGTCCCCAGCACCCTGCCCGGCCTCGGCACCATCCTGGCGGTGGCCGGCGCCGTCACCCGCGTGATGGCGCTGCCGCTGGTGGACAGCTGGCTCCCCTCGTGGCTGCGGAAGACGCCCGACCCGGACGCCGACGCGCTGGCCCGGGCGGTGCGCGAGTGACCGACCTCGCCGACACCGGCGTCGTCCAGGTCGACGCCCTCGCGGCCTGGGCCGCCGCCCTCGGCGCCATCGCCGCCGTACTCGGCCTGATCTGGCGGGCGGTCCGACGGATCCATACCGTTCTCGACGCCTGGTCCGACGACTGGCAGGGCACCGAAGCCCGCCCGGGCGTGCCCGCCCGCCCCGGGGTGATGGTCAGAATCGCCGCCATCGAGCACGAACTACACCCCAACTCCGGCTCGTCTCTCAGAGACGCCGTCGACCGCGTCGAGGTCGCCGTTCGGGAACTCCAGCAGAAACCCTGACACCACAGCGCCCCCGCTCCGGCTCCGGCCGGGCGGGGGCGCATTGTGCGTTCTCGCTCAGTACGTCGGGCAGATGTGCTTGCGGACGACCTCGAGGATCTTCGCGGACTTCTCGGGCCCGAAGCCGTTCGGGTGCTGCGCGCTGGTGAACCTCTTGTTGGCGAGGTCGACCAACTTCGGCTGGTCCTTCGGCCACTCGGCTACGGAGGTGCACTGGTCGCGGCCCCGGCTGACCGCCCGGTCCGCCTTGTCGCTGACGATCTCCGGGTCGATGGCCGTCAGCGCCGCGATGTAGGCCGCGGTGGTCGCGGCATCCGGCTTGGCCGGCGGCCCGCTCGGCCTCGCACCGGCGGCCGCGGGCGCCGTCGTCCCGGCCGGCGCCGGAGCCTCGGGCGCAGCTGGAACGGCGGCCGCCGAGGTCTGCGGGGCGGCGGCCGCCCCCTTCGAGCTGCTGGCCGAGCTGGAGCAGGCGGCCGAGCCGATGGCGAGCAGCGCGACGACGACGGCTGCGGCGGTGGTACGGGTGCGCATGATCCCCCCTGGGACTGGTGTGGTGTGGGGGTGACGCTATCGGGCTACTGGTTGGTCGCGTACGGCTGTGCCTGAGTCGTGACCCTTGCCTCCCGCACCTGCCACAGCATCAGCAGCGCCGCCACCGCGTTGGCCGAGCGGACTTCGCCCTTGGCCACGAGGTCGGGCACGGAGGATAGTGGAACCCACTCCCGGCGATCCGATTCGAAGTCGTCTTCGGGGTGTCCGACGTACTCGGCCTGGTCGGACCAGTAGACGTGGTGCTTGCCGTCGGCGAGGCCGTTGCTCGGTTCCACCGTGAGGAGGTGCCGGAGCGGGCCCGGGCGCCACCCGGTCTCTTCGAGCATCTCCCGGGCGGCCGCCGCCTCGAGGTCTTCGCCGTCCTCGACGACGCCGGCGGCCAGCTCCCATCCCCACGTGTCGGTGATGAAACGGTGCCGCCAGAGCAGCAGCGCTTCGTTCTTCTCGTTCACCGCGGTGGCCAGAGCAACGGGCCGCTGCCGCAGGATGTAGTGGTCGAGGTGACGTCCGTCGGGCAGTTCGACGTCCGCCAAGTTGACCCGCAGCCAAGGGTTCTCATAGACCGTGTGCTCGCCCAGATTCCGCCACACCGACACGTCGAACTCCCTACCTGCTGGCCACCGATGGCGGCCAGTATCCCAGGCCCGTCACAGGGGGACGGCGAGCGCGTCGTCGATCCGGTCGACGGCATCACGTGTCGCGGCTGTGGCGTGGCCCGCCAGCTTCCGCCGGAGGGCCACGAAGCGATCGTTCAGGCGCCGGGATTCCATCCCCGCGGCCAGGTCCAGGGCACCCACTGCGTGGGCTGCGGCCTGCTCGACCTCTCCTCGGCCGAGGTCCACAGTCGTGAGGGTGGCAAGTCGGTGCACGCGGCCTCGCGCATGGGCCTGGGTCTGTACAGCTTCCTCGGCATACTGCCGTGCTGGCTCCCAATCTCCGAGGCTGATCAAGGTTTCTGCCAACTGGGCCTCGACCAGGCCCGGTTGAACGTAGCCGGTCTCCGGCGGCTCCTCCTCGCGTCGGATGCGGCCAGCCGCGGTTTCGGCGTGGGCCATCGCCCCGTGGGCCGAAGCGGCGTCGCCCATCCGCGCGAAGGCCTTCGCCTGCATCGCGTGCAGGTCGGTGGCGAGGGCTGGGCTGGCGTACGGTCCCGCGCTCCGGATCCCGGCCTCGGCGAAGGCTACAGCCTGCCGGTAGTCCTTCAGATAGACCGCTTGGTTGACGAGGAGCGCTATCACGTACCCGCCGAACGCCCGGTCGCCGGATGCCTTGGCGAGCCGGAGTGCCTGGTGGAAGTAGCGCTGCGCGAGGCCCTGGGCGTCGGCGTCGTACGAGCAGATACCGGCGACAGCGGCGAGGCCCCCGGCCGCCCGCAGGAGGTCCCGACCGACGGCGTCGGTGTAGGAACCGCGGACGAGTGGGGCGGTGTGCTCGGTGAGGAAGCCGACGACCCGCCCCTTGGTCGCGACCCCGCCGGCGCCCCGATACATCTGCTCGTACCGGGTACGGGCTACCCGCAGCATCTGCACGTCCGTGACGCCGACGTGGACGGTGCCTGCACGGGACACGTCGCGGTCGTCCGGCGGATTCTCCCACTCCCAGACCGGGACAACGGCGGCCGTGCCGGTGACCGCCGGGACGGTTTGCACCTCGGGGCGAGATTGTCGGTCCGACCGCCACAGAGCTGTCGCCCGATCGAGGTACCCGGCAAGCTCGTTCGACGACGAGCCGGGGCGACCCATCCCGATGCCGTCGAGCGTGAAAGGTCGGCCGAGCCGCTCCCCGAGGATCGTGCAGATCGCATTGGGAACCGCGCCTCGGGGTTTCTGGCCACGGATCCACCGGGCGACCGCGGTGTGGTCGTAGCTGGCTCCGGTGGCGGCATTGACGCGGGCGGCCAGGCCCGCGTGCGACATCTCGGCCTCGTCGATGAGGGCGTCGAGCAGCGGATTCGGCTCCACTAGGGACCTCCTGCTGATGCGGTGTCAGATACGGTAGAGCACTTCGCTTCACACGGGGTGTGAAGCGAAGTGCTCGGACATGCCTCGCGCACGCCCTGCCCGCCGGGCGCCGCGCTCGGCACGCTGGTTCCATGAGTTCACCGGCATTGCCTCGTGGACGCAGGGCCCCCACGTACGCCCAGCTCCACGAACGCGCCTGCATCGATTGCGGCGCGACCGACGTTCCCTTCGGTTCGGCCGGGCACATTCGGCGCGACGGCCTCGTCTGGGCGGTCGTCGCGTGCCGCGGCGGTTGCGCTCCCCCGGCTTCGGGGGTGTCTAAGTGATGTTCGTCACTCGATCCCGACGTCCCGGCCGCCCGGCACCGGACCTCCTCGTGGCGCACGCGGCGGACCTGGACCGGGCCGGCCGCCGAGCGCTGGTCATCTGGCAGATCGGCGAGGCCCGCCGCCGCCGTCGGCTCAAGGGGCTGAGATGACCCGGCCCGCCGAAGACCTTCAGCAGGCCGGGCGTCACCCCGGTCTGCGCTTGAGCACGTACAAGGTCTCTGCCGACGGCCGGCGCCACAGCTTCACCCCGGTGACAGTGACTCCCCCCGAGATCGGCCCGCCGGACGAACCGCCGCGCTGGGACTTCTGGCCCGACTGCGCCTGCCCCCGGCACCGATCCGGTGCCCGTGACCCAAGACCGAGGAAGATCACCTGATGACCCTTACCGACCACCTCACTGTGTCGGTGGACGGGCACCTTGAACCCGTGGCACTCCCGGCCCTCCATGCCCTCGAACGGGTTTGGACGGCGGTAAGCGCGCTGCCGATCGACGATGTCCAACGGAGAGCGATGCGACGCATGTTCGGCGCTGGCCGGACTGACGACCTGGAACGCTGGATGCGTGGGGACGAGACCACCGACGTGCCTCTCCTCCTGAAGGACAACAGCAGCGTCTTTGTGCGGGTCGCGTACGGGGACCGCATGACCTGTCGGCAGCGTGTCGGTGCCCGCTACGTTGCCGAGCGGGTGGAGCGTCCGGCCGGCTATCCCGAGCAGTGGGTCGTCCGGGACCTGCTGACCAACACCGAGGCCTCCGGGTGGCTGCCCACCCCGACCGCAGCCGACGAGTGGATCCGCCGCAAGGTGCAGGCCGCCGACTTCCACGGCTACCGAACCGCGCAGGGGGCCGCCCAGTGAGCGCGCGGGTCCTGTCTCGGGGGGCTGCGTGGCTCGCGGAATCCTTCCCCGCGTACGCAGCCCACATCGCGGAACGGGTGGCCGAGGCCAACTCCGACTTCTCCTCGGACTACATCCACAAGCTGGTCCAGGCGTGGGCGGACGTGACCTCCCTACGCACCACCGGTGCGCCGTTTCAGGTCACCGAGGACATGGACGAGGTCACGGTGGCCGCCCTCAGCCTGCCCCGAACGTACATATCGTTCATAAGCACCGTGTGCGGAGTGGCCCGGCTCGACCTCACGGCACCTGAGCGCTACGAAACGCCCGCCGACCTAGCCCGTACCCGTCAAGCCCTCATCGCCGCCGGATACGGCGCGGACCCCGAGGTCTGGGGTACCGACTGACACCAGGCAGGTAGTCGAACTTCTGTTCGACCGGCGTGGGTTGGTCGGACAGGTTGAACGGCTGCTACGGGAGGGTCTGCGCGAGGCTGGCCCGCCCGTCCAGATGACGGACCGTAGCGGCCGGGCCGCCCCCGAGAGGACGCTCTCGGGGGCGGTTCTGTGCTCTCAGGCATGCTGACAAGTCAGCATCGGACGCCGTCGAGCGGTACCGAGTGGCATCGAGCGTCACGCCGATTGCCCTCGTTTGTCCGTGTCTGGCGCATCGTCGCAGGTCACAAGTGTGCAAAAACTTAGTTCGAGTCTCCTATGCTCCACAATTCAGGGCAGTAGCCGATCGGCCGTCGACCAGGATCCTGGTCGACGGCCGATCGGCGTTTCCGGGCGGTCTCCGCACGGTCAGCGCGGCCCGGGGCCGTCCTCGGCGGCGGGGCCGTCGTTCTCGCCGACCGGGGCCCCGTCCGTGCTCTCGGCGCCGGCGTCCGGGCCGGAGCCGTTCACCGGCGCGGACGCGGCGTGCGCGCCGGTGGGCCGGGGCTCCTGCGGTGCCGGGGGCTCGACCAGCCACTCCGGGTTGCTGTGCCGGCGCCACCACTGCCAGGCCACGATGCCGCCGCCGATCGCCAGCAGACCGGCCACGGCCAGGCCGGTGGCCAGGCGGTTGCAGTCCTTCTTCCTGGCGTTCCGGGCGGCCAGCTCGCTGATCTCGGCCGAGCTGACGTTGCCCTGGAGGGCGGTCAGCGCGGCGGCGCCGCGGGTCTGGGCCTCGTGGGCGACCGGGCCGACGGTGGCGCGGGCCTCCTCGACCGCCTGGGCGACCCTGGGGGCCACGTTGGTGCGGGCCTGGTCCGCGGCCCGGGCGGCGGACAGGCGGGCCGCCAGAGCGGCCTCCTGGGCCCGGTGGAGGGCCTTCAGGACGTTCTGCTGGGCCTCCGGCGGCAGGCTGGCGAAGGCATGGCCGAATTGCGGGGCGAGATGCCTGTCGTACTGGATGCGGAGGTTGTGGGCGGCCAGCGCGGCCTTCGGGCCCAAGGCGTCCAAGGCGGGGCCGAGGCGCTGCTTGGCGCCGTCCGCGAAGTGTGCGGCGGTGTCCCGGGTCCTGGTGGCCGTCTCTCGGGCCGAATCCGAAAAGCTCACGAGTCTCTCTCCTCCTGGGTGGCGTCCTATATGCACATATCCACCTGAATGCTGATCATGCATCCTGATTTGTCCGACGGCAGGTCGGGGTGGGCCGTTCGCGGGCCCCGCGGGGTGGCGGGCGGGCGCAGGGCGGCGCAGGGCGGCGACGGGCGGCGACGGGTGAGGGCGGAGGGGCGGGCGGTACCCGGTCCCGTGCGGCGGGCGGGCGGTTGTGGGGGAGCCGGTCCGGGAGCGGGCACGCGGCAGTAGGCTGGCGGTTTCGGAGGTCGTGTACGGGAAGGGGACTCCGCTGATGCTCCCGGACGAGCCGCGGCCGTCGGCCGATCGGTCCCCGGAGACCGGTCCGCCCGGCTGCTACCGGCACCCGCGGACCCCCACCGGGGTCTCCTGCGCCCGCTGCGAGCGGCCGATCTGCCCGCAGTGCATGGTGACCGCCTCGGTGGGCTTCCAGTGCCCGGAGTGCGTCGGCGACGGCCACGCCGGGACGCGTCGGGCGACCACCCGGTTCGGCGGCGCCCTGGCCGCCGACGGCGGGCTGGTCACCCGGGTGCTGATCGGCCTCAACGTCGTGGTCTGGGTGCTGGCGGCCTACGTGCTCACCCCGCGGCTGGGCCAGACCTGGTCGCTGTTCAGCGCGGGGCGGGACATCCTCGGCGGCCCCGCGGGCATCGCCGACGGTCCGGACCAGTGGTACCGGCTGCTGACCGCCACCTTCCTGCACCTGGAGTGGTGGCACGTCGGGATGAACATGCTGGTGCTGTTCTGGCTCGGCCCGACGCTGGAGGAGGCGCTCGGCCGGCTGCGCTTCCTGGCCCTGTACCTGGTCTCCGGGCTGGGCGGCAGCACCTTCGCCTTCCTGGTGGCCGGCGACTGGATGAACTCGGTGGGCGCCTCCGGGGCGGTCTTCGGGCTGATCGGCGCCACGATCGTGCTCCAGCTGCGGAACAGGGGCCCGCTCGGCCCGGCGATGGCGTTCCTGGTCTTCAACCTGGTCGTCACCTTCTCCCGCCCGGGCATCGACTGGCGGGCGCACGTCGGCGGGCTGGTGCTCGGCGCGCTGACCGCGGCCGGCCTGATGTACGCCCCGCGCGAGCGCCGCGGCCCGGTCCAGGCGCTGGCGGTGGCGGGCGCGGTGGCGGTCGAGGCGGGGATGCTGCTGACCGGGATGGCCCTCTACGGGGCCTGACCGCCCGGACGTTTGTCCACAGCGGGTGCGGGGTTGTGCACAGGCTGTGCGGCCACCCGGTTGCGGACTGCTGTTCTACGCGTGTCCTGCTGTGCGGTTTTCTCGTTTCCGGGGAGTTGTGCACAGCTGTGCACGGCCCCGCCCGGGAAAGTTATCCACAGGCTGGGGAGACTTTTCCCCAGTGTGGATAACCATGTGGATAAGCACGCCAGTCCGATCGTGGGGACAAACGACCGGATTCCCGACCGGTTCCGGGCACGCCTGACCGCCGCCCCGGGACGAGCGATCCGGAGCGGCGGGAAACGGCTCGAATCAGAGCCTCAGGACGGGCGGGCCGTCACTTCCACTGGGTGGAGACGCCGAACCCTGCGGCGATGAAGCCGAAGCCGACCAGGATGTTCCAGTTCCGCCAGCTCTCGACCGGGTAGGTGCCGCTGGTCACGTAGTAGGTGACGATCCACACCAGGCCGATCAGGAACAGCGCCAGCATCAGTGGGGCGACCCAACTGCGGCCCGAACTGATCTTCACCGCGGCCGTCGTCGGCGGGGTGTAGTCGGACTTCTTGCGGAGTCGAGACTTCGGCACGAGGAGCTCTCCTGTCGATGCGCTGTGAGACCGCGCAGGGTGCAGCGGGTGGAATCGGCTGCGGTCGGCCGTGGAGAACGTCCTGGGGACCGCTCCGCCACATGCCACCGGCGTCCGTTAGCGTAGTGGCTCGGCGGGTCTTGAGGAGATAAGGGTACGGTGACTAATTTGTCGATTCCCCCTGAGTCGGCCCCTACCCGCCGTTCCGGCACCCGAATTGTCGGACGTGCCCTGACCTGCGCCGTCTTCGCGCTCGCCGGTCTGCTCTTCTACATCAGCGCGCAGACCGCCCGCGGCACCGACCTGCGGACCGACAACTCGCTGCTCAGCCTCGGCGACGTGGTCCGCCAGCGCAGCGCGCAGAACCAGCAGGCGCAGTCCCAGCTCGCCGACCTCCAGGCCCGCGCCCAGCAGCTCACCGAGCAGCAGGGCCACGACCCCGCCGACACCGCGCAGCTGGACGGCCTGCGCTCCGACGCCGCGCTGGAGCCGCTCCAGGGCGGCGGCCTGACCGTCACCCTCAACGACGCCCCGCCGAACGCCACCGCGCGCATCCCGGGGGTGCCCGAGCCCCGCGTCAACGACCTGGTCATCCACCAGCAGGACATCCAGGCCGTGGTCAACGCGATGTGGCGGGGCGGCGCCGAGGGCGTGCAGGTGATGGACCAGCGCTTGATCTCCACCAGCGCCGTCCGCTGCGTCGGCAACACCCTGCTCCTCCAGGGCCGGGTCTACTCCCCGCCGTACGTGGTCAAGGCGGTGGGCCGGACCGACGCCCTGCATTCGGCCGTCGACGCGGACCCGACGATCCGCAAGTACCTCCAGTACGTCCAGGCGTACGGGCTGGGCTGGAAGGTCCAGGAGAGCGGCGAGCTGAACCTGCCCGGCTACTCCGGCACCACCGAGCTGCGGTCGGCGGGCGGGCAGCAGTAGCGGACCGGCCCCGCGGCCGTGCACGGCGGGTCTACTCTTTAACCCAGTCCGCTACGTCGAGGGAGCACCATGTACGGCTGGATCTGGCGTCACCTCCCGGGGAACACCCTGGTCCGGGCCGTCATTTCGCTGCTCCTCGTCCTGGGGATCGTCTACCTCCTCTTCACCTACGTCTTCCCGTGGGCGGAACCGCTGCTCCCCTTCGGCGACGTCACAGTGGACGGCGGCGACGGCGCCGCGACCGGCTGAGCCGGCGGGCCCGGCACTCCCTTCCCGCACCGCACCCCACGGAGACCACGCGCGCATGACGACCCGGACGACCCCGCCCCGCATCCTGGTGGTGGACAACTACGACAGCTTCGTCTTCAACCTGGTCCAGTACCTGTACCAGCTCGGCGCCACCTGCGAGGTGGTGCGCAACGACGAGGTGACCGTCGAGCACGCCGTCCGCCGCTCCGGTGAGGAGGGCTTCGACGGAGTGCTGCTCTCCCCCGGGCCCGGCGCCCCCGAGGAGGCCGGGGTCTGCATCGAGATGGTGCACCACTGCGCGCGGATCGGGCTGCCGGTGTTCGGCGTCTGCCTGGGCCTCCAGTCGATCGCGGCCGCGTACGGCGCGGTGGTCGGCCGGGCGCCCGAGCTGCTGCACGGCAAGACCTCGCCGGTCGAGCACGAGGACGGCGGGGTCTTCGAGGGCCTGCCCTCGCCGCTGACCGCGACCCGCTACCACTCGCTCGCGGTCGAGCCGGCCACCGTGCCGGCCGAGCTGGTTGTCACCGCGCGCACCGGGAGCGGCGTGATCATGGGCCTGAGGCACCGTGAACTGCCCGTCGAGGGCGTGCAGTTCCACCCCGAGTCGGTGCTCACCGAGGGCGGGCACCGGATGCTCGCCAACTGGCTCGCGGAGTGCGGCTTCCCGCAGGCGGTCGACCGGTCGGCCGGGCTCGCCCCGGTGATCGGCCGGGGCTGACCGGCGTGACCGCGCTGCGTCCGGAGCGGCGCTTCCAGCCGGAGGCGGACCCGTACGGCACCGTGCAGCAGTACGGCGGGCCCGGGTACCCGGGCCAGGAGGACGGCACCGGCGGTGCGCCCCACGGGCAGCACCCGGGACAGACCGTGCCCGAGGACGCCTGGGGCGTCTACGAGCAGGCCCAGGAGCCCCTGGTGGACGGGCCCGAGTACCCCTGGCTGCCCGACCAGACCCTCCAGCTGCGGCTGCCCCCGGACCTCGGCGCGCCGGCCGCCGAACCGGCCCCCACCGGCGGCCGGGCCGAGCGCCGCCGCGCCGCCCAGGGCCGCACCTCGCTGCGCTCCGGCAACGGCCGGCGCCGGGCGGGCGGCCGTGCCGCCGGGCGGGTGCGTCCCAAGGAGTCCCTGCTCGTGGTGGCCGCCCGGGGCGTCGGCGAGCTGTGCATAACGCTCGGCGTGGTGATGCTGCTCTTCGTGGCGTACCAGCTCTGGTGGACCAACGTGCAGGCCGACGAGGCCGCCGACGGGGCCCGCAACAAGCTGGAGCAGCAGTTCAACGCGGTCGCCCCGCCCGTCCAGCCGGGCCAACCGGCCCCGGACCCGAACAAGCCCGAGGTGTTCGAGCCCGGCAAGGGCTTCGCCATCATCTACCTGCCCAAGCTGGGGCTGAAGTTCCCGATCGCCGAGGGCACCTCCAAGTCGGGGGTGCTCGACAACGGCCTGGTCGGCCACTACAGCGGCACCGGCATGCCGGGCGACAAGGCGGGCAACTTCGCGCTGGCGGCCCACCGCAACACCCACGGCGAGCCGTTCCGGTACATCAACCAGCTCGGCAAGGGCGACAAGATCGTGGTGGAGACCGCCGCCGGGTACTACACCTACGAGGTCACCGGGGGCATCCCGGAGACCTCCCCGAACAACGTGAGCGTCATCAAGCCGGTGCCGAACGGCGCCGGGTACACCGGTCCCGGCCGCTACATCACGCTGACGACGTGCACCCCGGAGTTCACCTCCAAGTTCCGTCTCATCGTCTTTGGCAAGATGATCGAGGAACGGCCGCGTGCCCAGGGCAAGCCGGCCGCGATCACGGGCGGGTAGCCGCCCGGCCGCCCGGCCCGGAGGGGGAACACCGCAGATGCAGGACGAGACCGCGCAGTCGGCCGAACCGGCGCAGGAGGCCTTCCCCCCGCCCGAGCCGCGGGCGGGGCGGGGCCGGATCCGGGCGCTGGCCGCGCTCGGCGTCTTCGGCGAGCTGTTGATCACCCTGGGCCTGGTGCTCGGCCTGTTCGTGGCCTACTCGCTGTGGTGGACCAACGTGCAGGCGGACCGCTCGGCCTCGGCGGCCGCGGACCGGCTGCGCGGCAGCTGGGCCGCGGGCCCGAACCCCGGCCCCCCGGCCGCCCCCGGCGGTGCCCCGGCCCCCGGCGCGTCCGGTGCCCCCGGCGCCGCGCCCACGGCCGCGCCGAAGCAGTTCGCGGTCGGGGACGACGTCGGCTTCCTGCACGTCCCGGCGATGGGCAGGGACTTCCAGGTGCTGATCCGGCTGGGCACCTCCACCGAGGTCCTGGACGACGGCGTGGCGGGCGTGTACGAGCAGCCGTACAAGGCCGCGATGCCCTGGGACCAGGAGGGCAACTTCGCGCTGGCCGCCCACCGGGACGGCCACGGCGCCAAGTTCCACGACCTGGACGCCGTCCACCAGGGCGACGCGGTCGTGGTCGAGACCCAGGACAAGTGGTACGTCTACAAGGTCGACAGCACCCTGGCGGAGACGTCCAAGTACGACACCGGCATCGTGGCGCCCGTCCCGGCCCGCTCCGGCTACGCCGGGCCCGGCCGCTACATCACCCTGACCACCTGCACGCCGGTGTACACCTCGCGCTACCGGATGGCCGTCTGGGGCAGCCTGGTGCGGGTCGACGACATGGACGCCAAGCGCACCCCGCCGCCGGAGCTGCGGCGCCCCTGAGGCCCCTCACAGGCCTCCTCGGGACCTTCCGAGGACCCTTCCGGGGCCGGGTACGGAACGCCCGAGGGCCCGCCGCAAGCGTTGCGGCGGGCCCTCGGGCGTGCTCCGTGCTGCTGGTCCCCCGGTTCAGCCGAACCAGGGGAATATCGGAGGCTTAGTGGTCCCCTTTGGGGGGTGCGGTGGTGGGGTCGCCCCCTTTGGGCGGCTCGGCCGCCTTGGTGTACAGCTGGATCTGGGTGTTCGGGTCGACCGCGGTGCCGGCCGGCGGGTTGGTCTGCTGCACCGTCGCGTTCGGGTCCGAAGGGCCGCTGACCACGATGTAGGTCAGGCCGAGCTTCTGCAGCTGGGGCCCGACGTCGCTCAGCTTGACGTTCTGCAGCGGCGGGACCTGCGGCTTGTCCTGCGCCTTGAAGACGGTCAGCGCGATCTTGGTGTTGGCCGGGGCCTTGGTGTTGGCCGGGACCGACTGGAAGGAGACGGTGTTGACCTTGCTCGGGTCGGGGGCCGGCGCGGTCTTCGAGGCGTCCACCTGGAAGCCGAGGCCCTGGAGGGTGGCCACCGCGTCCTCCTTCTGGGCGCCGACCACGTTCGGCACGTTCACCTTGGCCTTGCCCTGCGACACGGTCAGCTTGATCGCGGCGCTCGGGTCGACGGCCGCGTTGGCCGCCGGGTCCTGGGCGGTGACGGTGTCCTGCGCGGCGTTGTCGTCGTCCTTGTACTCGGTGGTGACGTTGGTGAAGCCGAGGTCGGCGAGCGCCTTGACGGCCTGGTCCTTGGGCTTGCCGACCACGCCGGGGACCTGCGCCTTGGCCGGGCCCGAGGAGACCTGCACCGTGATGGTGGACGTCTCCGCGACCTGGGTGCCCGGCGTCGGGGTCTGGGTGCAGACCTGGTCCTTCTTGACGTTGGCGTCCGGGCAGGCGATCTTGTCGCCCTCGGTCACCACGAGCTTGGGGCCGGTCCCGGCGGCGGCCGTCTTGGCCTCGGCCAGGGTCTTGCCGACCAGGTTCGGGGCGGTGACCTTCGCGGGCTCCTTGGTGCCCTTGTCGCCGAACATCGCCTGGGCGACGAAGAAGGTGCCGACCAGGACCAGCACGGCGGCCACCGCCAGCACGACCCAGGAGGTGTTGCTCTTCTTCGGCGGGTCCTCGCCCCGCCGGCCGCCGCCGCGGCCGTAGCCGTCGTCGTAGCCGTCGTTGCCGCCGCCCGCGGCGCCGGCGTAGTTCTGGCCGTAGCCGTCGTCCTGGTAGCCGCCCTGCTGCCCGTAGCCGGGCTGCCCGGAGGCCTGCGGCAGGACGGTGGTCGGGCCGCCGCCGGGCTGCTGCGGCAGCACGTTGGTCTGCCCGTACGGGTCGTGCTGCTGCGGGTAGCCGTTCTGGTCGTAGCCGTACCCGGCCGCGCCCATGCCGTACGCGGCCTGCTGGGCGGCGGCCACCGGCAGGCCGTCGAGGAAGCGCTCGATGTCGTCGCGCATCTCGTCGGCGGTCTGGTAGCGGTAGTCGCGGTCCTTGGCGAGCGCCTTCAGCACGATCGCGTCGACCTCGGGGCGCACCTCGGGGTCGAAGACGGACGGCGGCTGCGGCTCCTCCCGGACGTGCTGGTAGGCCACCGCGACCGGCGAGTCGCCGACGAACGGCGGGCGCACGGTCAGCAGCTCGTAGAGCAGGCAGCCGGTGGAGTAGAGGTCGGAGCGGGCGTCGACCTGCTCGCCCTTGGCCTGCTCGGGGGAGAGGTACTGGGCGGTGCCGATGACGGCCGAGGTCTGCGTCATGGTCATACCGGCGTCACCCATCGCACGGGCGATGCCGAAGTCCATGACCTTGACGTTGCCCTGCCGGGTCAGCATCACGTTGGCCGGCTTGATGTCGCGGTGCACGATGCCGGCCCGGTGCGAGTACTCCAGGGCCTGGAGGATGCCGATGGTCATCTCCAGGGCGCGCTCGGGCAGCAGCCGGCGGCCGGAGTGCAGCAGCTCGCGCAGCGTGGACCCCTCGACGTACTCCATCACGATGTACGGGATGGAGATGCCGTCGATGTAGTCCTCGCCGGTGTCGTACACGGCGACGATCGCGGGATGGTTCAGGGACGCGGCCGACTGCGCCTCGCGGCGGAAGCGGGCCTGGAACGACGGATCCCGGGCCATGTCGGCCCGGAGCGTCTTCACTGCGACGGAGCGGCCGAGTCGGGTGTCATGGGCGAGGTACACCTCGGCCATGCCGCCGCGTCCTAGGACGCCGCCGAGCTCGTACCTGCCGCCGAGGCGACGAGGCTCTTCCATAGTTCAGACCCTCTCCCTCACCCGCCGGTGAGGTTGTGACGTAGGTGTCCCCGCACGCTCTGGGTGACGCCGCGCGGTCCGCGACCGGTTCTCCGGCCGAGCCGTGCGGTGCCTCGCGGGCGGCAACGGGCACACCCGCTGCTGGCGGATACGCTACCGGTCGCACCGCACCGGACCGGAGTCAGCCGTCGGCCGATATCAGACCGGTATCCGGACGGGGCCGGCGATCGTGACGTTCCCCTCACCTCGGATCCACGCTCCTACTTGCCGAGAGCGGCCTGCATCACCGCCTTGGCGATCGGGGCCGCGAGCCGGCCGCCGCTGATGCCGTCGCGGTTCTGGGAACCGTCCTCGACCACCACCGCGACCGCGACCGACTGGCCGTCCGCGGTCTTGGCCCAGGAGGTGAACCAGGCGAAGGGCAGCCCCGCGTTGTCCTCGCCGTGCTGCGCGGTGCCGGTCTTGCCGCCGACCTGGAGGCCGGGGATCTTGGCGTTGGTGCCGGTGCCGTTCTCGACCACCGAGACCATCAGGTCCTGCATCTTCTGCGCGGTGGCCGGGCTCATCGCCTGGGAGAACTGCTTCTCGGTGTGCTTGGAGACGGTGGTCAGGGTGGCCGAGCGCTCCTGGTCGACCAGGTACGGCTGCATCAGGCTGCCGTTGTTGGCGATGGCGGCGGAGACCATGGCCATCTGGAGCGGGGTGGCGCGGGTGTCGTGCTGGCCGATCGAGTCCTGGGCGGTGCCGTCCAGGCTCGGGCTGTCCGGGAAGACGCTCTTCTCGGACCGGACCGGGGTGTCGATCGTGCTGTTGAATCCGAACTTCTCGGCCTGCGCGCGCATCCGCTCCTTGCCCAGGTCCGCGCCCATCTTGGCGAAGACCGTGTTGCAGGACTGGTCCATCCCGGACTTGACGGTCGCGTTCTCGCAGCGCTCGTTCGGGCTCTCGTTCTTCAGCTGGGTGGTGGTGTTCGGCAGGATGTACGGCTCGGGCGTGTCCGTGGCGTCGTCGATGCTCTGGTAGCGGCCGTTCTCGAACGCCGCGGTCGCGGTGACCAGCTTGAAGGTCGAGCCGGGCGGATAGGTCTCCTTCAGCGCCCGGTTGAGCATCGGCTTGTTCGGGTCCGCGTTGAGGTCCGTCCACGCCTTGGTGTCGGCGGCCTCGCCGCCGGCGAAGGTGCCGGGGTCGTAGGACGGGGTGGAGACCAGCCCGAGGATCGCGCCGGTCTTCGGGTCGAGTGCGACCACCGCGCCCTTCTTGTTGCCCATGGCGTCGAAGGCCGCCTTCTGGACCTTGGCGTTGATGGTGGTGACGACGTCGCCGCCGCGCTTCTGCTCGCCGGTCAGCATGTCCAGGGTGTTGCGGAAGAACAGCCGGTCGTCCGTCCCGGAGAGGATGCCGTCCTCCAGGTTCTCCAGCTGGTTGGAGCCGTAGGCCTGGGAGGAGTAGCCGGTCACCGGGGCGTACATCGGGCCGTCGACCCAGGAGCGCTTGTACTTGTAGCGCAGGCCGTCGACGAAGTCCGACTTCGTGACCGGCTGGCCGCTGACGATGATGTTGCCGCGCGGGTGGGCGTAGCGGTCGTACAGCTGGCGCTTGTTGTTCTTGTTGGTGGCCCAGGACTCGGCCTGGACGCCCTGCACCCAGTTGGTGCGCACCATCAGGGCCAGGATCAGGACGAGGCAGAAGATCGAGACCCGGCGGATCGGCTTGTTCATCGGGCGGGTCCTCCCTGGCCCTCGGTGGCGGCCGGGGCCGGTTCGGCCCCGGGCCGGCGGGCGCTGTCGCTGATCTTCAGCAGGATCGCGACCAGCGCCCAGTTGGCGACCACGGACGAACCGCCCTGGGCGAGGAACGGCATGGTCATACCGGTGAGCGGGATCAGCCCGGTGACACCGCCGGCCACGACGAACACCTGGATCGCCATCGCCGAGGAGAGGCCGACGGCGAACAGCTTGCCGAACGGGTCGCGGGCGGCGAGCGCGGTGCGCAGGCCGCGCTGCACCAGCAGCGCGTACAGCAGGAAGATCGCCATCAGGCCGGTCAGTCCGAGCTCCTCGCCGAAGGAGCCCAGGATGAAGTCGCTCTTGGCCGCGAAGGCGATCAGCCAGGAGCGGCCCTGGCCGAGGCCGGAGCCGGTGACCCCGCCCGAGCCGAGCGCCATCAGCGACTGGCCGATCTGCTCGGTGGCGCCCTTCGGCGGGTTCGCGCTGAAGGCGGCCATCGGGTCGAGCCAGGCGTCGATGCGGACCTTCACGTGGCTGGCGGTCGAGGCGACCGCGACGGCGCCGCCGACCGACATCAGCAGGCCGAACAGGATCCAGCTGGTCCGCTCGGTGGCGACGTAGAGCATCACCACGAACAGGCCGAAGAACAGGAAGGACGTGCCCAGGTCGTTCTCGAAGATCAGGATCAGCAGGCTGAGCAGCCAGATCACGACGATCGGGCCGAGGTCGCGGCCGCGCGGCAGGTACAGGCCCATGAACCGGCGGCTGGCCAGCGCCAGGGCGTCCCGCTTGACCATCAGGTAGCCGGCGAAGAACACCGTCAGGACGATCTTGGCGAACTCGCCCGGCTGGATGGAGAAGCTGCCCATCCGGATCCAGATCTTGGCGCCGAAGTCCTCCGCCCGGGACGGGAAGAAGGCCGGCGCGGCGAGCAGCACCAGGGCCACCACCATCGAGATGTAGGTGTAGCGCTGCAGCACCCGGTGGTCCTTCAGCAGCACCATCACCCCGATGAAGCCGGCGATCCCGAGGGCCGACCACATCAGCTGGTTCTCGGCCGCCGGGTAGTTGCCCCTGAGCAGCTTGCCCGCCTTGTCGAGCCGCCAGATCATCACCACCCCGAGCCCGTTCAGCAGGGTGGCGATCGGCAGCATCAGCGGGTCCGCGTACGGCGCGAAGCGGCGCACCAGCAGGTGCGCGACCACCGCCAGGGCGCCCATGCCGAGCCCGTAGCCGAGCATGCCGGTGGGCAGCTTGCCGTCCATCGCGAGGCCGACGTTGGCGTACGCGAGGACCGGCACCAGCACCGCGAAGACCAGCAGGGCCAGCTCGGTGTTGCGCCGGTTGGGCGTCTCCTGCGGGGAGATCGTGGTGTTGCCCCGGCGGCGGGGGACGGCACGTTCAGCCGCCCGGCGCCGGCCGGACCGGGTGGTTTCTTCGCTCAGGTCGTAGCTGCTCACGTGGTGACCGCTCCCTGACGGCCGGCAAGCCCGCTCGGGGCGGACCTATGTCGGATCACGGACGTCACTGCTTCGGGCAGGAGTTGGCCCGGCTGAGTTCCTCGTCCGTCAGCGGAGCCTGGTCGCCCTGCGCGCCGGCCACCGGAGGGGTGGTGTTCGGCGCCGGGGCGGGTGCCCCCGGAGCGGTCGGCGTCGGCGTGCCCGAGGGCGAGGTGGTCGGTGTCGCCGCGGCCGGGCCGCGGTTCTTCTCGGTCGGGGTGGGCGTGGTGGCCAGGTACGCGGCCTGCACCGCCTGGGTGGCCGGCGGGGCGGCCGGGGCGGTCGCCCTCGCCGCCCGCTGGCAGAGCTGGACCCAGCCGTCGAGCTCGTTGACCGTGGACTGGGCGTCCTTCATGCTGCCGACCGAGATGGTCTTCTTCACGTGGACCTGCTGGTCCTCGGGCAGCCACTTCAGCTGGATCTTGCTGTACGAGGAGTGCACCGAGGACAGGCTCAGACCGGCCAGGTTCTGGTTGATGCCCTGGTAGATCGCGACGTGGTCGTCCTGGGTGCCGACGTAGTACTGGTCCTGGGTCCACCGGTAGCCGAACCAGCCGGCGCCGCCGAGCAGGCCGAGCGTGACCAGGACGGCCAGCGAGACGGTCAGGCCCTTGCGCTTGCGCTTCGCGGGCCGCTCCTCGTCGAAGTCCTCGGTGCCGTACACCGAGGGCTCGCCGGAGCCGTACTCGCCCTCGTACCCCTCGGCGGGGCCGAAGCCGCCGTGCGCGGCGCCGTAGCCCTCCTGGTAGCCCTCGGCCGGGCCGAAGGCGCCCTGCGGGCCGCGGCCGAGGCCGGCGGCGCGGCCGGCCGGGGTGTCCGCGATCGAGCGGTCGGCGGCGGCCGAGGACGGCGGGGCGTCGGCGACCGCGCCGACCACCACCGGGACGTCGTTGAACTGGCCGCTCATGGTGTCCGTGGCGCCGACGTCGATGACGTCCGCCACGATGCAGGTGATGTTGTCCGGACCGCCGCCGCGCAGCGCGAGCTGGATCAGCTCCTGCACGGTCTGCTCGGGCGCGTAGTAGCTGCCGAGGGTGTCCTGGAGGGTCTGGTGGCTGACCGGGCCGGAGAGGCCGTCGGAGCAGATCAGGTAGCGGTCGCCGGCCCGGACCTCGCGGATCGACAGGTCGGGCTCGACCTGGCCGCGGCCGTCCAGGGCCCGCATCAGCAGCGAGCGCTGCGGGTGGGTCTCGGCCTCCTCGGGCGTGATCCGGCCCTCGTCGACCAGGCGCTGCACCCAGGTGTGGTCCTGGGTGATCTGCACCAGGGAGCCGTCGCGCAGCAGGTAGGCGCGGGAGTCGCCGACGTGCACCAGGCCCATCCGCTGACCCGTCCACAGCATGGCGGTCAGGGTGCAACCCATGCCCTCCAGCTGCGGGTCCTCCTCGACCATCAGCCGGAGCCGGTCGTTGGCGCCCTGGACGGCGTCGCCCAGCAGGGTCAGCAGGTCGGCGCCCGGCACGTCCTCGTCCAGCCGGACGATCGAGCCGAGCACCTCGGAGGACGCGACCTCGCCGGCCGCGGCACCGCCCATGCCGTCGGCCACGGCCAGCAGCCGCGGCCCGGCGTAGCCGGAGTCCTCGTTCCCCTCCCGGATCAGTCCCTTGTGGGAGCCGGCGGCGAAGCGCAGCACCAGGGTCATGCGACCTGTGCCCCCCTCTGGGTCATGGACGGGATGCTGTCCCTCATGCGCCAACTACTTCCGCAGTTCGATGACGGTCCTGCCGATACGGATCGGCATGCCCGGCTGGAGCGGGGTGGGCGCGGTCAGGCGCTGCCGGTCCAGATAGGTGCCGTTGGTGGAGCCTAGATCCTCGACCGTCCACTGCCCAGTCTGATCCGGATAGATCCTGGCATGCCGGGAGGACGCGTAGTCGTCGTCCAGCACGATGGTGGAGTCGTGCGCGCGGCCGAGCGTGATGGTCTGGCCCTGGAGCGCCACCGTGGTGCCGGCCAGCGAGCCCTGCACCACGACGAGCTGGGTCGGGCCGCCGCGACGGCGCCCCCCGCCGCCCTGGGTCTGGCCCGCCGCGGGGCCGGCCTGGGCCGGTGCCGCGGCGCGCGCGGCGGTGGCGGCGGTCGCGGTGGCGGCGCCGCCGGCGGCCGTGGCGTTCGTGCCGCGACGGGAGGACCGCGGGTTCACCTTGGTGCCGAACAGGTCGCTGCGGATCACCTGGATCGCGACGATGACGAACAGCCACAGCACGGCCAGGAAGCCCAGCCGCATGACCGTGAGGGTCAGTTCTGACATGGCCGTCCCGCCAGTCGGTGAGCGAGGCGCGCGAACAATTCGGACACTACCCTTCGACCTGCCGGTAGACGATGGTGGTGGAGCCCACGACGATTCGAGAGCCGTCGCGGAGCGTAGCGCGCTGGGTGTGCTGTCCGTCCACCACGATGCCGTTGGTGGACCCCAGGTCGAGCACCATCGAGGGCGTGCCGGGCCGGATCTCGGCGTGCTTGCGGGAGACCCCGGGGTCGTCGATCCGCACGTCCGCCTCGGTCGACCGGCCGAGCACGCAGGCCGAGCCGGTGATCTGGTGCCGGGCGCCGTTCACCTCGACCCAGCGGCGCATCCCGGCGCCGCCGTGGCCGGCGCCGGGGAAGGCCCGGACGTTGCCGCCGGCGGGCGCGGGCGGGCCGGGGGGCATCGCGGGGGGCGCGGCCGGCGGCGGGGGCGCGCTGTACTGGCCGGCGCCGGGCTGCTGCCACGGTGCGCCGGGGGCGGGAGCGGCCGGCGGACGGTCGTAGCCCGGCTGCGGCGGCGCGTACTGCTGCTGCGGGGGCTCCTCGGCCGCGAGGGTGCGGCTGCGCACCCGGTACAGCCCGGTGTCCAGGTCGTCGGCCTTCTCCAGGTTCACCTGGAGCGGACCCATGAACGTGTACCGCTGGGCCTCCGCGTACTCGCGGACCATGCCGGCCAGCTCGGTGCCGAGCTGCCCGGAGTAGGGGCTGAGCCGCTCGTGGTCGTGCGGGCTCAGCTCGACGATGAAGTCGTTCGGCACGACGGTGCGGTCGCGGTTCCAGATGCTCGCGTTGTTGTCGCACTCGCGCTGCAGCGCTCCGGCGATCTCCACGGGCTGGACCTCGGACTTGAACACCTTGGCGAAGGTGCCGTTGACGAGACCCTCGAGCCGCTGCTCGAACTTCTTCAGCACTCCCATGGGGCACCCCCTTCCAGGGTTCGTTCGCCTGCCTGCCGGCCGGATCCCGCCCGGGACCCGGTCGCGCCTCCTACTTGCGGTACTTCCGTACTGATCGTATCCACGCCGGGCCCTTCCGTACGGTTCCCGGACCGTGTGGTGCCCGGGGGTGGGCTCGGACACACAGGGTGACGCATTTCGGGTACGGCACGCCAGGTGCGCCCGCCGGATCGCCCTTCCGGAAGTCGTACGGGCGTTCGTCGGGCATTGGTTCGGGTGTCACCGGGGTCCCCGGACAACGGATTCGGAGCAGCCCCCCAGGTCGTGCTAATGTTTTCCATGTCGGAAGGGCCGCCCGAAAGGGAGGCCGGTCCAAGGAAGTGCGAAGTACCGATGGTACCGAGCACCCCGGAAGATCGGTCGGCAACGAGGACAACACCCATGCGCGGGTGGCGGAATAGGCAGACGCGCTGGATTCAGGTTCCAGTGCCCGAAAGGGCGTGGGGGTTCAACTCCCCCCTCGCGCACAGCGAAGCCCCGCAGATCTACGGATCTGCGGGGCTTTTTTGTCGTCCGCTCCCCGCCCGACGGCCGCCGGCACCGGTGCCTTCGCCGGGCCGGGGCGGATCAGCCGCGGCTGGCCGGGAGTTCGGCGCGGACCTCGAAGCCGCCGTCCGGGGTCGGCCCGGCGGTGAGGGTGCCGCCCAGCAGCTGGGCGCGCTCGCGCAGGCCGACGAGCCCGTGGCCGCCGCCCGGCAGCGTCTCGGTGGGGTGCACCGGAGGCGCGTCGTTGCGGACCTCGACCCGCAGCCGGCGGCCCTTCGCCCGGACCCGCACGTGCACCGCCGCCTCCGGGGCGTACTTGGTGATGTTGGTGAGCGCCTCCTGGACGGTGCGGTAGGCGGCCCGTTCGACCGCCTCCGGCCACGGGCGGTCGCCGGGGACCAGCTCGGAGTCGGCGGTCAGGCCGCTCTCCTCGATCAGCCGGGGCAGGTCGGCCAGCCGGGGCTGCGGGGCGAGCGGGGCGTCCGGCAGACCGCCGGTGCCGCGCAGCACCCCGACCATCTGGCGCAGCTCGTCCAGGGTCCGCACGGACAGCTCGCGGATGGTGCGGGCGGCGGTCACGGCCGCCGGGTCGGGGCTGCTCACCTGGAGCGCTCCGGCCTGGATGCTGATCAGGCTGACCTGGTGCGATACCACGTCGTGCATCTCCCGGGCCAGCCGGCCGCGCTCGCTGATCAGCACCCGCTCGGCCAGCAGCCGGCTCTCCCGCTCCTGGCCGCGGGTCAGCTCGTCCAGGCGGGCGGCCAGCTCCCGCCGGGTGCGGGCGAGCAGACCGGTGGCGGCCGGGCCGGCCGCCAGCATCACGGCCTGGATGGCGTCCAGCGCGGTGGCGCGGCTGAGGTCGAGGACGCCCTCGGGCAGCGGCCAGTGGAAGAACTCGACCAGGGCGAACAGGACGCCGCAGGGGATCACGATCCGGGGGCGGGGGCGCTCGGCGGCCACCGAGTAGACGGCCGTGATCGGGGCCAGCCAGATCTCGTCCACGAAGCTGCCCGGCATGGTGAGCAGCAGCACGGTCACCGGGAAGCGCCGTCGCCAGAACAGGGCGACGGCGGCCAGCGTGGACAGCGCCACCTGCCACCAGGCGGCCTCCCGGGCCACCAGGGCGGCGTCCAGCAGGGAGTAGAGGACGGGCAGCAGCAGCATCAGCCAGGGGGCGGTGCACCAGGCCGGCAGCCGTCTGGACGGCAGTTGGTCGGCGGTCGTCATGCCCCGTCGCCGGGCTTGGGCCGGACCAGCCCGGCCCGGTGGGCCAGGACGGCGGCCTGGACCCGGTTGGCGGCGCCGAGCTTGCCGAGGATCGCGCTGATGTGGTCCTTGACCGTGCCGGTGCCGAGGAAGAGCCGGTCGGCGATCTCGGCGTTGGACAGGCCCTCGCCGAGCAGCGCGAGCACGTCGAGCTCGCGGCCGGTGAGGGTGCGGGCGAGCGCGGTGGCCTCGGCGTCCGGGCCGCCGCCGTCCACGTAGCCGCCGATCACGGTGCGGGTGACGGTCGGGGAGAGGATGTTGCCGCCGGCCGCGAGCACCCGGACGGCGTGCACCAGCTGCTCGGGGGCGGTGTCCTTGAGCAGGAACCCGGCCGCGCCGGCCCGCAGCGCGGTGCCGATGTACTCGTCGGTGTCGAAGGTGGTGAGCATCGCCACGGCGGGCGGTTCGGGCAGGGCGCGCAGGCGGCGCAGCACCGAGATGCCGTCGAGGTCGGGCATCCGGATGTCGAGCAGTACCACGTGCGGGCGAAGCCGCTGGACGTGTTCCTCGGCCTGTCCGCCGGAGCAGTCGCCGACCACCTCCAGGTCGTCGGCGGAGCCGACGATCAGGCCCAGGCCGGAGCGGACCAGGATCTCGTCGTCGACGATCAGCACGCGGGTGGTGGTGATGGTGCCTCCTCGGTTCGGGCGGCCGGGTCGGGGCGGTCCGCGTGGGTCGTTCCGAGAGTAGGGGTTGTGCGAGTGGGGTGCCGAACGCCGGGGGCTGATCACCCCCGCCGTTCGGCGGGGGTGGGAATCCGCTACCCGGTTCACGCAATTCTCAGGTTCGGTGGGGAAACATGGAGTTGGCTGACCCTTTTCCGGCCGCATCCTCCAATCGGGCGGTCGGCCGGGTGAGGTCGCCGGTCAGTCCGTCGGGCCCGAGCGGGCGCCCGGCGCCGGGCCTTTTGCGGATGCGCCCCATCATCTGATCGTTTGGAATTGAGCTGTGTCGTCCACTGTGAAGTCGGAGCCGTCCGCCACGTCCCACGGACCCCGGCCCGGCGACGTGCTGGACCGCTGGCGTCCGAGGGCCGCCGCGGCCTCCGTCTGGTACCTGCGGCTGATCGCGCTGCTGAACGTGGCGACGGTGCTCCTGGTGCCCTTCCGCGACCAGGTCTACGAGCACAACGAGGGCGAGTACTTCACCCCGTACCTGATGACCGCGGGCTTGGCCAGCGCGGTGCTGTCGGTGTTCCTCGCGATCGCGATGCGGCGGCGCAAGCGGGCCGCGTGGATCTTCAACACGGCGCTCGGCGGGATGTTCGCGCTGCTGTACCTGGCGGCCATGCTGGTGCCGGACGAGCGCTTCGACTCCCACCCGCTCAACTACATCTCCACCGTCCTGACCTGCCTGTTCGTGCTGGCGCTGCTGATCGGGCGCAAGGAGTTCACGTCCAAGGGCGACAGCTCCAACCCGAAGACCGCGGCGGCCACCTTCGTCGCCGGGCTGGCGTTCGGCGGCGGGGTGGGCGCGCTGCTGGTCTGGCTGACCAACGAGCTTTCCGGCGCCGGCTTCTGGGACCTGTTCCGCTACTCGGTCGGCCGGATGATCACGATCACCCCGTCCGAGCACCTGCGCTCGGTGATCGCCGCGCCGACCTGGGTGAACGCCGCGATCAACGCGATGGGCGCGGTGCTCTTCCTGCTGGTGCTGTACGTGGCCTTCCGCAGCCCGCGCGGCAAGGAACTGCTCACCGCCGAGGACGAGGCGCAGCTGCGCGGCCTGCTGGACAAGCAGGGCGAGCGGGACTCGCTCGGCTACTTCGCGCTGCGCCGGGACAAGGCGGTGATCTTCTCCCCCAGCGGCAAGGCGGCGGTCACCTACCGGGTGATCGGCGGCGTCTCGCTCGCCTCGGGCGACCCGATCGGCGACCCGGAGGCCTGGCCGGGCGCGATCGACGCCTGGCTGTCCGAGGCCCGTGAGCACGCCTGGGCGCCGGCCGTGATGGGCGCCTCCGAGGAGGCCGGGGTGATCTACGCCCGGCACGGGCTGGACGCGCTGGAGCTGGGCGACGAGGCGATCGTCGAGCTGGACGAGTTCTCGCTGGACGGCCGCGCGATGCGGGTGGTCCGGCAGGCCTACAACCGGGTCAAGCGGGCCGGGTACACGGTGCGGATCCGCCGCCACGAGGACATCTCGGAGGAGGAGATGGCCGAGCTGGTGGCCAAGGCCGACGAGTGGCGCGACGGGGCAACCGAGCGCGGCTTCTCGATGGCCCTCGGCCGGCTCGGGGACCCGGGCGACGGCCGCTGCGTGATGCTGGAGTGCCACGACGGCGACGGCGAGCTCAAGGCGCTGCTCAGCTTCGTGCCGTGGGGCCCGGACGGGCTCTCGCTGGACCTGATGCGCCGGGCCCGGGACACCGAGAACGGCCTGATGGAGTTCATGGTCATCGAGCTGCTGCAGCGCGCCGAGGAGGTCGGGCTGAAGCGGGTCTCGCTGAACTTCGCGATGTTCCGCTCGGTCTTCGAACGCGGTTCGCGCCTCGGCGCCGGCCCGGTGCTGCGGCTGTGGCGTTCGGTCCTGGGATTCTTCTCGCGCTGGTGGCAGATCGAGTCGCTGTACCGCGCCAATGCCAAGTACCGGCCGATCTGGGAACCGCGCTACCTGCTCTTCGAGAAGAGCAGCGAGATTCCGCGGATCGGCATCGCGAGCGCGCGCGCCGAGGGTTTCATCGTCGCGCCGAGCCTGCCCGCCCTGTTCCGCCGCCGGCACGCCCGGGCCGCCGTGGTGGCGCCCCGGGTCCCGGTCGCGGCCCGGGACGGGAAGGGGTAGCCCTCCGTCGGGGGGCGGAGGGGGCCGGTCGGTCGAAATGGGGGGCCGATGGGGGGATTGCCTCCCCCCAGAGGATGACCCCGCTCCACATCCGTGCCGATGTGGCTTTGTTAAGAGGCTTCTAATGTTGGAGTAGTCGAGAGTTCGGGGATTCGGAGAAAGTTGTGATTCACAGGACCCACGCGGGGGGCGTGCGAAAGGGGCCGCTGGCAATCGCCGGATCGGCCGCTGTCGCCGAGTGGGGAACGTTGTTCGCGACGGTCCGGGACGCGGTGGTGCGAAAGAAGTTCGCCGCCGTTCCGCTGGCCACGGTCGCGACGTTTCTGATCCTGCTGTTCAGCATCGTCCAGCACCTGCCGGGCGGAGAGCGTTTCGTCAACAACATCGGGGTGGTGCGGGCGGCGCTGCCGCTGGACGTCTCGCTGCTGCGGACCCCGCTCTCGCTGTACGTGCCGGCGCTGGACCTTCCGGTCTGGGGGGCGCTGGCCCAGGTCTTCGTGGTCTTCGCGATCGCCGAGATCGTGCTCGGCCGGCGGATGACCCTGGTGGTCGCCTACACCTGCACCCTGGCGGGCACGCTGTTCGCCCGGGTCGGCGTGGCGATCGGGCCGCACCACCTGTTCGGCTTCCCGAAGTGGGTCGCCTACGTGCGGGACACCGGGCCCTCGGCCGCGGTGGTGGCGCTGGCGATCTGCATCGCGTTCCGCTGCCGGGCCTGGTTCACCGGCGGCCTGGTGGTGGCGGTGATGATCGGCGAGGCGGTGGTGCTGCCGAACCTGGCCGGCCTGGAGCACATGGTCGCGGTGGTCACCGCGCTGCTGATCGCCGTCTCGGTCGAGGTCTTCGGGGACTTCTGGCCGAGGGTGCTGGCCGGGGTCGGCGCCGCCGCCTCGGTGGCCGCGGCCGCCTCGCGGGAGGTCGCGGTGGAGGCCCGGCGGCGCCGCTCGGCGGGCGCCGTCATCCCCTGACGGGTGCCGACGACGTTCCACCGGCCGCGTACGGGTGCCCGTACGCGGCCGTTCGGCGTCCGGCGGCCGTCGGCGCGGCCGTCAGGCGTGCGGGAGCGGGAGCTCGAACCAGACGACCTTGCCCACCGCCTTGCGGGCGGTGCCCCAGCGTTCGGCGAGCTTGGTGACCAGGGTGAGGCCGCGACCGGTCTCGCCGAGCTGCTCGGCCGGCTCCAGCGAGGGCAGGTTGTGGTTGTCGTCGCTGACCTCGACGAGCAGTTTGTCCACCCGGATCAGCTGGAGCTTCACGGTGTCCCGGGCGACCCGGACGGCGTTCGTCACCAGTTCGCTGACCAGCAGTTCGGTGGTGTCGCTGAGCGCCTCCAGGTGCCAGCCGGCCAGCTGCTCGCGCACCAGCGAGCGGGCCCGGCCGACCTCGCGGTGGTCCACGGTGAGGTCCCAGGTCGCCACCTCGGACGGGGCGACCCCGTCGAAGCGGGCCACCAGCAGGGCGACGTCGTCCTTGCGGTCGTCCGAGTGCAGCCGTCGCAGCACCTCGTCGCAGGCCTGCTCGGGGCTCTGCCGGGGGTCGATCAGGTTGCCGCAGAGCGCGGCCAGGCCGGCCCCTATGTCCCCGCCCCGGACCTCGACCAGGCCGTCGGTGCAGAGCACCAGCATCGAGCCGTCCGAGACGTCGATGGTCTTGGCGACGAACGGCACCCCGCCGACGCCGATCGGCGCGCCGGCCGGGATCTCCAGCAGCTCGCCGCTGCCGTCCGGGTGCACCAGGACCGGCGGGACGTGGCCGGCGCTGGCCAGCTCGCAGGTCCGGTTGATCGGGTCGTAGACCGCGTACAGGCAGGTCGCGAGGTGGTCGTCGCCGAGCTTGTGGGCCAGGTTGTCCAGGTGGCGCAGCAACTGGCCGGGCGGCAGGTCCAGGGCGGCGAGGGTCTGCATGGCGGTGCGGAAGCGGCCCATCGCGGCCGCCGAGTGCAGGCCGTGGCCCATCACGTCGCCGACCACCAGGGCGACCCGGCTGCCGGGCAGCTGGATCGCGTCGAACCAGTCGCCGCCGACCTCGGCCTTGGGGTCGCCGGGCAGGTAGCGGTGGGCGATCTGCACGCCGGGGATCTGCGGCGGGCGGGTCGGGATCATCGAGCGCTGCAGGGTGGTGGCGACCCGCGCCTCGGCGCGGTGCAGCCGGGCGTTGTCCAGCGACAGCGCGGCGCGGGCGGCCAGCTCCTTGAAGGTCGCGGCGTCGCCCTCGTCGAAGGGGGCGCGGTCCGGCAGCCGCAGCAGCTTGAGGATGCCGAGCACGGTGCCGCGGGCGGAGAGCGGGACGACCAGCATCGAGCGGCCGGTGACCACCGGGGCCAGCCGGGCGCCGCCGAGCGCGATCGCGTAGTCGACCGCCACGTCCGGGCTGACCACCGGGACCAGCACCGGCTGGTTCAGCTGCAGGGCCATCCCGGGCGGGGTGCGGCGGGGCATGCTGACCAGCGAGCCCTCGGAGAGCACGTGGTCCCAGGCACCGCCGGTCTCGTTGTAGACCAGGGCGACCCGGCGCAGCATGGTGTCGTCGTCCGGGCGGGCGGCGGGCAGCTCGGAGTCCGAGATCAGCCCGTCCACCAGGTCCACGCAGGCGAAGTCGGCGATCCGGGGGACCAGCACCTGGCACAGCTCGTGGGCGGTGAAGCCGAGGTCCAGCGTGGTGCCGACCTTGCCGCCGACCTCGTTCAGCAGGGCCAGCTGTTCGCCGGCCTGCCCGTTGGTGAGGAAGGGGCCGAGCCGTCCGGCGGGCGGGCCCTCCCCGGCCGCGGGCGCGGGGACCGGGACGGTGGCGGGCGGGGCCTGGTCGGTGCGCGGCAACGGATGGCCGTTGGCGGGGGGTTCGACGGCGGTGTGCTCGATGGCGGGGGCTCCTGCGGTGGGCGGGGGTGCCTCCCGGCCGGAGGCGGGGGGAGGGACGGGCGGGCCGCCGCCCGCCGCGGCGCCCGCGACGGCGGCCACCGGCCGGACGGCGGCGGGGAAGGCGGCCGGGGCGGCGGGGCGTTCGGCGGCCTCGCGCTGGACGGGCAGCGGGCCGGGCGGCCGGCGGCCGGGCGCGCCCTGTTCGGGCTGCGGCGGCGGGCCGACCCGGGCGGCGCGCTGCTGGGGCGTCGGGTAGCGGCGGCCGAGGCCGGCGGCCGCGTGCGCCGTACCGGTCTGCGCGTCGGCGGGCAGCACCGGCAGCACGGTGGCCGGGTCCAGCCGCAGGGCGGGCAGTCCGCCCCGGTCCAGCGCGGCCAGCAGCGCCGCGCGGTGGCCGGCGGGCAGCAGCCGGGCCAGTGGCTCGGGCACCGGCCGACCGGCCGGGGTGAGCGCCGCGGTCAGCGTGTGGAAGCCGCCCCGGGCGCCGGGCGCGGCGGCGAAGGGGAGCAGCCGCTCGCCGAGTGCGAGCCGCGGCCCGGTGGAGCGCAGCGGGCGGGCGTCGGCGGCCACCGCCAGCAGTCCGCCGGCCGGGCCGGGCAGCGGGTAGGCCCACCAGAGCACGTCGCGCTGGTGCTCCTCGCGGTCGGTGACGGTCAGCCGGCCGGCCCAGGGGCGGCCGTCGGCGGTCCGCTCGGTGAGGGTGTCGAACGCGTCGCAGGGGCGGCGGACGGAGCAGCGTTCGCGCGCCCGGGGTTCCAGGGCGGGCAGCAGGCCGGAGGCCGGGCGGTCGTGGGCGACCTCGGCGCGGTGGCCGAAGAGTTCCTCGGCGGCCCGGCCCCACTGGGCGATCCGGCCGGACCGGTCGACCAGGACGGGGACGAGCCGGACCAGGGCGGCCACACCCGTCGGGTGGTCGCCCGGCGCGGTTCCGTCGCCCGCCGGCCGCGGTGTGGAGTTGGACTCGGCCACCATGGATTCGCTCTGCTCCCGCCTGGCCGCCGCGCCCGGGGGCGGCCGTCGCTCCGGAGGAAGGCACGCTGTGCGGATACCAGCGAAGCACGGACCGGGCCGGGCTCGACACCGAAACGGGGAGATTCCTCAGGATCGGTTGCGTGTCGTGTGCCGCACGCCGGTTCGTGCCCCCGGTTCACCCGGACGGGGCCCGCGACCACGGCGGTAGGGTGGCAGGCCGGACCGCCCGTACGGGTGGTCCGCAGGACGCATCCGGCCGGACGAGACAGAGGCGACAAGTGAGCGCGCAGAGCCCCGCCCGCTGGACGGACCCGGAGCAGCAGGCACTGGAGGAGCGGGTCGCCGCCGCCGAGCTCGCCTGGCTCAGCATGGACGTGGACGTCCAGACGCTGCGGGTCGAGATCGACAACTTCGCGCTGATCCACCACCAGCTGCTCGGCCCGCTGTACGCCCGGCTGGACGAACTGGACGCGCTGGTCGCCGAGGCCGTCGCGGCCCGCACCGGCCGGCCGGAGGACCTGCGCCGGGCCGCCGAGGCACGGCAGCAGGTCGAGGACCTGCCGGACCTGGACGCGCTCTTCGACTCGGTGCGCGAGCAGGCCGGCCAGGACGGGGAGGCGGCCCCGCCGCCCGCCGCACCCGAGCGGGTGCGGCCCGGCAAGGACGCCCAGCGGATCTACCGCGAGCTGGTCCGCCGCGCCCACCCCGACCTGACCACCGACCCGGCCGAGCAGCAGCGCCGGGCCGCCTTCCTGGCCCGGGTCAACGAGGCCTACGCGTACGGGGACGCGACCGCCCTGGGGGCCCTGGCCGCCGAGTGGTCCACCGCGCCGCAGGCCGCGCCCGCCGTCGACGCGCCCGACCGCGCGGACTGGCTGCGCCGCCGGCTGGACTGGCTGACCGCCAAGATCACCGAGACCGCCACCGAGCAGGTCCGGCTGGAGCAGACCCCGATGGGCCAGCTGCTCGCCCTGGCCCCGCAGGACCCGGACCGGCTGCTGGAACAGCTCGCCGAGGAACTGCTGGCCAAGGCCGCCGAGCGCCGGGCCGAGCTGGAACGGCTGCTCGGCGGCCCGGCCCCGGCGGACGGCCCGGCCTCCGGCGGCCGGGGCACGGCGCCGGTGGGCGACAATGACACGCATCCCCGCGAATCCCAGGAGAGCCACACGATGTTCCCGCAGATCCCCTCCGCCGACGCCGCCGCCGTGCCCGCCGACGCCGCCCTGCTGGACGTGCGCGAGCAGGACGAGTGGGACGCCGGCCACGTCGACGGCGCCCTGCACATCCCGATCGGCGAGGTGATCGCCCGCCTCGGCGAGCTGCCGAAGGAGAAGCTGTACGTGCTCTGCCGGGTCGGCGGCCGCTCCGCGCAGGTCGTCCAGTACCTGGTCCAGCAGGGCCGGGACGCGGTGAACGTGGACGGCGGGATGCACGCCTGGCAGGGTGCGGGCCGTCCGATGGTGAGCAGCACCGGCCAGGAGGCCTTCGTCCTCTGACGGCCCGGCACCCGCCGCCCGTGCCGTGCGGCAGGATGGGCGCGCGCGAGCGCGCCGGCACCGGGCCGGTGGCGCCCGCCGACCGGTCGGGGGAGGCCATGACCGAGACGACGGACCGGCCGGCTGCCGGGAGGACCTGGTCCAGGCCCGCGCAGCTGGTCCTCGGCTTCGCCGGGTCGGTGCTGGCCGGCGGCACCGGGCTGTTCCTCGCCGCGGTGTTCCTGCACGTCGCGCCCGCCAACTCGGTGTCCCGGCAGTACCGGGACGAACTCGACGGCGTGGTGTACCCGGAGTTCGAGCAGAACTGGAAGCTGTTCGCGCCCAACCCGCTCCAGCAGAACGTGAGCGTGGACGCCCGGATCCGCACCGCCGCGCCCGACGGGTCCACCCGCACCCACGACTGGATCGGGCTGACCGCCCAGGACGTCGCCGCGATACGGGGCAACCCGGCGCCCAGCCACGTCGAGCAGAACCTGCTGCGCCGGGCCTGGGACTTCTACGACGGCTCGCACAACCCGCAGGACGAGACCCCGGCCTCCCCGCGCGGCAGGCTCGCCGAGCAGTACCTCAAGCGGATCGCCCTGCAGCGGATCGGCCGGGAGGCGGACGGCGGGCGGGTCGTGGAGATCCAGTTCCGGTCGACCGCGGCCACCGTCCCGCCGCCGTCCTGGAGCGGCGAGCCCGCTCCGGCGGCGCCCCGGGTGCGGGAGCTGCCCTGGTGGCCGGTGACGGACGAGGACTACCGGGGGCTGCTCGGATGAACGAGGCGACGGTGCGGACCGCGGCACCCGACGGGGCGGCACCGGACGGGGCGGGGCCGGACGGCGGGGTGCCCCGGCAGACCGGGGCCGCGCGGCCGGTGGAGTCCGGGGCGGCGGGGGCGGCACGCGGGCCGCGGGCCCCGCTCGGCCGGGCCGCCGAGGCGTTCACCGGACGGGCGCTCGGCCGCCACCAGGCGGCGGTGGTGCGGATCGGCTTCGGACTGGTCTGGCTGGCCTACCTGCTGCGCGAGTGGCCGCACCGGCGGGTGCTGTACGGCGACCTCTCCCCCTGGTCGGCGGAGCTGGCCGAACGGCTGCTGGCCGACAACGGGGCGTTCACCGTGCTGCCCTGGTTCGGCGGCCGGCTCTGGTCCGAGCTGGTCTACCACCTGGCCGTGCTGGCCGCCCTGGCCGTACTGCTGGGCTGGCGGACCAGGGCGAGCACGGTGCTGTTCCTGGTCACCGTGCTGTCCCTGCAGAACCGCGACGTCTTCCTCGGCGACGGCGGCGACAACGTCGTCCACCTGATGGCGGTCTACCTGGTCTTCACCCGCTGCGCCGAGGTCTGGTCGCTGGACGCCCGGCGCCGAGGACCCGGGCGGACCGGAGTGGTGCTCTGGGCGGTGCTCGGAGCCGTCCTGGCGGCCTGTCAGTTCGGCGGCTTCGCCGGGGACACCCTGACCTGGACCGACCGGGCCTTCCCGTACCTCGGCTGGTCCCCGTTGTTCTGGGCGATCTGGACGGCGGCCGGGCTCTGGTGGACGCTCGGCCGGCTGCGGCCGGACGGCGAGCCGCGGGCGGTCCTCGACGCGCTGGCGAACATGGTGCACAACTGCGCGATGCTGGTGATCGCCGTCGAAGTGGTGCTGATCTACGCCACGGCCGGCTGGTACAAGGTGCAGGGCTCGCGCTGGCAGGACGGCACCGCGCTGTACTACCCGCTGCACCTGGACTACTTCACGCCCTGGCCGGGACTGTCCGCGCTGGTCGGCTCGGCGCTGCTGCCGGTCTTCCTGATCTCCTACGGCACCGTGATCCTCCAGGTGGCGTTCCCGTTCACGCTGCTCAACCGGCGGGTCAAGAACGGCCTGCTGGCCGTCATGATGCTGGAGCACGCGGGGATCGCGGTCGTGCTCGGGCTGCCGGTCTTCTCGCTCGCGATGATCGCGGCGGACGCGGTGTTCCTGCCGACCGGGGCACTGCTGTGGGCGGCGGCGCGGCTGAGCCGGATCCGGCGGAGGTATCCGGCCTAGGATGTCGCTATGTCCTGGTTCGCCGCACTTCGTGACACCGCGCGGACCGGACTCACCCTGGACCGGGCGCTCACCGACCCCAAGCGGGCGGTGCGCGGGGCCGTCGCGGTGGCGCTGGTGCTCTTCCCCACCCTCGCGCTCGGCGGGGTCGCGCTCGCCACCTCGGCCGCGATGGGCGCGTTCATCGCCGGCTCGGCCACCTTCCAGCGCAGCTTCCGGCCCCGGGCCAGCCTCGCCGTCGCCGCCGGGGCCGGACTCGGCATCAGCACCTTCCTCGGCTACCTGGCCGCCGGCGTCCCCGGGCTCTTCCCGGTGCTGCTCGCGGTGTGGGCCTTCGGCGCCGGACTGGCCTGGGCGATCGGGCCCACCGCCGGAGTGGTCGCCACCAACACCGTCTCGGTGATGCTGATCGTCGTGCAACTCCCGGTCAGCACGGTCACCGCGCTCGGCCACGGGCTCGTCGCCGCCCTGGGCGGAGTCGCCCAGGCCACCGTCATCACCGTCTGGCCGATCGGCAGCTGGACCGCCCAACGGGAGGCCCTCGCGGATACCTACGCCGAACTCGCCGACTACGCCCGCCGGTTGCGACAGGACCCGACCGCGCACGTCGACCCCGAGCCGTTCATGACGGCCCGCCACGCCGCCGCCCTCACCCCCTGGCAGGACCGCCACCGGCCGCCCGAGCTGCGCGGACTGCGCGGCATCGCCGAGCGCATCCGGCCCACCCTCGCCGCACTCGCCGACCCCAAGGTCGGCGCCCCCGAAGAAGGACCGGGCCGGGACCGGGCCCGGGAAGTGCTGGCCGCCGCCGCCGAGGTCATGGACGCCCTCGCCCGGGCGATCCGCACCGGCGACCCCGTCCGGCTCCCCCGCTCCGCGCCCTCGCTCACCCTGGTCGGCTCCGACGACGGGCCGCGGCTCCAGGGCGCGGCCCGGCGCTCCGCCCGGCGGCTCGGCGGGCTGCTGCGGAAGGCCGCGGACACCCTGGACCGCAACGACGAGGACACCATCACCACCCCCGTCGTCGGGGCCGGCGGGGCGCTGCGCAAGCCCACCATCGCCCGGATGCTGCCGGTCGCCGCACGGGCCGTGCGGCGGCAGCTGCACCCGCGCTCGGCGATCTTCCAGCACGCCGTCCGGCTCGCCGGCGTGGTCACCGTCGCCTACCTGCTGGCCCGGCTCGCCGGATTCCACCACGGGTACTGGGCGCCGATGACCGCCGCGATGGTGATGCGGCCGGACTTCGCCCAGACCTACAGCCGGGGCGTCGCCCGGCTGGCCGGAACAGTGGTCGGAGTCGCCGTCTCGACGCTCGTGGTGCAACTCGCCCACCCCGGGCAATGGGTGCTGGCCGCGCTGGCGGTGATCTGCATCGGCGGGTCGTACCTGGCGTTCCGCACCGGGTACGCGCTCACCACGGTCGGGATCTCCACGTACGTGGTGTTCCTGCTCGGACTGCAGGAGGGCAACCCGCTGGTGACGGCCTTCGAACGGGTCGGGCTCACCCTGCTCGGCGGATCGATCGCACTCGTCACGTACGCGCTCTTCCCGACCTGGCAGACCGCCCGGCTCGGCGAACGGCTCGCCGAATGGCTGGCGGCCGCCGGACGGTACGCGGCGGCGGTGATCGCCTGCTACGAGGAGCCGGCAGCGCCGCGCGGACGGGTGGTGCGCAGCGCGCTGCTGGACTCCCGGGAGGCGCGCTCCGAACTGTTCCAGGCGATGCAGCGGGCCGACGCCGAACCCGGGCGGCACGAATCCGGGCTGGCCGGGGTGAGCCGGCGCCAGATCGACCGGGCCCGGGCGGCGGTCGGGGCCCTCGGGCGGGCGGCGGTGCTGCTGGAGGCCCACCTGCCGGCGGGGGACGCGGAGCCGGTGCCGGGGGCGGGGGCGTACGCGGAGGAGCTGCGGCTGGCGACGGCGCTCGCGGCGGGGGCGATGCTGACGGGGCGGACGGTGGAGTTCGGGGCGGTGCGGGACGCCCAGGTGTGGTTGGAGGAGGGGCTGGCGGGGGCGCCGGCGGGGGTGCAGCGGGATGTGGTGAGGGCGGGGACGCGGTTGGTGGGGCAGGCTCTGCGGGATTTGGAGCGGGCCTTGCGGGGGTCTTCTGTGGGGGAGGGCTCTCGGGAGGGTGGTCTTCGGGAGGGGGGCTCTCGGGAGGGTGGGGGGCCGGGGGCGGCTCCGGGGGTGGGTGCTCCGGGGGCTGGGTGATTTTCAGACTGCCGACCCTGTGGGTGGGGCGCTGGGCGTCGTTGGCAGTCTGAAAATCACCCGTCACGCCCCT